>CAZORA010000070.1:0-1871 GCA_964582225.1 uncultured Dokdonella sp. | reverse complement strand
TCATCCATCGCGACCTCAAGCCCGGCAACATCCTGGTCGGCGCCGACGGCGAGCCCCGCCTGCTCGACTTCGGCATCGCCCGCGCCGCCGACTCCGCCAGCGCAGCCGCCGATCCCACCGTCGTCGGCGCCATGACCCCCGCCTACGCCAGCCCCGAGCAGGTCCGCCACCAGCCCCTCACCACCGCCTCCGACGTCTACTCCCTCGGCGTCGTGCTCTACGAGCTCCTCAGCGGACGGCGACCCTACTCCCTCGAAGGACTCAGCCCGGCGCAGAGCGAGCGGGTGATCAGCGATACCGAGCCGCCCACCCTGCGCCGCGCCATCTCCGCCGGACCGCTGTCCGTCGCCGAGCAGAAAGCGCGCACCGCCGGGCTCAGCGGCGATCTCGAGCGCATCCTCGCCAAGGTCCTGCACAAGGATCCGCTGCGCCGCTACGACTCCGCCCGCGCCCTCAACGAAGACCTCGAGCGATTCCTCCAGCATCGCCCGGTGCTGGCGCATCCCGATTCGGCCCGCTATCGCTTCACCCGCTTCCTGCGCCGCCATCCCGCCGGCAGCCTCGGCGCCGCCGCCGCCGTGCTCCTGATCCTCGCCGCCCTCGGCTTTGCGCTGTTCCAAACTCACCAGGCGCGAAACGCAACCGCGGATACCGAGCTGGTGAATGCATTTCTGCTGCAGGTGGTCGATATTTCCGACCCTACCGGAGCCGGCTCGGAACTCAGCTTGAGCGCGGCGCTGGAAGAGCTGATCGGCCGCGTCGACGAGAATCTAGGCCAGCGCGTCGATCTCGCGACCCGCATCCGGCTGGCACTGGCCTACAGCCTGGCAGCGCGGCGCCACTTCGAGGTAGCCGAACGCGAGCTTGCGCGCGCGCGGGGAGACGCTGCGCGCCTCTATGGGGAACACGATGAACGAGTCGTCCAGGCTGATCGGGAGCTCGCAAGGCTGCGCCGCGAGTACCGCCCGAGCTCGCGCGCGCCGAGATAGGCGGCGCCGACTCGGAATCACTGCCGCGGAGCGACCCTCAGCTCCGCGCGGGGCGCGTCGAATCGTTCAACGCGTGAAACAGCCAGAGCCGGGCCGCCTGCCAGTGGCGCTTCACGGTGGCCGGCGACTGCCCCGTCACCATCCCCACCTCGTCGATTCCGAGACCGCCGAAATAGCGCAACTCGACGATCCGCGCCATGCCGGCATCGACCTCCTCCAGCCGTGCCAGCGCCGCGTCCAGGTCGAGGAGCTCGGGATCGTGCTCGGCGCCGGAGATCTCGGCGCTGCTCAGAGTCACGCGCTCGCCGCCGTCACGCTTGAGCCGGCGGCGGCTGCGCGCATGGTCGATCAGGATCTCGCGCATCAGGCGCGCGGTAACCGCAAACAGATGGGCGCGATCATCGAGCGCCGGCGCGCCGCCACCGGCCAAGCGCAGCCAGGCTTCATTGACCAGCGCCGTGGGTTGCAGGGTGTGGTTGACCCGCTCGGCGCGAAACAGCTGCGCGGCCAGTCGCCGCAGCTCGGGATAGAGTTCGACGATCAGCCGGTCGCGTGCCTGGGCGTCACCTTCACGCCAGGCGGAAAGCAGCTGAGTGACATCGGCGACCATGCTCGCAGTCTAGCAGTCGGCATGCGGCAAAATGAGCACCCGACACTGGGCATTCGATCGCGCCGAGGCCGAACGGATCAGGTCGAGCTCGGCGATTTGCGAAAGACCGCGGGAAGAAGGATGTGAGCCAGAACTTCGACGCACAGGTTCTGCAGCTGCTGGGTCAGGCGCTGGAGCAGCCGGCCGCGGCCCGCGCGGTCTGGCTCGCCACTCGCCCGGCGCCCGCCGCGGTCCGCGCCCGCGTGCGCGAGCTGCTCGAGGCCGAAGGCTCG
>CAZORA010000069.1:0-2879 GCA_964582225.1 uncultured Dokdonella sp. | reverse complement strand
GAGCAGGAGACTCTTAATCTCTTGGTCCTAGGTTCGAGTCCTAGACGGCCCACCATTTCATCTGCGGCGCGTCCGGGCAACTCCGCGCAGCCGCGGGATGCCGGGCGAAAGTGGCGGAACTGGTAGACGCGCTGGATTTAGGTTCCAGTGGGGCAACCCGTGAGAGTTCGAGTCTCTTCTTTCGCACCATCCAGACACGGCGTACGTTCCACCCATGAGGCGACCCGCGCTCCGCCGCCGCGACCAGCGGTTGGAACGGGCGCAGTCGCGAGTTCAGGCTAGAGGACCCCCATGCAAGTTTCGATCGAAAACGTTGGCGCCCTCGGACGCAGACTCACCGTGCGTCTGCCGGCCACCCAGCTCGAGGCGTCGGTACATGCGCGCGTGCAGGACTTGCGGCGGAATGCCCGCATCAAGGGCTTTCGACCCGGAAAGGTCCCGCAGAAGGTGATCGAGCAGCGCTTCGGCGGGCAGATTCGCGGCGAGGCGCTGTCCGAGATGATCGGGACCAGCCTGCAGGACGTGATCGAAAAGGAGAAGCTGCGCCCGGCGATGCAGCCTGCGATCAGCACCAGCGGTCGCCCGGACAACGGCGAGATCGAGTACATCGCGACCTTCGAGGTGATGCCCGAGCTGGGTCCGATCGACGTCAGCGCGCTGGAGATCGTGCGTCCGGTGGCGGAAGTGACCCCGGCCGACATCGACCAGATGGTCGAAACCCTGCGCCTGCAGCGGCGCAGCTGGACGTCGGTCGAGCGCGCAGCACAGGACGGCGACATGATGCTCTTCGAGTACTCGGCGGAGGTGGAGGGCGCGCGTCACCCGCAGGCGGGCGCAGACCGGGTCGGCGTGATCGTCGGCTCTGGCGTCTATTCGGCGGAGCTCGAATCGCTGCTGGTCGGCCGTGTCGCTGGCGAGGAGTTCAGCGCCGAGCTCAAGTTTGCGCCGGGCTTCACGGTTGCCGCGCTGGCCGGGAAGGCGGCGACGGCGCGGGTTCACGTGATCCGCGTGCAGGAGCCGAAGCTGCCAGAAGTCGACGAAGCTTTCGCCGCAACCTTCGGCGTGACCGAGGGCGGCGTCGAGCAGTTTCGCCGAGACGTGCGCGCCAATCTCGAGCGTGAGCTCAAGGGCGTGCTGATGGAGCGCCTCAAGGCCGGGGTGGTGGAAAAGCTCGTCGATGCCTTTCCCGATCTCGAGCTGCCGCAGGGCCTGATCGAGGCCGATGCGCGCCTGCTGGCGCAGCGGGCCGGCGAGAAGGACGGCGCGATCGCGGCGTATTTGGCGCCAGCGCGCCGGCGCGTGGCGGCCAGCCTGCTGATTGCCGAGCTGGCGCGGCAGAACTCGCTGCGCCTCGACAGCAAGCGCGTCGGTGAAGCGCTGGCCACCATCGCCTCGACCTACGAGGAACCAGGCAAGGTGGTTGAACTCTATCGCACCGATCCCCAGCTGATGACGGCGCTGCAAAACCGCGTGATGGAGGATCAGGTCGTCGAGTGGGTTGCCGAGCATGCGCAGCACAGCGAGCACACGCTGGGTTTCAACGAGGTGATGCGGCCCGGCGCCTGAGCGCCGCCGCCGAGGAGAACATTTGGTGAACCGCGACGCACCGCCAATTCGCAGTCTCAATCTGGTGCCGATGGTGGTCGAGCAGACCTCCCGCGGCGAGCGCGCCTACGACATCTATTCGCGTCTGCTGAAGGAACGCCTGGTGTTCGTGGTCGGGCCGATCGACGACTACATGGCCAACCTGGTGGTTGCCCAGCTGCTGTTTCTCGAGTCGGAGAATCCCGACAAGGACATCAATCTATACATCAACAGTCCCGGTGGCGTGGTGACCGCCGGGCTGGCGATCTACGACACCATGCAGTACATCCGCTGCGACGTCAGCACCATGTGCATCGGCCAGGCCGCCAGCGCCGCGTCGCTGCTGTTGACGGCCGGTGCAGCCGGCAAGCGCTACGCGCTGCCGAATTCGCGGGTGATGATTCACCAGCCCTCCGGCGGCGCTCAGGGTCAGGCTACGGACATCGAGATCCACGCGCGTGAGATCCTCTATCTGCGCGGTCGTCTGAACGACATCTATGTGCGTCATACGGGCAAGCCGCTCGAGCAGATCGAGCACGACATGGAGCGCGATCGCTTCATGAGTGCCGCGGACGCCGTGACCTACGGCATGATCGACCGGGTGCTCGAGCGCCGCCCCGGTGAGACTGCCGCGGCGGGCTGATTTCCTGCAGTTTATGCGCCTGCGCCGCCCGGTCGGCGCGTCGCGTCGGGCCGGGCGCGACGGCGCGCTGTGTTATTCTCCCGCGCGGCCAGCGGATTCACCCCGGGGCGGAGCATGACAGACGAACGGCAGAGCCGGTCGGGCGACGGCGGGAAGATTCTCTACTGCTCGTTTTGCGGCAAGAGCCAGCACGAGGTGCGCAAGCTGATCGCCGGCCCCTCGGTGTTCATCTGCGATGAATGCGTTGAGCTGTGCAACGACATCATTCGCGAGGAGCTGGAGGAGAAGGCGGCCAGCGCTCGCAGCGACCTGCCCAAGCCGGCCGAAATCCTCGGTGTGCTCGATCAGTACGTGATCGGTCAGGCGCGCGCGAAGAAGGTGCTGGCGGTTGCGGTATACAACCACTACAAGCGCCTCGAGTCGCGCAGCCGCAACGAGGACGTCGAGCTCGCCAAGTCGAACATCCTGCTGATCGGGCCGACTGGGTCGGGCAAGACCCTGCTCGCGGATACCCTGGCGCGGCTCCTCAACGTGCCCTTCACGATCGCCGACGCGACCACGCTGACCGAAGCCGGCTACGTCGGTGAAGACGTCGAAAACATCATCCAGAAGCTGCTGCAGAAGTGCGACTACGACGTCGACAAGGCGCAAA
>CAZORA010000068.1:0-3637 GCA_964582225.1 uncultured Dokdonella sp. | reverse complement strand
GCCGCGGTGATCGTCAAGCGGGTGGACGCGAAGACCCGCGCCAAGACCTCGATCAACGAACTTCTGAGGGACGCATGATCCAGCTTTACGGCCTGCCCAACTGCGACACCTGCCGCAAGGCGCGCAGCTGGCTCGAGCGCTTCGGCCTCGCCCACGAGTTCGTCGACTACCGCGCGCAGCCGCTGCCGGCGGACGCCCTGCGCGACTGGGCGCGGGCGCTGGGCGGCTGGGAGGCTCTGGTCAACAAGTCTTCGACCACCTGGCGCAAGCTGCTGCCGACGCGCAAGAACCCCGGCAGCGAGGCGGAATGGCTGCTGCTGCTCAGGGAATATCCGGCGCTGATCCGCCGCCCGGTGGTGGTGAGCGAAGACGGCGCGGTGAGCGTCGGCTTCAGCGGCGGCAACTTCGAGAAGCGCTTTGCCGCCGCGCGCGCGGCGGGCAGCACTGCGCTGTGAGCTGCGATTCGATCCGCCGCTGCCGCGCCAACCTGCGCATCGAGCGCGACAACGCGGCGCTCTACGCGCGGCTCGCCGAACTGGCGCGCGATCCGCGACTGGCACGAGCCTATCAGCGGATCGCCGACGGTGAGACGGCGAATGCCCGGTTCTGGGAAGAGCGCCTGCGCGCCAAGGGCAGCGAGCCGCCGCCGGCCGGCCAGCCCGGACTGCGGGTGCGGATGCTGAGCGCGCTGGCGCGCACTTTCGGCACCGAGTTCGTGATGCCGACGGTGGTGCGCCTGGAGCACGCCGACCATGCGGCGACTCCCGTCGACCGCAGCGAGCATCGCGATCATTTCCCCCTGCCGCAGCGTGCGGCGCGGCCGGGGCGGCACCGCGGCGGCAGCGGCAACACCCTGCGTGCGGCGGTGCTTGGCGCGAACGACGGCCTGGTGTCGAACGCGAGCCTGGTGATGGGCATGGCCGGCGCCGCGGCGGGCGAGCCGATGGTGGTGCTGTCGGGCCTCGCCGGGATGGTGGCGGGAGCCTGCTCGATGGCGCTCGGTGAGTGGCTGAGCGTCAACAGCTCACGCGAGTTCTACCAGGCCCAGATCACCGAGCGCGCCGAGCGCCTGGCGGTGGCGCCAGAAGACGGCCGACGCCGCATCGCGCGGATCTATCACGAGCGCGGCTTCGACAGCGAGGAGGCCAGGCACCTGGCCGAGCACCTCACCGAGTCGCCGCGGGCGACGCTCGACGCCCTGGTGCGCGAGGATCTGGGCGTCGATCCGGAGGAGCTGGGCGGCTCGGCCTGGGGCGCTGCGATCTCCTCGTTCTGCCTGTTTGCCTTCGGCGCGCTGTTTCCGGTGTTTCCGTATCTGTTCCTGCGCGGGCGCGAGGCCTTTTTCGGTAGCCTGCTGGCCACCGTCCTCGGCCTGATGCTGATCGCGGCCGGCACCTCGCTTTTCACCGGCCGCTCGCTGGCCTTCTCCGCGGGGCGGCAGCTACTGATCACCGCCGCAGCGATCGCGGTGACCTATACGGTCGGACATTTGCTCGGCGTCAGCCTGATGGACTGAGCCCCGCGCCGGCAGGCGCCGCCGGCTTGCGGCAAGATAGTCCGACGACCCGGTCCGGAACCCGCCAGCGTGTCCGCCGTATTCGACCTCACCTGCGAGCTGATTCAGCGCCGCTCGGTCACGCCCGACGATGCCGGCTGCCAGGCCTTGCTCGGCGCACGCTTGCGCGCCGCCGGCTTTCGGCTGGAAACGCTGCGCTTCGGCGCGGTGGACAATCTCTGGGCCACGCACGGCAACGGCGGCGCGACGCTCGCCTTCCTCGGCCACACCGACGTGGTGCCGAGTGGCCCCGAGGAGGCCTGGACCTCGCCGCCTTTCAAGCCGACGGTGCGTGAGGGCTACCTGTACGGGCGCGGCGCGGCCGACATGAAGTCCGGGGTGGCCGCGATGGTGGTCGCGCTGGAGGAATTCGCGGCGCGACATCCGCGGCATGCCGGGCGGGTCGGTCTGCTGCTGACCAGCGACGAGGAGGGGCCAACCAATCTCGACGGGGTGCGACGGGTGGCGCAATGCTTCCGCGAGCGCGGCGAGCGCATCGACTGGTGCCTGGTCGGCGAGCCGTCCTCGTGCGAGCGCCTCGGCGACCGTATCCGGGTCGGCCGGCGCGGCTCGCTCTCGGCTTCCCTCCGCCTGCGCGGCGTCCAGGGCCATGTGGCCTATCCCGACAAGGCGCTGAATCCGATTCACGCCCTGGCGCCGGCGCTGGCCGAGCTGGTCGCGACGCGCTGGGACGAGGGCAACGCCGATTTTCCGCCGACTTCGTTCCAGGTCTCGAATCTCGCCGCCGGCACCGGCGCGGGCAACGTGATTCCGGGGCACCTGACCGCGGAGATGAACTTCCGCTTCTCCACGGCCAGCAGCGCCGCTTCGCTTCGGCAGCGCCTCGAGTCGGTGCTGCAGCGGTACGGGCTCGACTTCAGCGTGGAATGGAATCTCTCCGGCGAGCCCTTCCTCGCCCCGACCGATGGCCGCCTGCGCCGGGCCGTGGTCGAGGCATGCACCGAGCTCTGCGGTGTAGGGCCCGAGCAGAGCACCGGCGGCGGCACCTCGGACGGCCGCTTCATCGCCCCCCTCGGCGCCGAAGTCGTGGAGCTAGGCCCCTGCAACGCCAGCATCCACCAGATCGACGAGCGCGTCGCGCTGGCTGAGCTCGAGCGACTTCCCGCGCTCTATCTGGCGCTGGCCGAACGTCTGCTGACCTGAATTTGGCTCGATTTTCCGGGTTTCCGCTGGTTCCGTCGGCGGCTTCTGGGGTAAGGTTCACTGCGGACCCTGATCATGGAGACGCGCATGCGCTGGACCTTGTTCTGTGGACTGGCCGCGCTCGTGGCCCTTGGTTTCGACGTCGCCTTCGCACAGCCTGCGGGTGTCAAGCTCGACACCCGCTGGGAAGCCAGCATTGATGCGCAGGGCAAGGTGACCGCGCTCGCGCTGCGAAGTGAGCTGCAGCCGCGCGTCGCCGAACCGCTGGCCAGCGCCATCCACGGCTGGAGCTTCGAGCCCGCCCGTGCGGGCGATCCGCCGGCCGCGGTCGAGACCACCCTGTACGTCACCCTGCGCCTCGAGCCGACTGGCGGCGACTCGGCGATCCGCGTGCTGGACGTGCGCAGTGGTGGCGCGGTCGAACGCGGCTCGACCCCGACGATGCCGAGCAACGTGCTGCGTCGCAGCGGCGATCTGGTCCCGGCCTTGGTGGTGGCCCAGCTGCAGTACGACGCCGACGGTGAAGTGACTTCGGCGGAGCTTGCCACCGGTGCGCCGGCGGCGGACGAGCGCCTGGTCAAGGACGCGCTGCGTGCGGTGCGACGCTGGCGTTTCACGCCGGAGCGGGTTGGCGGACAAGCCCGCGCCGCCAGCGCCCTGGTGCCGATCTGCTTCCGCCCGCCGAGCGACATGCGCGACGGCATCGAACTGGTCTGCGGCGACTGGACCCCGCCCGGCGCTCGGGCCGGTATCGCCGCCGGCGCCGTCTACGTCGCCGAGCCAGCCATTGCGGTCAGGGCTGGGGTGATCGGCAGCATCCTGTGACGACCTGAAAACCGCCGGTTCGATGACGTTGAGGAGGACCAGGGAATGTCTGAGCAAGCCCGTCATGCCCGCGAAGGCGGGCATCCAGCGACT
>CAZORA010000067.1:0-5010 GCA_964582225.1 uncultured Dokdonella sp. | reverse complement strand
TGACCAGCAAGGGGCGGCTGAACCTGCACAAGTTCGACGCCAAGATGCAGGCGCAACTGGAAGGCTATCTGGTCGCGGTCGGTATCTTGCAGAAGGGGCAGACCCTGAGCGCGCACGAAATACCGCCGGAAACGGATGCGGTCGGCTCGACGCCGGTGATCGAGGATTGACCGATGACGGCGCACGAGGCATGGGCATTGGTGTGTCGCCTGTTCGCAGGCGGCACGCCCGTGCTACGCACCACGCTGTCGCCGCGCGAGGCGGCGGCGCTGTCCATCCTCAGCAAGGCGGTCAAGCCGACGATGATGGATCAGTCCTTCGTGTTGTGCCCGCACTGCCAGCAGCATCGGGCGCAGGTGTGGGGCGATGGTCGTGGCGGACGGATGTGCCGCTGCCCAGACTGCGGGCCGGTGGCCGTCGAGGTGAACGACGGCGCGGCACTGGCCTTGGACGAGGAATGGCTGCGCACGAAGATGCGCCTCGCGCTCGACATCGAGAGCCGCGACGGCATCGATGATTTGGGCGGTGGTGTGTGGCGCTTGGGCGATGCCCGGCGGTCGCCCGTCCTGCTGGCCCGCGATCTGACGCGTGTGCTCCACGAACCCGCGCTGCTGGATCGCGTGCGCGTGGCGGGCCGCGACATCCGGGTAATCACGCCGAGGCCGAGCACGACGCGCGGTTCGCCCTTCGGCGCGGGCGTCGAGTGGCTGGTGCTGGAAGAACGCTTCACGCTCTACGGCGGTGCGATTTCGTTCATCGCCACGTCGCCGTCCGCGACGCCAGCAGTCGCCGATCCGGCCACGCCGGTGAACGGGCCGTTCTCGGCAGATTTCAAGTGGGCGACGCTGCCGGATGTTCAGGCCACGCCGATCCAGTTCACCGATGGTCAGTCGAAGGTACTTGGCGCGTTGTGGTCGTTCAAGGGCGAAACCACGACGGCGGAGCGAATCATGCAGCGCGCAGGGTTGGACAGCGCCAAGCCGAGCGACCTGTTCAAGATCAAGACGAAGGACAAGGGCAAGCCGGGGCCAGAGGCGCAGCACGCGGCCTATGGTGCGCTCGTGGTCACGCAGCAACGCGCGGGGCTGTATGCGATGCCGTGTGCGGCAGCGGGACAGGAGGTCGCCATGACGTGATCACACCACCCGATGCGCCCAGGCTCGCGCGACTTCAAGAGCCTGACCTTTGCAATTTTTGGAGTGCATGAAATGAGCGGAAAGAACCAATGGGTCGTACCCATCAACGGCGGCGATCAGTGGGGTGTACGGGGAGAAGGCAACGACCGTCTCACCTCCATCCATGACACGCAGCAACAGGCGATTGACCGTGCGCGGGACATCGCCATCAACCAGCAGAGCGAGATGCTCATCCAAGGGCGTAACGGCCAGATCCGTGAGCGCAACAGCTACGGTGACGACCCGTTCCCGCCCAAGGGCTGACGTGGAGGCTGGCCTCGCGGGTTTGCCGTTGTGCTTTGCTCGTGCAAACCCGCGAGCCAACCATTCCCATCGGCACACGCGCAGGTGGTTGACGAACAACGCCGTCTGCGTGTGCCACGGCGAAGAAGTTGGCGCAGGTTTCGAGAGAAGATAGGGCGGAACAGGGGCGAACCGGGCGGGTCAGGTCGCCCGTGCCCGGCACGGCTGGCATACGCAGAACGGCCCGAAAGCCCGCATGGCGTGCGGATGCCGCAAACGAAAACGCCCAACCGAGAACGGTTGGGCGCTGAATAGTGGTGGCCAGGGACGGAATCGAACCGCCGACACGAGGATTTTCAGTCCTCTGCTCTACCAACTGAGCTACCTGGCCAAGTGTGCTGCATGCGGCCGGGTGGCGGCCGCGGTGGGGCGCGTATTACAGCGGCGCGAGGTGGGTTCGTCAAGCGCGGCGCACTTTCCCGCGCGGGATCGGCCGCCGCTTCGGGAAGCGCAGCGGCGAGGCGGACGAAGTCGTGCGGCGTCAGCCGCTCCGCGCGCAGGCCGGGGTCGATGTGGGCGTTGCGCAGATCATCGGGCGTAAGCAGGCCGTGCAGCGCGTTGGCGAGGGTCTTGCGGCGCTGGGCAAAGGCGGCCTTGACCACGCGCGCGACCGCGGGCTGCCCGGCGGCGGCGCGCTGCTCGGCGGGAAGGGGCGTCAGGCGGACCACGGCGGAGTCGACCTTGGGCGGCGGGTGGAATGCGTCAGGCGGGACTTCGAGCAGGGGTTCGACCCGGCAGGCGAGCTGCAGCATCACCGAGAGGCGGCCGTAGTCCTTGCCGCCGGGTTGCGCGGCCATGCGCTCGACGACTTCTTTCTGCAGCATGAAGTGCATGTCGGCAATGGCCGCGATGTGCTCGATGCAGTGGAACAGGATCGGCGAGGAGATGTTGTAGGGCAGGTTGCCGACCAGGCGAATCGCGCTGCCTGCGGCGAGCCGCTCCAGGTCGACCGCGAGCACGTCGGCCTGGATGATCTCGAGCCGCCCGACGCCGACGGCAAGCTCGCGCAGCGCCGGCAGCAGATCGCGGTCGAACTCGATCACGGTCAGCTCGCCGAGCTCTTGCAGCAGGGGCAGGGTGAGCGCGCCGGCGCCGGGGCCGATTTCGACCACGCGCTGGCCGGGCCGCGGGTCGATCGCGCGCACGATCCGCTGCAGCACCAGTGCGTCGTGCAGAAAGTGTTGGCCGAGGCGTTTCTTGTGGCGATGCGGCGGCAGATTCATCCGCGCATGGTAGCCGGCTCAGACCAGCCAGCGGGTCAGCCAGTAGCCGCCGGTCGTGAGCCAGACGAACAGCAGGCTCGCCAGCAGCAGCGGCTTCGGCCCCAGCGCGCGCAGGCGCGCGAGGCGGGTTTCCACGCCGAGAGCCGCCATGGCGGTGGCGAGCAGCAGGGTGTCGAGCTGGAGCAGCAGCCAGCGCAGCGGTTCCGCCAGCCGAATGACCGAATTGAGCGCGCAGACGCCGAGAAACGCCAGCGCGAACCAGGGCACGCTGAGCTTGCCCCGCGCGCCGTCTCCGCGCGCCTGCAGGAAGCCGAACAGAAACAGCACGGGAACCAGCAGCAGCACGCGGGTGAGCTTGACGATGACCGCGGTGTCGGCCGTTTCCGGCGCGATCGCGCTGCCCACCGCCACCACCTGCGCCACTTCGTGCACCGTGGCGCCGGTATAGACGCCGAACTGCGTCGGCGACAGCGCGAGGTGGGGATACAGCTGGGGGTAGAGGAAGATGTCGAGCGTACCGAACAGAACCACCGTGGCTACCGCGATGGCGACCTTGCCGGGTTCCGACTGCAGCACGCGTTCGGCGGCGAGCACCGCGGCGGCCCCGCAGATCGCGCTGCCGCAGGCGGTGAGGAGCGCGGTGTCGCGGTCGAGGCCGAGCCAGCGCCTTCCGATCCAGAGGCCAAGCGCGAGCGTGCAGCCGACGATCGCCAGGTCGAGCAGCAGCGCGCCGGTGCCGACCGCGGCAATCTGCTGAAAGCTGATGCGCAGCCCGTAGAGCACCACCCCCGCCCGCAGCAGCATGCGCTGCGAGAAGGCGATGCCCGGCGTGCAGCCCGCCGGAATCCGCGCCGCCGCCAGGTTGCCGACCAGCATGCCGAGCACGATCGCGAGGGTGAGCGCGGAGACCTCGATGCCGGCCGCGGCTGCCAGCGCGCTTGCGGCCATCGCGGCGAGTGCGAGAAGCGCGCTGAGGCCGATGCCGGGCAGCAGGCGCGGCGTCGGTTCGGGGAGCTCCGCGGCCGGCACGGCCGCGGATTCGAGCGGAGCGTTTGCGTTCATGTGCGCGGGTGGACGGGACACGCGCATCTTGTAGCGTTTGGTTATATAAATAAAATCGTTAATTCTGATCGCGTGAATCAAGAACGCTGATGATCGGCGTAACCATTCGCCAGCTCGAAATTTTCTGCGCGATCGCCGCCGCGGACGGCGTTGGCGCCGCCGCCGCTCGCCTGCGCCTCAGCCAGCCTGCGGTGAGCATGGCGCTGGCGGAACTCGAGCGCCTGCTGGGCAGCCGGTTGTTCGATCGCCATCGCGGGCGCCTGCGCCTGAACGAGGCGGGGCACGGGCTGCTGCCTCGCGCCCAGGAGATTCTCGAGCGCATGCGCGAACTGAACGCCGCCGCCGCGCGGCCGGGCAGCCTTGCGGTCGGCGCCAGCAACACGATCGGGGACTACCTGGTGGGCGATCTGCTCGGGCGCTTCGTGGCCGAGCATCCGGGCGTGAATCTCCGGCTGTGGGTCGCCAACAGCAGCGAGATCTTGGAACGCGTGCTGGATTTCGATCTCGAGGTCGGCTGCATCGAGGCGCCGCTGCACCACCCTGAGCTGGAGCAGTTCGTCTGGCGGCGCGATGCGCTGTGCGTCTGCGTGCGCAGCGATCACCCGCTCGCGCGTCGGCGTCGCCTCGCCGCCGCCGATCTGCGCGGCTGGCGCTGGGTTCTGCGCGAGCCCGGCTCGGGCACCCGCGCAGTGTTCGAGCAGGCGGCGCACGATCTTCTGGGTCCGCTCGAGGTGGCGCTGGAGCTCGGCCAGAGCGAGGCGATCAAGCAGGCGGTGCTCGCCGGGCTCGGCATTGCCTGCCTGCCGCGGGTGGCGATCGCCGACGCGGTGGCGGACGGCAGGCTTTGCGAGCTGAAGACGCCGTTTCTGACGCTCGAGCGCAAGCTGAGCCTGCTGCTGCACCGCGGGCGCTGGCGCGGTCCGAGCGTGCGCGCCTTCCTGGCATCGCTCGATGGCCTGCGGCCGCTGGCCGCCTGAACTCGCGCCCGCGTGCCCCCGGCACAGCCTGCAAGTCGCGCGAGGGGACGTCGATCTGCTTGTTGCGTCCGCGCGCCCGCTGCGCGCTCCCGCCAGGCAGGCTCCGAAGCAGACGATTTTTTCATCGTCGCTCCCGCGAAGGCGGGAGCCCAGCGCCTTTGACTTCGGGAACTGGAAGCCAATGGTGCGCGCCTTCGCGAGCATGAAGAACGTGTTCCCCAACTTCCGCACTTCACGCCTGATTCGTGTGCCCGGAAACCCCCGCTGGGC
>CAZORA010000066.1:0-5403 GCA_964582225.1 uncultured Dokdonella sp. | reverse complement strand
CCGGCGCAATGGCGGCGCGGCAGAGCCTCGACGGCGGCGGGCGCTTCGCGCTGGCGGCCGCGGCGAAGCTGCCGGGCGGCAGCCGGTTTCGGCTCGATCTTTACGACGCCGAGGGGCGCCGCGCGGCGAGCACCGAGGTGCCGCTCGCGGTGCGCTCCGGGACCCGCCTGCGCGGGCTGCTGCTCGCTGGCGCGCCGGACCCCGAGCTCAAGTACCTGCGCCGCTGGGCGCTCGACGCCGGGCTCGATCTGGAGCTGGAGGTGGCCCTGAGCGAAGGCGTCGCACTGCGCCGCGACGCGCCGGCGCTGACGCCGGAGGCGCTGGCCAGGCTCGATCTGCTGCTGATCGACGCGCGCGCCTGGGCGGCGCTGAGCGCGGCCGAGCGGCAGGCGCTCGGCGAGGCCGTGCGCGGCGGCCTCGGGCTGCTGCTGCGCCCCGGCGCCGCGCCCGCGGCGGCAGTTGTCGCGGACTGGGCGGCGCTCGGCTATCGCCTCGCGGCGGCGCCGCCGGACGCGGCCGTGGCGCTGGAGCCGGCCTTCGATGCCGAGGGGCTCGGCGCGGTGTTCCATCGCGCGCCGCTGCGGGTCGAAGCGGAGGGGGCGGCGCCGCTGCTGCGCGCCGCCGACGGCAGCGCGCTGGCCTGGCTGCGCGGTCTGGGCCGCGGTCGGGTGGCGCTGTGGCTGCTCACCGACAGCCATCGCCTGCAGCTCGCCGGCGGCGCTGCCGCGTTCGGCAGCCTGTGGGCCGATCGCCTGGGCGCAATCGCGCGCCCGCAGGCCGGTCCGCCCGCGCTGCCCGCGCTGGTCTGGCTGGACCAGCGCGCCGCCTTCTGCGGCCTGTCCGGGACGGCGCAGGTGCGCGATCCGGACGCGCGCCTGGTGCCGCTGCGGATCGACGCGCGCGGCTGCGCCGCCTACTGGCCCGCCGCGGGCGGCTGGCACCGACTGCTGCAGAACGGCGCGGAGTGGCCGTTTTACGTGCGCCGCCCGGAAGATGCGCCGAGCCTCGCCGCCGGCGAGACCCGCCGCGCCACCGCGGCCCTGCTCAGCCCCTCGAGCGCCGGGCCCGACACCGAACTCCGGGCCCGGCCGCGCTCGCGCTGGCCCTTCTTCTTCGCCCTGCTGGCGACGCTGGGCGGGCTGTGGTGGCTCGAGCGACGCTCGGCGGCGTGACGCCCAGGTCTTGGCGGCGCCGACCGCTGCTGCGGGGATCGCGAAGTCCGCTCGCGGCTCGCTCCGCTACACTGCCCATTCGCTGTTTTTTCGTGCGACCCGATGAGTATTGGCACCCACGACTATGCGCCCGACCCGCGCAACGCGAGCATAACCGTCAGCCTGAACGGCGCGCTCGTGCCGCGCGAGCGGGCGCTGGTGTCCGTCTTCGACGCCGGCTTCGTGCTCGGCGACGGGGTCTGGGAGGGCCTGCGCGTGCACGACGGCGGGCTGCCGTTTCTCAATCGGCACCTGGACCGGCTCTACGAGGGCGCTCGCGCGCTCGATCTCGACGTCGGCATCGAGCGGGCGGCGCTGATCGAGCGTATCGTCGAGGTGCTGCGCGCCAACGGCATGCGCGACGGCGTGCACGTGCGCCTGATGGTGACGCGCGGCCTGAAGGCGACGCCGCATCAGGATCCGCGCTTCGTGATCGGCGCAGCGACGGTGGTCATCGTGCCCGAGTACAAGGAGCCGCTGCCGGCGACCGTGGAGCAGGGCATTCGCCTGTTCACGGTGCACGTGCGCCGCGGCGCGCCCGACGTGCAGGACCCGAAGCTCAACAGCCACTCCAAGCTCAACTGCATCCTGGCCTGCATCCAGGCCGCCAAGGCCGGCTGCGACGAGGCCCTGATGCTCGATCCGCTGGGCTTCGTTGCGACCTGCAATTCGACCCACTTCTTCATCGTGCGCCGCGGCGAGGTGTGGACTTCGACCGGCAGGTACTGCCTCGGCGGCATCACGCGCGGCAACGTGCTGCGGCTGTGCCGCGAGCACGGCATCCCGGCCTTCGAGAAGGATTTCAGCCTGACCGATGTCTACGGCGCCGACGAGGCTTTCGTCAGCGGCACCTTCGCCGGCCTGACGCCGGTGCGCGAGATCGACGGCCGGAGCATGGGCGACGGCGGGCGCGGCCCGCTGTGCGCGCGGCTGCAGGGGCTCTATGACGAGCTGGTGGCGCGCGAAGCGGCCGCGGGCGTGCGCCTGTGACGGCCAGCGAGGGCCTGCGCGTCGCGATGTGGTCGGGGCCGCGCAACATCTCGACGGCGCTGATGCGGGCCTGGGAGAACCGCCCCGACGTGGCGGTGATCGACGAGCCCTTCTACGCCCACTACCTGGCCGCGACCGGGATCGAGCATCCCGGCCGCGACACCGTGCTTGCCGCGCAGGATCGGGATGCGGCGCGGGTGGCCGCACGGCTGGCGGGCCCGATCCCGCAGGGTCGCGCCATCTGGTATCAGAAGCACATGAGCCAGCACCTGCTCGACGACGTGCCGCGCGGCTGGATGCAGCGGGTGGTGCACTGCTTCCTGATTCGCGAGCCGGAGGCGGTGGCTGCCTCGTTCACCGCCAAGCGCCCGCAGGCGGCCGCGCGCGAGCTCGGCTTCGAGCAGCAGGCTCGCCTGTTCGAGGAAGTCGCCGCGCGCCTGGGCCCGGCGCCGCCGGTGATCGACGCAGCCGACGTGCTGAAGGATCCGCGCGGCCAGCTGGGCGCGCTCTGCGCCGCGCTCGGCGTGCCCTTCAGCGAGCGCATGCTGAGCTGGCCGGCCGGGCGCCGCGACAGCGACGGCGCGTGGGCGCCCTGGTGGTACGCGAGCGTCGAGCGCTCGACCGGCTTCGCGCCCTGGCGTCCCTTCGAGGAGACTCTCAGCGACGCCCAGCGCCGCCTCGCCGAGGCCTGTCGGCCGCACTACGAGCGCCTGGCGCGGCATCGTCTCGCGCCCGCCTGAAATCCATCGCGGCGGCGCGATTCAGTCGCTGCGCGCGGCGCGCGCGGCGAAAGCTTCCTCCAGCCAGGCGTGCATCATGCGGTAGGAGCGCCGCGCCAGCTTTTCGTCGTAGCGGCAGCCGGGCGAGTTCTCGCCCACTTCGGTGAAGCAGTGCACGGCGTGGCCGAACACCACGAACTCCCAGTCCGCCGGGCTCTGCTTCATTTCTTTCCGGAACGCCTCGGCGTCGGCCATCACGCCGGCGTCGTCGGCGCCGGTCATGGTCAGCACGGCGGCCTTGATGTGGCTGGCGAGCGCCGGGTCGTCGGTCGACAGGCCGCCGTGAAAGCTGACCACCGCGGCGATGTCGGCGCCGGAGCGGGCCAGATCCAGCACCGCCGAGCCGCCGAAGCAGAAGCCGATGGCGGCGATCCGCGCGGGGTCGATCGGCGCCACGCCGACCTGCGCGCGCAGCGCCTCGAGCGCCGCCCCGACCCGCGCGCGCATCAGGCCGCGGTCGGTATAGAACGGGCGCACCGCCGCGCCGGCCTCGGCCGCCGAGGCGGGTCGCAGATCCTTGCCGTACATGTCGGCGAGGAAGATCACGTAGTCGCTGCCGGCGAGCGTGGCAGCTTTCCGCACCGCGTCCGTGTTGATCCCGTACCAGTTCGGCACCATGACCAGGGCCGGCCGCTTGGCGGCGCTCGCGTCGTCGTGGATCAGCACGCCGCGCAGGGCGGTGTCGCCGACCTGGTAGTCGACGCTGCGGGTCACCAGGGCGGCAGTCGCCGGCAGGCTCACCGAGGCGGCGAGCAGGGGCAGCAGGAAGCGCAGCATGTTCGATCTCCGGGAGGCGGGAGCGCCATCTTGCCACCGGATGAAAAACGGGGTCGGAACGCAGCGCTCCGACCCCGTCGCAAACCGCCCGGTTGAATCCCGCCTGGGGAGTATCTGAACAAGTCGACACGCTCGTCACTCCCGCGAAGGCGGGAGTCCAGCGCCTTTGGCTTCAATGACTTGAAGTCTCTGGATGCCCGCCTTCGCGGGCATCACCGGCTTGTTCAGACATTCCCTAGAGCAGCGGCACCAAGAGCAGAGCGACGATGTTGATGATCTTGATCAGCGGGTTCACCGCCGGGCCGGCGGTGTCCTTGTACGGGTCGCCGACGGTGTCGCCCGTCACCGCAGCCTTGTGCGCTTCCGAGCCCTTGCCGCCGAAGTTGCCGTCCTCGATGTATTTCTTGGCGTTGTCCCAGGCGCCGCCGCCGGTGGTCATCGAAATGGCGACGAAGAGGCCCGTGACGATGGTGCCGATCAGCAGGCCGCCGAGCGCCTTGGGGCCGAGCAGGAAGCCGACCAGGATCGGCACCACCACCGGCAGCAGCGAGGGGACCATCATTTCCTTGATTGCCGACTTGGTCAGCAGGTCCACCGCGCGCGAGTAGTCCGGCTTGGTGGTGCCCTGCATGATGCCCTTGATCTCGCGGAACTGGCGGCGCACTTCCTCGACCACCGAGCCGGCGGCGCGGCCGACCGCTTCCATCGCCATCGCGGCGAACAGATAGGGGATCAGGCCGCCGATCAGCAGGCCGATGATGACCATGTGGTCGGAGATGTCGAAGCTGAAGATCTGATCGGGATGCTGCACGCCGAGCTTGTGCGTGTAGTCGGCGAACAGCACCAGTGCGGCGAGACCGGCCGAGCCGATCGCGTAGCCCTTGGTCACCGCCTTGGTGGTGTTGCCGACCGCGTCGAGCGGGTCGGTGACCGCGCGCACTTCCGGCGGCAGCTCACTCATCTCGGCGATGCCGCCGGCGTTGTCGGTGATCGGGCCGTAGGCGTCCAGCGCCACGACCATGCCGGTCATCGACAGCATGGCGGTGGCGGCGATGGCAATGCCGTAGAGCCCGGCCAGCCAGTAGGCGCCCCAGATGGCGGCGCAGATGGCCAGCACCGGCCAGCCGGTGGACTTCATCGACACGCCGAGACCGGCGATGATGTTGGTGGCGTGGCCAGTGGTCGAGGCCTTGGCTACGTGGCGCACCGGTGCGAAGTCGGTGCCGGTGTAGTACTCGGTGATCCAGACGATGACGCCGGTCAGCACCAGACCGATCACCGCGCTGCCGAACACGTTCCAGACGCCGTAGCTGCTTTCGGCCATCAGTTCCTGGGTGACCGGGATGAAGCCGATCAGGGCCAGCAGGCCCGACACCAGAACGCCTTTGTAGAGCGCGTTCATGATCTTGCCGCCGGGCCGGGACTTGACGAAGAAGGTGCCGATGATCGAGGCAATGATCGACACACCGCCGATCACCAGCGGATACAGCACGCCGTTGGGCCCCGCCTGCGTTGCCATCACGCCGCCGAGCAGCATGGTGGCGATCAGGGTCACCGCATAGGTTTCGAACAGGTCGGCGGCCATGCCGGCACAGTCGCCGACGTTGTCGCCGACGTTGTCGGCGATCACCGCCGGGTTGCGCGGA
>CAZORA010000065.1:0-6661 GCA_964582225.1 uncultured Dokdonella sp. | reverse complement strand
ATCCGGCCCACGTGCATTTCTTCCGGAACCCGATCCAGTTGTGGCGGGAGGCCGGCCACGAGGTTTACATGGCCGCGCGGGACAAGGACGTGGCCCTGCCGCTGATCCGCGAGCTCGGGCTGGAATGTCATCCAATCGGCACGCCCCGTCCCGGCCTGACCGGTCTTGCCGGCGAGCTGCTGCAGCGCGATCTGGCCCTGTATCGGTTCGCGCGAAAGGTGAAGGCGGAAGTCATCACCGCGATCGGGGGTATTTTTGCGGCTCACGCGGCGCTGCTCGCGCGCATTCCGTCCGTCGTCGTCTACGATACGGAGATCGCCAAGCTGCAGAACGCACTGACCTACCCGCTCGCCACCAGGGTAGTGGTGCCGCGCTGCTATGAGAGCTGGGTACCCAAGCGCCGCGAAATTCGCTACCCGGGCTACCACGAGCTGTCGTATCTGCACCCGCTGCGCTTCCGGCCCGACCGCGAAATCGCGCTGGGCGCAGGTCTGGATCCGTCACGCCCGACCTACCTGATGCGCCTCGTGGCCTGGACCGCGAACCACGACCTGGGTGACAGTGGCCTGTCGGGCCCGCTGGCGCAGGAGGTTGTAAAACGCCTGTCTGAACGCGGCAAGGTGATCATTTCTTCGGAAACGCCGCTCGAAGGATCGCTCGAGCCGTACCGCTATCGCGGACGGGTGAGCGACCTGCATCACCTGATAGCGTTCTGCGCCGGGTACTTCGGCGAAAGCGCAACCATGGCCTCCGAGGCCGCGGTCCTCGGTGTCCCTGCCGTGTACGCGGCGCACTCTCCGCGCGGATACAGCAACGAACAGGAATCGCGATACGGCCTCGTGCGCAACGTTCGCAAGCTGGATCCGGAATCGATTCGCAGCGCTTGCGCGTGGCTGCTGGCGCGCACGCGTGGCGACTGCGAAGCGGCGCGCGCGCGCCTGCTCGAGGAAACCATCGACGTCGCCGGGTTTGTCGCCGAAACGGTGCTTGCCGCGGCGACAGCGGGGCGCTGAGGATGTGCGGGCTGGCCGGATGCTTCGGAGCGGCTGGATCGCCGGGCATCGACCGCAGCGTCATCGAGCGAATGCTCGATCGGATCGCCCACCGTGGGCCGGACGGCCGCGGCGCCGTGGACCTGCCGGAAGGTGCCGGCCAGCTGGGCCACGTGCGGCTCGCGGTGATTGACCAGGCAACCGGACAGCAGCCGATCCGCTCGGCCGACGGCCGCTGCGTAATTGCCTTCAACGGCGAAATCTACAACTACCGGGAGCTGCGTACCGAGCTGGTCGCGAGCGGCGCGGCGCTGCGCACGCAGTCTGATACTGAAGTCGTGCTGGAACTGTTGCGCCGCGATGGCGCTGCCGCGCTGGGTCGACTGCGCGGCATGTTCGCGCTGGCGTTCTGGAACGGTGAACGGCGCAGCGGCCTGCTCGCGCGCGACGCCTGCGGGATCAAGCCGCTGTTTCTGCGCCAGGAACGGGACCGGATCTGGTTCGCTTCGGAAGCGAAGGCGTTGCTGGCGGCAGCGGGATGGAAGCCGGAGCTTGACTGCGCCGCCCTGCATCTGCTGCTCAATTTCCGCTATGCAGCGGGCGGCAACGGGCTGATTCAGGGCGTCACCCAGCTGGCGCCGGGGCACTGCCTGGAGTGGACGGCAGCCGGCACGAAAGTCCGGGCTTTCGCTTCGCGCTCGGCCAGCGGCGGAACATCGAACCACCTGCGCGAGGCCGTATTGGACGCGGTGGGCGCGCATCTGGTTTCCGACGTTCCGGTTGGCTGCTATCTGTCGGGCGGGCTGGACTCTGGAATCGTCGCGCATGCCGCTGCAGCCTTGGCGAGCCGGCCCGTCAGAGCCTATACGCTCGACGTCGGCGACGACCCGTCCGAGCTTGCCAACGCGCGAGAAACGGCGCGCACGCTGGGCATGGAGCACGTCGCCGGCAGTCTGGTTCCGGCCGGTGTCGAAGGTCTCGACTGGCTGCTGTGGCATCTCGAAGTGCCGAAGATCAACGCCCTGCAGTCGGCGGCGGTCGCCCAGCTGGCCGCCGCGAGCAGCAAGGTCTGCCTGTCGGGCCTCGGCGGCGATGAACTCTTTCTTGGCTACCGCGCGCATGCCCACCTGGCCAGCTGGCGTCGCGCCGGTGCGCTGCTGGGGCCGCTGGCGAAGCCGACAGGACACCTGCTGACGCGCCTTCTCGCCCGCGGCAGCGGCGCTTTCGGTGAATCCGCTCGCGCGGTGCGCATGCTGGCACACGCCGATCACGCGCCCTTTGCCTACGGCTTGCTGCGCAATGTTTGGGACGGCAGCATTCCGCGCGAGCGGGTCTACGGATCGCGCATGCTCGACCAGCGCCTGCCGGACCCGATGACCTGGATCGAGGATCGCTGGCCTGCGGAGCGTGATCCAGTTGCGGCGATGGCTGAATTCGAGTGGCGCAACAAGATGGTCGACGACCTGCTGTGGCAGGAAGACCGCGTCAGCATGGCGGTTGGACTCGAGGTGCGCGTGCCGTTTCTTGACGCCCGCCTGGTCGACGCCGCGGGCTGGCCACCGCGACCCTCGCGGGACCGGCCGGGCCGCAAGGACCGCCTCCGCGCCGCGTTCGCGGGCGCTCTGCCCGAGCGCATCCTGAATCGCCCCAAGAGCGGCTTTCAGCTCGACATCGCGTCGAGCCTGGACGGCCTGTTCGGCCCCGTCCTCGCGGAGTGGCTTTCGCCGGAGCGGTTGCGCGAACATGGGCTCTTCAACCCGGCGTTCGTTGCCGAACTGATGGCCCTGCCTCGGCAGCGGGCACACCGCTGGCATTTCTTCATGCTTCTGCTCATGGCGCTTTCTCATCGATGGGTCGAGATGTTCGAGCGCGGCGAATCGCCTCCTTCGCGGGTGCCAGCTCTCGTGCGGAAGCTGCCGTGAGCGGCCCCGGAACGAACAGCCGAGAATTCGCGGACGTGCTCGACCGCGTGCTGGAGCTCAGCGCGGCCAGCGACTGGCGCGGGCACGACAAACACGACGGCCTCAACAGCCCGATTCTCTGGGCCTTGTGCGGCTGGAGCCGACCGACGCGGCTGCTTGCGCTGCAGGGGCTCATGCGCTTCCCGCTCAACCTGCGCCCACTGCTGCGCGTGCCGCGCGTGCACAACCCGAAGGGCCTGGCGCTGTTCATGCAGGCGCTGATTCGCCGCGCGCAGGCACGGCAGATCCAAGAGGGCCTGAGCGAAGCCGGTCACCTGTGCGAGCTGTTGGAAACCCTGCGAAGCCCGGCGGGCCGCTGGTCAGGCCAAGCGTGGGGCTACCAGTACCCGTGGCAGGATCTCGGCTTCTTTGCACCGCGCGGGATGCCGAACGCGGTAGTAACCTGTTTCGTCTGTGAGGCCCTGCTGGATCTGCATGCCGCCACTGGAAGCGCGAAAGCGCTATGGCTGGTGCAAGATGCGCTGCCTTTTCTCCTCCGGGATCTGCCGGTTCTCCACGAGGACGACACGCATCTGTGCCTTGGCTACATGCCGGTTGCCATGAGCATGCGGGTCATGGACGTCAGCATCCTGATCGGCGCGCTGCTGGCGCGCGTGGATGCTGCAGAGGGCGCGTCACGATACTCGGACCTCGCCCGTCGCCTGGTGCGCTACGTGGTGGACCTGCAAACCCCGAAGGGCGCTTGGTGGTACACCGACCCGCCGGACGCTTCGCCCGTGCGAATCGACAACTACCATTCCGGCTTCATCCTGGACGCGCTCTGGCGCTACATGCGCGCGACCGGCGAGTTCGAATGGATGCCGACCTATCGACGCGGCTTGAACTTCTATGCAGAGCACCTCTTCGAAGCCGACGGGGCGCCACGCTGGATGAGCGACCAGCGTTACCCCCACGACGTGCACGGCAGCGCTCAGGGTATCCTGACCTTCTGCCGCCATCCAGGCGAATTTCCCGGCCTCGCCGAGCGCATCGCGGCTTGGGCGACTCGGCACCTGTACGACGGCACGGGTGCGTTTTGGTACCGGCAGACGCGCTGGCGCACGCGGCGCACTTTCTTCCTGCGCTGGAACAACGGCTGGATGGCGCGGGCGCTATCCGACCTGCTGCTGTACCGCGCCGCGGCGCCCGCCATATCGCGGGGCGCGCACCATGCCTGACCCGATCTTTCCGGGAAAACTGGGCCTGTACGCCTCGATGCTGACCTACGCCTTGCGCAACACGGGGGATTTCGCGATCGAGCACGCGCAGTTCTATCGCGCATTCCGCGAATTCTACGGCGAGGTCGCGGGGCGCCGAATACTCGACTTCGGCTGCGGCAAGACCTTTTGGCTCACGCTGCTGCTGGCGTCCGACGACGCGGATGCGATCGGCGCCGATACCGAGGTGACCGAGGCCAAACGCTCCTGGTCGAAGTATCGCCACCTGCTGCGCGACAACGGGCTGGAGAGAACCTTGCGCACGGCCGCATGGGATTTCGCGTTCGCGAACCGCTACTACCGCAGCTTGCAGCGCTCCTTCGGCAAGCCGCTGCGCTTCGATCGACTGAACCTCGCGCACATCGTCGGCAATCGTCTGCCGCTGCCGGATCGCTCGCTGGACGCGGTCGTCTCGCACGAAGTGCTCGAACACGTAGACGACCTGTCGGCGGCCTTCGCCGAGATGCACCGCACGCTAAAGCTGGACGGTGTCTGTTATCTGTATGTGCATCACTTCACCAGCCTGTCGGGTGGACACCACATCGCCTGGAAGCATCCGGATACGGCGCCATCACGCAAGGTCGCGCCCTGGGATCAACTGCGCTCGCGACGGCACGCAGAGATTCCCTCATGGCTCAATCGCGTGCGCGCAGCCGAGTATCGCCGCCTGCTGGAACGCGAATTCGAAATCCTCGAGTGGCGCTGGCTACCCAAGGAGGGAGAATCGCTGCTGACCGCGGAAATTCGCGCGGAGCTTGCGGAATACAGCGAGCAGGAGCTGCTGCACAAGGGCTTCATCGCCATCGGCCGGCCGCTGAAAGGAGCTGAACATTGAGACAGGTCGTCGCCAACTTGAGGAACGGCAGCGTCGAAGTGCGCGAGGTTCCGGCACCCACGGCAAGAGCCAGCTTCGCGCTGGTGCGTACCGAGTTTTCCCTGATCAGCGCGGGCACCGAGGGCGCGACGCTCCAGCTGGGCCGCAAGAACCCGCTGGGCAAGGCGCGCGCACGTCCCGAACAGGCCATGAAGCTGATCGAGCTGGCTCGCGCACAGGGGCCCATCACCGCTTATCGCGTCGCGCAGCGCGCTTTGGACATGCCGGTGGCCCTCGGCTATAGCTGCAGCGGGCGGATCGAGTCGCTCGGCGACGGCTGCCAGGGGCTGCACGTCGGCCAGCGCGTCGCCTGCGCCGGGCAGGGCTGGGCCAGTCATGCGGACTTCGTGAGCGTGCCCCGCCGCCTGTGCGTACCGATCCCCGACTCGGTATCAAGCGAGCATGCGGCGTTTGCGACCGTGGGGGCCATCGCACTGCAAAGCGTCCGGGTAGCGGATCTGAAGCTCGGCGAAACGGTGGTGGTGATCGGGCTCGGCCTGGTGGGGCTCCTGGTTTGTCAGCTCGCGAGAGCCAACGGCTGTCGGGTCATCGGCATCGACATCGACCCAACCCGAGTCGATCTGATGCGCGAACGAAGCTGGGGAGACGCCGTGCAGGCGAGCGGCGCAGTGGACAGCATGGTCTTCGGCGTCAGCGCTGGACACGGCGCCGACGCGGTAATCATCACGGCCGCGACCGATGACGACACCCCGGTGGCCCTGGCTGGCGAGCTCTGCCGACAGAAAGGCCGCGTCGTGGTCGTTGGTCGTACGCTGATGCACGCGCCCAGGGAAACCTACCTTTTCAAGGAACTCTCCCTGCGCACCTCGATGGCAACTGGGCCTGGGACCGGCGACCCAACCTACGAGGTGGACGGCATCGACTATCCCCTGGCGTACGTCCGATTTACCGAGGAGCGCAATCTGGCGGCTTTCCTTGACCAGATCGCCTTGGGAAACATCGACGTGGGTGCCCTGCTCACGCACCGCTTCGCCGTAGAGGAGGCAGCCGAGGCCTTCGATGCATTGGGGGCCGCCGGGAATGCGCGGGGAATCGGCGTCGTCCTCAGCTATTCCAAGCAGCAGCCGACCGCACAGGAGCGCAGAATCGAGATCGCAAGCCTTGCCCGGAGCGCTTCTTCGGCAAAGCACCCGGCCCTGAGCGTGATCGGCGCGGGCAGCTTCGCCACCCACGAGTTCCTTCCCTTGCTCAAGGGCATGAACGTCAGGCTTCGCGGTGTCGTTTCGCGCACGGGCCTGCACGCGCAGGCGCTGGCGCACAAGCACGGCTTCGAGTTCTGTGCATCGGACGTTGAATCCGCACTCAACGATGATTCGACCGACGCCGTGCTGGTATTGACGCGGCACGACTCCCACGCCGTGATCGCGAAACAGGCGCTGGACGCCGGCAAACACGTGTTCGTCGAAAAGCCGCTGGCCCTGAATCAAGCAGAACTGGAAGCCGTGGAGGAAGCGCAAAGGCGCAGCGGCAAGCTGCTGATGGTGGGCTTCAATCGCCGCTACGCGCCGCTCGCCGTCCGCATGAAGCAGGCCTTCCGCAGCCGCAGCCAGCCGATGTTCGTGAACTACCTCGCCAATGTCGGCGCACGCCCGGCAG
>CAZORA010000064.1:0-7008 GCA_964582225.1 uncultured Dokdonella sp. | reverse complement strand
ACGGCACCAGCGCGGCCGCCACCGACACGGTCTGCATCGGCGACACGTCCATGTAGCTGATCTCGTTCGCCGCGCGCAGCTCGGATTCGCCGTGGTAGCGGCAGGACACGAAGTCCTCGACGAAGCTGCCATCGGCGCCGAGCGGCGAGTTGGCCTGGGCAACCACGAACTCACCCTCCTCGATCGCCGAGAGATAGTCCACGTGGTCGGTCACCTTGCCGTCGATGACCTTGCGGTACGGGGTCTCGAGGAAGCCGTAGTCGTTGGTGCGCGCGTACACCGCCAGCGAATTGATCAGGCCGATGTTCGGACCTTCCGGCGTCTCGATCGTGCACACCCGCCCGTAATGGGTCGGATGCACGTCGCGCACTTCGAAACCGGCGCGCTCGCGGGTCAGACCGCCCGGACCGAGCGCCGAGACACGACGCTTATGGGTGACCTCGCTCAGCGGATTGTTCTGATCCATGAACTGGCTGAGCTGCGAGGAGCCGAAGAACTCCTTGATGGCCGCCGCCACGGGCTTGGCGTTGATCAGATCCTGCGGGGTCAGCTGGTCGGCCTCCGCCTGCGACAGACGCTCCTTGACCGCACGCTCCACGCGCACCAGGCCGATCCGGAACACGTTTTCCGCCATCTCGCCAACCGAACGCACGCGCCGATTGCCGAGGTGGTCGATGTCGTCCACCATGCCGCGGCCGTTGCGGATTTCAATCAGCACGCGAATCACGTCGAGGATATCCGAGCCTGCGCCATACTGCGCGACCAGCTCCTTCGACTTCTCGTCGCTGCGCTCGGCAAAGAACCTGCCGTCGTAGAGGATGCCCGGACCCTCGTCACCCTTGCGGCCGACGCGGCGGTTGAACTTCATACGGCCGACGCGATCGAGGTCGTAGCGCTCGGAGGTGAAGAACAAGTTCTGAAACAGATTCTGCGCCGCTTCCTTGGTTGGCGGTTCTCCCGGGCGCATCATCCGGTAGATCTCGACCAACGCCTCGAGCGGAGTGCGGGTCGGGTCGATGCGCAGGGTCTGCGAAATGTAGGGGCCGCGGTCGAGATCGTTGACCCACAGCGTGGCCAGGCTCTCTATGCCCGCCTTGCGGAACTTCTGCAGGTGCTCTTCGCTGATGTCTTCGTTGGCCTTCGCCAGCTCTTCACCGGTCTTCGCATCGACGATCGTGCGCGCCAGGGTGCGCCCGATCAGATACTCGTCGGGAACGTCGAGCGAGCGGATATCAGCGCTCTCCAGCTGTCGCACGTGGCGTGCGGTGATGCGCCGGCCCGCCTCGACCAGCACCTTGCCGCCTGCCTGCAGGTCGAAGTTCAGTGTTTCTCCGCGCAGCCGCTCGGCCACCAGGTCGAGCTTGGCGCCGTCCTTCTTGCCGAGATGGAACACGTTGTGCTCGAAGAAGATGTCGAGCATCTCCTCGTCGCCATAGCCGAGTGCGCGCAGCAGCACGGTCACCGGCAGCTTGCGGCGGCGATCGATACGCGTAAACAGCGCGTCCTTGGGGTCGAATTCGAAGTCCAGCCAGGAGCCGCGGTAGGGGATCACCCGCGCGCTGTAGAGCAGCTTGCCGGACGAGTGGGTCTTACCGCGATCGTGATCGAAGAATACGCCCGGCGAACGATGCAGCTGGGACACGATCACTCGTTCGGTGCCGTTCACGATGAAGGTGCCGGTGTCGGTCATGAGCGGCACTTCGCCCATGTAGACCTCCTGCTCCTTGACGTACTTGATCGCCTTGTTGGAAGACTCGCGATCGTAGATCACCAGGCGCACCGTCACCCGCAGCGGCGCGCCGTAGCTCATGCCACGCGAGCGGCACTCGCGCTCGTCGAACGCCGGTTCACCCAGGCGATAGTTCACATACTCCAGCGCCGCGCTGCCCGAGTAGCTGTAAATCGGGAACACCGACTTCAGCGCCGCGTGCAGCCCCTTGTCGGCGCGCGTGGCCGGCTCGACCTCGGCCTGCAAGAATTCCCGATACGAGTCGACCTGAATCGACAACAGGTAGGGAACGTCGAGCACCGGCGGGCGCTTGCCGAAATTCTTGCGGATACGCTTCTTCTCGGTGAAGGAACAGGTCGTCGTGGTCATGCGCAGCGCACCTCGAACAGCGGGCAACGGCGTGGCGTTGCCGGGGGAGAAAGCAGCAGGGTTTTGAAAACGAACATCGGAAAAGCCAAGCAGCTCGAAATAGGGGCCACAGCCGCGCTTTCCCATGACCGCGACATGAACGCCCGCAACGGCCATAGCCCGGAGGCTCGCGCCACCGGGCTATGGAATGTCATTTCGTCGCGGCCTCACTCCACCCCCGGGCGATGTCCGAAGACCTCCCGCGGGGCACCGTGGCGACCGACCGCTGCCCGTTCAGGGCAGCACGAAACGACTGGTTCCCTGGGAATTGCCGCCTTGCCGATCCTGGCGCAGCGATACGAACGCGCGACTCCCTGACCTCACTTGACCTCGACGGTCGCGCCGGCGGCCTCGAGATCCTTCTTGAATTTGGCCGCGTCGTCCTTGCTGACGGCTTCCTTGACCGTGGCTGGAGCGGACTCGACGAGATCCTTGGCTTCCTTGAGGCCAAGGCCGGTGATCGCGCGCACGACCTTGATCACTTCGACCTTCTTCTCGCCGATGGCGGCCAGGGCCACCGTGAACTCGGTCTGCTCTTCGGCCGGGGCCGCGGCCGCAGCCGCCGGACCGGCCGCCACGGCGACCGGCGCCGCCGCCGACACGCCAAACTTCTCTTCCATGGCCTTGACCAGCTCCATCACTTCCATGAGCGACTTGCCGGCAATGGCTTCGATGATTTCTTCGTTGCTGAGGGACATTGATTGACTCCTGAAAACGGTTTGACTGAATTTGCGAGAATCGGCGTTGCCGATCGACGAACGACCTCAGGCGGCCTGCTTCTGCTGGGCAACCGCGTTGGTTGCGCGCGCCAGCTGGCCCGCCGGCTCGGACAGCAGCCGCACCAGCATGGTCGCCGGCTGCACCATCACGCTGAGCAGCATGCCGAGCGCCTGATCGCGGGTCGGCAGCGACGCCAGCACGTCCACGTGGGACGCCGGATACGCCTTGCCGCCAATCGCGACCAGCTTGGCCTTCAGCTTGTCGTTGGCCTTGGCGAACTCCTTGATCAAGCGGCCGGCAGCACCGGGGTCCTCGTGCGAGAAGGCATACAGCAGCGGACCCGTCAACGCGTCCTGGACGCAGGCGTAATCCGTACCCTCGACAGCGCGAGCCACCAAGGTGTTCTTTGCCACCTTGAGGTAAACCCCGCCCTGCCGGGCCTTCTTGCGCAGCTCGGTGAGCTGCGCCACGCTGAGACCGGCATACTCGGCGGCGACCAGGGAGTGAGCCTTGGTTGCCACGTTCGCCAGTTCGGCAACGACCTCTTTCTTTTGCGCGAGATTGAGCGCCATTGCTTTCTCCGAACCGGAAAGCAGAGCGCATCCGCGCCTCGCTTCCCTTGGAACACTCGCGAACCGGATCCATCCGCTTCGCCGGCGTCGGATGACGCCTTCAGGTGGCCGTTCCAGGAATTCCCGTCGGGCTCCACCATCTGCGCAGGTTCGCCGCCACCACCAGCGGGGCGTACGTTTTGAGGCCTGGGCCCCGCGGGCGGAAAGTCCCTTGCACGTTCGTGCTTCCGTGCCTTCCGCGCCGCGTCGCTTGCGCCACCTGCGGTCTTTGACGGCCCCCGTCGCTGCGGGTGCCCTCAAAACTTCGTTGCAGCCGCATCACGCAGCCGCCCAACCCGTGCCCGCCGATCCCGCCACCCAAGCGCGCGGACCGCGGCAGACACTCATTCATTGCGTCACAGCGCGAGGGTCGACTGGTCGATGCTGACGCCCACACCCATCGTGCTCGACACCGTCACCTTACGTACGTACTGACCCTTGGCAGTGGCCGGCTTGGCCTTGACCAGATCGGCCAGGAGCGCGTTCAGATTGTCGCGCAACGCATCCACCTCGAAGCCGGCCTTGCCGATCGTGCAGTGGATGTTGCCGCCCTTGTCGTTACGGAACTTGACCTGACCCGCCTTGGCGTTTCTGACTGCGCTGACCACGTCGGCTGCCACGGAACCATCCTTCGGGTTCGGCATCAGGCCGCGCGGGCCAAGCAGCTGGCCGAGCTTGCCGACCACGCGCATTGCGTCCGGGGTAGCGATTACGCGCTGGAAATCCAGCTCGCCACCCTGCATGCGCTCGGCCAGATCCTCCATTCCGACCGCATCGGC
The DNA here is from genome assembly GCA_964582225.1 of uncultured Dokdonella sp. Taxonomy (GTDB): domain Bacteria; phylum Pseudomonadota; class Gammaproteobacteria; order Xanthomonadales; family Rhodanobacteraceae; genus Dokdonella_A. The sequence continues at coordinate 2,761 of CAZORA010000064.1, read as the reverse complement.
ACCGGCTTCACGCGCCGCCTCGGCCTTCTCGCCGGCGGGGCAGAACACTGCCACACGAATCGTCTTGCCGGTGCCGTGCGGCAACATGGCCGAGCCGCGCACGCCTTGGTCCGATTTGCGCGCATCGATGCCGAGCCGCACCGCAACGTCCACCGACTCCGCAAACTTCGCCTTCGCACCCTGCTTGACAAGCTGCAGGGCCTCATCCACCGCATACATCTTGCCGGGCGCCACAGCCGCCCTGAGCGCCTGATAGCGCTTGCCGATCTTCGTGCTCATCGTGCTCAGACCTCCGTCGTCAGGCCCATGCTGCGGGCGCTGCCTGCAATCGTGCGAACCGCCGCGTCCAGATCGGCCGCGGTCAGATCGGGCTCCTTCGCCTTGGCGATTTCCTCGAGCTGGGCGCGGGTGACCTTGCCCACCTTTTCGGTATTCGGCTTCTTCGAGCCCGAGCTGATGCCGGCGGCCTTCTTCAGCAGCACGGTTGCCGGCGGGGTCTTGGTGATGAAGGTGAACGTGCGGTCGGAGTAGGCGGTGATCACCACGGGGATGGGCAGGCCGGGCTCCAGCTTCTGCGTGGCGGCGTTGAAGGCCTTGCAGAACTCCATGATGTTCAGGCCGCGCTGACCCAGCGCGGGACCCACTGGCGGCGAGGGATTGGCCTGGCCGGCCTTGACCTGCAGCTTGATGTAACCGACGACTTTCTTTGCCACTGTGTTTTCTCCTGGAGTGCCAACGTCCGCTCGTAGCGAGTGGACTCCTCCTCATTGCTCAACCGGGACCGTCGTTGCCGCACGCAGGCCTGCGCCCGCGCCGACACGCGATCGACCCACCCTGCCCTCAGGCCTTCTCTACCTGGCCGAACTCCAGTTCAACCGGCGTCGAACGTCCGAAAATCAGCACCGCCACGCGCAGGCGGCTCTTGTCGTAGTTGACTTCCTCGACTACGCCATTGAAATCATTGAACGGCCCATCGGTCACACGGACCATTTCGCCCGGCTCGAAGAGCACCTTCGGCCGCGGCTTGTCGACTCCTTCCTGGATACGCTGCAGGATCGCCTCGGCCTCGGAATCCTTGATCGGCAGCGGCCGGTCGGCCGTGCCGCCGATGAAGCCCATGACCTTCGGCGTCTCCTTGACCAGATGCCAACACTCGTCGTCGATGCGAATCGACTTGCCCTCGTCGTGAGCCTCGATTTGCACCAGCACGTAGCCCGGGAAAAACTTGCGCTCGCTGCGCCGCTTCTGGCCACCGCGCATCTCCACGACTTCCTCGGTCGGCACCAGCACTTCACCGAAGCGCTCGCCCATGCCGGCGCGCGCAACCCGCTCCTTCAGCGCGCGCGCGACGGCGTGCTCGAAGCCGGAGTAAGCGTGCACCACATACCAGCGCTTGGTCATCGAATCACGCTCCGATCTTCAGGAGGTGGTCCAGGACGATCCACTTCAGGACCACGTCGATCAGCCCGAGCAGAAGACTCAGGATGATCACCACGCCGATCACCACCACGGTCGTGCGCAGGGTCTCATCGCGAGTCGGCCACACCACCTTGCGCAGCTCGAAGCGCGACTCGACGATGTAGTCCCGCGCCATGCGGCCCCAAGCGGTATAGGCGGCGACCGCACCGGCGGCAATCAACCCCGCCACCACCACACCCGCCCGCGCCCATCCCGTCCAGCGGTCGAACACGTAGTAGGTCACGATTCCCGCCGCCAGCAGCAGACCGGCGACCAGCAGCTTGATGGTGTCGAGCCCGTTCGAAGCGCCCGCTTTTTCCAGCTTTGCATTCATAGCGTGTTTTCAGCCAACCGACCCGACGACAGCCTGGTCCCGGCGCTCGCGTCGGGGCGGTAAGAGTGGCACGCCAGGAGGGAATCGAACCCCCAACCTGCGGTTTTGGAGACCGCCGCTCTGCCAATTGAGCTACTGGCGTAAGGTGGAAACCCTGCACCATGGACCCGCGCTGCGGAGAGAGGTTCCGCGGCCCCGGACCATGCGCACTGCTTCCGGACAAATTCAACGACCGCTGCGGCCGAACGACACCTCGCAGGCGCGAATCCGGCGACGGGTCTGCCGCCTCCGGATTCCGCCGTGGACCCGCTTACTCGATGATCTTCGCCACCACGCCGGCGCCCACCGTGCGCCCGCCCTCGCGAATCGCAAAGCGCAAGCCTTCCTGCATCGCGATCGGGTGGATCAGCGCAACCTTCATCTTCGTGTTGTCGCCAGGCATCACCATCTCCACGCCCTCCGGCAGCTCCACCGCTCCCGTCACGTCCGTGGTGCGGAAGTAGAACTGCGGACGGTAGCCCTTGAAGAACGGCGTGTGCCGACCGCCCTCGTCCTTCGACAGCACGTACACCTCCGCCTCGAACTTCGTGTGCGGCGTGATCGAGCCCGGCTTGCACAGCACTTGACCGCGCTCCACGTCGTCCCGCTTGGTGCCACGCAGCAGCAGCCCCGCGTTGTCGCCAGCCTGACCCTGATCCAGCAGCTTGCGGAACATCTCCACGCCGGTGACGGTGGTCTTCGTCGTCGGGCGAATGCCCACGATCTCCACCTCGTCACCCACCTTGATGATCCCGCGCTCGATGCGACCGGTCACCACCGTTCCACGACCGGAGATCGAGAACACGTCCTCGACCGGCATCAGAAACGGCTTCTCCACGTCACGCTGCGGCTCCGGAATCCAGCTGTCCAGCGCGTCCACCAGCTTGATGATCGACGGCACGCCGATCTCCGACTGGTCGCCTTCCAGCG
>CAZORA010000063.1:0-7230 GCA_964582225.1 uncultured Dokdonella sp. | reverse complement strand
AAATCAAAGGCACTGGACTCCCGCCTTCGCGGGAGTGACGAGCGTGTCGACTTGTCCAGATCCTCCTTAGGTTCACCCTCGGCTGGCGCCGACAGGGCGTCGATGCTTCGCACTTGCGGACAGGCGGATCCCCCCACGTGTGTGGGGAAAAGAAGCTCCCGCAATCGTCGACGTCCACGCCGCTGGCCCCCCACGCACGTTTTCGTTGCGGGGGCCGCGCTCGGGTGTACCGGCAACAAGAATTCGTCCGAGCGAACGCGCGGCGTCAGCCGGAAACGTCGCGCAAGCAAGCATCGACCGCGGCTGCGCTTTGCGGCACCATGCGCGACCTGCGCACCGGATTTGGGCGGTCGTCCCGCGAGCGGGCGCACATCTTCTTTCGCCAGGGAATCCGCGCATGGCAGGTCATGCCAACTCGATCCGCACCATCTTCTACGCGCTCGGCGCCAATTTCGCGATCTTTCTGGCCAAGGCGGCGGCAGCCTTCATCACCGGTTCCGGTGCGATGCTCGCCGAGGCCGTGCATTCGCTGGCCGACTGCGGCAACCAAGGCTTGTTGCTGCTTGGCATCCGCGATGCCAAGGCGCCGCCCTCACCGGATTATCCGCTGGGCCACGGCAAGGCGATCTACTTCTGGTCCTTCCTGGTCGCCCTGATCCTCTTCTCGGTGGGCGGCGCGTTTTCGATCTACGAGGGCATCCACAAACTGACCGCGCCCGAGCCGCTGAAGTGGGCAGGGATCGCTGTCGCCGTGCTCGCTTTCGGCATCGTCGCCGAGAGCATTTCCATGTGGGGTTGTCTGCGCGAGGTCAACAAGGTACGTGGCGAGCGCAGCCTGTGGCGCTGGTTTCGCGAGAGCCGCCAGAGCGAGCTGATCGTCATCTTCGGCGAGGATCTCGCCGCCTTGCTGGGCCTGACGCTGGCGTTGATCGCGGTGGTGCTCACCATGCTCACCGGCAACGCCATGTTCGACGCGCTGGGCACGCTGGCCATCGGCGTGCTGCTGGTGGTGATCGCCGTGTTCATCGCCGTCGAGGTCAAGGCGCTGCTGATTGGACAGGGCGTGGAACCCGCGCGCAAGGCCGCGATGTTGGCCTTTCTCGAGCAGCGTCCGGAGATCGCCCGGGTCTTCAACCTGCTGACCCTTCAGCTCGGCAAGGACGTGATGGTGGCGATCAAGGCCGAGATGAACCGCGACCTCTCCACCCGCGGCGTGGTCGATGGCATCAATGCGGTGGAGCGCGAGCTCAAGGCGGCCTTCCCCGAGGTGCGCTGGTCCTTCTTCGAGCCGGACGTGGCCGACTGAGGGAGAGCCCGTGGTTGCGGTGAACCTGGCGCTGTTTCGCAGCATGACTTCACCATTGCCTGCTGACCTTGCGGCAATTCTGCTCGGCCTCGCGGCGCGCGACGCGGCTCCGCCGATTTCGGGCCGACCACAAACCCGCGACTTCGCGCCCGGCAGCCTGCGGACTCAGGCCTTTTGAGCATCGGCTGACCTGTCTGCCGCCGCTGGAACCGCGGTAGTCAGCGCGGAGATTGGATGGCCTTGTGTCGTCGAGCCGATCTTTCGCGTGAAGACGCTGTCGTGCCTGGCTCGTGCAGGGTGCTACTTGCGTCTGGCGCGCGCCAGGCGCGCCATGTTGCGCTCGTATTTCGCACGCTGTGCCGGCGTGCAGGACGCAAGCCACGTTTCGTTGCAAGAATTGCAATAGAAATCGCGCTCACCATGCTGCCAGGCGAAGACCGTGCGCTCATCGTGCAGCGTGGTCGCGCTGCAACGCGCACAGACGAAGGTTTTGGCTGACGGCGCCTTTGGAATGACGGCGCGCAATACGAGCTGCGCGAGAATCACAAGAACGACAACGCTGCCGAGCAGCCAGAACGGGGACATGGGTCAGGCTCCCGGTGTCCACTCGCCCCACAGCTCTTCGCCCCCGCAGCTCACCCAGATCCGGATTCGGTCGCTTGCAATGTTCGTTGTCACCCGTACGTCCGGATCGCCCCAGACGAGCTTTCTGAGATCACCCTTGGCGGCCTCGACGATCGCCTCGAGCCCTTTGCGATCGGTGCCGGCCGGCGAACCCAGGGCGTGGTACGCCGTGCTCAGGGAAACCCGCACGGCGTCCACGCATTGCGCAGCGCTCTTGTCTGCGCCCTCACCCTGAACGAGCAATGGAGTGGCCAGCAGGGCCAGCAACGTCCAGCGCATACGATGCTTGTCCGGCATGATCGTCCCTCATCGTCCTGCGAACCAGCCGATGATAGCGACCGGACAAAGCGTGGCAAGGGCAAGTTGGCGCCGCTTGCGTCGGTGCTGGCGCACCGAAGTGCCCTTTTTGCATGTGCGCGCAGTGGGCAGCCGAAGTCTGTTTCCCATCGGCTTCAGCCGGGACCCGGTTGTCACGGCGGCTTCGGCCTCGTACGCTGCAGCTTGCGCTCGTGATGTGCGGGAATGACGCGCGTGGCAGCTTGGGAGCATCCGAAGGAATCGCCGTTTGGCACGCCCGCGGAAGCGGGTAAGGTCACGTCGATTTCAGCGGCTTGAAACCACAGGGTGGACGCCTTCAGGCGTACGAGGGGCTCGTTCAGGCTTTCCTCGGCCGAAGCCTTGAACTATCGGCCGACTTGGCACGATCCGTGCAGCAGGCTGCGCGTCTGCAGGGGAAACACGATGGGGCGATTCAGTAGCGGATTTTCGACGCGCGGCGCGCGGGTGGCGGCGACGTTTGCGCTTTTCACTTTGCTCGGCGGCTGCGGCAGCCGCGATGCAACGCAGGGTCCGCCACCGCCACCGGTTGATGTCATCGAGGTCGCACCCGCGCCGGTGCCGGTGCACGCCGAATACGTTGGCCAGACCGCCGGCTTCCGCGACGTCGAAGTGCGCGCGCGCGTCAGCGGAATCCTGCTGCGGCAACTCTATGTCGAGGGTGAGCCGGTGACGGCCGGCGAGCTGCTGTTCGAGATCGATCCTGCACCCTATGCAGCCGCACTCGACCAGGCCAAGGGCGGCCTGGCACAAGCGCAGGCGCAGCTTGGCAAGGCCAGCGCCGACCGCAAGCGGGTGATTCCCCTGCTCGACAAGGGCGTGATCAGCCGCCGCGACTATGACGACACCATCGCTGCCTTCGAATCGGCGCGAGCCAACCTGCAGTCGGCCACGGCGCGGGTGCATGAAGCCGAGCTCAATCTCGAATACACCCACGTCACCGCGCCGATCGCCGGGGTCACCAGCCGGGCCGCGCAGTCCGAAGGCAGCCTGATCGCTGCGGGCGGCAGCAGCGGGCTTTTGACCACGATTTCGCAGTTCAACCCGCTTTACGTCAATTTCTCCTACTCCGAGCAGGATCGGCTGGCCCTGGATCGCCTGCTGCGCACGCGCGAGCTCAAGCCACCGGCGAACGGCAAGTGGCCGGCGCGCATCCGCCTCGCCGACGGCAGCCTCTATGCCGGCGTCGGCTATCTGAACTTCTCCGACAATCGCGTCGATCCGCGCACCGGAACGATCCGCGCCCGCGCCATCTTCGACAACACCGAAGGCCACCTGCTGCCGGGTCAGTTCGTGCGCATACTGATCAACTTCGGCAGCATGGGCGAGCAGCTGCAGGTGCCCGAGCGCGCCATCGTGCGCTCGCAGGACGAGCGCCTGGTGATGGTGGTCAACGCCGAAAACGTCGTCGAATCGCGGCCGGTCAAGCTCGGCCACGCCAACGCCGGCATGGTGGTGGTGAGCGAGGGCCTGCAGCAAGGCGAGCGAGTGGTGGTGGACGGCCTGCTGAAGGCGCGGCCGGGAACGCGGGTGGCGCCCACGACGGTCAGCCCGGCGACGCCCGCTGCCGCTGCGCCCAGGTAGACGCCGATGTTCTCGCGATTCTTCATCGAGCGGCCGATCTTCGCCAGCGTCATCTCGATCGTCATCGTGCTGGCCGGTCTGGCGGCACTCGGCAACCTGCCGGTCGAGCAGTATCCGGAAATCACCCCGCCGGTGGTGTCGGTGACGGCGATCTATCCCGGCGCGACCCCGGAAGTCGTCTCGCAGACCGTCGCGGCGCCGCTGGAGCAGCAGGTCAACGGCGTCGAGGACATGATCTACATGCAGTCGAGCTCGGCTTCGAACGGCTACATGAATCTCAACGTCTATTTCGACATCGGCACCGACCCCGAGCAGGCCGCGACCAACGTCAACAACCGGATTTCGGCGGCGACGTCACAGCTTCCGGAAGGCGTGCGCCAGCAGGGCGTCACGGTGAGCAAGAGATCGACCTCGATGCTGCAGGTGGTAACCCTGGTTTCGCCACAGGGCACGCACGACACGACCTATGTTTCCAACTACGCGCTGCTCAACATCGTCGACGAGCTCAAGCGCATCCCGGGCATCGGCAGCACCATGATGTTCGGCGGCACCGACTACTCGATGCGCATCTGGCTGCGTCCGGATCGCCTGGCCCAGCTGGGTCTGACGCCGGGCGACGTGATTGCCGCGATTCGCGAGCAGAACGCGCAGTTCGCCGCCGGCAAGATCGGCAGCCAGCCGACCACGACGCCGCTCGATTTCACTTATACCGTACAGACCAAGGGCCGGCTCGAGACCGCCGCCCAGTTTGGCAACATCACGGTGCGTTCGCTCGACGACGGCTCCCAGGTGCGCCTGCGCGATGTGGCCAGGGTCGAACTCGGCGGGCAGGACTACGACCTGCTGGCGCGGGCCGACGGCAAGCCGGCGGTCGGCATCGCAATCTACCTGCAGCCGGGTGCCAACGCGGTGGCGGTTGCCGACGCGGTGCGCAGCAGGATGGCCGACCTCGAATCGCGCTTTCCGCAGGACCTGGCCTATGCGATTCCCTACGACACCACGGTGTTCGTGAAGCTCTCGATCGAGCGCGTGATCCACACCCTGCTGGAAGCGATCGTGCTGGTCTTCATCGTGGTGTTTCTGTTCCTGCAGAACGCGCGCGCCACGCTGATTCCCTGCATCGCCGTACCCGTGTCGCTGATTGGCACCTTCGCCGGCATGCTGGTGCTCGGCTTTTCCATCAACCTGCTGACCCTGTTCGGCATGGTGCTGGCGATCGGCATCGTGGTCGACGACGCGATCGTGGTGCTGGAAAACGTCGAGCGCATCATGGCCGAGAAGCACTGCTCGCCGCGCGAGGCGGCGATCCTCGCCATGCAGGAAGTGGCCGGGCCGGTAGTGGCGATCGTGCTGGTCCTGTGCGCGGTGTTCCTGCCGGTGGCCTTTCTCGGCGGCATGACCGGCGTCATGTACAAGCAGTTTGCGGTCACCATCGCCATGTCGGTGGCGATTTCCGGCCTGGTCGCGCTGACCTTGTCGCCGGCGCTGTGCGCGGTGCTGCTCAAGCAAGGCCATCAGCAGCCGAACCGCTTCTTCGCCTGGTTCAACGCCAGCTTCGAGCGCCTGACCGGCGGCTACGTGCGCGGCGTCGCCTTCCTCAACCGGCGGGTGGGCATCGCAGCGGTACTGATCGGCGCAATCCTGCTCGGCACGCTCGGCCTGTTCAGCCGGGTGCCGGGTGAGCTCGTGCCGAACGAAGACCAGGGCTACTTGATCGCGGCCCTGTTCCTGCCCGACGCCTCCGCGCTCGGCCGCACGGAAACGGTGGCCGAGCAGTTCGACCAGCTGACCCTGGCGAATCCGGCGGTCGAGCACACGGTGACCTTCGCCGGTTACGACCTGCTCTCGGGCGCCGCGCTCAGCAGCAGCGGGTTCTCCTTCGTGGTGCTGAAGGACTGGGCCGAGCGCTCCGCCGCCGGCATGGATTCCTTCAGCCTCGCGAAAAGCCTCCAGGGCGCCGGCTACATGCGCCTGAAGGATGGCTTCGCGGCGGTATTCAACCCGCCGCCGATCATGGGCATGTCGACCACCGGCGGGCTCGAGGCCTACCTGCAAAATCGCAGCGGCGCCAGCACCGAAGCCTTTAGCGGCCAGGTGCAGCGCTTCGTCGCGGCGGCTTCGGAGCGCCCGGAATTCAGCTCGGTGAACACCACTTTTCGCGCCAACGTGCCGCAGATCTTCCTCGATCTCGATCGCGACAAGGCCAAGGCGCTGGGAGTGCCGATCAACGCCGTGTTCGACACCATGCAGGCCACCTTCGGCCAGGTCTACGTGAACGACTTCAACCAGTTCGGACGCACCTACCGGGTGCAGGTGCAGGCGGAAGCCGACTATCGCGCCCACCCCGACGACATCCGCAACGTGTTCGTGCGCTCGGCCGAAGGCCAGATGATTCCGCTGAACAGCCTGGTCAGCGTGCGCGAAACCGTGGGTCCGGAGCTGGTGGAGCGCTTCAACGTGTTCGAAGCCGCCAAGATCATGGCCCAGCCTGCGCCGGGCGTCAGCTCGGGCCAGGCGATCGCCGCGCTGGAGCAGCTTGCCGCGCAGACCCTCGGCAGCGAAGTCCACCTCGAGTGGACCGGCTCCGCCTGGCAGGAGAAGAAAGCCGGTGGCACCGCCGTGCTCGCCTTTGGCTTCGGCATCCTCATGATCTTCCTGATTCTCGCCGCTCAGTACGAACGCTGGAGCCTGCCCTTCGCCGTCATCACCGCGGTGCCCTTCGCCCTGTTCGGCGCCCTGCTCGCCACCTGGCTGGTGGGCTTGACCAACAACGTCTACTTCCAGATCGGCCTGGTCACCCTGGTCGGCCTCGCGGCCAAGAACGCGATCCTGATCGTGGAGTTCGCCATCATGCAGCACGAGCAGGGCTCGAACCTGCTCGACGCCGCGCTGGAAGCGGCGCGACTGCGCTTCCGCCCGATCGTGATGACCTCGCTGGCCTTCATCCTCGGCTGCGTGCCGCTGGTCACTTCGGGCGGCGCCGGCGCTGCCAGCCGCCACGCGCTGGGCTGGCCGGTGATCGGCGGCATGCTCGCGGCGACCTTCATCGCGATCTTCTTTATCCCGCTGTTCTTCCGCCTGATCATGCAGGCGTCCCCAAGTTCCGCAGTTCAGTCGCGCCCTGAGGCGTGCGACGACCATTGAGGGCGCGGAATAGCGGGCTTTTCGGTGTCAATTTTGAAAATCATTGTAGTCACACGTCATGGCTCACCGTGGTATTGCCTATGACTCTTCTGGCGTGTAAAGTAGCAACATGTTCACCCGCATCACGCGCTCCGGCGGCCGTGCCTACCTGCAGCTGGTGGAGTCTTTCCGCAACGAAGCTGGAAAGCCGCGCCAGCGCGTGATCGCCAACTTGGGCCGCCTCGACCAGCTCGCCG
>CAZORA010000062.1:5063-7336 GCA_964582225.1 uncultured Dokdonella sp. | reverse complement strand
CAGGCTGCTCTGGCGCTGGAAGTTGCGCTCGGCGTCAAGCGCCTGCGCCTGCGCTTGTCTGAGCGCCTCGCGTGCCTGGGTGATTTCCTGCGGCCGCAGGCCGCGGCGCAGCTTGGCCAGCTCCGCCTGCGCCACCTGCACCTGGGCCTGCGCCGCTGCAAGAGCGTCTTTATAGGGCTGGGCGTCGAGCGAGGCCAGGCGTGCGCCAGCGGTGACGGCGTCGCCCTCGTCAAAAGCCATTTGCGTGACGCGCCCGGGCTGGCGGAAAGCCAGTTGAACCTCGCGGATGTCGACGTTGCCGTAGAGGCGCAATGCATCCTGGTTGTCATGGCCGCGCGTGAACCAGAACGCCAGTGCACCGCCAAGGGCGAGCAGGGCAACAATGATCACGGCCCAACGGGCTTTTCTTGTAGGGAGGTTCGGAGTTGTCATGGATGGGTTTCCACTGGAAAGAGATGCTCAGTGCTCGCGCGTGGTCGGTGCATGCGCTGTTGATCGACGCCAAGCCATGGCCGCGATGCCAACCCACACCAACGTGCGCAGCGTCATGGCAATGAGCGTGCGCCGCTCCCAGGCGCCGTCCAGCGCCACATGCACTCCGAAGGCCAGGAATACGAGCGCCGTCGCCACCGCGATGGCCATCGCCATCCATGCGGCCCAGCGCCGACGCATCCACAACCCGACGCCAGCGATGACGTAGGCGAACCCGGCCAGAAAGTTGAACCAGAGCACGAACGGCACATAGCTTCCGGCTGCGGCACGCGCCGCGCCGTCAAAAAACAGGACCGCGCCGCCTTCCCTGATGGTCAGCAGACCAAATGCGACGGCAATCAGGGCGATCACACGCATCCAGATTCCGCGCCCGCTGTGTGCAGTCATGTTCATGGCTCCTGGTTCTTTGGAGGGTTTGCTGGATCGTCGTGCCGCTTGCGGACTGGACGGTTGCTTCATGTGCCGCTTTCGATGCCACGGCGATAGATGGCAAACACCGCGGGTGCGGTCGTGCGAATCTGGCGAACGTTGCCCGCCAGCAGCGACTGCATCACCAGCCCCTGGATCGTGCCGATGAAGAGGACGGCGGCGGCTTCACTGTTGAGGCCTTCGTCGAATTCACCGCATGCCTTCCCGTCCTCAAACAACCGAAGCAGCCGCTCCCGGTAGTTTCCGATCAGGGTTTTCGCCAGCCGCTTGGGCAAGGTTTCACCATGACGCTGCAACTCGCCGAACAGCATGCGCGGCACACCCGGGTGCTTGGCCACGAAATCGATGTGCGCCAGGAACATGGCCTCCAGCGCCGCTGCTGCTGACGCAGCACCGGCGGCCGCCTTGTCCACCTTTGCCAGCAGCCGCTCACTTACCCAGCCCATGGTTGCTTCGAGGATGGATTCCTTGGTTGGAAAGTGGCGAAATAGCGCCCCTTGAGTGAGTCCCATCCGGGTAGCGATGGCAGAGGTTGTGATTTCGGCAGGATTTTGTTCTCCGGCCAGATCAAGCAAGGCTTCCACCGTGGCGGCGCGGCGTTCCTCCGCCGGCAAATACTTCGGATTCGATTCCATGACAACACTTCAAAGTAAGTAAGTACCCGCTTACTTTTACTGAAAAAACATGAACACTGGCTGACCGATCCAGGGATATGACAGCGCGGATCGTCCTGCCAAGATTCACGGATCTCGCAAGTTCTAGCCGCCGGCACCACGAGGTTGATATGCGCCGCCGCGCCCGGCTGACCGCGTGGATCTTCCTGCGCGAGGGCGCCTTCGGCGGATCAATTGCGGGAACTGAGGAATGTCTGAACAAGCCCGCCATGCCCGCGAATGCGGGCATCCAGCGATTCAAGTCCTTGAAACCAAAGACACTGGACTCCCGCCTTCGCGGGAGTGACGAGCGTGTCGATTTGTTCGGAAACTCCTTAGTTCGTGGGGTCATCGCGCGAAGCGGCTTCGCACAGCTCTGCGTAAACGCTCTGCACTTGGCGAAACAGCACGCGCAGTTGGGCTTGGGTCAGACGAGCGCGTTCGGGTGCCACCATCAGCTCCAGTCCGTCGGCGAGGATCAGATGCGTGCGCACTTCCATTGCACCGGCCCGCAACGACGCCACCGGCGGCTCGCTGCGCGCCATCAGCAGTCCGGCGATCGCGTCCAGAGACAGGCCGGGTTCCTGCCATTGGCGTATCCGCAGCAAGTCAGCCAGATGCGCTTCGGTGTCATACGCTCCGCGCATCGGGCCAAGGGTGAGGCGACGCGTTTGCGCGCATCCGCCGGGATGCGCGCGC
>CAZORA010000062.1:0-4963 GCA_964582225.1 uncultured Dokdonella sp. | reverse complement strand
AACGCCGCGGCTTGGCGCGGTGGGTCGGTGTCGCAGTCCACGGATCATCGGGCCAAGGGTGAGGCGACGCGTTTGCGCGCATCCGCCGGGATGCGCGCGCGGCGGCGAACGCCCGCAGCAGGGACTGCGCAGGGCCGGAGCAACACGACGAGGCAGGAGCCGAGTCGATGTTGCCTGCACCCCCGCAAGCCGGATCAACGCCGCGGCTTGGCGCGGTGGGTCGGTGTCGCAGTCCACGGATCATCGGGCCAGGGGTGCTTCGGATAGCGGCCCTTGAGTTCCCTTTTTACCTCGGGGTAGGTGCGCTCCCAGAAGCTGCGCAGGTCACGCGTCACTTGCACGGGCTTGCCGCCCGGCGATAGCAGGTGCAGCGTGAGCGCGATCTTGCCACCGACGATACGCGGCGTGTCGGCCAGGCCGAACAGCTCCTGCAGTTTCACCGCGAGCACGGGCGCGCTGGCATCGGCATAGTCGATGGGCCGCTGCATGCCGCTGGGTACGGTGATGCTGACCGGCGCCTGTTCATCGAGTGCGCGTCGCATGACGTGGTCCAGGCGCGCGGACAGGGCTTGCGAGAGCTCGCCCGCCTGCACGGCGTCGAGCCGGCGTTTACCGCCGAGAAAGGGCGCGAGCCAGTGCTCGAGGCTGTCAAGCAGGGCTGCGTCGGAGAAATCGGGCAGGTCCAGTTCCGGCGACCACGCGCGCAGGGCATTGACGCGCTCGCGCAAGGTACGTGCAGACTCGCTCCACGGCAGTACCGAAAGGCCCAGCTCGCGCACTGCAGCGAGCAGGGCCGGCAGCGTATCCTCGCTGCGCGGAGGCACGCTGCGCCGCTCGAGCACGATCGCCTCGAAGCGCCGCTCGGCGAATGCTTCGACCGCGCGCGTGTCGCGGTTCCAGCACACCCTGCGGGTCTGGACAAAGCGCGCGGGGAACTCGCGTTCCAGCCGCGCCGGATCGAGCGGCGTTGCACACAGGATCAGGCTGTCACGCATCTCCTGGCGCAGTTCGATGACGACGAGCCAAGGCTCGCCATGGAGCGCGCTGTCGTCGTTCAGGCGTGCGCCACGACCGTTGGCGAGCGTGTAGCGGCGTGGATCGCTGGCGTCCTGCCTCGCGATGCGATCGGGAAACGCGTGCATGAGCAGGTTGCCGGCGGCGACCGCAGTCACGGCACCCGGCATGGCGACTGCCTGCGCGCGTGCGCGCCGACGCCAAGCCTCGGCAAGCTGGGTGATCGCGGCAAGCGCGGCGCGATCCGCGCCCGTCTCGCGCAGCTCCCCGCTGGCGCGTGCGCGCCAGGCATGCAGCGCGTGCAAGCGCAGCCGAAAGTCATCTCCACGCGCGGCGTCTCCGCGCAAGGGATTGCGACTTTCGACCAGAGCGATGCACTCGGCGGCGAGCGCCTGCTCCGCAGGTGCGGCGCGCAGCAGCGCCGCTGCCAGGCGCGGGCTGGCACCGACGCGCAGCATGTCCCGGCCCAAGACCGTCATGCGCAGATCGACATCGAGTGCACCCAGCCGCTGCAGCAGCTCACGCGCCTGCGCGAGTGCACCCGAGGGCGGCGGATCGAGCCAGTCGAGGCTGTCCGCGCCCCAGGCCGCCAGTTCGAGGGCAAGTTGCGAGAGTTCGACCTGGGCGATTTCCGCGCGGCGCTCGGTCTCCAACCGCTTGCTCTGCGGCCACAGGCGATAGGCGGTTCCCGGGCCCAGGCGACCGGCGCGCCCCGCGCGCTGGTCGGCCGATGCTTGCGAGATCGACACCAGATTCAGGCGCGTGAAGCCCGAGTTCGGATCCAGGCGCGGTTCGCGCGCGAGGCCCAGATCGACCACGCTGCGCACGCTGGGCAGGGTCAGGCTCGACTCGGCGACATTGGTCGCGAGCACGACGCGGCGTGTGCCTGTCGCGGCGGACGCGAGCGCGGCATGCTGCGCGGCCAGCGCCAGCTCGCCATGCAGTGACACGATGTCAATGTCCCGCTCGGCCAGCTCGACCAACGCGTCGCGCGCGCGCTCGATCTCGCGCTTGCCGGGCAGGAACACCAGCACATCACCGGGGTTTCCCGCCAGCGCAAGTTCGACGCTGCGGCGCAGCTGCGTGGTCCAGCCGCGTTCGGGCCAGGCTTCGCCCGGGCGCGCGGGTGGATACTCGATGCGCACCGGGAAACTTCGACCCTGGCTGAGCAATTGCGGCGCGTCGAACCAGCGCGCGATGCGCGGACCATCGAGCGTCGCCGACATGATCACCAGGCGCAGGTCCGGGCGCAGGTTGGCCTGCACATCCAGCGCCAATGCCGCGCCCAGATCCCCGTGCAGATGGCGTTCGTGGAATTCGTCGAACAGGATCGCGGCGACGCCGGTGAGTTCCGGGTCGTCCTGGATCATGCGCGTGAGGATGCCCTCGGTCACGACATCGATACGGGTCGCGGCCGAGATCTTCGACTCGAAGCGGATGCGATAGCCGACCGTGGCGCCGACCGGCTCGCCACGCTGATTGGCCATGTATTGGGCGGCAGCACGCGCCGCGATGCGCCGCGGCTCGAGCATGAGGATACGGCCATCGCCGCGCCAGCTCGCACCCAGCAGCGCCGGCGGCATGCGCGTGGTCTTGCCCGCGCCGGGTGGTGCCTGCAGTACGAGGCGGGTATGGCTGGCCAACGTGTCCAACACCTGCGGCAGGAGCGCGTCGATGGGCGCCGGTTCGGGCATGCGGATCAAGGAGGGTCGACTCGATCCGCGATTGTAGATGCACGTTGCAACCGGCTTGCCCCGCAAACGCAGCGACCGTTCGCGGACGATCGCCGGCGAGGCTATATCGCCCGTGGGCAATTCGCAGAACATGCGTTAGGGAATGTCCGAGCAAGCCCGTCATGCCCGAGTATGGGGGCATCCAGAGACTTCAAGTTCTTGAAATCAAGGGCACTTGACTCCCACCTTCGCCGGAGTGACGAGCGTGCCGACTTGTTCAGATTTTCCTTGGCGCTGCTGGCGGAGCATTTGCGCGGGACCAATGACGCGCGTAACGTAGGCATTGCAGGGGCGGTTTCGCGATTGCGGAGGTGCCGTCATGTGCGCGTTCGGCAAGACGATTCTCGGAGCTTTCTTTGCAATCTTGCCCGCCGCGGCGGGCGCGGTCGATGAATACCGACTCGATGATGGGATTAAGGAATTGGGCATCGGCGTGCAAAGCCCGAACGCCAATTCCTTCGCCTGGCTCAACCGTTTCGTCGTGCAGACCAATCACGAGACGGTCACGGCCGTGCGCCTCGCCTTTGGCGGAGGTGCGGCCCAGCCCAATATCGCCAATGGACAGCCGGTGACGGTGTATTTATGGGATGACGTCAATCAGGACAGCAGTCCATCCGATGCCTGGATGATTGCGTGGGCGCCCGGCACCGTGCAGGGAAGTGGCACTAATGCCTACGCCACGATCGCGTTTTCGCCGCCGGTGACCCTGACCGCGGGGCGGATCTTCTTCGCCGGCGCGATCATCAACTACAGCGGTCAGGTAATGGTCGGTAGCCTCGACCGTGACGGCACCGATGACGCGTTGCCGTGGCCGCCTGCGTTCCACAGTTTTGTCGCTTCCAGCGATAACGGCACGCCGGTGGACCCGAATGGTCTCGCGCTGGCGCAGGGACCGGTCGCCAGCGTGAGCTCGGCGATCTTCGGCGGCACGGGTGATGCGACTTGGATGATCCGGCTCAATGCCCCGCCGCCGAATACGCCGCAGCTCGAGATCGATCCCGATCCGCTGGATTTCGGCAGCGTCGTCGTGGGGACGAACTTCGGTCCCCTGCTCGTGATGCTGCGCAGCGTCGGTACCGCGGCGCTCGATGTGACGGCCATCTCCGCTCCGTTGCTGCCGTTCTGGGCACCACCACCGGGAGGCGGCCTTTGCCCACCACCACCCTTCAGCCTTGCGCCGGGCGCGCAGTGTGCAGTCCATTACAGCTTCGGTCCAACCGCTCTCGGGCTGGCCGCGGGCAGCGTCGACATCGTGAGCAACGCGGCGACATCACCCGATACCTTGCAGCTACTCGGTCTGGGTGTCGCCGGTCCGGCGCCGCAGCCGACGATCACCCCTTCCGCCGTGGACTTGGGCGAGATCGATGTCGGCGATACTTCGCCGGACATCCCCGTCACGATCGGCAACTTCGGCACTGCGGACTGGATCGTCTATGGCTTCCAGGTGACCGATCCGAGCTTGCCGGCCTCACCCTTTGTCGTGGACACGCTCAGTTGCTCGCCGCTGCCCATCATCCTCCCGCCCGGTGGCAGTTGTGACCTGGTCGTGCGATTCCAGCCTTACGATCATGGAATCCGGACACGCGAGTATGAACTGGTCGGCAACACGCCGCCCAATACGGCACTGTTGACCCTGAAGGGACGAGGCATGCTGTTCGGCGATGGCTTCGAGATGCCATGACCGAGGTAACGGGATGAGCTCGGATCCCAGGGAGTGTCCGAACCAGTCGACATTTGCTCGTCACCCCAGCGAAAGCGGGAGTCCAGTGCCTTTGATCTCGAGGGCGTGAAGTCGCTGGATGCCCGCCTTCGCGGGCATGACGGGCTTGTTCAGACATTCCCTAGCGGGCTTTGTCTGTGCGGCCCTGTGCATGAGCCTGAGCGGCCTCGCTCAGGCTGGCGCTCGCCTGCGCCCTGGCGACGCCGATAACGACCTTTGCCAGGTGGAGCGCCATCGCGACCGTCCCTCGCTTCGCTCGTCAGCCGCTCAAATCCGCCAGAAACTCCGAAGCCGGCACCAGCGCGGAGACGTGCAGGAACTCCCGCGCACGCGTGCAGGCCACATAGAGCAGATGCCGCTCGGTGGCGTACACCTCGTCGAGATCGCTCTCGTCGCTGACGCTCTCGATGCGCGACTGCAGCGGGATCACCTCGTCGTCGCAGGCCATCACCGCGACGGCGCGGAACTCCAGACCCTTGGCGAAGTGCATCGTGGC
>CAZORA010000061.1:0-7704 GCA_964582225.1 uncultured Dokdonella sp. | reverse complement strand
CTGTTTGAAGCAAACAGCAACCGCGTCGGCAGGGAAAGAAAAACCTCACCGCGGGCTCAAGCGCGACGAGCTATTGCGTCCAAGGGTTGACAGGGGAATCCATACACGAATTGTTAGGCGCGTATTTACCAGTCTGGGTCTTGGTTTTCATCAGGGTCAAATTGCGGTGGCCCCTCAGGCTCAATCCTGTGGTCAAGATTGTTTCCGTCAAAGCGGACCCAGGAGCCGGAGTTCCAAACTTGGACAAAGTGATGAACCTCAAGCTCGCGCACGTACTTGAGGTCTTGCGTATAGACGTAAGCAAAACCTCCCACGGATTCTTTTGCGGAGCTTGGATACCGAACATTTCCAGTTTCCGGTGAGCAGTACGTATCTTGCCAATCAGCATTTTTGGGCATTTGGCACCCCAGATGAGGTATTACTTCAGGTTGTCCAGAACGCCCATAGCCTTGACACTTTCAAGGCACATTTCTGCGGTTTTCTCGGCGCTCCAACCCATAGTCTTGCCTGTAGTGGCCGCCTCAATGATTGTATTTTTTTGACGCTTCGTGATTTGGATTGGCAAGATGCCAAGCCGCTTGGCCACAGCACGTTCAACCTGTGCGGCATACGTGGAGGTTGTCAGAAAATCGAGGATCCCCATGATTTTTTCCTCTGTCGAGTTGTCAATGGCGGTTGTGGTCGCCGGATGATTGTACGCGCCTAACATTGGAGATAAGCCGCATGAGCGAGCGTAGCGAGTCGAATGTCGGCTTGACCGACGAGTTAGGCGCCGTACCACCATCGCCGACTTTTAAGCGGCTGGAGTCGGTTTGGATTGGCAAGGACAACGCACTACTGGATGCGATGTTTGAGTTCTACGCGCCGAGTGCGAAGCGGGTGATTGATGTTTGCTGCAACGCTCGCCGGATGTGGAAAGGCAGCGCGACCGGCGCAAAGGTGGCGTATTACGACCGCGACCCTGCGATGCGGCCTGACGTTGTTGCAGAGTGGCATGCACTGCCCGACGCAGACGGAACGGTGGATGTGCTGGTGTATGACCCGCCGCACCTTCCAGACGCAGCGGCAAGCCCGCAGTCTTTGGCTCGGTACGGCAAGGATTACGGGCTTGGCAAGGGCGTGAAGGCTGACAACGTAGGCGAATTACACGCCCCGTTTTTAGCCGAAGCGAAGCGCGTGTTGCGGCACGACGGTTTGATTTTTGCCAAGATCAAGGACTATGTACACAACCACAAATACCAGTGGAATCTTGAACTGTTCAACTTGGCGGTGCGCGAAGCCGGGTTGATGCCGTGCGATCTGATTATCAAGCGTGATCCGTGCGGCGGAAACTTGAAAAGTGGGCGCTGGCAGAAGGCGCACCATGCCAAGAACGTACACTGCTTTTGGGTTGTGGTACGGAACAGCAAACGGTGCGAACCAAAAGGCACCTAACGCCTGAATTAAGCCGCGCCGCGAAGCGGCGTCGGCTTGAATGAATTGTTAGGCGTCCTGCCTAGAATCTTGCTGCCATGATTTTTTGCCATGTCTTACTGTCTGTTGTAGCCATGAACTTTTGACCGTCTTTGAGATTGCAAGTGAATGCAACCTCTGTCTTATTGCCGCCGATAAGCATGCCGCCAATTGCTCCAAGCGGGCCAAGAAGAACCGCGCCAGCAACTCCCCACGCTGCTGTTCCTGCTAGCTTTTTGACCTTCTCTTCTGTCAGTTGCTCAAGACTCTCAACATCTGTTTTAAGATTGTAAGTTTCGCCTTTCCACATGCTCTTTATAGTGCTTGCTCGCGTCATACTGCAAACCCCAAACATGCCGACAAATTGCCATGTGCCTTTGTCGAGATCTCCCGCTACCACTTTGATTGTTGCCACCGCATAGTCTCCTAATGGACGCCTAACTAAAATTCGGCGACAAATTGTCGCGTAGCGTTGCAGTGTAGCGTGTGTTCGTCCGCGCTGCGTACAGGAAATTTCCTACAAGAAACATCGGCTTCCACCGATTTCGCCGCGTAGCGTTGCCGTCTAATCATGGTGGCCTCGCTGCGGGTCGGAGGGCGCATGGGATCGTCTCAGTTTCCAGAGGGCGCTGCATGCGGCGGCGCAACAGGACGGCGGCCGCGGTTGCTCGAGGTGCTGCGGGCCAGGGTGCGGCGCCTTGGATTGGCGGCGCGCACCGAGGAGGCCTATGTCGGTTGGGTGCGGCGCTTCATTCGGGCGAACGGAGGTCGTCACCCGCGCGAGATGGGCGCGATCGAAGTGGAGGCGTTTCTGACCCGACTGGCGAGCGAGGACCTGGTCGCCGCGTCGACGCAAAATCAGGCGCTCGCGGCGCTGCTGTTCCTGTACCGCGAGGTGCTCGGCGTTCGCTTGCGGTGGATGGAGAACATTCAGCGGGCGAAGCGGCCGGTACGGGTACCCGTGGTGCTGTCTCGAACGGAGGTCGATGCACTGCTCGCGCAACTGGACGGGGTGGGCTGGCTCGCGGCCGGGCTGCTTTACGGCTCGGGATTGCGCTTGCTGGAGTGTCTGCGGCTGCGGGTGATGGACGTGGATTTCGAGCGTCAGGAGATCACGGTGCGCCACGGCAAGGGGGACAAGGATCGCCGCACCGTGCTGCCTGCGCTGGTGCGGAAGGGGTTGCAAAGGCAGCTAGAGCATGCGCAAAAAATTCACGCGCGCGATCTCGCGTGCGGGTTTGGTGTCGCCGCACTGCCTAATGCGCTGGCGCGCAAATATCCGAACGCCGGTCGGGAGTGGTGCTGGCAGTTCGTATTTCCCGCGAGCAAGCGGAGTATCGACCCGCGTTCAGGCGTCACGCGCCGGCATCACCTGGACCCGAGCGTCATCCAGCGGGCGGTGAAGGCGGCGCTGCGCGAGGCCGGGATCGCCAAGGCCGCAAGCTGCCACACGCTGCGCCATTCCTTCGCGACCCACCTGCTGGAGGCGGGCTCGGACATTCGCACGGTGCAGGAACTGCTGGGACACAAGAACGTATCGACCACGCAGATTTACACGCACGTCCTAAATCGGGGCGGCTGCGGAGTGCTGAGTCCGCTTGACCGCCAGTAGGGGTTCAGGTCGGGTCTCTGCTTGGGCGCTTGCGCGCAACGCTGGCGACCGCAGCAGCGGCCCTGGCAGCCTGGGCAGCCGCCTGCGCGGCGGCGGCGGCAGCAGCCTGGGCGTGGCGGGCGGCTTGCTGAGCAGCCATGATCTCGGGAAGGTCGGTGTCGGTGCCGAGTTCGGGGTGGCGCATGCGGTCCATGCGCAGGATCGCGAAGTGCATCCACAGGAGGTTGCTCAAGGCGATCGCGAACAGCAGCATGAAGCAGCTCGTCCAGATGCCGATGAGGTCGTTCATCAGACCGAAGGCGATCGGCAGGAAGAAGCCGCCGAGGCCGCCGATCATGCCGACCACGCCGCCCACGGCGCCGACGTGGTGCGGATAGTAGGTCGGGATGTGCTTGAACACCGCGGCCATGCCGAGCGACATGACGAAGCCGAGGATGAAAAGCACGAACGCGCGCTCCAGCATGGTGGGGGCGATGGTGAAGGCGATCGGCCCGCGGATGCCCTCGATCACGTAGTCGGTGGCCGGGTAGGACAGCAGGAACAGGCCGACCATGCACACGCTGAAGGAGAGGTACATCACCTTGCGCGCGCCGTAGCGGTCGGAGAGCACGCCGCCCAGCGCGCGAAACAGGGTGGCCGGCAGGGCGAAGCTGGTGGCGAGCATGCCGGCGGTGGCGAGATCGACGCCGTAGACGCCCATGTAGTAGCGCGGCAGCCAGGAGGCGAGCGCGACGAAGCCGCCAAAGACCAGGAAGTAGTAGAGCGAGAAGCGCCAGACCTGAATGTTCCTGAGCGGCGCCAGGCGCTCGGCGAGCGAGGCGCGCTTGCCGCTGCTGGCGCGACTGCGGGTGACCGGGTCGACCTGGGCGAAGAGGAAGAACAGGACGGCGGTGGCGAGCGCGACCAGGGCGTAGAGGTTTGCGACCTGGCGCCAGTCCATCACGGCGAGCAGCAGCGGCGCGCCGAAGCTGGTGGCGGCGGCGCCGACGTTGCCGATGCCGAACAGGCCCAGCGCGGTGCCCTGCTTCTCGCCGGGATACCAGGCCGAGACGTAGACCACGCCGACCGCGAAGCAGCCGCCGGCCAGGCCGAGACCGAGACCGAGCGCGAGCAGCACCGGATAGGAGTGCGCCCAGGGCAGCGCGAAGGTAAAGCCGGAGACCACCAGCATGGCCGCGGCGAAGACGCGGTTGCCGCCGATCATTTCCGCCCAGATGCCGAGGATCGGGCGGGTGATCGAGCCGCTCAGGATCGGCGTCGCCACCAGCAGGCCGAACTGGGTGTCGCTGAGGCCGAGTTCCTCCTTGAGCTGGACGCCGAGGATCGAGAAGATCACCCACACGGCGAAGCAGACGGCGAAGGCGAAGGTGGTCAGCCACAGCGCGCGGGCGCGCTGGGCGTTGCTGACTGCGGGGACGGCGTTCATGCGGGGTTCCCGTCGGGTGGAAGCTGCGGCCGGTTCAGGCGGCGAAGTGCTCCAGGCCGCGCACGCCGTAGCGCTCGGAGAGCAGGCTCAGGTACTGGTGGATGGCGTTCTGGCGGGCCTGGGTTTCGAGGTAGGCGGCGATCTTCGCGCGCGCGGCGGCGAAGCTCAGCGCGGCGCCGCGGGCGATCTCGTCGATCCACACCACGTGGTGGCCGTAGCGGGTTTCCACGGTGAGCGCGGCGAGGCCCTGGCCGAGCATGAAGATCTGGCGCTCGAATTCGGGCACGGTGTCGCCGCGCTCAATCCAGCCGAGCTCGCCGCCGGCGTCGCGCGAGGGGCAGGCCGAGTGGCGCTGGGCGAATTCGGTGAAGCGCTCGGGATGCTGGCGCAGCTTCGCGATCAGCGCTTCGCCCCTGGCGCGGGCGGCGAGGCGCTGCTCGACGTCTTCGGGCGCGGCGGCCAGGAGGATGTGGCGCAAGCGCAGGCGGTCGGGCTCGCGCAGACGCGCGGCGTTCTGCTCGAAGTAGCGCCGGCAGGCCTCCGCGCTCGGCGCCGGCACCGGCATCTCGCGCTCGATCAGCAGGCGGATCGCGGCTTCCTCGGCGGTCTCGCCGTCGACGCAGCGCAGCGCGGCCTCGGCGTCGAGACCGAGGCGCGCGGTCTCGTGGCGCAGCAGCTCGCGCACCACCAGCGCTTCGGCGGCGGCGCGGCGCGAGCGGTGCGGGTCGAGGTCGCGGTGGTGCTGCATCTCCTGGGCGATGCGGCCCTCGTCGATCGGGGTGTCGCCGACCTGCAGAAAGCAGGGCGGAGGCTGGCCGATGCCGCGCGCCTCGGCGGACGGTGCGGCACCGTGAACCGAAGCCTGCGCCGCGCGCGGGCGTGGCGCGGCCGGGGCGCGGGGGATCTCCAGGCGGCGGCGCACGCTCACGAGCCGCTCCTCGCGCCGTAGCGCAGGGTGGGCTGACGTCGACGCACGACCTGATACGGCCGCCACAGGTAGCTCAGCGGAATGCTCCAGATGTGCACCAGGCGGGTGAAGGGCGTGATCAGGAACAGGGTCAAACCAAGCACGATGTGCGCCTTGTAGACCCAGTCGACGCCGGCGACATAAGCCGCCGCGCCGCCGCGGAAGGTGACGATGCGCTGCGCCCATTCCGAGAGCAGCAGCATGACGCTGCCGTCGAGGTGCTGCGCGGACAGCGGAACGGTGGCCAGGCCAAGCAGAAGCTGCAGGAAGAGCAGCACCAGGATCAGGGTGTCGGCAAAGGTGCCGGTGGCGTGCACGCGCGGGTCGAACAACCGCCGCCAGAGCAGGATCAGGATGCCGACCAGGCAGATCAGGCCGAACAGCCCGCCGACCGCCATCGCCAGCAGCTGCTTCTGCGGCGCCGTGATGAAGATCGAATACAGCCAGTGCGGGGTCAACAGCCCGACCAGGTGCCCGCCGAGCACCACCAGGATGCCGACATGGAACAGGTTGCTGCCCAGGCGCATGCGGGTGCCGCCGGAGAGCAGCTGGCTGGAGCCGGTGCGCCAGGTATACATGGAGCGATCGAAACGGATCCAGCTGCCCACGAAGAACACCACCAGGGCGATATAGGGATAGATCTGGAAGGCGAACTCGTCGAAGAAACTCATGGCTGCAGCTCCGGTCCGCGGATCCAGTCGGGTTTTCGAGTCGAGGGCGGGGCGCAGGAAGCGTCGGGCGCCTCGGCGCCGAAGCGCACGGCTTCTTCCTCCCACACCCGGTCCATCGCCTCGACGGTGTCGTCGCGCGCTTCACTGCGGGCGCGCCGGCGCAGCACGCCGAGGTCGAATTCGCCCTCGGCGAATTCGAGCAGGATCTCGAAGGGCAGCGCCCAGGGGCTGCCGCGCTCGGCGGCGCGGGCGGCGAGCAGGCCGACGATGTGGCTCACGTGGTGCAGCCACTCGCGGGCTTCGGCGAGCGGGCGTTGCGAGAGGTATTCGAGCAGCAGCGGCAGGTAGTCGGGCAGCTCGCGCGCGGCCAGCTCGAAGCCGTGGCGACGGTAGGCGTCGATCAGGTCGACCATGGCCTGGCCGCGGTCGCGCGACTCGCCGTGGATGTGCTCGAACAGCAGCAGGCTCATCGAGCGGCCGCGGTCGAACAGCGCCAGCCAGCGCTCCTGCGCCTCGAGCGGGTCGGCGTCGAGCAGCTCGCGCACGAACCCGACCAGGGCCGTGCGGCGCGCTTCGGGGAGAGAGGGATCGGCGGCCGCTTCGAGCAGCTCGGCGCGGTGCACCCAGAGCTCGTCGGCCGGGTAGTCGAGCAGCAAGCCGAGCAATTTGAGGAGCCTCATTGCACTTCCTCCAGTTTTTCCTGGCGGTTCGGCGGCACGGCGTAGCTGGTGGTACGGCGATGGCCGAACAAATCGAGCGGGGAGTCGCCGCTGCAGCCATTGCCCCACGAGAAGCCGCAGCCGCCGCGCTCGCCGAAGGCGTCGTCGGCGTATTCGCGGTGCGCGCTGGGGATGACGAAGCGGTCTTCGTAGTTGGCGATCGCGAGGTAGCGGTACATCTCCTCGGCCTGGGCGGCGCTGAGGCCGACCTGATCCAGCACCGCGTGATCCTCGACGCCCTCGACGTTGATCGCGCGACGCCAGGCGCGCATCGCCATCATCCGCTCCAGCGCGCGGACCACCGGACGCTCGTCGCCGGCGGTCAGCAGGTTCGCCAGATAGCGCACCGGGATGCGCAGCGAGGCAATATCGGGTAGCTCGCCCGTCATGCCGACCCGGCCGCGCTCGGCGGCGGACTGGATCGGCGACAGCGGCGGCACGTACCAGACCATCGGCAGGGTGCGGTATTCCGGGTGCAGCGGCAGCGCCAGCTTCCAGTCGATCGCCATCTTGTAGACCGGCGATTTCTTCGCCGCCTCGAGCCAGCTTTCGGGGATGCCTTCCCTGCGCGCGGCCGCGATCACCTCGGGGTCGAAGGGGTCGAGGAAGAGGTCGAGGTGCGCCTGGTAGAGATCCTGCTCGGAGGGCACCGCGGCCGCTTCCTGGATGCGGTCGGCGTCATAAAGCATCACGCCCAGATAACGGATGCGGCCGACGCAGGTCTCCGAGCACACCGTCGGCTCGCCCATCTCGATGCGCGGGTAGCAGAAGATGCACTTCTCGGACTTGCCGCTCTTCCAGTTGTAGTAGATCTTCTTGTACGGGCAGGCCGACACGCACATGCGCCAGCCGCGGCA
>CAZORA010000060.1:0-7832 GCA_964582225.1 uncultured Dokdonella sp. | reverse complement strand
TTCGGCGAGCAGCTCGACGGCTTCCTGTTCACCCGCCACGGCTGGGTGAAGAGCTACGGGTCACGCTGCGTGAAGCCGCCACTGATCTGGGGCGACGTGGCGCGTCGGGCGCCGATGACGGTGGACTGGGCGCGCTACGCCCAGTCGCGCGCCAGCAGGCCGGTCAAGGGCATGCTGACCGGGCCGGTGACCATGCTGCAGTGGTCCTTCGTCCGCGACGACCTGCCGCGCGAGGACGTCTGCCGGCAGATTGCCCTCGCGCTGCGCGACGAAGTTCTCGATCTCGAGGCCGCCGGCATCCGTGTGATCCAGATCGACGAACCGGCGTTCCGCGAGGGCCTGCCGCTGCGCCGCGGCGACTGGCCGGCCTATCTGGCCTGGGCGGTCGAATGCTTCCGCATCACTACCGGTGCCGCTGCCGACGCAACGCAAATCCACAGCCACATGTGCTATTCGGAATTCAACGACATCATCGAAGCGGTGGCGGCGATGGATGCCGACGTGATCTCGATCGAAACCAGCCGCTCACGGATGGAGCTCCTCGACGCCTTTGTGCGCTTCTGCTATCCGAATGGCATCGGTCCCGGCGTCTACGACATCCACTCGCCGCGCGTGCCGGAAGTCGCGGAAATGCTGGTTCTGCTGCGTCGTGCGCTCGAGGTGCTGCGACCGGAACAGCTCTGGATCAACCCGGACTGCGGGCTCAAGACCCGCGCTTGGGCAGAGGTGGAGCCGGCTTTGCGCAACATGGTAAAGGCGGCGCAACAGCTGCGCGCGGAGCTAATCGCGAGGTCGGCCTGATCGCGCCGTCCGTGCTCGGCAATCGGACGACTCCGGCGGCAGGCGAATGTGGCCGCCGAGCAGCTTGCCGGCGAGCAGCAGGAACAGCACGCCGCCGATCGCCAGCAGCCAGCCGCCGAGGCGCTGCTGGTCGCCGAGCAGGTAGTTGCTGCACAGGCGGTCCGGCGAGGCGAGATAGAGCCAGCCCAGGCGGAAGCACATGGCGATCGCCTCGGCGAAGAAGACACCACGCACGACAAAGCCCATGCGCGGCCAGGACAGCGCGAAAGGCAGCCCAATCAGCAGCGGCACGCTGGTGAATTTCGCCAGCGCCACCCAAGGCGACTCGATGCTCGCGTCGAGCGCCCGCGGCAGCATCCACACCAGCGATACGACCGACGCCAGCACCAGGCCGCTCAGCCCGCCGCGATTCCAGGGCGCCAGCCGCTGCCGCTGCGACGGCGGAACCGCGCGCGCGAGCCAGGCGCCGGCGAGCGCGAGCAGCGGCATCTGCAGCAGCATCTGCGCGCTCATCGAGCCCTCCAGCAGGCTGCGCAGCGGTGGCGCGGCCAGCGCCAGGCAGACGGTCGCCGCAGCCGCCACGATCGACAGTCGCGAATCCCTCATCGGCGCAGTCGAGCTTCCATCGCCGCCGCCACGGCCTGCGGGCGACCGGCGTCGAAGATGTCGACCAGGCGGCCCTGCGGGTCGACCAGAGCCACCGAGGCGTTGTGCTCGAAGCCGCCGATGCCGTCGGGAATCACCTTGATGCCGAAGCTGGC
Source organism: uncultured Dokdonella sp. (assembly GCA_964582225.1). Taxonomy (GTDB): domain Bacteria; phylum Pseudomonadota; class Gammaproteobacteria; order Xanthomonadales; family Rhodanobacteraceae; genus Dokdonella_A. The sequence continues at coordinate 6,270 of CAZORA010000060.1, read as the reverse complement.
CAGTGCGGTGGTGAGTTCGACCTGGTTGAGCGGGCGGGCCGCAGTCCAGCCGCTGCCGCTGTCGCCGAAACGTCGCTTCCAGGCGGAGAGCGCGGGCGGATCGTCGTGCTCGGGATCGAAGCTGATGCTGAGGAGCTGCAGCTCGTCGGCGTTCAGGGCCGGGGCAAGTTCTCGCTGCAGGCGCGCGAAGTCGCCGCCGAGAATCGAGCACCAGGTGAGACAGCGCGTATAGATGAAGTCGACCAGCAGCCAACGGCCGTTGAAGTCTGCCAGCGCGATGCGTCGGCCGGCGTCGCTCTCGAGCGCGAGCGCGGGGAGTGCGGCCGGCTGCTCGCGCACCGCCAGGCGCCGGGCTGACTCGCTGGTGAAAACGCGAAATCCGCTACTTGCCGCGGCCAGCACCCCGGTGCCGGCCGCGGCGAACAGCAGGCTAAGCAGCAGCGTGCGCAGCGTGTCCATCGGCCGGTGCCCGCAGCAGGCCGACCGTGATGCGCAGCGCGAAGTAGATCATCACCAGCAGCACCAGCGAGGCGCCGATGGCCCCGATCTGGTCGGTCAGCACCCAGTTGGCAAGGTGGGTGTCCATGCGCCGCGCCACGCTCAGATGGCCGGCGGCGAGGAAGGCCAGCACGAACACCAGTCCGCCGAGGATGTAGGCCGGCAGGCCGATGCGGTCGGCCAGCGAGTTTGGTACCGCGTTGCGGTTGCTGCCGATCACGTGATACATCAACGCCAGCGCCATCGGCAGGGTGCCGAGCAGCAGATAGAAGTGGAAGTGGCCCGGCACCCACTGGGTGTTGTGCATCACCTGGTTGACGCGGATGGTGCCGTCGATCATCGCCGGCACGATGCCTGCCGCCCAGCCGAAGATCGACAGGATCAGCAGGCGCGAGGGCATCGTCCAGCGGATGCCGGAGCGGTGAATGTTGGCCATAGCGCCCCAGGCGGTCACCAGGAACACCGGGAAGCCCGCCAGGTGGGAGACGACCTGGCCCATCACCAGCATCCAGTGCGGCTCGACGTAGTCCATCAGCAGGTGGTGCGGGAAGACCACGATCACGAAGATGCAGCTCGCCGCCCAGGACCAGATGAAGGGCCGCGAGATCTTGTAGGGACGCCCGGAATAGCGCGCCAGCAGCTCGTAGACCGCCATCACGCCCATGTACATGGCGGCATTGATGTACATGTGGCCGAACCAGTAGGTGAGCGTCTTGGCGAGCAGCGGGTCGAGCGCGAAATCGGGGTAGCCGATCTTGACCAGATACATCACCAGCACCACCGCGCCGGCGAGGATGCCGAGCGAGTTGGCGATGATGACCATGGTGCTGGCGACCACCGCCTTGGGGTGCTCGGGGTCGATGGTGCCGCCGAACAACCACTGCAGGCCGAGGCTGCGGCCGAGGTTGCCGTACTTGCGGATCAGGCCCGCCGCCGCGTCGAGGTAGAACAGCAGCATGCCGACGCCGATCAGCAGATAGCCGAGCAGGAACCAGGCCGCCGAGGCGTTGCTCCACATGCCCATCGAATGGGTCGGCAGGGGGTAGAGGAAGGTCCACAGCGCGCCGTAGCGGCCGATGAAGATCGCGCCGATGATGCACAGCGCGCCGGCCAGAAACAGCAGATAGTTGGCCAGGAAGGCCCACAAATGCAGAGTGACGTATTTGCGCAGGAAGAACCACATCACCGCGGTGGTGGCGAGGCCCATGGTGCCGACCATGCCGGCGCCGTGCATCGACAGCAGCCGGTAGAACAGATCCGGCGCGACCGCGAGCCAGGTGCCCTGCGCCATGCGCATGATGACGCCGAGCAGCATCATCAGCACGAACAGCACGACCGAGCTGATCATGTAGAGGTTGAAGACGGCGCGCTCGCCGCCCTGCAGCCGCTCGGATTCCGGGTACATCGTCAATGCGGCCATCTCAACCTCCCGTCGGCGCGGTGACCTGGAACTCGGCCACCATGGGCGCATGCCCGATTCCGCAGTACTCGAGGCACATGACCCGGTATTTGCCCGGCTCGCTGAAGGTGTAGAGCATGCGGTTGGTGTATTCCGGCATCGCCTGGGTCTGGATGACGATGTGTTCGTTCGGTGCGTAGATCGCGAAGCCGTGATTGACGTCGGCGCTGGTCACGCGGAACTCGACCGGACTGCCGGTTTCGAGCGTCAGCGGCGCGCCGGACTCGCCGCCCTGTTTGCGCAGCTCCCAGGACCACTGGCGACCGATCACGTCGACGACCTGCGCGGCCTGCAGTTCGGCGCCCTGGTGGGGGATCGGGAAGTGCCGCAGCAAGGTGCCGTAGCCGACGCCGACGAACACCAACACGAGGATCCAGAACAGCCAGCGGCGGGTGCTCCCGATACGCCCCTGGGAGCGACTGACGGTTTCGGCGTCGGCTGGCCTGCTGGCGTTGATGACGATGTACAGGCAGCCGAGCGTGACCAGCCCGATGCCGGCCAGCGCGATCGACCAAATCAGGTTCTGAACGATCATGAAGGCTCCTCTGCGCTGCACAGGCGACAGCGAAGTCTAGCTGAATGGCGACGAAATTCAGCCGAACTGCGGCATATTGCCGCAGTGGCCCGTCACTCCGGGCAAGGTCAAGCAGGCTGCGTCAGACCTCCGCAAACCACGCGCCGGGCGAGGTTGCCGCCGAGCCAGTAGCAGAGCTCGGCTACTCGGCGCGCGTTCCAGATCACGAAATCCGCACGCAGTCCGGCTTCGAGTCGCCCACGGTCGCGCAGACCGAGCGCACGCGCGGCGTTGACGGTGGCGCCGCGCAGGGCTTCGTCGGGCGTCAGCCGAAAGGATGTCGCGGCCATGCCGAGGGCGAGGCGCAGCGAAAGCAGCGGCGAAGTGCCGGGATTGAGATCCGTCGCGACCGCCAGCGGCACTCCGGCTTCGCGCAGCGCCTCGATCGGCGGCAGGCGTGTCTCGCGCAGCACATAGAACGCACCCGGCAGCAGCACCGCGACGCTGCCCGCCTCCGCCATGGCGCGGACGCCGGCGGCGTTCGCGTATTCGAGATGATCGGCGGACAGCGCGCCGAACTCTGCCGCGAGCGCCGCGCCGCCGCTGTCGGAAAGCTGGTCGGCGTGGAGTTTGACGGGCAGGTCGCACTCGCGGGCGCGCGCGAACACCCGTCGCGTCTGCGCCGGGCTGAAGCCGATATTCTCGCAGAAGGCGTCGACCGCATCGGCGAGGCCGGCGTCCGCTGCGGCCGGCAGAATCTCGGCGCAGACCCGATCGATGTAGGCATCGGGGCGACCGCTGAACTCGGGCGGCAGGGTATGCGCCGCAAGCAGGGTGCTGCGCACCTCGATGCCGAGCTCGACGCCAATCCGGCGGGCCACGCGCAGCATGCGCAGCTCGCTGTCGCGTTCGAGACCGTAGCCCGACTTGATTTCCAGCGTGGTGACGCCTTCGGCGACCAGCGCGCGCGCGCGCGGCAGCGATGCGGCGACCAGCTCCGCTTCGCTCGCGGCGCGTGTGGCGCGCACGCTGGAAATAATGCCGCCGCCGGCACGGGCGATTTCCTCGTAGCTCGCGCCCTGCAGGCGCAGGTCGAACTCCGCTGCGCGGTCGCTGGCGAACACCAGATGGGTGTGACAGTCGATTAGCCCGGGCGTCACCAGCGCGCCGCCGACCGACTCCACCGTTGCTGCCAGCGCGGTCGGCTCGCCCGGCAGTCCGTCCTGCACGCCGGCGTAGACGATGCGCCCGCCCTGCCAGCCGAGCGCGCCGTTTTCGACCACACCCACCCCTCCGCAGGTCGCCAGCGTGCAGTCGAGGAGCAGGCCGTCCCAGGTTGCGCCCGGCTGCGGGTCGGCGCTCACGCCGGCGCGTTGCCCTTGGCTGCGGCGATCGCCTCATCGCGCAGCTGGCGGCGCAGGATCTTGCCGACGTTGGTCTTCGGCAGCGAATCGCGGAACTCGATGTAGTGCGGACGCTTGTAGCCGGTCAGGTTTTCCCGACAGTACTCCTTCACCGCTTCCTCGGTCAGGCTCGGATCCTTCTTCACCAGCACTAGCTTGACCGCCTCACCCGATTTTTCGTCCGGTATGCCGATCGCCGCCACCTCGAGCACGCCCGGCATCTTCGCCACCACGTCCTCGAGCTCGTTCGGGTACACGTTGAAGCCGGACACCAGGATCATGTCTTTCTTGCGGTCGACGATATAGACGAAGCCCTTTTCGTCTATCCGCGCAATGTCGCCGGTACGCAACCAACCGTCCGCCGCCAGTACCTTGGCGGTCTCCTCGGGGCGCTGCCAGTAGCCCTTCATCACCTGCGGGCCGCGCACGCACAGTTCCCCCACCTCGCCGATCGCGAGCTGCTTGCCGACGTCGTCCTGGATGCTCACCTCGGTGGACGGGATCGGCAAGCCGATCGAGCCATTGTATTCGGCCAAGTCCACCGGGTTGATGCACACCGCCGGGCAGGTTTCGGTCAAGCCATAGGCTTCGGCCAGGGTGCAGCCGGTGAGCTTCTTCCAGCGCTCGGCGATCACTCGCTGCACCGCCATGCCGCCACCGAGCGTCATGTGCAGGCGGGAAAAATCGACCTGCTCGAAGCCGGGCGTATTGAGCAGCCCGGCAAACAACGTGTTGACGCCGGTGATCGCGGTGAAGCGCGTGTTGCGGATGGTCTTGACAAAGCCCGGCATGTCGCGCGGATTGGTGATCAGGTGGCTGAAGCCGCCGATACTGGCGAAGACGAAGAAGTTCGCCGTCAGCGCGAAGATGTGATAGAGCGGCAGGGCGGTGATGATCACCTCCTCGCCTTCGCGCATGTTGCCGCGGATCCAGGCCAGCGCCTGCAGCATGTTGGCGATCATGTTGCGGTGGGTCAGCATGGCGCCCTTGGCGACGCCGGTGGTGCCGCCCGTGTACTGCAGAAAGGCGATGTCGCCGGGGTCGATGTCCTCCCTCGGCGCCTTCGAGCGCGCGCCCTGGCGCAGCGCCTCGTTGAACTGGATCGCGCCGGGCAGCGAGAAGTCCGGCACCATCTTCTTCACGTGGCGCACCACGAAGTTGGTGATCGCGCCCTTGGGGAAGCCGAGCAGGTCGCCGACCGCGGTGCGGATCACGTGCTTGCATGGAGTATCGGCGACCACTTCGGCGACGGTGTCAGCGAAGTTCTCCAGCACGATGATCGCCTTGGCGCCGGAGTCGTCGAGCTGGTGCTTGAGCTCGCGCGCGGTGTACTGCGGGTTGGTGTTGACCACCACCAGGCCGGCGCGCAGCACCGCCATGATGGCGATCGGATACTGCAGCAGGTTCGGCATCATCAGCGCGACGCCGTCGCCCTTGGCGAGCCCCAGGTCGTTGCGCAGGTACGCGGCGAGGTGTCCACTCAGGCGGTCGAGGTCGTCGAAGCGGATCACCCGGCCCATGTTCTCGAAGGCCGGCCGGTGGCGAAAGCGGTCGCAACTTTCCTCGAGCATCGCCGTGACCGAGCGATACTGAGCGGGATCGATTTCGGCCGGGACGCCCTGCGGATAGCTGGCGAGCCAGGGATGTACATCCTGCGACATGTTCTTTTCCCCCATGCATGCGACACAAGGAAACCCGCGCCCTTGAGTGTGTGTGCGCGGGCGTCGGATCGATTAGGCTCGCTGATTGCAGCACGCCGCCCCGGTGGCGGCAAGCGGCAGCGCAGCGCGAGGGGGTGGCAATGCGTGCTCTGATCCGGATTCTTTGTCTCATGCTGCTGCTCGGAGCCTGTGCGCGCCCACCTGACGTCGAGGCCGTGCGGGCAGCCGTGGAGCGCGGCGCGGAAGCTGCCCGTGAGCGCGACACCAGCACGATCATGAAACTCGTCGCCGAGGACTTCGTCGGCAACGACGAGTTCACCCGCGGCATGCTCCGTGACCGGCTGCGCGGGCGCTTCGCCTTCGCCAAGTCGATCGGGGTCCGCATCGGCACCATCGACGTCGAGGTCAACGGCAATCGCGCCACCGCGCGCTTCACGGCGCTGGTCACCGACAGCAGCGGCCGCTGGCTGCCGGACCGCGCGGAAACCCTGCACTTCACCACCGGCTGGCGCCGCGAGGGCAGCGACTGGCTCTGCTACAACGCCAGCTGGTCGAGCGGCTCGCGCTGAGCGCCGCCGCGGAGATCGAGACGAACCGAATCACGGCGAGGAGGTCGACGCGACCGGCCAAGGCACGGAGGCCGCCAGCGCGTGGCGCGTCATCGATTGGCTCGGCAGACCTGGCGGCCCAAGTAACGCCTCGCAGCCGAAGGTAGAGTCGACGCGCGGCTGCGCG
>CAZORA010000059.1:0-8139 GCA_964582225.1 uncultured Dokdonella sp. | reverse complement strand
TCACTTCGGGGCTCGGACCGATGAAGATGAAGCCCGACTTTTCCACCTGCTCGGCGAAGTCGGCGCGTTCGGCGAGGAAGCCGTAGCCCGGGTGGATCGCTTGTGCGTCGGTCACTTCGGCCGCGGCGATGATGCGCGGGATGTTGAGGTAGCTGTCGGTCGCCGGCGGCGGGCCGATGCAGATCGCCTCGTCGGCCATGCCCACGTGCTTCAGGTTGCGATCGGCGGTGGAATGCACCGCGACCGTGCGGATGCCGAGCGTCTGGCAGGCGCGCAGCACGCGCAGGGCGATTTCGCCACGGTTGGCGATGACGACTTTATCGAGCATCGGGAGTCCGCTCTCGGGTTCAGGCGATGACGAACATGGGCTCGTCGAATTCGACCGGCTGGCCGTTTTCGACCAGGATCGCGGCCACGGTACCGTCGATGTCGGCCTCGATCTGGTTGAACATCTTCATTGCTTCGATGATGCCGAGCGTGTCGCCGGCCTTGACCTTGCGGCCCACGCCGACGAAGGGCGGGGCGTCGGGGCTGGCCGAAGCGTAGAAGGTGCCGACCATCGGCGCCTTGACCAGGTGCCCGGCGGGCAGCGCGGCTGCCTCCGGTGGGGCCGCTGCCGGCGCGCTGGTGGCGGGCGCCGCGCTCCGCGCTGGCGCTGCGAGGGTGGTCGGCGCTGCCGCACCGCTCGGCATGCGCGAGAGGCGCACCGTTTCCTCGCCTTCGCGAATTTCGAGCTCGGCTAGATTGGACTGCTCGAGCAGGTCGATCAGCTTCTTGATCTTGCGCAGGTCCATCGGAATTCCAGGTTCTTGCGGGTCAGGAGGCGAGCCGACCGAGCGCTGCGTCGAGCGCCAGGCGGTAGCTGTCGGCGCCGAATCCCGCGATGACGCCGACCGCCAGGTCGGAAAGAAAGGACTGCCGGCGAAACGCCTCGCGGGCGTGCACATTGCTCAGGTGCAGCTCGATGAAGGGAATGCCGACCGCGGACAGCGCATCGCGCAGCGCTACGCTGGTGTGGGTGAGGGCCGCCGGATTGATCAGAATGAAGGCAGTGCCGTCCTGCGCCGCGGCCTGTACGCGCTCGATCAGCACGTGCTCGGCGTTGCTCTGCAGGCTTTCCAGGGCGTGGCCTGCGGCGCGCGCCTGGGTCCGCAGGGCGGCGTCGATCTCGGCCAGGCTGCGCGCCCCGTAGATCGCCGGCTCGCGACTGCCGAGCAGGTTCAGGTTGGGGCCGTGCAGAACCAGTATCTTGGCCATGAAGTCGCCTGGACGTTGGGGGAGGCTTGGCGCGCCGTCGCCGCCGGGCTCGGCCCCCTCCCTGGCGCGGGATCCGGCGCTGCCGCTGCCGCGTGCGTTTTTGTGCGCGGACGTCTCCGCGCCCGCCCTCGATTCGCGATGGATGCGCCGGGTCGTGCGGTACCACCACGAGCTTCATCGCTCGCGCAGTGTGCGCCAACTGCAGGGAAGTGTCCAGTTCGGCGACGTTCGCCGACATTCGTCGGATTCCGACCCTTGTCATCGGGTTTTTCAGTCGAGGTGGGGCTCGACCCAGGCCGCCAGCGCCGGCTCGCTGAAGTCGCCGAAGTGCTGGTCGATCACGCGTCCGTCGCGACCGACCAGGACGCTGTAGGGCAGCACGCTGCGATTGTCGCCGAAACGGATCGACAGGTCACCGTCGGCGGCGACGCCGGGTTCGTCGAGCAGGATCGGATAAGCCACCGGGTGCTCGGCGAGAAAAGCGCGCACCGCCGCCGCCTCGTCGACGGCGACACCGAGCACCTGCAGGCCGCGCCCGGCGTGGCGCTGCTGCAGGCCATCCAGCAGCGGCATCTCGCGCCGGCAGGGCGCGCACCAGCTGGCCCAGAAGTTGAGCAGCAAGAGCTTTCCGTTCCACTCGTCGAGCGAGCGCGAGCGGCCTTCGAGGTCGGGGCGACTCGCATCGGGGCGCGTCGTGCCGACGGTGAGTACCGGCAATTCATCCCGGACCGGCGGTAGCGGCGCGCGCACGAAACCGCCGAGCAGCATGCCGGCACCGGCCCCGGCCAGCGCGAGAACCACCACCAGCAGGTTGCTGCGGTGCAGCAGGGTCACTCAGGGAGCCTCCAGCGCCTGCTCGACGATCGCCTGCGTGAGCAGCGTCGGCAGCACCTGGCCGGCCCCGTCCACGCCGGCGCGAAACACCACATACAGCGGCACGCCGACTGCGCGGTACTGGTCGAGGAAGGCACTGATCTGCGGATCGGCATTGGTCCAGTCGGCCTTCATCGGCACCGTGTTGCTGCGTTTCAGCAGCGCGCGGAAGGCGTCGCTGTCGAGCACCGCCTTTTCGTTGACTTTGCAGGTCACGCACCAGTCGGCGCCGACGTCGACGAAGACGCCGCGGCCTTCCGCGCGCAGGTTGGCCAGCGCCCTGGCCGAATAGGGCACCCAGTCCTGCTGCGCCGCCGCTGCGTGGGCGGGCGCGGGGGGTGCCAGCGAGCTGACCCGGGCCAGTGGCCACAGTGCCACGAGCAGCGCCGCCACGGCCAGGGCGCGGGCGAGGGCGCCGCCCCGCGCGCGGGTGTGCTCCCACCACCACAGACCCAGCGCCAGGACCACGGCGCCAATCAGCACCCAAGCCACGGCGTCGATGCCGCGTTGGTTGCCGAGCACCCACAGCAGCCACACTGCGGTCAGATACATGGGGAAGGCGAGAAACTGCTTGAGCGTCTCCATCCACGCGCCGGGACGCGGCAGGAACCGCGCCACGCCCGGCACGAAGCCGACCACCAGGAAGGGCAGCGCCAGACCCAGGCCGAGCGCGAGGAAAATCAGCAGGGCAACCAGCGAGGAAGCGGCAAAGGCGAAAGCCAGCGCCGCGCCCATGAAGGGCGCCGTGCAGGGGCTTGCGACCACCACCGCGAGCACGCCGGTGAAGAAGTCGCCGAGCGGCCCGCTGCGCCCGGCGAAGCGGCCGCCGGTGCCGGCAAGTCCGGCGCCGAGATTGACCACGCCGGAGAGCGCGAGACCGATCGCGAACATCACATAGACCAACGCGGCGACGAACAGCGGCTGCTGCAGCTGGAAACCCCAGCCGAGCGCGTGCCCGGCGCCGCGCAGGCCGATCACCACCAGGCCGACGGCAGCGAAGGCGCTCAGCGTGCCGGCGGTATAGATCAGCGCGTGGCGTCTAGCCGCGGTGCGGCTGCCGCTGCTTTGCGCGACACCGAGCACCTTGAGCGAGAGCACCGGCAGCACGCAGGGCATCAGGTTCAGGATCAGGCCACCGCCGAGCGCGGCGAGCAGGGCCAGAAGGATGCTGCCCGCGCTCGGCGCGGGGCGAGTTTCCCGTGGCGGGTTCGCCATCTCCGCGTCGTCCGGCGCGGCGACGACCGGTGCGACGAAGGCGGCGTTGGCCGCGGCGAGCTCGGCCTCGCTTGCTGCCGGAAGCTCGAGCGTGGTCTGCTGGGCCATCACCGGATAGCAGATACCCTCGTCCTGGCAGCCCTGGTATTCGGCTTCGAGCGTGATCGCTTCGGGCCGGCCGTTCTTGCGCGCCAGGCTGATCGGCAGCTCCACTTGGTCGAAATAGACCTCGACGTCGCCGAAGTGTTCGTCGTGATGCTGCACGCCCGCGGGCCAGGCCGGCGCGCCGAGCTCGACGCCCTGGCCGTCGAGCAGGCGCAGCGCGCTCTTGTCGCGATACAGGTAGTAGCCCTTGGGCATCGTCCAGCGCGCCAGGAGCTCGCCGGGTCCGGCGGGAATCACTTCGAACTGGAAGGCCTGGTCGGCCGGCAGCGGCAGGTTTTCCTCGCCGCTGCCGAGCTGCAGCAGCTTGCCTTCGCCGCCCAGCAGGTTCGCCGAGGCGCTGATTCCGGCAAACGGGTTGCTGTCCGCAGCGGCGACCGCCGGTAGCGCAAGATTCAACTCGGTCGGGTGCGGCGGGTAGCAGACCAGCGGTTCGACCTCGTGACAGCCCTGCACCGTCACCGTGAGCTTCAGGTGCTCATCGGGACCCGCCAGGCTGTAGGGCAGGGTGGCCTCGAGCGCGCCGTGGTAGATCTCGACCTCGCCGAAAAACTCGTCCGCGTGCCGCTCGCCGTCGGGCAGCGCCAGCTCGCCGAGGTTCAGTCCCGGCTGAGCACTTCGAGTCTTGATTCGCGAGCGATAGAGATAGTAATCGGGCGCGATGTCCCAGCGCAGTTCGATGCGACCCGGATCGACCACGCGAGCTTCGAGGGCGAAGGCCTGCTCGACCGGCAGCAGCGCGTCGGCGGGATCCTGTGCCGATGCGGCTCCGCTGAACGCCAGCAGCAGCGGAGCCAGCGCGAACCACCTCTTGTACATCTCGAACACTCCGAAATCTTCCCGCGCACGCGCGCTGGCTACGAGGCAGCGGTCGCGTCCTCGAGCCAGCGCAAATAGGGATGCCAGCCTTCGACCACGTCCACCGCCAATAGTTCGGGCACTTCGTAGGGATGCAAGGCCGCGATGCGCGCCATCAGAGCATCCAGACGCGGCTGCGCAGTCTTGATCAGCAGCAGGACTTCGCTGCTCGTTTCCACCGTCTCTCGCCAGCGATAGGTCGAGGCGACGCCGGGCAGCCGCTGCACGCAGGCAGCCAGGCGCTCCTCGACCAGCGTGCGAGCGATCCGCTCGGCGCTTGCCACATCAGGGCAGCTGCAGTGAACGATGACGGCGGACATGCGGAACCGGGCGCTCGCGTCCGCCCATCATGGCACAGCGCGCGGCGTTGCACCCAAAGACGTGAACCGTCCCCCTGCGCTGCGCCTTGCGGCAGGCCCGACCCGTCCCGCACCACGGTAACTTGGATCGACCCGCGTCTTGCGGTGCTGCGGAAGCTCGCGCCGGGCGTGACGACCCCCGTGGATGGTCGGGCCTGGGCGGTTCCGCAACGGCGTCCGGCGGATCAGGAATCGAAATCGTCAGCGAAAATCCGATCGCCGCCGCCCGGTTCGCATACGGCCGGTTGCCCGGACTGGAAGAGCGCAAGGCTGGCCCACTCCGGGTGGTCGACGAAGGGATTGCGATTGCCCTGGAAGCTGAAGATCACCTCGTCGCGCGCGCGCTCCTCGGCGTCCGGCGGGTCGGCCTGGTGCCAGGCCAGCAGATCGTTCAGGATTCCCATGTAGGCTGGCTGCGAGTAATCGTTGCGCGGCACGATCAGGGCGCGCTCGTTGGTCAGTTCGAGATCGGGCTCGTTCTGCCCGCTCGCGGAGTCGACGCCGCCTTCATAGCGGATCGCCATGTACATCACGGCGCGGGCCATGTCGCCCTTGCGGTGGTTCCATACCTCGAAGGAGCTGCCGTTGACCCAGTTCGAGTTGCCCGGATAGGTGCCGCTGCCCCCGCCGACGCCGCCGTTGAATTCGGTCGGGCGCTCGCCGCAGCCGCTGGGACAGAAGGCGTAGGGTTTGTTGCCGCGGTCGGCATTCCATTGCTCGTCGGAGAGCCACAGCATGTGGGTGTCGGTGTAGGGCGCATTGGGCAGGCCGAGATTGCCGGTCGCGCCGGGGAAGCCGAGCGAATTGGGCCAGGTGTGCTCGCGGTTGTACTTGAGGCCGCCACCTCCGCCGCCGGCGCGATCGCTGCCGCGGCGGTAGAGCCGGTTGCGGTAGACGTCGAGGATCTTGTCGGGATCGTTTGGATCGGCCTGCGCCAGCTCGAGGATGGTCCAGGCGTTCGTGCCGGCGCCGCTGTAGGGATAGGCCGTGTGGCCGCGGATCAGCAGATGCAGGGAGCAGCGCAGCTGCTCGGGACTGGAGGCATTGACCGCGTCGTAGTAGCTGCCGACGCTGTCGCTGGCGACGTCGAAGCCGATCGTGAGGTTGGCCGCCATCGGCACGCCGCTGGTGTTTTCGACCGCGGCCGCGAAAATCGTGAATACACAGTGCGCGCCGGCCGGCAGCAGGGTGTCGGGGGTCAGCGTGCGCTCGGCGCCGGCACCGGTTTCGATGAGCCCGAGCGGACTTCCGGCGCAGCTCAGGGCGAAGGCATCGTCGGTCACGACCGGCTGACTGAAGTACAGGCGCACGTCGCTCGCCAGGGCGACGCCGCTGGCGCCGTCGGCCGGCTGGCTGGAGACGAGGGTCGGCGCGACCAGCGCCGGATCGACCACGTGGAAATTCACGACGTGGTCGGCCAGCATCGGGTCGGGGCTGCCGTCCAGGTCGGTGACGGCGGCGGCGAAGAGGGTCCAGACGCAGTCGTCCCCGCTGCTGAAGGCCGGCGCCGGCTGCAGGCTGTAGTGCTGCGGGCCGCCGCTCGCGCTGCCTGTGTGACTGCCCGAAAGGCTGCATTCGAGGCTGAACCACGGCTGGGTGAGCGTCACCGCCTCGCTGAAGCTGAGCGCGAGCGTCGCCCCGGGAGCAACCTCCGGCGCCTGATCGGGCGGCGTGGTCGCGGTGACGCTCGGCGGCAGGTCGAGCGGCGGATTCCCGCCGATCGTGAAGCTCACGTCGTCGATCGCGAGCCCGTCCTCGGCGCCGCTGATGTCGGTGTCGGTCCAGCGCACCCAGAGCCCGCCGCCCGGCGCCAGCGCAAGCCCGGCGATCGTTCCGGCGCGCGCGCTGCGGTTGGTGGCGGCGTTGCCGTCGCGGGGGCCGACGGTGCCGCTGCTGACCGGAGAGGAAAAGCCGAGCTCGCCGACCTGGGTCCAGCTGGCGCTGCCGTCGTCGAGCGAGCCCGCGTCCAGGCTGTACTGGAAGACCAAGGTATCGGTTCGGCCGCTCGCGCCCAGGCGCCACTGTTCGCCGGTATAGGCGATCGCGATCTCGCTGACCGTCAGCGTCGAATCGTTGCGCAGGCGGGCGCCGATCAGCGGCTGAAGGTTGCCCGAGCGCAGCATGCCGAAGGCGCGCTCGCCGCTGCCGCTCGCGCCGTAGCTGTAGGTGTTGCCGGCGTTGGCGTTGCCGTCGTCGGCCGCATAGCTGGCGTTGGCGTTGCTGCCACCTTCCTTCAGGTACCAGCCGTTTGGCAGCGCGCTGCTGGTTCCGCTGGCGGCGAGGCCGTCGAAGTCCTGGCTGGCCGGCGTGCCTTCGGTCAGCGAGACGAACTGCGCCGCGGCAAAGCTCGGTAAAGCGAGCATCGACAGCGACAGGATGAGGCCTGCAAGGTGCCTGCTGAAGCGCATGGTTTCCCCCGGACGAAAGATCGCGGCGGCCGAGCGTACCCTGGCTGTGCCGCGCGAGCCGCTGGATTATGCGTGAAAAACCCCGCAGGTGGAGTTCGCGCCAGCCGGGCTCGTGCGCGCGGTGGGCGACTCTTGAACCGCCCGCACCAGGCCCCACCTGTGGTTCGCCGAGGGCGCACCCTTCACTCGGGCGAGCGGCTTCGCTAGAATTAGCACTCACCAGCACCGAGTGCTGACAAGTAACGCAAAACTCTTCCCAACCAATTACTTGAGGATACTGCTCATGAAGCTTCGTCCTTTGCACGATCGAGTCATCATCAAGCGTCTCGAGGCCGAGACCACGTCCGCCGGCGGTATCGTGATTCCCGATGCCGCGGCCGAAAAGCCCATCAAGGGTGAGGTCGTCGCTGCCGGCACCGGCAAGATCCAGGAAGACGGCAAGGTTCGTCCGATGGCGGTCAAGGTCGGCGACAAGGTGCTCTTCGGTAAGTATTCCGGCACCGAGGTCAAGGTCGACGGCCAGGAACTTCTGGTCATGCGCGAGGAAGATCTGATCGCGGTGATCGAGTAGCGAAGCGCGGCGCGCCAGCGGCAGGAACGTTCGAGCACCGCGCTCCGTTTCCCGCTCCCTTCCGGCTCGCCGGCCTCGCTCCCACACGTTTCATTCCATTTCTGATCCCCGATTTCTGGAGTAATTCCCATGGCAGCAAAAGAGATTCGTTTCGCTGAAGATGCGCGCCAGCGCATGGTCAAGGGCGTCAACGTCCTGGCCAACGCAGTCAAGGCCACGCTCGGCCCGAAGGGCCGCAACGTCGTGCTCGACAAGAGCTTCGGCGCACCCACCATCACCAAGGACGGCGTGTCCGTCGCCAAGGAAATCGAGCTTGCCGACAAGTTCGAGAACATGGGCGCGCAGATGGTGAAGGAAGTCGCCTCCAAGACCTCCGACGTTGCCGGTGACGGCACCACCACCGCCACCGTGCTGGCGCAGGCGCTGATCCGCGAAG
>CAZORA010000058.1:0-8149 GCA_964582225.1 uncultured Dokdonella sp. | reverse complement strand
CAGAGTGGTCATGCAGCGGCCTGCAAAGCCGCGTACGCCGGTTCGATTCCGACCCAGGCCTCCAAGGTTTCGCCCCTCGGCTCGCGGATCGCCGCGTCGCCACGAAAGAGCTGCGCTTTCTTGCAGTGACCGGCTGACTCGAGCGGCTCCGCCGCTTGCATATTGGAGCCTGGCGCCGTCCGCTTCGCGGCGCGGACGTGGCGCGTTCACGGGCGCGGACGTGGCGCGTTCACGAACGTAGTCCAGCGCCTGCTGCACCCGTCCTTTCCTTTCGTCTCGGTCGATGCTTGAATTCGCCCGAAGGCCGCCCGCAGGTGCGCCGCGAGGGGACGAGCTTTGCGACCGACCGACATTCGCGATCCGAACTATTTTCACAAGGTGGTCGACTGCCAGTGGGCCTGCCCGGCGCATACGCCGGTGCCGGAATACATCCGCCTGATCGCCGCCGGCCGCTACGCCGACGCCTACGTGGTCAACTGGGAAGCGAACGTCTTTCCCGGAATCCTGGGCCGGGTGTGCGATCGCCCCTGCGAGCCCGCCTGTCGACGCGGTCGGGTGGAGGAGAGCAACGGCGCGAAGCCGCAGCCGGTCGCGATCTGTCGCCTGAAGCGGGTGGCCGCGGACTACAAGGGCGACGTTCGTGCGCGCCTCGCACATCCGCCGGTGGAGCGGAACGGGCGCAGGATCGCCTGCGTCGGCGCCGGGCCGGCTTCACTCACCGTGGCGCGCGACCTGGCACCGCTCGGCTATGAGGTCACCGTGTTCGAGGCGGACGCCAAAGGCGGCGGCTTCATGCGCACCCAGGTACCGCGCTTTCGCCTGCCGGAATCGGTGATCGACGAGGAGGTTGGCTACATCCTCGACCTCGGCGTCGAGCTGCGCGGCGGCACGTCGATCGACTCGATGCGCGCGCTGCTCGCGCAGGGCTTCGACGCGATCTTCGTCGGCAGTGGGGCGCCGCGCGGACGCGACCTCGATCTTCCCGGGCGTCGGGAGGCGGCGGACTCGATCCACGTCGGCATCGAGTGGCTGGCTTCGGTCCATTTCGGCCACGTCAAGCAGGTCGGTCGTCGGGTCATCGTGCTCGGCGGCGGCAACACTGCGATGGACTGCTGCCGCAGCGCACGGCGCCTGGGCGGGGTCGAGGTCAAGGTGATCGTGCGCTCGCCCTTCGACGACATGAAGGCGAGCCCGTGGGAGAAGGACGACACCCTGCGCGAAGGAATCCCGATCCTCGACTGCCGCGTGCCGCTCGGCTTCGTGCACGAGGACGGCAAGCTCACGGGCATGCTGTTCCGCAGGGTGCGCGCGGAGTACGGCGAGGACGGCCGGCGGCGGCTGGTGCCGACGGGCGAGGCGGACGAATTCCACGCCGCCGACGAAGTGCTGGTGGCGGTCGGGCAGGAGAACGCCTTCCCCTGGATCGAGCGCGACCTCGGCATCGACTTCGACCAATGGGGCATGCCGGTAGTCGACACGGCGACCCACCAGTCGAGCCTGCCGCGGGTGCTGTTCGGCGGCGACGCAGCCTTTGGGCCGAAGAACATCATCTGGGCCGTTGCCCACGGCCACGAGGCCGCGGTCACGATCGACAAGATGCTGCACGGCGAGGACCCGCGCGAGCGCCCGCTGCCCGCGGTCAGCGTGGTGGCGCAGAAGATGGGCATCCACGAGTGGAGCTACGACAACGAGATCTCCAACGACGAGCGCCACGCGGTGCCCTGGGCGGAGGCGGCAAAGCAGCTCGACAGCATGGATACCGAGGTCGAGCTGGGCTTCGATCTGGAACAGGCGTGGCGCGAAGCACAGCGCTGCCTCAACTGTGACGTGCAGACCGTGTTCACGGATGACCTCTGCATCGAATGCGACGCCTGTGTCGACATCTGCCCGATGGACTGCATCACTTTCACCGACAACGGCGAGGAAGCGGAGCTGCGCCAGCGGCTCAAGGCGCCGGCGGAAAATCTAGAGCAGGCTCTCTACGTATCTGCTCCGGTCAAGACGGGGCGAGTCATGGTGAAGGACGAGAACGTGTGCCTGCACTGCAGTCTATGCGCCGAGCGTTGCCCGACCGGCGCCTGGGACATGCACAAGTATCTGATGGAGATGAGCCACGCCGGGCCCGGCGCGCGCAGCGGCGGGGAGGGCGCATGATGCAGGCGATCACCGCGGTCAACGATTTCGTGGTCAAGTTTGCGAACGTCAATGGTTCCGGCTCGGCTTCCGCCAATACGCTATTTGCGCGCAGCATCCTGCGCATGGGGGTGCCGGTCAGCCCACGCAACATCTTTCCCTCGAACATCCAGGGCCTGCCGACCTGGTACGAGGTGCGGGTCACCGAACGCGGCTGGCTGGGAAGGCGTGGCGGCACCGACCTGATGGTGGCAATGAACCCGCAGACCTTCGACGTCGACCTGCGCGAGGTCGAGCCCGGCGGCTACCTCATCTACGACAGCACCAAGCCGCTGCCGCGCGCGCGCCTGCGCGAGGACGTCGGTGTGATCGGCGTGCCCCTGACGGCAATCTGCAACCGCCACTACAGCGACCCGCGCCAGCGCCAGCTGTTCAAGAATATCCTCTACGTCGGCGCGCTGGCCGCGCTGCTCGGGATCGAGCCGGAAGTCGTCGAAACGCTGCTCGCTGAGCAGTATCGCAGCAAGGACAGGCTGCTCGACGCCAACCGCGAAGCCTTCCGGCTGGGCTTCGATCACGCACGGGAGCATCTCGAACCGATCGGCCTCACGGTACGCCGCGCCGACGCCGTCGGCGAGCGCATCTTCGTCGATGGCAACAGCGCCGCGGCGCTGGGCGCGGTGTATGGCGGAGCCACCGTCTGCGCCTGGTATCCGATCACGCCCTCGACCTCGGTCGCCGAGGGTTTCGACAAATACTGCCGCAAGTATCGGGTCGACGCGGAGAGCGGTGAGCGCCGCTATGCGATCGTCCAGGCCGAGGACGAAATCGCCGCGATCGGCATGGTCGTGGGCGCCGGCTGGAACGGCGCACGGGCCTTCACCGCCACCTCCGGCCCTGGCATTTCGCTGATGAACGAGTTTATCGGCCTCGCCTATTTCGCCGAGATCCCGGTCACCATCATCGACGTACAGCGCGGCGGACCGTCGACCGGCATGCCGACCCGCACGCAGCAGTCCGACATTCTGGCCTGCGCCCGCGCATCCCATGGCGACACCTGCCACGTGCTGCTGCTGCCGGAGGACCCGCAGGAGTGCTTCGCCTTCACCGCCGACGCGCTCGATTTGGCCGATCGTCTGCAGACCCCGATCTTCGTCATGAGCGATCTCGACATCGGCATGAACCAGCGTTTATGCGCGCCGTTTGCCTGGGACGACGCCCGCCGCCATGACCGCGGCAAGGTGATGAGCGCGGAAGACCTCGATACGGGCCGGGATTTCGGCCGCTACAAGGACGTCGACGGTGACGGCATTCCCTGGCGCACCTGGCCTGGGACGCATCCGAGTCGGGGTGCCTATTTCACCCGTGGCACCTCGCGCGACCCCTACGCGCGCTACTCCGAGAAAGGCGCCGATTACGTCTACAACATGGAACGCTTGCAGACCAAGTTCGAGACCGCGAGCCGCCTTTTGCCACAGCCGCTGCTGCGCCGCGCGGCCGGTGCGGCGCACTGCGGCGTCCTCTACTACGGTTCGACCAGTCCGGCGATGGACGAGGCGATCGCCGCGCTCGAGGCGGAAGGTCTCGGGCTCGACGCCCTGCGTTTGCGCGCTTATCCGTTTCCGAACGCGGTGCGCGACTTCGTGCTGGAGCACGAGCGGGTGCTGGTGGTGGAGCAAAATCGCGACGCGCAGATGCGCGGCCTGCTGATCGACGCCTTCGATCTCGATCCGGAACGGCTGGTCGCCGTGCTGCACTACGACGGCACACCGATCACCGCGCGCTTCATCGCTCGCGCGATTCGCGAGCAGCTGGCCGAGGCCATCGCGCCGGTCGGCGCCGAGCGCGTCGCCTAGCTTCTCTTCGCCCGTCCAAGCTGCGGAGCTTCCCCATGACCTGGCTCACCAAGCCCGTTCTGCACCATCCCTCGCTGGGCTGCAATGCGCTCGGCTTCACCCGTCGCGACTACGAGGGCCGGGTGTCGACGCTCTGCGCCGGCTGCGGACACGATTCGATCTCGGCCGCGATCGTGCAGGCCTGCTGGGAGCTCGCGATCGAACCGCATCGGGTGGCAAAACTGTCCGGTATCGGCTGCAGCTCGAAGACGCCGGACTATTTCCTTGGCCAGGGCCACGGCTTCAACAGCGTGCACGGCCGCATGCCCTCGGTGCTGACCGGCGCCAATCTCGCCAACCGCGAGCTGATCTATCTTGGGATCTCCGGTGACGGCGACTCCGCCTCGATCGGCATCGGCCAGTTCGTGCACGCGATCCGGCGCGGCGTCAACATGGTCTACATCGTCGAGAACAATGGTGTCTACGGCCTCACCAAGGGTCAGTTCTCGGCCACCGCCGATCGCGGCTCGGTGTCGAAGAAGGGCGTGGTGAATACCGACCGTCCGCTCGACCTGGTAAGCCTCGCCCTGCAGCTCGGCGCGAGCTACGTGGCGCGCAGCTTCTCCGGCGACAAGCTGCAGCTGGTGCCGCTGATCAAGGGCGCGCTGAGCCACCGCGGCGCGGCCATCCTCGACGTGCTGAGCCCCTGCGTCGCCTTCAACAACCACGCCGGCAGCACGCGCAGCTACGACTACGTGCGCGAGCACAACGAGGCGGTGAACCAGCTCGACGTGATGCCCGAGCGCGAGGCGATCACGGTCGACTATGCGCCCGGCGAGCTGCTCGAGGTCGAACAACACGACGGTTCCATGCTGCGCCTGCGCAAGCTCGATCACGACTACGACCCGCGTGATCGGCTGGCCGCCATGGCCCGGGTGCAGCAAAGCCAGGCGGCAGGCGAGATCGCCACCGGGCTGCTCTTCGTCGACGCCGAGGCCGACGATCTGCACGCCCATCTGCGCACGACGGCGACGCCGCTGAACCGGCTCGACGAGGCCGCGCTCTGCCCCGGCGCGGAGGCGCTGGGAAAGATCAACGCGGGCCTGCGCTGAGGCGACAATGCGGGGTGCGCGGGTGGCGACGAGCGCACCGCCCGAGTCGCAGGACCCTTCAGCTGCTGGCTGCCGGCTGCTCGCCGCGGCTGCCGAGGCCCACCGCGCTCTTGGCCCGCTCGGCCAGCTTGCGGAACTTGTCCGACATGCGATCGAGGCGCGCGCTCCACTCCGGGTCCGGCCGCTGGCCGTCGGTCAGCTTGGCGTAGACCTGGATCAGCGCCGTCATCGCGAACGGATCGATCAGCGCGGCCTTGATGCTGAGCGCGAGCACCACCGACAGCACCACCGCCCAGAAGCCGGCGATACCAGGAAAGATCGCAGCGAGCGCCGCGACCGGGCCCAGTACCAGCAGGAAGATCAGCAGGGTCATGCCCCACAGCAGGAAGGTCAGGAACACCGCGTTCTTCAGCACGCCCTTGTAGTTCTGCGCGTACAGCACCACGCTGTCGCGCGCGGTGGCCCAGGGGTTTTCCGAGCGCTGGCGGATGATCTGGGCAAGGATCACCTCGTCCAGATAGGTGAGCGAGGTGTTGATGACGGCGTCGACGATGCGCACCAGCGGCTGCAGACCGGGAATCGGCAGCAGCCCGGCGATGCTCGTCGTCACCCGGTTGAAGACTCGCAGCACGCCCTTGATCAGCGCGTCCAGGCCGAACAGCATCGAGGATTCCTTGAAGCGCTCCTTGACCACGCTGCCGGCATAGGCGATCTGGTTCCTGCCGGCCGGAATCTCGCGGCCTTCGAGCAGCTCCACCAGCACCGCAATGTGGCCGGCCTTGACCAGGTAGAGCAGGTACTCGCGCAGCCAGAAGAGAACCCCCGAGACCAGTCCGAAGCCGCTCAGCGCGCCCCAGAAGACGCCGCCGCCCTCGCCGCTGCCGATCTGGTCGAACAGTTGGCCCACGCCGGCGCCGCCGCCGACGCCGATTACGTAAGCGAGAGTGATGCCGAAGTAGACGCCGAGCCGCAGCAGCATGAAGGGCAGGGTACGAACCAGCAGCTGGATGATCTGGCCGGTGCGAAAGTCGAGCATGGATTCTCTCCGGAAAAACGAAACGTGCTGCGTCGCGCGACCTGCCGCGTCGATCTGTTAAGGAGTGTCTGAACAAGTCGACATTTGCTCGTCACTCCCGCGCCAGCCAGGGTGTCCAAGTTGCCGGCATAGGTCAGTCTGAACCAGTCGACACTTGCTCGTCACTCCCGCGAAGGCGGGAGTCCAGTGCCTTTGATTTCAATCGCTGGAATTGCTGGATGCCAGCCTTCGCGGGCATGACGGGCTTGTTCAGACATTTATGCGTTTCGGCATCTTAACAGGGCCGGGCTGAACGGCCTGCACCGAGTTTGCGCGCTGCAGAGCGAGTTCCCGTATACTGGCGCTGTTTGTTGCGCCGCAGCGCGATTTTCCCTCCCGGAAACCCGAAGCGCGGCCGGCTCGCCGGCAGCTTCTTTCCGCACCGCTCGACTTTCGTCGCCGCAATCCGGAACCACCTGTCGTCGACAAGTTGGTCCGCGTCTTTCATCTCGTCCGTCGCGCGGCCATGGGAAACGCGCGGATCCGGTCGGCCCGAGCGTCGCGCCGCGCGCGCGACCTGGAAAGCCGACGTTCAAGGAGCTTTTCGATGTCGTTTGAATCTCTCGGGCTGGCGCCCGCGCTGCTGCGCGCGCTGGCCGAACAGGGCCACCACGAGCCCACACCGGTGCAGGCCGCGGCGATTCCGCCGGCCCTCGCCGGTCGCGACCTGCTGGCCAGCGCGCAGACCGGCACCGGCAAGACCGCCGCCTTCGCGCTGCCCCTGCTGCAGCGTCTCTGCGTCGAAGTGCGGCAGGCAGCCCGTCCCAAACAGCCGCGAGCGCTGATCCTGACGCCGACACGCGAGCTGGCGGCACAAATCCATGACAGCGTGCGCAGCTACGGTCGTCATCTCGGTCCGCAGGCCGCGGTCATCTTCGGTGGCGTCGGCATCCAGCCGCAGATCGCCACGCTGCGCCGCGGAGTCGACATTCTGATCGCGACGCCGGGGCGGCTGATCGACCACGTGCAGCAGCACAACGTCGATCTCTCGCGCATCGAAGTGCTGGTGCTCGATGAAGCCGACCGCATGCTCGACATGGGCTTCCTACCGTCGATCCGCAGGATCCTGGGTTGGCTGCCGAAGCAGAACCGCATCACCTGGCTTTTTTCGGCGACCTTCGCGCCGCCGATCAAGGCCCTGGCGGCCGACTTCATGCGCGATCCGCTGGAAGTGCAAATCGCCAGGCCCAACAGCGTGGCGGCGACGGTGAGTCACCGCGTGCATCCAGTCGATGCCGAGCGCAAGCGCGAGCTGCTGCTGCAGCTGCTCGACGGCGACGCGCGTCAGACCCTGGTGTTCGGTCGCACCAAGCACGGCGCCGACAAGCTGGCCAAAATGCTGGTCAAGGCCGGCATCGAGGCCGCCGCGATCCACGGCAACAAGAGCCAGGCGCAGCGCACCCGCGCGCTGGCCGACTTCAAGAGCGGCCGCCTGCACGTGCTGGTGGCGACCGACATTGCCGCCCGTGGTCTCGACATCGAGCAGCTGCCGCGGGTGATCAATCACGATCTACCGATGGTCGCCGAGGACTACGTGCACCGCATCGGCCGCACCGGCCGCGCCGGCGCGGAAGGCCTGGCGATCTCTCTGGTCAGCCGCGAGGAAGAAGCTCAGCTGCGCGACATCCGGCGCCTGCTGAAGCAGGAAATCGAGATCGTGCCGGTCGCCGGTTTCGAGCCTGCGCACCCGCTGCGTCTGGAGGCCGAAGCGGCGGGTCGGTCGGCGGTGCACGCCCGCGGCCCGCACGCGGGGGCGCCGAAGGCGCGTCACGCCGCCGCCGGCGCCGCGTCGACCCCGGCGGCCAAGCCCTCGCGCAAGCGCCGTCGCCGTGGCGGCAGAGGGCGCGACGCACGCCCTGCCTGAGGGGCCGCGAGCTAGGAAGCGTCCGGCGTTTTCCTGTCCGGCGCCTTCGATGGCTCGCGATCGCCTCCCGACGCCCCCAAGTTCCGCAGCTAGCGACGCAAGTGCTTGATCGCAAAGGTGTGCGACGTGC
>CAZORA010000057.1:0-8339 GCA_964582225.1 uncultured Dokdonella sp. | reverse complement strand
AGACTTCCGGCCATCAGGCTGTTTTCAAAAAACGCTTGACACCGGAACTTTTTTGGCGCCGTCATGTTTGCCGCGCTGCCCCTTTCGTTAGGGAAGGTCTGAACAAGCTCGTCATGCCCGCGAAGGCGGGCATCCAGCGACTTCAAGTTCTTGAAATCAAAGACACTGGACTCCCGCCTTCGCGGGAGTGACGGGCAAATGTCGACTTGTTCAGATACTCCTTGGGCCAAGCTCAAGCCGCCGACGGCTTCTACGATCGCTCCGGTCGGTGATGATTCCATCCAGCTGTTGCTTGCCGTTCTCAAGAGTAACGGATCGGCAACCGGGGCGGGCAGCCCGCAGGGCTGGAACACGATGCCCGTCAACGGCGACCCAGCGCGGAGCGCCTCGCGCAGCAGCCCGGCGGCAAGCTGTTGATCGCAGGCGGCACGCGCGGTTCGCTGGGCAACCAGGACATGATGCTGGTTCGTCTGAACCTGAATCGGACCGTCGACGGCGGTTTCGGGAGCGGCGGGGTGGCGCTGGTCGCGTTCGACGTGGGCGGCCCGGCGGGGCTCAACAAGGGCACGGCGTGCGCGCTCGCGATCCGGCCCGATGGAAAGGTCGTGCTGGCCGGTGAAGCACTCGCGTCACAATCGCTCAGTGAACAGTACGGCGTGCTTGCTCGATTGCTGCCCAACGGAACCTGGGACGCCACATTCGGCCCTGCCGGCGACGGGCGCTTGCGCATGAACTTCAGCAGCACGTTTCACGCGGTAGCGCTCGATCGCGGCGGCGTGATCATCGCCGCGGGGGCGGCTTTCGACGGCACGACCTCTCAGTTTCTCGTCGGTTGCTTTCTGGCGAGCGGCGCCGCGATGGCGCCGGGCACCGGCATCGTGGCATTCAAGCGCCAGGTCGGTGACGTCGGCACGCTGGAGGACATCCTGATCCGCTGCGGCGGTGACTTTCTGGTGACCGGATTCGCCGATGTGAGCGGTTTCATCGTCTCAGGCGCGGAAAGCGATGTCGTCAGCGCGCGGTTTTCCGCCGACGGATCGCCGTACGCGAGCTACGGCAGCGACGGCAAGAGCTATGCCGCATTCACGATGCCCGATCCGGGCAATCGCATCGACTATCGCAACGATGGCTATCGCCTCGCGTTCGGCTCGGGCGGGATCCTGATCGGCGGGCTGTCAAGAAAATCCTCCGCCACGCGCGCGCGCTTTGGTCTGATCAAATTGCAGTTTGACCCGATCTTCGATGACGGTTTCGAAAACCCCTGAACTACGTGATCGGGCGCTCGGCAGAAGGCACCGGCTCGGGCAGGATCATGGATGGCCGGATTGCGTTCCGCCGCTCGGTGCGCCCTCGCTTCACGACGCCTTGATGGCCCATGGCCGCGATGGCGGCGTCCGCGCCGCGGCGCGTGGCGGGACGCGGGAAAGCTTCAGCAGCGCATCACCGCCGCTTCGCGGATGCCTTCGAGCACGGCCTGATCGAGGCCGACGTTGTTGTGCTCGAGCACGCGCTCGGCGCGATAGCTGGAGCGCACCAGCGGGCCGGCGACCACTTCGACGAAGCCGCGGCGGAGGGCCGATTCGCGGTAGCGGTGGAATTGGTCGGGGCTGACGAAGCGTTCGACGGGCAGGTGGTTTTTCGTCGGGCGCAAATACTGGCCCATGGTCAGCACGTCGACGCCGGCGGCGCGGATGTCGTCGAAGGCCTCCTCGAGCTCGTCGTCGGTCTCGCCGAGGCCGAGCATCAGGCTGGTCTTGCCGAGGGTCTGCGGCGCGTAGCGCTTGGCGAACTGGAGCACGTCCAGGGTCTGCTCGTAGCCGGCACGCGGGTCGCGCACACGCGCGGTCAGGCGACGCACGGTTTCGAGGTTCTGGGCGTAGGTGGCGAGGCCGGCGTCGAGCACCGCGGCCACGCTGGCGTGGACGCCGGCGAAGTCGGGGGTCAGGGCTTCGATCGCGGTCTCCGGCATGCGCGCGTGGATCGCGCGGATGCAGGCGGCGTAGTGAGCGGCGCCGCCGTCGGCGAGGTCGTCGCGGTCGACCGAGGTCAGCACCACGTATTTGAGCCCCATCAGGGCCACGGCGTCGGCCACCTTGGCTGGCTCCAGCGGATCCAGCCAGCCCTGCGGGTTGCCGGTGTTGACCGAGCAGAAGCGGCAGGCGCGGGTGCACACCGAGCCCATCAGCATCAGGGTCGCGGTGCCGCGGCCCCAGCACTCGGCGATGTTCGGACACTTCGATTCCGCGCACACGGTCTGCAGCTGGTGCGAGCGCACGATGTCGAGGACTTCCTGATAGCGCGCGCCGCTCGGCAGGCGCACGCGCAGCCACTCGGGCTTGCGGCCGACGTCGGGCAGCGCGCTGTTCGCGTTCGGCTTCATGCCGTCGAGCACGGCGCGGGTGCCCTGGGGCGTGGTGATCTTGCTGCCGGGCGCGGGGCGCGGGGCGCGGCGGATGTCGGTCATGGGCGTTCGTGCGATGCGGAGAGAGAGGTGCTGCCGGGCAACGTGCCGTGCAGGGCGTCGAGCAGGCGCTGGATCGGTTCGCCGAAGCGCGGAATCTCGACCAGAAAGGAATCGTGGCCCTGCTGGCAGTCGAGCGAGACGAATTCGACCTCGGCGCCGCCCTCGCGCAGGCCCTCGGCGATCTGCTCCTGCTGCGAGAGCGGGAACAGGATGTCGCTCTCCACGCCGATGACCAGGGCGCGCTCGACCGCGATCTGCGCCAGCGCCGCCGCAGTCGGATCGAGGCTGGCGGCCGGCGCATAGTCGACCACGTCGAACCAGTCGCTGGCGCGGGATAGATACAGGTAGCTGTTGGGGTCGAACTGGCGCACGAAGCGCCGCGCATGGGCGGCCAGATACGACTCGATCTGGAACTCGAAGCCGAAGGGCTCGTCTTCGCGCTGCTCGGAGTCGAGGCGGATGCGGGCGAAGCGGCCGACCCACTCCATTGCCGAGCGGTAGGTGATGACGCCGAGCTTGCGCGCGAGCGACATGCCGGTTTCCGGGTAGTGCTGGTCGTCGTAGCGACCCTCGTTCCAGTTGGGGTCGAGGCGGATCGCCTCACGCTGCAGCGAGCGGATCGCGATCGCGAAGGGCTGCGCCTGCGGCGCGGTGGAGATGCTGACGTGGGTACGCGCACTACCGGGGTGCTGCAGCAGGTAGGCCAGCGCGGCCATGCCGCCCATGGAGTTGCCGAGCAGGCAGGCGAGGCGCTCGATGCCAAGATGGCGCACCAGCGCGTGCGCCGCGTTGGCGGTGTCGTCCAGGGTCAGCTCGGGAAAATCCGTGCGCCAGGCTTCGCCGGTGTCCGGGTTGATGTCGGCCGGGCCGGTCGAACCCTTGCAGCTGCCGAGCGTGTTCGGACAGATCACGAACCAGCGCTCGGTGTCGATGTACTTGCCCGGGCCGAGCATGTCCTCCCACCAGCCGGGAGACGGATCCTCGGCGCTGGAAGCGGCGTGGGCGCTCGGCGACATGCCGCCGAGGATCAGCAGCGCGTTGTCGCGGGCCGGACTCAGCTTGCCCCAGGTCTCATAGGCGAGGTGTGCGCCGCGCAGCTCCCCGCCGCGCTTCATGGCGAAGGGCGAGGGCAGGTCGAACCAGCGGCGGGCGTCGGGCATTTCGAGAGGAGCGCAGGAAACCGAGCACTCTAGCGGCCTGCCGGAATCCTTGCCAGCGCGGACGAGCCATATGTTCATGCCCGACGCGCTGCGCGCCGGGCGCGTCGCATCAGGGCAGGATGCGGTCGATGGTGAGCTCGATCGGCTCGCGTTGGTGCACGTCGAGTGGCGCGGAGAGCCCTTCCAGATCGCCCTTCTGCGGCGTTGCCTCGCCCGATTTCGACACTCGCGCGCCGACCACGACCCGGGCAACCTGGCCGAGCTTGAGATTCGGCAGCATGCCCTTGGACTCGTCCAACTTCACGCTGGCGGGCAGATCGGAGGCCTTGAGGCGTTCGATCGCGAGTGGCATCGGTGGGCCTTCGGCGGCGCGGGCGAACACGAACAGGGTGGCCTGCGGGTCGAGCTCTGCGGCGAGCGCCGGTGCGAGCCGGACATTCACGCTGAGCGCTGGCGCCACGGCGGGCGTGCCGCGGTCTGCGGCTCCGCTCGCGACGACGGGAGCCTGTGCGCTGGCGGATGCCGGCGGCGGCGTCTTGCCGTCACGCAGCGCCTCGGCCTCGGCGATCTGGCGTTCGACGCCTTCGCGTACTTCCGAACCCGGTTCGAGCATCGCCAGCAGCGCTTTCCAGCGCGTGACGGCTTCCGCATAGCGCCCGGCTTGATAATCGCTGATGCCAAGCAGCCAGATCGCCCGCTGGTGGCTCGGGTCTTTCGCCAGCACGCCCTCGATCAGCTTGCGCGCTTCGCCTTCGATGCGATGGTCGGGACGCGCGAGCGCCAGCGCCTGCGCGTATTCGACCGTGGTCTCGGCGTCGTTCGGCAGCGCTTCGTGGGCGCGCTTGAAGATTTCGAGCGCACGCTCGGTTCGGCCGGTGACCTGGTAGGCGCGACCGAGGAGCGCCCAGCCGCCGGCGTCTTCCGGGTGCTCCTGCAGGCGTGCCTCGAGGGCGGCGATGGCATCGTCCATCCGCATGCCATCCTGCCCGTGCTGGTCGGGTGCCACCGCGAGTGCGGTCGGGTCGAGCGCCCGTGGAGTGCCGACCGCGCGGTAGAGCAGGATGGCCGAAAGCGGCAGCAGCAGCGCGATGGCCAGCGCGGCGGCGAAGCTCGCGCGCGGCGCGTGGGTTGCGGTGGCGAGGCCGAGCGCGGCGCGCTTGCTGGCGTATTCCTCGGCGTCGATCACGCCGGCGGCGCGGGCGGCCTCGAGCGCGCGCAACTGTGGCGTGGTGGTCGCCCCTGCGCGGCGATTGCGCAGCAGCGGCAGCAGCACGATGGCGAGCGCGCCGACCAGCATCAGCGCGGCAAGCGACAGAAACAAGGTCATTACCAATCGTCCTCGGTTCGGCTCGGGCCGGAGCGGTGGGTGGCGAGACCGCTTGCCCGCTTGCGCACGACGAGCGTCACCGCGAGCGCTCCCAGCGCCAGCACCAGCAGCGGGCCGAACCAGAGCAGCAGGGTGCCGCCACGCAGCGGTGGGTCGTACAGCACGAAATCGCTGTAGCGCGCGGTCAGCCACTGCTTGATCTCGTCATCACTCTTGCCGCTGCGCATCTGTTCGAAAACGTCGCGGCGCAGATCGGCGGCGAGCGGCGCCGAGGAGTCGTTCAGGCTTTCGTTCTGGCACACCAGGCAACGCAACTGCTTGGCCAGATTCTGGAAGCGCACTTCCTCCGCGTGATCCTTGAAGGGCAGCGGATCGACCGCGGCGAAGGCGAGCGCGCAGCTCAGAAGCGCCACGCCGAGAGCCAGCAGAAGCTGTCGCAGTCGGCTCACGGTCGCGCTGCTCCCTGCTGCATCGCGGCGATTCGTGGCAAGAGCTCGCGCTCGATCACCTGTGGAGTGATCGGGCTGATCCGCTTGTAGCGGATCATGCCCTGGGCATCGACCAGGAAGGATTCGGGCGCGCCGGTCACCCCGAAGTCGATCGCCACCTTGCCGGGATAGTCGACCACCACCACGTCGTAGGGATCGCCGAACTGCTGCAGCCAGCGCTTGGCGTCCTCCGGCTCGTCCTTCCAGTTGAAGCCGACGATGGGAATGCCGAGCCGCTTGCCTTCGCGCATCAGCACCGGATGCTCGTCGCGGCAGGCGAAGCACCAGCTGCCGAAGACGTTGAGCAGGTAAGGCTTGCCTGCGAGCTCGGCGCTGCCGAAGCTGCGCGTCGGGTCCTCGAGCAGCGGCAGGCTGAAGGCCGGTGCGGGCTTGTCGATCAGCGGCGAGGGAACTTCTCGCAGGTCGTGGGTGCTGCTGTACCAGACGCCGAAGATCAGCAGGGCGAGGATCAGCAGAAACGCACCGAGGGGCAGGAGGCGGCGGCTCATGCGGCGGACTCCGCTGGAATGCCCGGCCTCGGTCTTGGGTTCGATGCGCCGCCCCGTTTGGCGTCAGCGGCCTCTCCCAACAGGCGGAAACGCCGGTCGCTGGCGGCAAGGAAGCCACCGAACATCATCAAGAGCGCGCCGATCCAGATCCAGCGCACGAAAGGTTTGATATAGACCCGCACGGCCCAGGCGCCGTCGTCGCCAACCGCCTCGCCGAGCGCGACGTAGAGGTCGCGGAACAGGCTCGGTCGCAGTGCGGCTTCGGTCTGCACCTGGCCGGTGCGCAGGAACTGGCGCTTCTGTGGATGCAGCACCGCCAGCGTGTGGCCGTTTTCGCTCACCGTGATCACGCCCTGCTCGGCGCGATAATTGGGGCCGTCGACCTGATGCACGCCGTCGAAGTGGAACTCCAGCGCGCCGATCGCGACGGTCTGGTCGGGCGCCATGCGCAGGTCGCGCTCGATGCTGGTCGATTCGACGATCAGCACGCCGGCGATGAACAGCGCAACCCCGAAGTGGGCGCACATCATACCGAGCATTTCGGGCGTGAAGCGCCGTCCGGCAGGCATCCTGCGCAGTCGCGAGAGGCCGAACAGCAGCACCCCGAGCCCGATCCAGATCGAGCCCGCGGCGCCGGCCAGCGCCTTCCACGGCAGGTCGCGCACCAGCAGCCAGGCGATGGCGGTGGCGACCAGCGCCGTGACCAGCGCCGGCAGCAGGCCGCGCAGCGCCTTGCCGGCGTCGGCCTTGCGCCAGGCGAGGAAGGGCCCGAAGGGCAGCAGCAGCACCACCGGAATCATCAGGGCGATGAACATGAAGGCGAAGTAGGGCGGGCCGACCGAGATTCGCCCCAGCGAAAAGGCGTCGCCGACGATCGGGTACAGGGTGCCGATCAAGACCATCGCGGCGGCCGAGCCGAACATCAGGTTGACCACCAGGAGCGCGGTCTCGCGCGAGGCCGCCGCAAAAGGTTCACCGCCGGCGACCTTCGGCCCGCGCAGGGCGTAGAGCAGCAGCGAGCCGCCGACCACCACGGCGAGGAAGGCAAGGATGAAGATGCCGCGCTTGGGGTCGGTGGCAAAGGCGTGGACGCTGGTCAGGACGCCCGAACGGACGAGGAAGGTGCCGAGCAGCGACAGCGAGAAGGCGAAGATCGCAAGCAGCATCGTCATGGCGCGGAATGAGCCGCGCTTTTCGGTAACCGCTTGCGAGTGGATCAGCGCAGTGCCGATCAGCCAGGGCATGAAGGAAGCGTTCTCGACCGGGTCCCAGAACCACCAGCCACCCCAGCCGAGTGTGTAGTAGGCCCACCAGGAGCCGAGCGCGATGCCGAGGGTCAGAAACGCCCAGGCGACATTGGTCCAGGGCCGTGACCAGCGCACCCAGCGTGCGTCAACCTCGCCGCCGAGAAGCGCCGCGATGGCGAAGGCGAAGGCGACCGAAAAGCCGACGTAGCCGGTATAGAGCATTGGCGGATGCATGATCAGGCCCGGGTCCTGCAGCATCGGGTTGAGGTCGACGCCCTCGACCGGAACCGGCAGTTCGCGCGCGAAGGGGTTGGAGGTGAACAGGGTGAAAAGCAGGAAACCGACGCTGATGAAACCAAGCACGCCGATCACGCGCGCCATGAAGTCGTCTGGCAGCCGGTGGCTGAAGGCGGCGACGGCAAGGCTCCAGACGCTGAGCAGCAGGATCCACAGCAGCAGCGAACCCTCGTGTGCGCCCCACACCGCCGAGAAGCGATAGAACCAGGGCAACATCGAATTGGAGTTTTGCGCCACGTAGGCGACCGAGAAATCCTGGGTAGCGAAGGACCAGGTCAGCATGGCGAATGCGGCGATCACGAACACCGCCTGCCCGGCGACGGCCGGGCGCGCCACGGCGATCAGCGCGCGGTTGCCGGTATGCGCGCCGATCAGCGGCAGCACGCACTGGACCACGGCGAGGAGCAGCGCCAGGATCAGCGCGAATTGGCCAAGTTCGGGGATCATCGAAAGGTACCTGCAGCGGACATGCAAGCTTACGCCAGCCACGGTCCGGACAGAACCCGTCGGACTTGGTGCGGCGAGCGTGGGGGCCGGCGTGGGTGGTCTTCGACCATTTTCGCACCTGTCGGTCGCAGGCTGGCCTGCTCGCTGGGGAACCCGTGCGGCAGGAGGCGGCAAAGCGTGGCGGATTCGAGTTCGGGTCTTGCGCCGACACCAAGGAATGTCTGAACAAGCCCGTCATGCCCGCGAAGGCGGGCATCCAGCGACTTCAAGTCCTTGAAATCAAAGGCACTGGACTCCCGCCTTCGCGAGAGTGACGAGCGTGTCGACTTGTTCAGATACCCCCTGAGGAATGTCTGAACAAGCCCGTCATGCCCGCGAAGGCGGGCATCCAGCGACTTCA
>CAZORA010000056.1:0-9822 GCA_964582225.1 uncultured Dokdonella sp. | reverse complement strand
GCAGCGGCGAACTGCTGCGCGCCATCCTGACCCGCTTGCCGAGCGGCGCGCCGGCGCGCATCGAGTCGCCAGCCACGCCGCTGCTCGACACCACCCTTCTGACCAATGCACCGGGCGAACCCCACATCGGGTTTCAGCTCAAGTCCGAGATCGATTCGGCGGACGGCATCGATGTGCTGATGGCCTTCGTGCGCCAGACCGGCATCCGACCGCTGCTGGAGCCGCTGCGCCGGCACGTCGAATCCGGCCATCGGCTGCGCCTGCTGACGACGACCTACACCGGCTCGACCGAACTGGCGGCACTCAGCAGATTGCAGCAGATCGGCGCCGACGTGCGCGTCTCCTACGACACCAGCGGCACGCGCCTGCACGCCAAGGCCTGGCTGTTCCACCGCAATTCGGGCTTTTCGACGGGCTACATCGGCTCCTCCAATCTCACCCATTCGGCTCAGGTCTCCGGTTTGGAGTGGAACGTGCGCGTGGCCGGTGCGCGCAATCCGGATCTGCTGGAAAAATTCTCGGCGGTGTTCGAGAGCTATTGGGAATCCGGTGATTTTCGCGCGTTTGACGAGGTCGAATTCCGCGAGCTGACCCAGACCCGCGACTCCGGCCCACAGGTCTACCTGAGCCCGGTGGAAATCCGCCCCGAGCCGTTCCAGTCGCGCATGCTCGAGCTGATCGCGCTGGCGCGCCTGCAGGGCCGGCATCGCAACCTGCTGGTATCGGCCACCGGCACCGGCAAGACCGTGATGGCCGCGCTTGATTACCAGCGCCTGCGCGGGAGCCTGCCGCGCGCGCGCCTGCTGTTCGTCGCGCACCGCAAGGAAATCCTCAACCAGAGCCTGGCCACCTTCCGCCATGCCCTGCGCGATGCCGCCTTTGGCGAGCTCTGGGTGGATGGCGCGCAGCCGGCGCGATTCGAGCACGTCTTTGCCTCGATCCAGAGCCTGAGCGCGGCCGGCCTGGAGCACCTGGCACGGGATCATTTCGACGTGCTGATCATCGACGAATTCCACCATGCCGCGGCCTGGACCTACGACGCCCTGCTCCGGCACCTGCAGCCTCGCGAACTGCTGGGCCTGACCGCGACGCCAGAGCGCAGCGATGGCGAACCCATCCTGCACTGGTTTGATCACCGCATCGCGGCCGAGCTGCGGCTGTGGGATGCGATCGACCAGCAGCGCCTGTGCCCGTTTTCCTGGTACGGCATCGCCGATGGCACTGATCTTTCCCAGGTTCCCTGGGTGCGCGGCCGCGGCTACGAGCCCGGCGCGCTGAGCAATCTCGTCACCGGCGATACCGTGCTCGCGCGGCGCATCATCGCCAACATCGAGCGCATTGTGTCCGACCCCGGTCGCATGCGTGCGCTGGGCTTCTGCGTTTCGGTGGCGCACGCGCGCTTCATGGCCGAACAGTTCAACGCCGCCGGCATCGAGGCGCGGGCAGTGTGGGGCGACACCCCATCGGGCGAGCGCCAGGCCGCGCTTGCCGCACTGGCCGATGGGCGCCTGCGCGTGCTGTTCTCGGTGGACCTGTTCAACGAGGGCGTGGACCTGCCCACGGTCGACACCCTGCTGTTGCTGCGTCCGACCGATAGCCCGACCCTGTTCCTGCAGCAACTCGGCCGCGGACTGCGCCGCGAGCCGGGCAAGAGCGTTTGCACCGTCTTGGATTTTGTCGCGCGCCACCGCAAGGAATTCCGCTTCGACCGCCGCTTTTCTGCCCTCTTGGGCGGCACCCGAAAACAGCTGGAAAAACAGATCGAGCAAGGCTTCCCCTACCTTCCCAGCGGCTGCCAGATGGAGCTGGATCCGGTCGCCAGCCAGCTTGTGCTGGACAACATCCGCCTGAGCCTGCCGCGAACCTGGCCTGCCAAGGCAGCGGAGCTGCGGCAGGTAGCCGAGGCCCTGGGCCGGGTTTCACTGCAGGACTTCCTCGACCAATCCGGCCTGGAACTGGAGGACCTGTATTCCAACAGTCATTGCTGGTCCAACCTGCTGGAGGAAGGCGGCCTGCCGGTGCTGCCGGCCGGGCCGCAGGAAGCCGTGCTGCGTCGCGCCATCGCTCGCCTGCTGCACGTGGACGATCCCGAGCGCATCAAAATCTGGCGAGATTGGCTGACTGCACCCGAACCGCCGAACCTGGCAAGCCTGACCCTGCGCCAGCGCCGCCTGTTCCACATGCTGGCCGCCGTGCTGTGCGAGAGCCTGGGGCTGCGCGAAGCCAGCCTGCAGGAGGTCGCCGGGCTGATCTGGCAACACCCGCAAGTGCGGGCGGAACTGGTGGAATTGCTGGCCGTGCTCGGCGATCGCATCGAGCATCTGCCGGGCGAATTGGCCAGCTTCCCGGAAGTGCCCCTGTACGTGCACGCGCGCTACACCCGACGCGAGATCCAGGCGGCGTTTGCCGACGGTGAAGCCTACGCCCTGTCGAATTGGCGCGAGGGCGTGCGCTGGCTGCCCAAAGCCGGCGTCGATCTTTTCACGATCACCCTCGACAAATCTGCCGGGAACTTCTCGCCCACCACCCGCTACCGCGATTACGCCATCAGTGAAACCCTCCTGCACTGGGAGAGCCAGTCGACCACCCGTGCCGACAGCCCCACCGGCCAGCGCTACCAGCAACACCTCGCGCGCGGCAGCTCGGTGCTGCCCTTCATCCGGCTGGATTCCGACGAACGCGCCTTCTGGCTGCTCGGCCCGGCCCGTTACGTGCGCCACGAGGGCGAGCGCCCGATGGCGATCACCTGGCGCTTGGATCACCCACTTCCCGGTGACCTTTTCGCACGCTTTGCTGCGGCCGCAGCTTGATTGCTCGATAAGTGGGCCAGCCCCCCATTCCGAACTTGATGCAGGCGTTCGGCCACGTCTACCTGCTGCACGAGCTTTGGCAATCGCCGGGCCTGGAAGCGGCGCCGAGCCGCGCCATGCGCTCCTCCCGACGCCGGTTCGACGCGGCGGCCCTGGTGCGTGCGATGGTTTTCAACCGCCTGTGCGAGCCCAGCTCGAAGCTGGGCGTCTTGCGCTGGCTCGAGATCGTCAGCCTGCCGGAGGCGCCGGAGAAGGTCACGCACGATCAACTGCTGCGCTCGATGGATGCACTGATGGAGCAGATCGACGCGGTGGAGAAGGCGCTCGCTGCTGGAGCCGCTGCGCCGGCACGTCGAATCCGACCATCGCCTGCGCCTGCTGACGACGACCTACACCGGCTCGACCGAACTGGCGACGCTCAGCAGGTTGCAGCCGGCCATTGCGGCGTTCGCGGCGACGAGAAAGGCGCAGTCGCCGGCGACGGCTTCCCAAATCTGCAGCGTATCGTCCGTGGCGGCGCTCACCGCTTGCGGTTCCAGGCCGAGACGTAGAGTTCGCCTACCGCCAGGTCGACGAAGGAATAGGCCTGCAGCTCGGGCGTGTAGTCGACTCGGTCATGGGTGCGCAAGGCGACGCGCCAAGGCTCGAAGCCGAGCTCGCGCAGCTCGCGCTCGAAAGCCGCCACGGTGATTGGATTCAGCTCGGTGAACCACTGCCAGTATTGCGCCGGGCTGGCGTCATCGCCGCAGCGATCCATGCGCTCGAGATCGCCGGCCAGCACCTGCGCCTGCAGCCACTCGCGCGGGCGCTTGAGGTGCACCCAAGGCTCCTCGCGGGCAAAGCGGAACTCGCCGAGGTGGTTGCCGACGTCGGAATGGAACAGACCCGGATGCACCATCAGCAACCCGTCCGGCTTCAACACGCGGCGGATTTCCGCCAGCGCGGTGGCGTAGCCGCCGACGATATGCTCCAGCGAGCCCCACGACACCACCACATCGAAGTGGTCGTCCGGAAACGGCATCGCGTTGGCGCTCTCCGGCAGGAAACGCAGGCAGGACGGCCAGACGTCCTGCGGCAGATGCGCCGCGCGCATGATCCCGGGCAGCCGCTCGTAGCCGCGGAAGGGATCGATGCCGATCAGCTCCTGCGGCTGCCGGCGCAGGGCGATGCCGAGATCGGTGATGCCGTCGCCGCAGCCGACGTCGAGGATGCGCCCCCGCAGCAGCGGCGAATCTCCCAGCAGGTAGCTCGCGGTGGTGCGCGCGGCGTGATCGAAATGCTTGAAGAACCAGTCGGCAGGGCCGCGCCGCCACGACAGCTCCGCAATCGGCGCCGTGTCGCCGATCGACTCGAGCTGCCAGAGCGGGCGTAGCCCGCCGCTGCCGTCGGCCGCCACTTCAAGCGTCAGCGAGCGCTCCGCCGCCTTGTGCGGCTCCCCGGCAACCCGCTGCCACAGCGCAACTTCCACTCGATGGCGACCGGCCGCCAGCCCGCCCTCCGCGGCCAGCGCGTGCGCTCGGTAGCGCCCGCGCGGCAGCCAGCTCACGTCCCAGCCGGACGCCGCCAGCTGGGCGTGCGCCAGCTGGCGACCGGCGCCGTCGAAAACGTCGAGCGAGACGTCGACATCGAACACAACCGGGGCCGCGACCGCGACCTCCAGGTTCAGCGCAAACGGCGCTGCGTCCGCCAGCACCGGGGCAGCAAAGCGGACATCCACCAGCGACAGGTCGGACATGGCAACAAACGGGAAACCGAATCGCGCATGGTAGCAGGCGATTCAGGCCCCAAGTCCCGCGCTGCCGTGCTCGAACGCACGCGCGAACGCTTCGCCGAAGCCCAGCGCCTGCTCGAACAAGGCGAGGGCGGCGAGCTCGCCGCCGAAGAGCTCCGCCTCGCCCACCGCGCCCTCGGCGAAATCACCGGCGAGTTCAGCAGCGAAGACCTGCTCGGCGCGATCTTCTCGAGCTTCTGCATCGGCAAGTAGTGGGGCCTCCTGACGGCCCATGGAAGCCTCGAGAAATGCCTGCGTCAGATCCGTGGCCGGCGCCAGCGCCGGCGTCTTCTGGTTGCGAGGCATACACTCTCCTTGGCAGCATCGCGGGATGCCTCTCCCACGAAATTCCTGACACCCTCGCGTCCCGCGAGCGCGCGCCATCGAGAGCTCGAACGACATGGACCCAAGCCAGCTCCACTGGATTACCAACTTCATCTGGGGCATCGCCGACGACGTGCTGCGCGATCTTTACGTGCGCGGCAAGTACCGCGACGTGATCCTGCCGATGATCGTGCTGCGCCGGCTCGATGCCGTGCTCGAACCGACCAAGCAGGCGGTGCTCGACATGAAGGCCTCGCTCGACAGGGCCGGCATTACGAACCAGGACCAGGCCCTGCGCCAGGCCGCCGGCCAGGCTTTCCACAACACCTCGAAGTTCACCCTGCGCGATCTCAAGTCCCGCGCCAGCCAGCAGCAGCTCAGGGCCGACTTCGAAGCCTACCTCGACGGTTTCTCGCCCAACGTGCAGGAGATCCTCGAGAACTTCGAGTTCCGCAACCAGATTCCCCGGCTCTCGAAGGCCGATGCGCTCGGCACCCTGATCGAGAAGTTCCTCTCCCCCGACATCGATCTCAGCCCCGGCGGCCTCGACAACCACGCCATGGGCACCGTGTTCGAGGAACTGGTGCGCCGCTTCAACGAGGAAAACAACGAGGAGGCCGGCGAGCACTGGACGCCGCGCGACGCCGTGAAGCTGATGGCGCGGCTGATCTTCCTGCCGATTGCCGACGAAATCGAATCCGGCACCTATCTTCTGTATGACGGCGCCCTGGGCACCGGCGGCATGCTCACCGTCGCCGAAGAGACCCTGCAGCAGCTCGCCAGCGAGCACGGCAAGCAGGTGGCAACCCACCTCTACGGCCAGGAGATCAACGCCGAAACCTACGCCATCTGCAAGGCCGACCTGCTGCTCAAGGGCGAGGGCGACGCGGCGGACAACATCGTCGGCGGCCCGGAATGTTCCACGCTCGCCAACGATGCCTTCCCCTCGCGCGAGTTCGATTTCATGCTCTCCAACCCGCCCTACGGCAAGAGCTGGAAGACCGATCTCGAACGCATGGGCGGCAAGAGTGGCGTCAAGGACCCGCGCTTCATCATCGACCACGCCGGTGACCCGGAGTACTCACTCCTCACCCGCTCCAGCGACGGCCAGATGCTGTTCCTCGCCAACATGCTCTCGAAGATGAAGCACGGCACCAAGCTCGGCAGCCGCATCGCCGAGGTGCACAACGGCTCCTCGCTCTTCACCGGCGACGCCGGCCAGGGCGAGAGCAACATCCGCCGCTGGATCATCGAGAACGACTGGCTGGAAGCCATCGTCGCGCTGCCGCTCAACATGTTCTACAACACCGGCATCGCCACCTACGTCTGGGTGCTCACCAACCGCAAGCCGGCGCACCGCCAGGGCAAGGTGCAGCTCATCGACGCCACGCAGTGGTTCAAGCCGCTGCGCAAGAACCTCGGCAAGAAGAACTGCGAGCTCTCCGACGAGGACATCGAGCGCATCTGCGAGGTCTTCCTCAGCTTCGAGGAAACCGAGCAATCGAAGATTTTCCCGAATGCTGCCCTCGGCTACTGGAAAGTCGTCGTCGAGCGCCCGCTGCGCCTGCAGGGCATCGATGCCGGGCGTGCCTACAAACCCGCCGAGATCAAGCGCCTCCGGGAAGAACATGAACGCGCCGAGGATGCGCCGCCCGTCATCCGCAAGATCCACAAGAAGGGCACCGTCGCCGATCCGCTGCGCGGCCTGTTCGAAGTGCAGATCGCCGGCAAGCCCGCCGTCGTCGAGTACGAACCCGACACCGAGCTGCGCGACACCGAACAGGTGCCGCTGCTGGAGGAGGGTGGCATCGAAGCCTTTCTCGAACGCGAAGTGCTGCCGCACGCGCCGGATGCCTGGTACGTCGCGGACAGCGTCAAGACCGGCCACGAGATCAGCTTCACCCGCTACTTCTACAAACCGCAGCCGCTGCGCCCGCTGGAGGAGATCCGGGCGGACATCCTGGCGCTGGAGAAGGAGACGGGAGGATTGCTGGCGGAGATCATTGGCTCCGACGGCTAGGTGGAGCCGTCGGCCACCGTGCTAGAGTTAAGCATAGTCTTCTTTCCTTAGCGCAAACTTTCCATGAAAGATGTGTCTGATCAACAAGTTGCAGAACATCTTAAGCGCCTGAACCCCTGGTGGGGAGGGGCAAATGGGGACCCGGTGACGCTCGGCCTGCGTCCACGTGCCTACCTGGAACCGGTGCAGGCCCTGCTGCGGGAATCGGGGCTGCGTCGCGCCGTGGTGCTGCTGGGGCCGCGCCGCGTCGGCAAGACCGTCCTGATCCGCCACCTGATCGCGAACCTCCTCAAGGTGCAGATACCGGGTGTGCGCATTGCCTACGTGGAAATGGACCACCCGCTCCTTCACGGACGCTCGCTCGAGGCACTGCTGCGCCTGATCGAGGCGGCAACGCCAAGCGCGGCAGGTGCTGAGCGCTACCTCTTCTTCGATGAAATCCAGTCGCACAAGGACTGGGAGAAATACCTCAAGGCGCTCGTGGACCATCGCCCGGACCTGCGCATCCTCGTTTCCGGTTCGGCCGCCGCTGCACTGAAGCGCCAGAGCACCGAATCCGGTGCCGGACGCTTCACCGATTTCCTGCTGCCGCCACTCACCTTTTCCGAATACCTCAGCCTGCGGCCCGAGGAGCCGGCGATCCGCGAGGAAGAGCCGGGCCTGTACGCGCTCAGCGATATTCACGCGCTGAACGCCCAGTTCGTCGACTACGTGAGTTTCGGCGGCTATCCGGAGCTCGCGCTGTCCGCCGCGGTCCGTGGCGACCCCATGCGCTTCGTCAAATCCGACATCGTCGACAAGGTGCTGCTGCGCGATCTGCCGCAGCTCTACGGCATCCAGGATATCCAGGAACTCAACTCCCTGTTTACGCTGCTCGCGTTCAACACCGCCGAGGAAGTTTCATTCGAGCAGCTGTCCAAACGCAGCGGCGTCGGCAAGCCAACCATCCAGCGTTACATCGAGTACCTGGAAGCTGCGTTCCTGCTCAAGCGTGTCTTTCGCGTCAATCAGGACGGCAAGCGCTACCAGCGCGAGCGACAGTTCAAGGTCTATCTGACCAATCCGGCCATGTATACGGGGCTGTTCGGTGCCCGCGATGCCGACGATCCGGCGTTCGGCCATCTGGTCGAGACGGCGCTCTTTGCCCAGCGCTTCCATGAAGGCGCGCGTCTGAACTATGCGCGCTGGGGAGCTGATGACAGCGAAGTGGATCTGGTGGAATCTTCCCCGGCGCTGAAACCGGTCGCGGCGCTTGAAATCAAGTGGAGCGATCGGTACGTGCAACACCCGGCATCGCTCAAGGGCCTGGTGCGCTTCATGCACCGCAATCGCCTGCCGGAGGCTTGGGCGACCACCCGCACGACCTTCGCCCGCGCCCAGATCGACGGCAGCAACCTGCGCCAGTGGCCAGCCGCCGTACTCACCTTCCATTACGGCGTGCGTGCGGTACGCGGGCGTCTGGCGACTCACGCTGCAACCGTCAAGGGCGTCGAGGCCTAGGCAAACGAGGAACATCCATGATCGATGCACCCAGAATCTGGCCCCCCCGTGTCGCTGCGCCAACCCTCAAGCCGCCTGAGAAGTACTTCGAGGAGGGGGCCGAACAGGTGAACGGCGGCAAGAAGAAGTACGGCGGCATCACCGACGAGGCGGACCTGCGGGCCAACTTGCGCGTGAGCTGCATCCCAGAGTCTCTGCTCGACGGCGCGATCCCGGACTACGACGACTTCCTCGAAGAGCGCCGCAAGCTCATGGCGCTCAAGATCAAGACCTGGTTCGAGGCGCTGTGATGATCGACGGCCTCAAGCCCTATCCAAAGATGAAGGACTCCGGGGCGCCGTGGATGGGGGAGGTGCCGGAGCATTGGGAGGTCTCGCCTGCGTTCGCCGTGTACAGACCGAGGCAGATCAAGAACACTGGTTTGGTCGAATCGACCGTACTGTCGTTGAGCTACGGCCGAATCATCGTCAAAGCGCCAGAGAAACTGCGCGGCTTGGTTCCCGAGTCATTCGAGACCTACCAGATCATCGAACCGGGCAACATCATTGTCCGCACCACGGACCTGCAGAACGATCAAACGAGCCTACGGATCGGGCATGCGCACCATCGCGGCATCATCACCTCCGCGTACATGTGTCTGGAGACGAAGCCGGTCGTGCTGAATGAGTTCGGCTATCAGTATCTGAACGCCTATGACCTGCTGAAGATCATCTACGGGTTCGGCTCCGGGCTAAGACAGAACCTCGATTTCAGCGACATCAAGCGCATGCCCGTGCTGGTGCCGCCAAGAGACGAGCAAGCTGCCATCGTTTGCTTTCTCGACCACGCGGATCGGCGCATTCGCCGCTACATCCGCTCCCGGCAGAAGCTGATCAAGCTGCTGGAGGAGCAGAAGCAGGCCATCATCCACCGCGCCGTCACCCGCGGCCTCGACCCCAACGTCCGCCTCAAGCCCTCCGGCGTGGAGTGGCTGGGGGATGTGCCGGAGCATTGGGAGGTGCGGCGCTTGCGGTCGTTGGTGCGGCGTATCGATCAGGGTGTCAGCCCACAAGCGGAGAACTACCTAGCCGATGGCGCATCGTGGGGGGTGTTGAAGGCAGGCTGCGTCAATCGAGGTGTGTTCAGAGAAGAGGAGCACAAGCGTCTTCCCGCTGACTTCAGATTCGATCCGAATCTTGCTGTTGCGGAAGGTGATGTACTCGTGTCCCGGGCAAGCGGCTCACCTCACCTTGTTGGTTCGGTAGGCCGTGTAGGGTCATTGCGATATCGGCTGATTCTGTCGGACAAGACGTTTCGCCCGCAGTTCAGCGAGGGCGTGGACCCGGACTTCATGGTTCTCGCGACCTGATTAGCGTCGAACCTCAGCCGACGAAATTGGTTTCGGTGCGCAGACGTGG
>CAZORA010000055.1:0-9978 GCA_964582225.1 uncultured Dokdonella sp. | reverse complement strand
TACATGGACGTGTCGCCGATGCAGACCGTGTCGGTGGCGGCCGCGCTGGTGCCGTTCCTCGAGCATGACGATGCCAACCGCGCTCTGATGGGCGCCAACATGCAGCGCCAGGCCGTGCCGACCCTGCGCAGCCAGAAGCCGCTGGTCGGCACCGGCATCGAGCGCGCGGTCGCGCGCGACTCCGGGGTGACCGTGGCGGCCTTGCGTGCGGGGGTGATCGATCAGGTGGATGCGGGCCGCATCGTGGTCCGGGCCAACGAGGACCAGGTTGGCGAGGACGACGCCGGCGTCGACATCTACACCCTGACCAAGTACACGCGCTCCAACCAGAACACCAATCTCAACCAGCGCCCGCTGGTGCACGTCGGTGATCGGGTCGAGGCTGGCGATGTGCTGGCCGATGGGTCCTCGACCGACCTTGGCGAGCTGGCGCTCGGGCAGAACATGCTGGTCGCCTTCATGCCGTGGAACGGCTACAACTTCGAGGACTCGGTGCTGCTCTCCGAGCGTGTGGTGGAAGAGGATCGCTACACCACCATCCACATCGAGGAGCTGACCTGCCAGGCGCGCGACACCAAGCTCGGGCCGGAGGAAATTTCGGCCGACATCCCGAACGTCGGCGAGGCGGCGCTGACGCGCCTGGACGAGTCGGGAATTGTCTACATCGGCGCCGAAGTGAAGGCCGGCGACATTCTGGTCGGCAAAGTCACGCCCAAGGGGGAGAGCCAGCTCACCCCCGAGGAAAAGCTGCTGCGGGCAATCTTTGGCGAGAAGGCGTCGGACGTAAAGGACTCCTCGCTGCGCGTGCCGCCCGGTATGGACGGGACCGTGATCGACGTGCAGGTGTTCACCCGTGACGGCATCGAGAAGGACAAGCGTGCGCGCCAGATCGAAGAGATGGAGATCAAGCGCGTCAAGAAGGACTTCGACGACCAGTTCCGCATTCTCGAAAGTGCGATCTTCAGTCGCGTGCGCGCTTACATCATCGGCAAGACGGTCAACGGCGGTCCCGGCAGCATCAAGAAAGGTGCGGCGATCAGCGACGAGTACCTGGACGGCCTGAAGAAGCGCGACTGGTTCACGATCCGCATGAAGGACGAGGACGCGGCGGAGTTCCTCGAGCGCGCGCACGACCAGATCAAGCGCCACGAGGAGGAGTTCGACCGCCGTTTCAAGGCCAAGCAGCAGAAGATCACCGCCGGCGACGATCTTGCGCCGGGCATGCTGAAGATGGTCAAGGTGTACCTGGCGGTGAAGCGCCGCATCCAGCCGGGCGACAAGATGGCGGGTCGCCACGGCAACAAGGGCGTGGTGTCGATGATCGTGCCGGTGGAGGATATGCCCTACAGCGCGGATGGGCGGCCGGTGGACATCGTGCTGAATCCGCTCGGCGTGCCCTCGCGCATGAACATCGGGCAGATTCTCGAGGTGCACCTGGGCTGGGCGGCCAAGGGCCTCGGCGAGAAGATCCAGGCGATGCTCGACGCCCAGGTCAAAGTGGCCGAGCTGCGCAAGTTCCTCGGCCAGATCTACGACACCGGTCGCCCCGGCGAAAGCAAGGTGAATCTCAAGTCGTTCAGCGACGCGGAGCTGCTGACGCTGGCGCGCAATCTGACCGACGGCGTGCCGATGGCGACGCCGGTGTTCGACGGCGCCGAGGAAGACGAGATCAAAGCCATGCTGCGGCTGGCCGAGCTGCCGGAGTCCGGGCAGACCACGCTGTATGACGGTCGCACCGGTGAAGCTTTCGACCGGGAGGTCACGGTTGGCTACATGCACATGCTGAAGCTGAATCATCTGGTCGACGACAAGATGCACGCGCGCTCGACCGGGCCGTATTCGCTGGTCACCCAGCAGCCCCTGGGCGGCAAGGCACAGTTCGGTGGACAGCGCTTCGGCGAGATGGAGGTCTGGGCGCTGGAAGCCTATGGCGCGGCGTACACGCTGCAGGAGATGCTGACGGTCAAGTCCGACGACGTCTCCGGCCGCAACCAGATGTACAAGAACATCGTCGACGGTGACCACCAGATCGCCGCCGGCATGCCGGAGTCGTTCAACGTGTTGGTGAAGGAAATCCGCTCGCTGGCGATCAACATGGAGTTGGAAGAGAAATGACGGACTAGGGCAGGTGGCGTCGGCACTTCGTGCTCCTCGGCACGCCGCGCTTCACGACCGTCGCTTGCCTCCTCGTTCCCGCACTTCCAGATCCTCTTCCCAGACTCCCGGAGAAACTCATGAAAGACCTTCTGAACCTCTTCAACCAGCAGCGCCAGTCGCTTGATTTTGACTCGATCAAGATCGCGCTGGCGTCGCCCGACCTGATTCGATCGTGGTCGTTCGGCGAGGTCAAGAAGCCGGAGACGATCAACTACCGGACCTTCAAACCCGAGCGCGATGGTCTGTTCTGCGCGGCGATTTTCGGGCCGATCAAGGACTACGAGTGCCTGTGCGGCAAGTACAAGCGCATGAAGCATCGCGGCGTCGTGTGCGAGAAATGCGGCACCGAGGTGACCCTGGCCAAGGTGCGCCGAGAGCGCATGGGTCACATCGATCTGGCGAGCCCGGTGGCGCACATCTGGTTTCTGAAGTCGCTGCCCTCACGCATCGGCCTGATGCTCGACATGACCCTGCGCGACATCGAGCGCATCCTCTACTTCGAGGCTTATGTGGTCGTCGAGCCAAACTTGACCCCGCTCGAGCGCGGTGAGCTCCTGACCGAGGAGCAATATCTGCAGGCGGTCGAGGAGCACGGCGACGAGTTCGACGCGCGCATGGGCGCCGAGGCGGTCTACGAGCTCTTGAAGACGATCGACCTCAAGGCGGAGCTGGTCAAGTTGCGCGAGGAAATCGCCTCGACCAACTCCGAGACCAAGCTCAAGCGGCTGACCAAGCGCATCAAACTCGTGGAAGCCTTCCTCGATTCCGGCAATCGCCCGGAATGGATGGTGATGACCGTGCTGCCGGTGCTGCCGCCGGATCTGCGTCCGCTGGTGCCGCTCGATGGCGGCCGTTTCGCGACCAGCGACCTGAACGATCTCTATCGGCGCGTGATCAACCGCAACAACCGCCTCAAGCGCCTGCTCGAGCTCAACGCGCCGGACATCATCGTGCGCAACGAGAAGCGCATGCTGCAGGAGTCGGTCGATGCGCTCATGGACAATGGCCGTCGCGGCCGCGCCATCACCGGCACCAACAAGCGTCCGCTGAAGTCGCTGGCCGACATGATCAAGGGCAAGCAGGGGCGCTTCCGCCAGAACCTGCTCGGCAAGCGCGTCGATTATTCGGGTCGTTCGGTGATCGTGGTCGGCCCGACCCTGAAGCTGCACCAGTGTGGCTTGCCGAAGAAGATGGCGCTCGAGCTCTTCAAGCCCTTCATCTTCTCCAAGCTGCAGCGGCGCGGGCTGGCGGCGACCATCAAGGCCGCCAAGAAGGCAGTGGAGCGCGAGGACGCGGAGGTCTGGGACATCCTCGAAGAAGTGATCCGCGAGCATCCCGTGCTGCTGAATCGCGCGCCAACCCTGCATCGCCTCGGCATCCAGGCTTTCGAGCCGGTGCTGATCGAGGGCAAGGCGATCCAGCTGCATCCGCTGGTCTGCACCGCGTTCAACGCCGACTTCGACGGTGACCAGATGGCGGTGCACGTGCCGCTGTCGTTGGAGGCCCAGCTCGAAGCGCGCGCGCTCATGATGTCGACCAACAACATCCTCTCGCCGGCCAACGGCGAGCCGATCATCGTGCCGACCCAGGACGTCGTGCTGGGGCTGTACTACATGACGCGCGAGCTCGCCAACGTCAAGGGCGAGGGCATGCGCTTTTCCGACGTCGCCGAAGTGCACCGCGCCTACGACAACCGCGCGGTCGACCTGCACGCCTCGATCGAAGTGCGCCTGAAGCGCGTCGAGCTCGGCGCGGACGGCACGCGCAGCGAGCGTGCCGATCTGGTCAAGACGACGGTCGGACGCGCGCTCCTGGCCGAAATCCTGCCGCAGGGCCTGTCTTTCGAATTCATCAACGTCGAGCTCAACAAGAAGGCGATCTCGCGCGTCATCAACCAGTGCTACCGCGTGCTCGGCCTGAAGGACACGGTGGTGTTCGCCGACAAGCTGATGTACACCGGTTTTGCCTACGCGACCCGCGCCGGTATCTCGATCGGCATCGATGACATGAAGATCCCTGGCGAGAAGAAGGCGATTCTCGAG
The DNA here is from genome assembly GCA_964582225.1 of uncultured Dokdonella sp. Taxonomy (GTDB): domain Bacteria; phylum Pseudomonadota; class Gammaproteobacteria; order Xanthomonadales; family Rhodanobacteraceae; genus Dokdonella_A. The sequence goes on along the minus strand of CAZORA010000055.1, from coordinate 5,779 downwards.
GAGGCGGAAAAAGAGGTCACCGAGATCCAGCGCCAGTACCAGTCAGGCCTGGTCACCGCCGGCGAGCGCTACAACAAGGTGGTCGACATCTGGTCGCGCACCAACGAGCGCGTGGCCAAGGCGATGATGGACGGCATCGGTACGGAGAAAGTCAGCCTGGCCGACGGTAGCAGTGGCGACCAGAAGTCGATGAATTCGCTCTACATCATGGCCGACTCTGGCGCGCGCGGCAGCGCCGCCCAGATCCGCCAGCTCGCCGGCATGCGCGGCCTGATGGCGCGGCCGGACGGGTCGATCATCGAGACCCCGATCAAGGCCAACTTCCGCGAAGGCCTGAACGTGCTGCAGTACTTCAACTCCACCCATGGCGCGCGCAAGGGTCTGGCGGATACGGCGCTCAAGACCGCGAACTCGGGTTACCTGACCCGACGTCTGGTCGACGTCGCCCAGGACGTGGTGGTGACCGAACAGGACTGCGACACCTTGCAGGGCCTCACCCTGACTTCGATCATCGAGGGAGGCGACGTAGTCGAACCGCTGCGCGATCGCGTGCTTGGCCGGGTGGTGGCGGAAGACGTCTACGCGCCGGGCAACGACGAGGAGCCGCTGGTGCGGCGCAATACCCTGCTCGACGAGCAGGCCGCGCAGCGCATCGAGCGTGAAGGCGTACAGTCGGTGCTGGTGCGCTCGCCGATCACCTGCGAGGCTGAATTCGGCGTCTGCGCGAAGTGCTATGGGCGCGATCTCGCGCGCGGCCACCTGGTCAACATCGGCGAGGCCGTCGGCGTCATTGCGGCACAGTCGATCGGCGAGCCCGGCACTCAGCTCACCATGCGCACCTTCCACATCGGCGGCGCGGCATCGCGCGCCGCCGCGGTCGACAACGTGCGCGTGCGCACCACCGGCACCATCAAGTTCAACAATGTCAAGACGGTGGCCCACGCCAGCGGGCGGCTGGTCACGGTGTCGCGCTCCGGTGAGCTGTCGGTCATGGACAAGAACGGCCGCGAACGCGAGCGCTATCGCGTGCCTTACGGCGCGTCGATCGAACTCGGCGACGGCGCGGCGGTGACCGCAGGCCAGGAGATTGCGCGCTGGGATCCCCACACCCACCCGATCGTGTCGGAGGTGACTGGCACGATCCAGTTCGTCGACTTCCTCGACGGCGTGACCGTGCAGGAGCAGATCGACGAGCTGACCGGTCTGTCCAGCGCGGTCGTCACCGATCCGAAGCGACGCAGCAGCTCCGCCAAGGAGCTGCGTCCGCTGGTACGCATCGTCGACCCGAAAGGCAACGAACTACGCCTGCCGGGAACCGACACGCCGGCGCAGTACCTGCTTCCTGCCGGCGCCATCGTCTCGCTGCAGAAGGGTGCCGGGGTAGAAATCGGCGACGTCATCGCGCGCGTACCGCTGGCTACCTCGAAGACCCGCGACATCACCGGCGGCCTGCCGCGCGTGGCGGATCTGTTCGAAGCCAGAAAGCCCAAGGAGCCGGCGATCCTTGCCGAATCCTCGGGCGCGATCAGCTTCGGCAAGGACACCAAGGGCAAGCAGCGGCTGATCATCCGCGATGCGGAAGGCGAGGAGCACGAGGAGCTCATTCCAAAGTGGCGCCACATCATCGTGTTCGAGGGCGAGCACATCGAGAAGGGCGAAACGGTGGTGGATGGCGAGCCCAATCCGCACGATATCCTGCGCCTGCTCGGCGTCGAGCCGCTGGCGGCCTACCTGGTCAAGGAAATCCAGGACGTGTATCGGCTGCAGGGCGTGCGCATCAACGACAAGCACATCGAGGCGATCATTCGCCAGATGCTGCGCAAGGTGGAGATCGCCGACGTCGGCGACACGCACTTCCTGCGTGGCGAGCAGGTCGATCGCTCCGTGCTGCAGGAGCAAAACGCCCGCGCCCTCGCCCGTGACGGCCGGCCCGCCGAGGGCACGCCCGTGCTGCTCGGCATTACCAAGGCTTCGCTGGCGACGGAATCTTTCATATCGGCGGCGTCGTTCCAGGAGACCACACGCGTGCTGACCGAAGCCGCGGTGCGCGGTACTCGCGACGGCTTGCGCGGCCTCAAGGAAAATGTTATCGTCGGCCGCTTGATTCCTGCAGGCACCGGGCTCGCGTATCACGCGGAACGACACAATCGCCAGGATCTGCTCACCGAAGAAGAGCTCGCTACGCTCGGGTCAGCAGGGGTGACGACTGAACCAGCCGCAGGCGACTCTGCGGAAGTGCCGCCCGCAGGCTGAACGCAGCAACCACTGGAATCAGCGCCGCAGACTTGCGGCAATCATCGAAATGAGGCGAAGGATTCGCCTCGTGTTCGAGCGCAGGAAGCCACCGCGTATGTTTGACGGCAGCGTTGAACACACGTTATAATCGACCGTCTTGGCAGGCCGTTTGTCGGGCCTGCCTTTTGTTTCGTCCGGGATTGTCCAAGCGATCTCCCACATATTCGCCGCACGGTTCAACAAGGCATGTCAACAGTCAATCAGCTGGTCCGCAAGTCGCGCAGTCCCAAGACCTACAAGAGCGCGTCGCCGGCGCTCGCCAATTGCCCGCAGCGTCGAGGGGTGTGCACGCGCGTGTACACGACCACGCCGAAGAAGCCGAACTCGGCGATGCGCAAGGTGGCAAAGGTGCGGCTGACCAACGGCTTCGAGGTCATCAGCTACATCGGCGGTGAAGGGCACAACCTGCAAGAGCACTCGGTGGTGCTGATTCGCGGCGGCCGCGTCAAGGATCTTCCCGGCGTGCGCTATCACACGGTGCGCGGCAGCCTGGATGCCGCCGGCGTGGCCAAGCGCAAGCAGGCGCGCTCGAAGTACGGCGCCAAGCGCCCAAAGAGCTGAGTCATCCCTCATCGACAGGCGCCCGTCGCGCTTGAGTATCAAGCGGCCATGCGGCCGCATCATTGAGAAGATCGCATGTCCCGCAAAGGCAATACCCCAAACCGCGAACTGCTGCCCGATCCGAAGCATGGCAGCCAGGTGATTGCGCGCTTCATCAACATGGTGATGAAAAGCGGCAAGAAGTCGGTGGCCGAGAGCATCGTCTACGGCGCACTGGAACAGATCGGCGAGAAGCACGCGGAGCCGGTGGAGCTGGTGGAGAAGGCGCTCGGCAACGTGGCGCCTACCGTCGAGGTGAAATCCCGCCGCGTAGGCGGTGCCACCTATCAGGTGCCGGTGGAAGTCCGCTCGTCGCGGCGCATGGCGCTGGCGATGCGCTGGGTGATCGAGGCGGCGCGCAAGCGCGGCGAGAATTCGATGCCGCGCAAGCTGGCGGCCGAGCTCCTCGAGGCGTCCGAGAATCGCGGCGGAGCGGTAAAGAAACGCGAAGAAACACATCGCATGGCCGAGGCCAACAAGGCGTTTTCCCACTACCGCTGGTAGCGCACGGTCAGAGCCCCGGTGCGGGCTGCATCGCACGATCGGGACGATCGTCTGGCGTGGGCATGAAGCCCGAATGAATCAACCCCGGCCCGGACGGCCGATTGCATCGCGGGCGCGGATACCCGCATCAGGTACTTTCACGACATGGCTCGCAGCACACCCATCGACCGCTATCGCAACTTCGGCATCATGGCTCACATCGATGCCGGAAAGACGACGACCACCGAGCGCATCCTCTTCTACACCGGCGTGAACCACAAGCTGGGCGAGACCCATGAGGGGTCCGCGACCATGGACTTCATGGAGCAGGAGCAGGAGCGCGGCATCACCATCACGTCAGCGGCGACCACGGCGTTCTGGACCGGGATGGATCATTCCTTCCCGCAGCATCGCTTCAACATCATCGACACTCCGGGGCACGTCGACTTCACGATCGAAGTCGAACGCTCCTTGCGGGTGCTGGACGGCGCGGTGTTCGTGTTGTGTTCGGTCGGCGGCGTACAGCCGCAGTCGGAGACCGTATGGCGCCAGGCCAACAAATACGGCGTGCCGCGCCTCGCCTTCGTCAACAAGATGGATCGGACCGGCGCCGACTTTTTCAAGGTAGTCGGGCAGCTCAAGAGCCGACTCAACGCCAATCCGGTGCCGATGCAGATTCCGATTGGCGCCGAGGACGCCTTCGAGGGCGTGGTCGACCTGGTCAAGATGAAGGCAATCTACTGGGACGCCGCCTCACAGGGCATGAGCTTCGAGTACCGCGAGATTCCGCCCGAGCTGGCGGAGGCCGCGGCCAAGGCGCACGAATCGATGGTCGAGTCGGCAGCCGAGACCTCCGAAGAGCTGATGGACAAGTACCTCGGAGAGGGCAGCCTGAGCGAGGACGACATCCACGCCGGCATCCGGGCGGGTACGTTGGCCAACTCACTCATCCCTGTGTTTTGCGGCACGGCGTTCAAGAACAAGGGCGTGCAGGCGATGCTGGATGCGGTCATCCGCTACCTGCCGGCGCCGTCCGACCGCCCGCCGCTCAAGGGCGTGGACGAGAACGAGCACGAGGCCTCGCGCCCGGCCAACGACGAGGCGCCGTTCGCGGCCCTGGCGTTCAAGATCATGACCGATCCGTTCGTCGGTTCGCTGACCTTCTTCCGTGTGTATTCGGGCGTGCTGAACTCCGGCGACACCGTCTACAACCCGGTCAAGAGCAGGAAGGAGCGGATCGGCCGCATCCTGCAGATGCACGCCGACGATCGCAAGGAAATCAAGGAAGTTCGCGCCGGCGACATTGCTGCGGCTGTGGGCCTGAAGGACGTGACCACCGGCGACACCCTGTGTGCACCGGGCGACGTGATCACCCTCGAGCGCATGAGCTTCCCGGAACCCGTGATCGCGATGGCGGTGGAGCCGAAGACCAAGTCCGACCAGGAGAAGATGGGCATCGCCCTGTCGCGCCTGGCGCAGGAGGATCCATCCTTCCGCGTGCGCTCCGACGAGGAATCCGGGCAGACCATCATCGCCGGCATGGGTGAGCTGCACCTGGAGATTCTGGTTGAACGGATGAAGCGTGAATTTCACGTCGAGGCGAACGTCGGCAAGCCGCAGGTGGCCTACCGTGAGACGATCCGCAAGGCGGTCCGGCAGGAAGGGAAATTCGTGCGTCAGTCGGGTGGCAAGGGCCAGTATGGTCACGTCGTGCTCGAGCTGGAGCCGCTCGAGCGCGGTGCGGGCTATGTGTTCGATAACCAGGTCGTCGGCGGCACAGTGCCGAAGGAGTACATCCCGGCGGTCGACAAGGGCATCCGGGAAGCGATGACCAGCGGACCGCTTGCAGGCTACCCGGTGGTGGATCTGAAAATCAGTCTGGTCGACGGTTCGTATCACGAGGTCGATTCCAGCGAGATGGCGTTCAAGATCGCCGGCTCGATGGGCTTCAAGGAGGGTTTCGGCAAGGCATCTCCGGTGCTGCTCGAGCCGATCATGAAGGTCGAGGTGGTGACGCCGGAGGACTACATGGGCGACGTGATGGGCGACCTGTCGCGGCGCCGCGGTGTGCTGCAGGGCTCCGACGACTCGCCCTCAGGCAAGGTGATCAACGCGCAGGTGCCGCTGGGAGAAATGTTCGGTTACGCGACCAGCCTGCGTTCGCAAACCCAGGGTCGCGCCACCTTCACCATGGAGTTCGATCACTACGCCGAGGCACCATCGAGCATTGCCGAAGGCGTGATCAAGAAGGGCTGAGTCTCCACCGTATCGCCGCGGCCGATGCGAGTCCCCGAATCGCGGCCGCGACAACAGCGTTCCCAATCCAGATACACCGAGGTAGAAAGTCATGTCGAAGGAAAAGTTCGAGCGTAAGAAGCCGCATGTGAACGTGGGCACGATT
>CAZORA010000054.1:0-10525 GCA_964582225.1 uncultured Dokdonella sp. | reverse complement strand
GGCGTGGCCCTGCTCCAGGGTGCCCAGCACCTCGCTGTCGTCGCAGGGCTGCAGATGCACGCTGACCTGCGCGTAGCGGCGCTTGGCCGCGGCGATCGGCCCCGGCAGCACGAAGCGCGCCTGGGTGTGGGTAGTGGCGATGCGCAGCTCGCCTTCCTGCTCGCCGCGCAGGTTCGCCGCCAGCGCGCGGATGTTGGTGGCCTCGTCAAGGATCGTGCGCGCGCGTTCGATTACCTGACGGCCGGCCGGGGTCACGCTGTCCAGGCTCTTGCCGCGGCGCGCGAACACCTGGAAGCCGAGCTCGTCCTCGAGCTGCTTGAGCTGCTTGCTGATGCCCGGCTGGGTCGCATGAACCCGCTCCGCAGCCATGGTGATATTGAGGCCGGCGTCAACGATCGCGACGAGGTAGCGCAGTTGGGCGAGGGTCATGGCGAGTGCTCGCGGACGGAAAGTGGAAAATATCTGCCGCGAGAACACGGACCCCGCGCGCGATCCGCTCAGGCGACGCAGGACGGCAACTGTAGCGCGTTTTATCTTGGCCGTCTATACATCCATAAAACCAAACAACGCAGCGCCTGTTATGCGACCGGTAGGTGCCCCAGGCGGACGAAGGCGTGTACCTGGGGCCAGCGAATCGAGCTCCCATCGCGTGCTGCGCGCACACAGGCAAGCCACACGGTCGTCGGACGCCTCAGGTTGCGACTGAAGTGCGGAACTTGGGTTACTCGATGACGACAGCAAAGCCACCGCCAAACGTGGCCCGGCGCCCAAGCTGCAACGGCAGATGGTGCTGCTCTCCGCCTGGCGCGAGGCGCCGAATTTCTACAGCGAGCGCGAGCGTGCGGCGCTCGCCTGGACCGAGGCGATCACCGAAATTTCCACCCACGGCGTGCCCGATGCGCTCTATGGTGAGGTGCGCAAGCATTTCGACGAGAAAGGCATCGTCGATCTCACGCTCGCGGTGGTCACGATCAACAGCTGGAACCGCATGGCGAGCGCGTTTCGCTCCAAGGTGGACGATTACGCCAGCCCGCACGGCAAGAAGTAGGCCGGCACCAACCGCGCCTCAGCGCGCGGCGGCAGGCAGGCTGCCGTGCGTCAGGCGTCCGTTCATCATCGTGGCCACCACGCGCACCTTGTGGATGTCGTGCGGCGCCACGTCGAACAAGTTGCGCCCCAGCACCACCAGATCGGTGCGCTTGCCCACTTCGAGCGAACCCACCTGCTTTTCCAGGCCGATCTGGAAGGCCGGGTCGATGGTGTAGCCCTTGAGCATCTGCGCCAGCGTCATGCGCTGGTCCTTGCGCGGCAGGATGGGCGCATCAGGCTTGCCGATGAGCTGGCGCGTCATGCCGATCTGGATCACGTCCAGCGGCTTGTAGGTGGAGAAGTAACCTGCGGCAGCCCAGTCGGTTCCCAGCGTCACGCGCGCGCCCGATTCCACCAGCGCGCGCGCCGGATAGACGTTGTTTTCGAAACGCTGCGACCCCAGCCGCAGACGCAGCACGCCCAGGCTGTCGGGGTCGGCCGTGGCCCAGTTCACACCCACCTGGGCAATGACGCCCAGCTTGCCAAGTCGAGCAAGCCGTCCATCGGCAGGTAGTCAGTGCTGTCCTGCATCTCGAGAAGCCAGTCCAGGAATTGATGCCGATTGGTGGGCATGGGAACGACTCCGGGTGGTTTGAGGTTGCGCTTCGTGGGGGCGAGCTACGATCGAGCGCGCACGCTTCAACGGATGCCCGCTTTCGCGATATGACGTCAAGGGGGTTGGACGGCTGCGCTGCTCAGTTCACCCCAAACCCGATGCCGCGATGCCGGCCTTCCGGCTTCAGCGCCGCTTCCGCGGCAAGCCGCGCGACCATCCTCGCGGCGGTCGGCGCTTCACCGGTCACGCGCAGCTGGCGCAGCACGTTGGCGAAATCGCCGGGGGCAAGGTGCTGCAGGCGGTCGAGTTCGAGCAAGGCAGGGCGCTGGTCCTCCGGGGTTTCGTTGGCGTCGGCAACGACACGCAGCAACATCGCGCGGCGCTGGGTGCGGGTGAGATAGTCGAACTTCACCTTGAAATCGAAGCGGCGCAGGGACGCGGCATCCAGCGTGTCGACGAGGTTGGTGGAGGCGACGAAGATGCCCTCGAAGGCTTCCATCTGGGTCAGCAGTTCGTTGACCTGGGTGACTTCCCAGGCTTGGCGCGCGCCGCTGCGATCACGCAGGAAGCCGTCGGCCTCGTCGATGACGAGGATGGCACCCTGATCGCGCGCGGCGTCGAAGGCCTCGCGGATCAGCTGCTCCGTGCCGCCGACATACATGTTCAGCAGATCGGAACTCCGGCGCACCAGCACCGGGCGATCGAGCACGCGCCCGAGATGATGGGCGAAGGCGGTCTTGCCGGTGCCGGGCGGGCCGTACAGGCACAGGCGCGCGCCGTGGCCGCGGCCCAGGCCCCGGGCCAGTGCGTCGAGATTGTGGTCGGTATTGAGGAAGGTCGGATCGTAATGGGCGGGCAAGGCGGGCGCGCTGACGGCGGCGCGCACGCCCATGGCGCGCAGGCTGGCGCCAACCACCCGCTCGGCGCAGGCGTCGCGCGCCGACTGCGTGCGATTGCGCAGCGCGGTGACGACGCGTGCGGCGCGCTCCACCTGAGCGGGGGCCAGCGCTTCGTGGCGGGCGAGCCGATCGGCGCAGGCATCGGACAGGCAGTCTGCGTCGAAGTAGCGATCGACGATGCGCCGACGCACCGCGGCGCCGGGCGCGCGGAACTCCACCACCAGATCGAAGCGGCGCAGGAAGGCCGGATCGATGGCGCCGATGGTGTTGCAGGCCCAGATGGCCGGCACCGGGTTGGATTCCAGCGTTTCGTTGACCCAGCTCTTGCGCAGGCGGTCCGGATCGCGGCTGCGCATGCGTCCGCCGAACAGGGCGGAGAAGTCGAATCCATCGTCGCTGCCGAACACGTCCTCGACCTCGTCGAACAGCAGGATCTGGCGCCGCCGCGCGGCCAGCACCGACTGGCACACCGAGTAGGCGCCAAAGCGTCGCTGGCCGGAGATCGGGTCGCCATCACTGTCGGTGTTGGGCACTTCGTGCACGTTGGCCCGCAGCGGGCTGCCAAGCATGCGCGCGAACTCGGTCTTGCCGGTGCCGGGCGCGCCGTAGAGCAGCACGTTGACGCCGCGCAGGCGGCGGGCAAGCGCGGTGGCGAGGTAGTCGCGGATCAGGCCCGCATCGGCGATGTGGCTGAAATCGGCGAAGTCGAGCCGACTCGGCGGCGCTTCGCGCACCAGGTGGCGCAGGAAGCGGGATTCGTCGAAATCGTCGGCAAGCAGCAAGTCGGCCATGCGCTCCTCGAGCGCGGTGGGCACGTTGACACCCAACGCGCGCTCCTCCAGCAGGCCGCTGCGGCGCAGGGTTCCGTAGGGCCGCCATACGCGGCGAAGATCGTGCTGGCGACAAGCCGTGGCGTGGTGGGCGAGTTGCAGGAAATCGCCCTCGCGACTGAGCGCGAGGCGGTAGAAATCGTTGAGGTAGCTGACGCGCGCGGCGATCGCCATCACGCGCAGCAACGCCTGTTCCGTGCGATTGAGGCGCAGCGCAGCGCCGAGCCGTTCGATGTTGCGGGCGAGGCGATCGCGCCCACGCGGGCGCCGGCGCTCCAGGCTGGCCAACTGCCGCTCGACCGCCAGGCGCAGCTCGGTGGCGCCGGGTGTGCCGGGCCAATCGTCGTTCTCCTCCAGGCCGAGCAGGGTCAGCACGTCGTGATCGCGCACGCGTCCGCGTTCGTAAAGGCGGTGGTACCAGCCACTGCCCACCAGCATGCGACAGGCCAGCAGGGCAGCTTCGCGGGCGATGGGCATGGACAGGGTGATGGGTTGGTAGGCGGCGTTGGCGGTCTCGGTCATGGCGTCTTCCGCTGGTTGATTGGAAGACATTTATATCGTGCAGTAGCGACAATTCATGTCGCATGAAGCATGCTGGCGCTAACTCGACAGGAGATCACGTCATGACCGATACGCTGCGCCGCCACCTCGCCATGTTGACCCTGGTGCCGGCCCATCCGCGCAAGATCACGGCATCCGAGCTGCATGCGAAGTTGATCGCGCAGGGCTTCGAAGTGCACCCACGCAGCATCGAGCGCGACCTGCACAAGCTGTCCGACTTCGGCCTGGTGGACGACGAGAAAAAGCCCGCCGGCTGGTCCTGGCAGCCGGGCGCCCGGAGCCTGTCGCTGCCGCCGATGAGCAGCGAGAATGCCCTGCTGCTGGAGCTGGTGCGGCGCAACCTGGCCGCCACCCTGCCGCCGCGCATGCTGGCGACGTTGACGCAGCCTTTCGACGAGGCCAGGCATACGCTGAAACTGCTGGCCGGCACGCCGGTCGGGAACTGGGTCGAACGCGTTGCGGTGCTGCCGGAAGGCGCACCGCTGATGGCGCCGCCGGTGGCGCCGGGGGTGTTCGAGGCGGTCTGCGATGCGCTGTTGCGCGATCGCCGCCTGGATGCGAGCTACCGCGCGCTCAACGGGCCGCGCGCGCGCCGCTACACCCTCGACCCGCTCGGCCTGGTGCACCGCAACGGGGTGATCTACCTCGCCGCGCTGTTTGATGGCTACGACGATGTGCGCAACCTTGCCCTGCAGCGCTTCAGCCAGGCACACGTGCTGGATGTGCCCGCCCAGCGCCCGGCGGATTTCGAGCTGGATCGCTACGTCCACGACTTGCGCGGCTTCGAGTGGCCACACGGCAAGCGCGTCAAGCTGGAGCTGAAGGTGCGCGATGAATGGCTGCGCACGCACCTGGATGAGCGCCATCTCGCCGCCGACCAGCACATCGCCCCGCTGCGTGGCGAAACCGGCGCCTACCGCGTCACCGCGACGGTGGACGCCACCGAACAGTTCTACTGGTGGCTGCGCAGTCTGGGCGCGTCGGTGGAAGTGATGAAACCGCTGGGCCTGCGCAAGCGGCTCGCCGCGGAAGTGGCCGAACTGGCGCAGAGGTATGCGGCAGGTGAAAGGCCGTCGGAGGCGTAGCCCGACCTACGGCGCTTGCTTGCGTAGGTTGGCCCTACGCGGCCGACGAAAGCGTCGCGGAGATGCGAAAAGCCGTCTTGCGCAGGCGCGCGCGCAGATGCGCGATCTCATCGAACCGGCCGTTTCTGCCCTGCCCGAGCCCTTCCGCGTGCCCAGCAACCCGACCAGCACACCCGCCGCCCTATCCGGGCGTCTGCGCGGGCCTGCACCCCCGACCTCGCGCACGTCGGCACCCAAGGCTCCAAGACACCGCACAAAAACGGACACGCACGCCACTACCTGCCGAACCACCCGGGCGCTACGTTCATCTGGCGAGACTCGCGGACTTTGTTCGGGGAGCCGCAGCGCAGCAAACCGGAACCTGAATGCAAGATTTTGCAACACGCAGAGACCGCCGAGACGTGGCGGGCGTTGCCGCAAAGGCAAGCAACCGGTAATTCCAAGTTACTGCAATCAAAAGGACAAACGCTCAAACCCACCAGAGCTATGGAGAAAGATCATCTGGTTGAGGGGTCCCATGAGCAAGGCGGCGCGGGTGACACGATCGTCGATGCGCGGGCAGGCTGGTCCGGCGTGGACCCCGCACGGGGGAGCGGCACGCAAAGCGAGAGCACAACGAAAAACGGGCGCCGCAGCGCCCGTTTTTCGCGCAGCCCGTGCGTCGGGCTCAGGCGGCTTTCTTCCACTGGCCGAGCGCGGCAAGGCCGTTTTCCCTGGCCCGCAGGGCGACGGTCTTCTGCGCATCGGCGTAGTTCGCCTGCATGTCGGCGGCCCACAGCTTCAAGGCAGCCGCCTGCATCGCGCGGCCGTAGGAGAAGGATAGCGGCCAGGGGTGCGGACCCATCTGGTTCATCGCGTTCAGGTGGGCGGTGGCGTGCTCGTCGCTCTGGCCGCCGGACAGGAACACGATGCCGGGCAGCGAGGCCGGCACCGAGGCCTTGAGGCAGCGGATGGTGGCGTCGGCCACTTCGTCGAGGTCGGCCTGCTCCGCGCAGCCCTTGCCGGAAAGCACCATGTTGACCTTGAGGATGCTGCCCTCGAGCAGCACGTTGTGCTCGTAGAGCGCGCCGAACAGCGAACGCAGCGTGGCTTCGGTGACTTCATAGCAGACGTCGAGGTCGTGGTCGCCGTCCATCAGCACTTCGGGTTCGACCATCGGCACCAGGCCGGCTTCCTGGCAGAGCGCGGCGTAGCGCGCGAGAGCATGCGCATTGGCCTCGATGCAGGTGCCGCTCGGCGTGTCCTCGCCGATCGTGATCACCGCGCGCCACTTGGCGAACCTGGCGCCGAGCTTCGCGTATTCCTCCAGGCGGCCGCGCAGGCCGTCGAGCCCCTCGGTCACCAGTTCGCCGGGAAACCCGGCCAGCGGCATGGCACCCTTGTCGACCTTGATGCCCGGCAGGATGCCGGCGTCGCTCATGATGCGGGTGAAGGGTACGCCGGCCTTGGTTGCTTGGCGAATCGTCTCGTCGAACAGGATCGCGCCCGAAATGTATTCGGAAAGACCGGGAGCGGTCAGCAGCATCTCGCGGTAGGCGCGTCGGTTTTCTTCGGTGTTGGGGACGCCGACCGCGTCGAAACGCTTCTTGATGGTGCCCATGGATTCATCGATCGCGATGATGCCCTTGCCGGGCGCAACCATCGCCTGGGCGACGGCTTCGAGCTGTTCGATACTCATCTGGGACTCCGTGAAAGGCGGCTGCGCCGCGGCGCGAAGGACCGCCAATTATAGGCGAGCGAAGGGTCTCTTTGACCGGCCCGCGTCACTTCGCCCCACGCGGTTCGGCGGCAGGCATCACCCGGTGGGCCAGGCCGCTGCTCGACGGCGGCAGCTGCCAGCTCGCGGTGTCGAATGCGAGCAGCCGTCCGTCGTCCTCCACGGCGAGCCAGAGCCGCCCGCTGACGTTGTCGTAGTCGCCCGCACTGAAGCGACCGAGATCGCTGCGACGCACCACCGAAGCCAGCCAGCGTGGCCGATCGGCTCCGCTGCGCGCCAGCCGATAGTGGGCAATGACGCCCACGCCCGCCGCGAACGCCGCGCTGCCGCTGCCGTCGGCGACCAACACCGTAAAGTCGCCGTCGAAGGTCGGCAGCTCGTAGAGCGTCCGGCTTGCGCTGTCGAACGCATACAGGCGCGAGGGTTCGATGCCTTGAGCCAGCAGCAGCCCGACCCGCGGCAGATTCACCACGTGATAACCGGCGCGACTGTCGATCGGCATGAGCTGCCCTCGCCAGTCGGCACCAGGCGCGCGATCCAGGGCCAGCAGGCGCTGTTGCCAAGTTCCAGCCAGGATGTGGTTGGCCGTAGGATCGGCGTAGAACGCGTGCAGCGAGAGATCGGGACTACCAACGATCCGCGCGACATCGACGGTTTCCTCGAGCTCCAGCGTCGGCCAACGCCAGCGCTTCAGGCTGCCGTCGGAGGAGCTGGACCAAAGCACCCCACTGGTCGGCTGCAGCTGGAGCTGGTTGATCAGGAATTCATGGCCACGGGTGCGCCACTGCACGCTCATGTCGGCGCTGCGCCAGATCGCCAGGGTGCGGTCGTCGGAGGCGCTGGCGAGATGCTCGGCATCCCCGACCAGGGCGGTGATCGCATCGCTGTGCAGGGGGTGGCGGGCGACCTGGCCGCCGCGTACGGAATAGAGCACGCCGTTCTGGGCGCCGACATAGACCGTATGTCGCCCGGAATCGACGTGCACGGCCCAGCTGCCGGCGTCGCCAAGGTGGTGGACTTCGCTGGCACCGAGGGTGCCGTAGTCGTAGCGGCTGAGCTGATGGGCGCCACGATCGAGCAGCAGCACGCCGTCGCCGTCGGCGTAGAGCGCGCCCTCTCTCGACCCGGCATCCGCCAGCCGTTCGTCCAGCAACGCGTTGTCGCGCCACAGCGCAAGACCGTCCGGCCCCGTCACCAGCAGGGTCGGAAAATCCGCGATCCAGGCGAGATCGCTCGCGCCACCCTGCAGCGCCAGGGAACGCGGCGGCATGCTGCCGTCGAGGGCGAAGATGCGCACCTCCGGCCCGGTGCTGGCGGCAGCGACCCGCGGCGGGGCGTCGAGCAGACGCAGCGCCCGAATGCGGCCGAGATCGACGTTCTCGTCCAGCACCAGACTCGCGTCTTCGTTGCGGTACACGCGCAGCTGCTTGCCCCGCCTGCTGGCGACGGCCAGCCATTCACGCGACAGCGCCAGCGTGCCAATGCCCTCGTGTTCGATGCTGGCGAGCGCTCGCAGCTGTCCCGCGTCCAGACGATACAGAGCCAGGCTCCCGGCGGCGTCACTCACCAGGGTGCGCGCGTCCGGCGAGATCCACAGCGGCGCCTGCAGCGAGAGTTCCTCCGGCAGCTCGGCGAGCTCGTGGGTCTTGCCGTTCAGCGGGTCCACGCTCAGCAGCCGGCGACCTTCGAGCAGCGCCAGCTTGCCTTCCTCCAGCGCGCTCAGCAGGCGCCGATCCGCGGGCAGCGCAACGCTGCTCGGCGCACCCTCGCCGCGCAGCGGCTGCAAGTACCAGCCCCCCGCGCTGGTCTCGAGCACCGCCACATCACCGCTGCGCGCAAGGATTCGCGCGACGTCAACCGGAACCGGGAGATTTTGCGCCGGACGCAACCAGCGCTCGGCCGCAGCAAGCACGCTCGGCGAAGCGACCAAGGATCCGTCCGCCGACGGCACGCCGGCGATCGCGGTGGTCTCGACTGATGCCGGCGATCTCGCGTGAAACCATGCAGCGACGCCCAGCCCCATCGTCAGCGCCACGCCGGCGGCAAGCAGTCCCCAACGCGGTAGAAGCCGCCACCGCGTGGACGCCAGCGCGGGGTGGACCCGCGTGGCCAACGGCACCGTCGCGACTTCGGCCTCGGCGAGAGTCCTCGTCGGCGGCGGCGCCTGGGCATCGAGGGCGCGCACGAAGGCAACGACGTCGGGAAAACGTCGCCCTGGATCGGGCGCCAGCGCCCGCAGCAGCGCCTCGTTTTGTTGCGTCGCGGTGGACGACGGCAGCACGTCATCGAGCCGCTCGCGGACATGCTCGATTCCGGTCAGCGTGATGTCGCCGAAGGAGGCGGCGCGACGCAGCGCCTGGCCGCCCGCCATCTCCGCCACCACGAGTGCCAGCGCGTACTGATCGGTCGCCGCAGTCGCGGCATAACCATAGAATTGCTCGGGGGCGAAATAGCGAGGCGTGCCGATGACGTGACCGGTCTGCGTCAGGCGACCCGCGGTATCGCCTTCGTCAAGCGCACGGGCAATGCCAAAGTCGAGCAACTTGATACGCTCACGCGAGCCGTCGCGGACGATGAAGACGTTGTCCGGTTTGAGATCACGATGCACGATGTTGGCCTGGTGTGCCGCCATCAGCGCCTCGGCCACGTTGGCGGCGATCGCCAGCGTGCGCGGCCAGCCGAGGCCGCTCGGCGCGCGCTTCAGCTCGTCGGCTAGCGACTCGCCAGCCAGGTACTCCATCACGTAGTACAGCACCCCGCCAGGGCCGACGTCGAAGTCGTGCACCTCAACGATGTTCGGATTGCGCAGGCCGGCCAGCAGCTTCGCCTCGCGCAGGAAACGTTCGGCGAAGCTCGGATCGCCAAGTCCGGGCCGCAGCAGCTTGACCGCGACCGGATGGTCAAGCGTCAGGTGCCGGCCCTTGAACACCACGCCCATGCCTCCGCGGCCGATCAGTTCGAGCAGTTCGTACTTGCCGAAGATCTGCCCGATCAGTGCCTCGGCGGCAGCTCCCTGGATCGCGCCGCCGCAGCGGCGACAGGCGTGGTCTTCCGGCGCCGCGATGGCGCCGCACTGAGCGCAGAGGCGATAGTCCATCACGGTCGGCAGCGCAAGCTGCGCCCGACTGTCCGGCGCAGCGCGCCGGCTCTTCGCGCGCGCGTCAGCGCTCGTCCCATTTCAGCTTCGGAATCAGGCAGGGCTGCAGCAACCTGCTGCGCGCGGCCTCATCCTGCGGGGCGTTGAAGGGAAACATCAGCCAGCTGAACACGCGCCGCCGGCCGATGTTCGCCGAGCCGGGCTGAAAGCGCATATGCCCTGCCATGCTGCGCGCAACCTTGCCGAGATCGCCCTCGGGAACCACCCGCTGCACCTTGATCGTGCTGGTGCTGCCACCCGGCTCGACGACGAAGGAAACCGTGGCGCACCCGGGCTGGTTCAGGTTGCGGCCGAAGTTCGGCACGTCGGCGACCACCGACGAGGCGTCGAGCTCCCAGTAGGCGCTCAACCGATCGGGCTCGACCACCCGCGGAGCGGCCTGATCCATCGACTGGGCAAGGCCACTCGAGGCCCAGGCGCTCAGCAGGACAAGCAACGGGTATCGCAACATGGAGACTCCCTCGCCTGGGCTCATTTTAGGACCGTCCGAACTGGGTTTCGCGATGGCGATGCCGCCCGCCGCGGCGCGCGGCGGGTGGATCGAGTGCCGCCAGACCCTCGGCGATGCCTCCCGCACCGACCCTGAGCAGTTTCAGCGTATTGGTGCCGCCAAGCCGGCCGGTGTGGTCGC
>CAZORA010000053.1:0-11182 GCA_964582225.1 uncultured Dokdonella sp. | reverse complement strand
CGACCTGATCCAGGAAGGCAACATCGGCCTGATGAAGGCCGTCAAGCGCTTCGACCCGGATCACGGCGTGCGCCTGGTGTCCTTCGCGGTGCACTGGATTCGCGCCGAGATGCACGAATTCATCTTGCGCAACTGGCGCATCGTCAAGGTGGCCACCACCAAGGCGCAGCGCAAGCTCTTCTTCAACCTGCGCAAGTCGAAGAAACGCCTGGGCTGGATGAACGCGGCCGAAGTCGACACCGTGGCCCGTGAACTGGGTGTGCCGAGCGCCACCGTGATGGAGATGGAGGCGCGGCTGAACGGTCGCGACGTCGCCTTCGACGCACCAGTCGATGCCGAAGACGACGAGCGTCCGGCACCGGCCGCCTTCCTGGTCGACCACGGCGCCGATCCCTATCGCGAGGTCGAGGCGGCTTCCGAGGAAGAATCCAATCTCGACGGGCTGCAGCGCGGCCTGGTCAGCCTTGACGCGCGCTCGCGCGACATCATCCAGCGCCGCTGGCTCGACGATGGCGAGAAAGCCACGCTGCAGACTCTGGCCGATGAATACGGCGTGTCGGCCGAGCGCATCCGCCAGATCGAAGCGAATGCGATGAAGAAAATGCGCGCGGCCTTCGCCGCCTGACGCTCGATCGCGCGCGGCGCGGCCTCGGTCGCGCCGCGCAACCGTTGGATGGCGCCGCCGGGCTTCTTTCGGCGTCGTGAATCTTCGTGCTCTCGAATGCTGCGAATCGCTGCGCGGCGGTTCGGCGCCGCCGCGTCCGCGCGAGCGGGACGCGTCGCCACTGGCGACTGCCGGCGCAGGCTTCGGCCTCGCGTGGACGACGGCGCCCGCCGCGGCTTCGGTTGATCGGATCACTTGCGCTCGAGCCCGAGCGCGACGCGCTCGAGCGCGCGCCGGCCGCGTGGAGTCGTCACAAAACGCCGCGAGACCGGTGCTTCGGCAGCATCGGTCAGATGTGCCCAGATCGCATCCAGGCCTGCATAGGCGTAGGGCAGAAGCGGCACGTAGCGCTCGCCGAAGCCCGGAGCCGACAGAAAGGCGTCGAAATGTTGGCCGTCGGGAATCCGCCAGAAGGCCGCCGAGCGGCCTGCAGCGACGAGTGCTTCCACATAGGGAGTCGAGCTGAAGCGGATCGGCAAGAGGCCATCGGCTTCGCCGTGTGCGACGATCATCGGCAGCCCGCTGCGCGGCAAGCGTGCAGCGGTCGCCGCGACGCCATCGCGCAGGGTGCGCGCAGGTGCCTCATCGCTGGTCCAAAGCGCGCGCAGGCATTCGATGCCGGGCGCGGTCGGGTCGAGCGAAGCCTCGCTGCCCCCGAACAGCATCACTCCGGCACCCGGCGGGATGCCGGAAGCATCCGCCCACCAGGAAGCACGCAGCGCGGCGTCCGCGGCGATCGGCTCGCCCTTGGCGTCCACCGCGGCGAAGTGAAAGCCGCAGGGCATCGCCTCGGCCGACCGACGCAGGTATGCGGAAGCATAGGTCGCCGCCACCGCGCGCCATAGATCGAACAGGGTCGAGCTTGCTGCGGTGGCCAGCGCGGCCTCGTCCCAGCCGCCGGCGCGCAGTTTTTCCAGCGCGCTCGCCGCCTGCGCCGGGAGATCTTCACCCGCCAGCAGGCCGTTGTCGTGCAGGCGCGCACAGCGCGCAGCCCAGGCGGGCGGCAGCGCGCCATCGAGGCGCGCGAAGGGCACGCCGGCAAAGCGTTCGTCAGCCAGCGCGCAGGGCAGCAGCAGCGCGGCTTCGCTGCTGTAGTCGTAGAGCGGGCGACCGTGTCCTTCGAGGTGCACGTTGGGTGCCAGCGCCACCACACCGTCGATCAGTCCGGCCTGGTCGAGTCCTGCCGCCTGCAGCGCTGCGCCAGCGCCGTTTGACACCCCGCTGACGATCACCCGCGTGTTGGCAGCGGTGAAGGGCGCCTCGGCGGGGCGCGCGCGATTGAGCATGGCCAGGGCGAACTCCGCCGCCTGCAGCACATGCCGACCCCAATCGGCCTCGGGGTTGTCGCCCGAGTGCGCGTGCTTGACCGCGACGCCCCGGCCCGCGCCAAGCGCCGGCTCGAATTCGAGCGGCACCTCGCTGCGCGCGGCCCGCGTGCCGTCGAGCGCGACTCCGGTCTGCGAGTCGAGGTCGAAATAGCCGGAACCGGCGCCCTTGTCCGTATAGGCAACGGCGCAGCCGCGCGGCAGACCCCATGCGCCGGCCAACGCGATCGCGCCGTAGACCCCCCGCGAGCCGGAGGAAGCCGCCACCACCACGCAGCGCGCGAGCGCGTCGAAGGCATCCGGCAGCTGCAGCAGCACCCGGTGCGGTGAGCTTGCCCCCGGCACGCGCATGAAGGCCGTGAATTCGCGTCCCGGCACCGCAGGCGCGGCGCCGTAGACGCTGCCGTAGCCGCCCAGCGGGCCGAGGTCGGCGATGCCGTTCCAGCTGGTATGGATCGCGCGGCGCCGCAGCTCTGCCGCGCTTGGTCGCGCCGGATCGGCGAAAGCCGCCGGCGCGCCTCGCAAACCCTCCAGGCCGAGTCCAGCGCTCAGCAGATCGTCGTTTGTGCGATGCACGGTCACGCGCAGTTCGCTTGCCAGCTCGATGCCCAAGTTGTCCTCCTGCGGCGGCAAACGGGTGGCGCAGCCGACGGCCAGTCCCGCGAGCGCCAGGATCCAGGTTTTCTTGTCCATGCGCCGAGCCTAGCAGCCTGCCCGGCCGCCGCCATCGGACGAAGGTCCAGCCGCGCGCTACAGTGCAGCCATGCCGCGCATCCTGCTGGCCGACGATCATCCGCTGTTTCGCCTCGCTCTGGCGCAAGCCGTGCGCGGCGCGTGTGCGGATGCCGAGCTGGATGAAGCGGGCAGCCTCGACGAGGCCTTGCGCGCCTTGGCCGCGGAGCCGGACACGGACCTCGTGCTGCTCGACCTGCACATGCCCGGCAGCCACGGACTGCTCGGTCTTGCCCTTCTGCGCGGGGAATATCCGGCGACCGCGGTGGCCATGATTTCCGCCCACGATGACCCGCGCACGATCCGTCGGGCGCTGGCCCATGGCGCCTGTGGCTTCATCTCCAAAAGCTGCAGCCCGGCAGAGCTGGCCGCGGCGCTGAGGACGATTCTGGCCAATGGCGAGTATCTGCCGCCGGCGCTGTGCCAGGCGGCTGGCGATACCGACGAGCGCCAGCTCGCGGGGCGCCTGGCCCGGCTCAGCCCGCAGCAGATGCGCGTGCTGAGTCTGGTGGCGGACGGGCTTCTGAACAAGCAGATCGCCGATCGCCTCGGAGTGCAGGAGCGCACCGTGAAGGCCCATCTCAGCGCGATCTTCGAGCGCCTCGAGGTGCGCAACCGCACTCAGGCCGGCGTGCTGCTGCGTTCGCTCGAGCTGGTCGACCCGGCGCAGCAGCTCGATCCGCCGCTGCTCGCGCCGTGAGCCGACGGCGCTCGCGCATGACCAGCGGCATCTTGGCCACCGCGGGGCGATTGGCTATCGTCGGCAGGGTCTGCAGAGGATGCTCGTCATGCTTCGAACCCTGGCCCTGAGCCTCGCCGCGCTCGCGCTTGGCGCCTGCGCCCACGACGCCGCGCGCACGCAGCCGCCCGCAGCCGCGCGGGTCGACGCCGCGCCGGCCTTCGCCAGCACCTATCGGCGCATCGCCGCGGCGCCCGTGTGGATTCGCGGCGCGACCCTCCTGACCGGCGACGGCGCGCGCCTGGAAGCGGCCGATCTGCTGTTCGCCGACGGCCGCATCGTCGCTTTTGGCAGCAATCTCGAGGTTCCCCCCGGCGCGATCGAGGTGGACGGCCGCGGCAAGTGGGTCACGCCCGGACTGATCGACGTGCACTCGCATCTCGGCGTCTACCCGAGCCCCAGCATGCGCGCCCACGCCGACGGCAACGAGATGGTCAGCCCGGTGACGCCGAACGTCTGGGCCGAACACTCGGTGTGGCCGCAGGACCCCGGCTTCGCCGCGGCCCTGGCCGGCGGCGTCACCAGCCTGCAGCTGCTGCCCGGCTCGGCCAACCTGATCGGCGGGCGCGGGGTGACCCTCAAGAATGTGCCGGCGACCACCGTGCAGGCGATGAAATTCCCCGACGCCCCCTACGGGCTCAAGATGGCTTGCGGTGAAAATCCCAAGCGCGTCTACGGCGAGAAGGGCGGCCCGCAGACCCGCATGGGCAACGTCGCCGGCTATCGGGCCGCCTTCATCGACGCCGCCGACTACCGCCGCAGCCTGCAGGAGGCGGGCGAAAAACACCAGACCCCGCCCAAGCGCGACCTCAAGCTGGAGACCCTGGCCGGCGTGCTGGACGGCGACATTCGCGTGCACATCCACTGCTACCGCGCCGACGAGATGGCGCAGATGCTCGATCTGGCGCGCGAGTTCGACTTCCGCATCGCCGCCTTCCATCACGGTGTGGAGGCCTACAAGGTCGCCGACCAGCTCGCCGACGCCGGCGTCTGCGCGGCGCTCTGGGCCGACTGGTGGGGCTTCAAGATGGAGGCCTTCGACGGCATCCAGGAGAACCTCGCCATCGTCGACCGCGCGCCCGGCTCCTGCGCCATCGTCCACTCCGACTCCGAGGAAGGCATCCAGCGCCTCAACCAGGAGGCGGCCAA
This sequence comes from uncultured Dokdonella sp., assembly GCA_964582225.1. GTDB lineage: Bacteria > Pseudomonadota > Gammaproteobacteria > Xanthomonadales > Rhodanobacteraceae > Dokdonella_A. Next base: position 6,573 of record CAZORA010000053.1, on the reverse strand, counting down.
GGCCATCGCCGCCGGCCACCGCGCCGGCATCGAGATCAGCCCCGAACACGCCATCGGCTGGCTCACGGGCAACGCGGCGAAAGCGCTCGGCATCGACGCGCAGACCGGCAGCCTCGCGCCCGGCAAGATGGCCGACGTGGTGCTGTGGAACGGCAACCCCTTCAGCGTCTACGCCCACGCCGAGAAGGTCTGGATCGACGGCGCCCTGCTCTACGATCGCAACGATCCGGCGCGCCAGCCGCGATCGGACTTCCTGCTCGGCCTGGAGGAACGCCCATGAAGCGTCCGCTGCAAGTTCTGGCCGCTTTGCTGCTCGCCCTGCCCCTCGCCGCTGCGGCGCAGGATCTGCTGATTCGCGACGCTCTGGTGCACACCGCCAGCGCCCGCGGCAGCCTCGAGCATGCCGACGTGCTGGTGCGCCAGGGCCGCATCGCCGCAGTCGGCACGGGCCTCGCCGCCGGCGGCGCAGCGGTGGTCGAGGCGCAGGGCCGAGCGCTGACGCCGGCCCTGTTCGCCGGCATCACCGACATCGGCCTCGAGGAGGTTTCCGCCGAGGCCTCGACCCGCGACGCCGCGCTGACGCTCGGCGCCGACGCGCGCCACATGGCGGTGCGCCCCGAATTCGACGTCACCCTGGCCTACAACCCTGCCTCGATCCTGCTGCCGATCGCGCGGGTCGAGGGCCTCGGCTTCAGCCTGCTGGATGCGCGCAGCGCCGCCGGCGGCTCGATCATCGGCGGCCAGGGCGGCGTGGTGCGCTTCGACGGCGGTCCCGATCCGATCGGCCCGCGCAGCCTGTTCCTGAGCCTCGGCAGCGACGCCGCCGAGCTCAGCGGCAGCTCGCGCGCCGGCCAGTGGTTGCTGCTCGAGCAGCTCGAGCAGGAGCTGCGCGGGCGCATCGGCGCAGACTCGCCCCAGGCCCTGCTGCTGCCCGCCGGGCGCCAGGCGCTGGCCGGCTATTTCGAGCGCGGCGGCCGCATGGTCGTGCGCGTCGAGCGCGCCGCCGACATCCGCCAGCTGCTGCGCTGGGCGGCGCAGCGGGATCGCCGAATCGCGATCGTCGGCGGCGCCGAGGCCTGGCGGCTCGCGCCCGAGCTCGCCGCCGCCAAGGTGCCGGTGTTCGTCGACCCGCTGGCAAACCTCCCGGCCGACTTCGATCGGCTCGGCGCGCGCATGGATAACGCCGCCCTGCTCGTCGCCGCCGGCGTTGCCGTCGGCTTCAGCCAGTCGAGCGACGCCTCGCACAACGCCCGCAAGATTCGCCAGCTGGCCGGCAACGCGGTCGCCAACGGCCTGTCCTGGCAAGCCGGCCTAGCCGGGCTGACCCGAATCCCCGCGGAAACCTTCGGTGTGGCCGACCAGATCGGCACGATCGAGCCCGGCAAGCGCGCCGATCTGGTGCTCTGGAACGGCGACCCTCTCGACGTCGCCCACACCGCCGATCAGCTCTGGCTCGACGGCCGCGCGATTCCCATGCGCTCGCGTCAAACCAAACTTCGCGACCGCTATCTGGGCCCCACGCCCCGGCCGCAGGCGGGAGAGCTGCCGCGGGCGTATTCGGCGCGTCGCGACTGAGCGACCGCGCCCGGCACGCTCGGCGTGCGCCCGATCCTGCGCGCCGCGTGATCTGCCGCGGCCGCGCCGCTGCAAGTTCGTGCGCGGTCGTCGTGCGTTCCTGGCATTTCGCGGCGACAAGGGAGATTCTCCGGCGATTCAGGGCGCTGGGCGCTCGAGTTTGCTGCGGAAGAAGCTGTAGGTCATCGCCTGCATGAAGGCGCTTTGACGGTTGTCGGCGGCGCCGCCGTGGCCACCTTCGGTGTTCTCGTAGAACCAGACCTGCCCGTAGCCCATGGACTTCATTTTCGCCGCCATCTTGCGCGCCTGCACCGGGCCCACGCGGTCGTCGCTGGTGGCGGTGTAGAAGAGGACCGGCGGGTAATCCATCCCAGGCTTCAGGTTCTGGTAGGGCGAGAAGGTTTTGATCCAGGCCCATTCTTCCGGCTTGTCGGGATCGCCGTATTCAGCGATCCAGGAGGCGCCGGCGGAGAGGTGGGTGTAGCGCTTCATGTCGAGCAGGGGCACGGCGCAGAAGATCGCGCCGAAATCCTGCGGGTACTGGGTCAGCATGTTGCCCATCAGCAGGCCGCCGTTGCTGCCGCCGATCGCGCCCAGACGCTCGCGGCGGGTGACTCGGCGGCGAACCAGATCCTCGGCTACCGCGGCGAAATCCTCGTAGGCGCGCAGGCGCTTGGCCTTGAGCGCGGCCTGATGCCAGCGCGGGCCGTATTCGCCCCCGCCGCGGATGTTGGCCACCACGAACACGCCGCCGCGTGCGAGCCAGGCCAGCCCGGTCGTTGCGCGATAGCCCGGCTGCAGCGCGACCTCGAAGCCGCCGTAGCCGTTGAGGATGGTCGGATGGCTGCCGTCGAGCGCGAGGTTCTTCGGGCCGATCTGGAAGTAGGGCACGCGGGTGCCGTCCTTCGAGCGCACGAAGTGCTGCTCGACCGCGAGAGCGGAGGCGTCGAAGAAGGCCGGGCTCTGCTTGATCACGCGCGCCTCGCCCTCGCCGAGCACGCCCCAGGCGAGGCTGGGCGGGGTGAGGAAGCCGCTCATCTCCATGAAGTAGGCGTCGCCGGCGTCGGCGTCGACGCCACGCGCGCTGACGGTGCTGAGTGGTGGCGCTCCGGCCAGCGGCGCGCGCCGCCAGTCGCCCGCGGCGACCGGCGTCAGCACCTCCTGGCGGCTCGCCACGTCGTCCAGCAGGTTGAGGATCAAATGATTGCGGGTCCAGGAGTAGCTGGCCAGGGAGACGGTCTCGCTGGGCGTGAACAGCGCCCGGAAATCGCGGCCGCCGGCCATGAAGTCGTCGAAGCGGATCGCGAGCAGGGAGCCTGCGGGCCAGGTCTGCGCGCCGATCTGCCAGTCGCTGCGCAGCTCGATCAGCAGCCATTCGCGGTGCGGGCTGGCGCTGGCGTCGATCGGTACCTCGATCTTCGTCAGGCTACCGTCGACGCCGAGCAGGAAGGTTTCGCTGCGGTAGAAGTCGATCACCCGCTGCACGAAGCTGCGCTCGAAGCCCGGCGTCAGGTCGCGCACGGCGGACACGGCGAGGTCGTCGTTGCGGCCCTCGTAGACCAGCTCGGCCGCCTCGAGCGGGGTGCCGCGGCGCCACAGCTTGGCCAGGCGCGGGTAGCTCGAGCTGGTCATCGAACCCGGCCCGAAGTCGGTGCCGACGAAGACATGGTCGCGGTCCATCCAGGCGATTTCGGTCTTGGCTTCGGGCAGGCGGAAGCCATCCTCGACGAAGGCCTTGTCCTCGAGGTCGAATTCGCGCACCACCACCGCGTCGCCGCCGCCCGGAGAAAGCTGCAGCAGGCAGCGGCGGTTCTCGGGCTTCAGGCAGGCCGCGCCCTTCCACACCCACTTGGTGTTCTCGGCGGCCGCCAGCGCGTCCAGGTCGAGCACCATTTCCCAGGCTGGCTCGGCCTTCTCGTACTCCTCCAGCGTGGTGCGTCGCCAGATTCCCTGCGGATGTTCGGCGTCGCGCCACAGGTTGTAGTAGCGCGCGCCGATCTTCCGCACTTCCGGGATCCGCGCGTCGGAATCCAGCACCGCGAGAATCGCCTTGCGGGTCTCCTCGAATTCCGCGCTGTCGGCGAAGGCCCGCGCGCTGATCGCGTTCTCGCGCTCCACCCATTCGAGCGGTTTTTCACCGTGGATGTCTTCGAGCCAGAGCCAGGGGTCTTCGCTTTGCATGTCGGTCTTGGCGGCAGGGGCGGGTTGCTGCGGCAGCGGCGCGCAGGCGGCAGCGAGCAGGGCACCGAGGGCGGCGCAGGTGAGGGCGAGGCGGTGCATGGTGGATCCTCCGGTGGGGAAGGGTCAGTCGCGGGTCTGCGTGGCGTTCTGCTCCGCCGCGCGCGGCGCGGCGTTCTTCACGTGGCGATCGAACCAGGCGAGCATTTCAGCGACCACGTGTTCGTTCGATTCCTGCGCTGCGTACCAGTGTGGTTCGAAGGGCAGCATCACCAGCCGCGCGGTGCCGCCGTTGCCGCGCACCGCCTGAAACAGGCGCGGCGACTGGGTCGGCTCGGTGCCTGGGTTGGCGTCGTCGCTGCCGTGGACGATCAGGATCGGCTCGTTGATCTGGTCGGCGTGGAAGAAGGCCGAGGCCTGGTCGTAAACCTTTGGCGCTTTCCAGAACGAGCGGCGCTCGTTCTGGAAGCCGAAGGGGGTGAGGGTCTTGTTGTAGCCGCCGCTGGTGGCCACGCCGGCGCGGAACAGGTCGGTGTGGGCCAGCAGGTTGGCGGTCATCAGCGCGCCGTGGCTGTGGCCGGTGACCCCGATCCGCTCGCGGTCGACCACGCCGAGCTCGACCGCCTTGTCGACCGCCGCCTCGGCGTCCGCCACGAGCTGCTCGATATAGCTGTCGTAGGCGGTCCTGGGGTCGCCGACGATCGGAAACGAGGCGTTGTCGATCACCGCGTAGCCGGCGAGCAGCAGCAGGCGGTAGCTGGTCAGGCGGGTGAAGGTCTGCTCCGAGCCCGAGACCTGGCCGGCCTTGGAGGGGTCGGCGTAGTCCAGCGGGTAGGCGTAGAGGATCGCCGGCAGGCGCGTGCCCTCGACATAGCCGGGCGGCGTGTAGAGAGTGAAGGAAAGATCGACGCCGTCCCCGCGCCGATAGTGCACCAGGCGTTTCTGGACCTGCCGCACCATCGGTGCGGGATCCGGAAAATTCGTCAGCGCACTCGAGCTCGAGGCGATCTGCGCCTCGCCGGCGGCGGGTTCGGCCAGGGCCTCGCCGAAGCGGCGCAGGAACACGTTCGGCGGCTCGTTCGGCGACTGGTGCCAGGTCAGCAGCTCGGCGCTGCCGACAGCGAGCTCGAGCGGATATTCGAGCGCGTCGGGCGCGCTGCGGAACAGCCGCGTGGTGGCGCCGTCGGCCAGGCGATAGCGGTCGAGGAAGGGGCGGTCGCCCTGCGGCGAGGCGCCGTTGCCATCGAGGAACAGCGCGCCGTCCTCTTCACGCAGCACCTGCGCGCCGTTGGCCAGCGTGCGCAGCAGCGGGGTGCCTGGGTCGGCGTAGCGCTCGTCGAGCGAGAGATCCCAGAGCACGCGCTGCGCCCGACCCGGACGGTCGACGTCGAGCAGGCGCGTGGTGGTCCACATGCGGTTCAGGTCGTATTCGCTGAGCAGCGCCTGCGAGCCACGCTCGAACCAGCGCAGGCCGGCGAAGCGCTGCGCGCTGCGCGCGATCTCGCGGGCCTTGCCGCGGAACGGCGCGCGCTGCATCAGCACCCGGTCGCGATGTCTGGCTTCGTTCTTCCAGTCGCCGCCGTCGAGCGCCTCGGCCCAGACCAGGGTGGCCGGTTCATTCGGGCGCCAGGCGTGATCGCGCGGACCGCTCGGCACGCCGCTCACCGGCACGCTTTCGGCCGCCGGCAGCTGCGCGATCGGGCTGCTCGTGCCGCGGTCGAGGTCGAGCACCGTGAGCGTGCGCGCGAAGCGCTGCCAGGTGGTGATTCGCGAGTAGGGTTGCGCCAGGGTTTCGACCAGCACGTGGCGACCGTCGGGGGCGGCGCTGACCTCGCCGAGCGCGCCGGCCGCGCCGACCGTCCGCAGCGAGCCGTCGAGCTTCACCACCGCGAGCCGGGCGCGCGCGTAGTAGTCGAACAGCGCCTCGTCCTCGGGCCCCGACAGGGTGTCGCGCGCCTCGTAGGTGCTGCTTTCGCCGCCTTCGGTCGCGTCCTTGATCTCCGGTCCGGGCGGCACCGCGGCGCGCGTGGGCGCCGCGCCGAGATCCGCCGGCACGGTCTTGACCAGCAGCGCCTCGCTGCCGCCGAGCCACTGCAGGCTCGAGCCCAGCACGGTGTTGAGCTGCACGCCCTCGATTCGCGACACCCTTCCGCTGTCGACGTCGCCCACATAGAGCTCGACCGCGCCATCGCCGGTGTTGGCGAAGGCGAAGTGGCGGCCATCCGGCGACCACTGCGGCAGCTCGGGGCAGGCATCCGCGGGCAGTTCGATTGGCGTCACGCGTCCGCTGGTGACGTCGAGCAGCGAGAAGCCTTCCAGGCAGACCCGGATGCCGTAGCCGTTGGAGCGGTCGTGACGGGCGTGGTTGCGCGGCTCGACCCGCACCCCGGCGAGCTTCAGGTAGGGCTCGGCGACCCGCGCGATCGGCGCGTAGGGCCGCATCTCGACGAACAGGATGGTGCGCCCGGTCGGATCGACCAGCGGCCGCGGCGGCAGCGGTGCGCGCATCACGCCCAGCAGCGGTTCGGGCGGTGTCTGGTATTGCGCCTGCGCCAGCGGGCAGGCCAGGGTTGCGAACAGGGCGAGCAGGGCGGGGCGCAGCATGGTCGTCTCCGGACGTTCGGCCAAGAGCGGGACGGTAGCGCAGGCGGCGATCCGGCGGCAATGGCGGCAGTGATTGCCGCCGATCGATTTCCTCAGGGCCCCGCGCGGCGGAATCTCGTGCTGTAGCTCCCCGCCTGATCTTCAGAGCTGGTCTTCAGAGCTGGCTTGGCAAGATACCTCATCACCTGCGTCGATCTGGCCAGCCGCTTCAGCTTT
>CAZORA010000052.1:0-11224 GCA_964582225.1 uncultured Dokdonella sp. | reverse complement strand
CGTGGATGGCCAAAAAAGGCCCGTCATGCCCGCGAAGGCGGGCATCCAGCGACTTCAAGTCCTTGAAATCAAAGGCACTGGGCTCCCGCCTTCGCGGGAGTGACGAGCGTGTCGACTGGTTCAGATAGTCCCGAGCTTCGCTGCCGCACCATGCGGAACCGACGCCCTGCTTCCGCAGGCGCATCGAAGGCAGCAGCAGGCGGTCTCCTCGACGCTGCTCGCACCCCCTCGCGGATGCTTCGATGCGCACAGGAACGCAGCGTGACCGCCGCTTAAGCCCAGCGGCGATACGTTTTTGCCATAATGGGCCGATGCACTTTCAACGCTGCGCCGGCCGCGTCTCCGCGAGCTGGCTGATCATGATCGTCGCCCTCGCCGCCGCCGCCGGGCTGTGGCTCGGCGAGCGCTTCTTCGCGCCACCGCCACCGCCGCAGCTCGACGTGGTAGCGCTTTATCCGGCGCCGCGGGCCCTGCCGGATTTCGAGCTCGTGCAGGGCAACGGGCAACCCTTCACCCAGGCCGACTGGCAGGGTCGCTGGAATCTGGTGTTCTTTGGCTACACCCACTGTCCGGACGTCTGTCCAACCACCCTGGCGAGCTTCAAGCAGGCATGGAAGCTCCTCGGTGAGGCCGACCTGCAGGAGCGCGTGCGCTTCGACTTCATCTCGGTGGACCCGCAGCGCGACACGCCTGAACGGCTGGCGCAATACGTCGCCTTCTTCAGCCCCGACTTCGTCGCCGCGACCGGCGACGACGCCAACCTCACCCGCATCACGCGCGCGCTCGGTCTGGTCTACACCCGCGATCCCGCTGCAGGCGATGACTATACGGTCGACCACAGTGCCGCCGCGGTCCTGATCGACCCGCGCGGCCGCCAGGCCGGACTGGTACGCCCGCCCTTCGACGCCGCGCGCCTGGTCGCCGACCTGAAGCGCCTGCTCGGCAGCGGCTGATGTCGAACCCGAACCGCAAGCCGCAAGCGCATGCGGTTCCAACGTCGGCGCTGCGGACTGCGGCTCGCCTCGCGTCGGGTGCGCCCACTACGGCGCCCCGTGTGATCCCCTGCGAGGAGCCATCGCGCTGATGCGCCCGGCGCTGCTCATTCAATACCTGCTGCCCCAGCACCTGCTGTCGCGCCTGGTGTTCCTGGCGACGCGCTGGCGCTTCGAGCCCTGGAAGAACTTCCTGATCCGCCAGGTGAGCCGACGCTACGCGGTCGACCTCGACGAAGCGGCCGAAAGCAGTGAGCAGGCCTGGCCGCACTTCAACGCCTTCTTCACCCGTGCGCTTCAGCCCGGCGCCCGTCCGCAGCCGAGCAATCCGGCAGCAATTGCCTGCCCCGCCGACGGGCGGCTGAGCCAGGCCGGAGCGATCCGCGCGGGGCGCATCCTGCAGGCCAAGGGCCGCGACTACAGCGTCGCCGAGCTGCTCGCCGACGAAGCGGCCGCCGCGGACTACGCTCAAGGCAGCTTCGCCACCGTCTACCTTTCGCCCCGCGACTACCATCGCGTGCACATGCCGCTCGATGGCGAACTCGTCGAAACCCTGCATGTACCCGGTCGACTGTTCACGGTGGCGCCATTCGCGGTCGAGTCGATCCCGCGCCTGTTCGCGCGCAACGAGCGGCTGGTCTGTCGCTTCCAGGGCAGCCAGGGTCCTTTCGCCGTGGTGCTGGTCGGCGCGCTGCTGGTCTCCGGTATCGAGACCGTCTGGCGCGGCGTCGAAGTGCCGCCCTACGCCCGTGCAATCGTCCGCCGCAACTGGCGCGCGCGCGGCATTCGCCTGCAGCGTGGCGACGAGCTGGGCCGCTTCAACATGGGATCGACCGTGATCTTGCTGCTTTCGGACGCTGTCGGACGAATCGAAACCGCGCACCGAAGCGCCGACCCACTGCGCGTCGGCGAAGCGATTGGACATCTATCCAACAGTCGACTTGAGGTCACCAAAGGAACGTCCGAACATGCCCGCCATGCCCGCGAAGGCGGGCATCCAGCGACTTCAAGCCCTTGAAATCAAAGGCACTGGGCTCCCGCCTTCGCGGGAGCGACGAGCGTGTCGACTCGTTCAGACACTCCCTGGGAAATGTCTGAACAAACCCGTCATGCCCGCAAAGGCGGGCATCCAACGACTTCAAGCCCTTGAAATCAAAGGCACTGGACTCCCGCCTTCGCGGGAGCGACGAGCGTGTCGGCTTGTTCAGATCCTTCCGAGACCGGATTCGACGTCAGCAAATGACGGCGCATGACAAAATGTGACGTTGCGCGCGCATTTTTCGATGAATGCCAGCTATACTCGATCCCGCTGTCGAGGGAAACAGACAACGACGAGGGGTTCCGCAGATCATGCAATTCATCACCAGGTTGTTCGCACTCACCCGCGCAGTACAGCTTCGCCGCCAGTTTCGCGAAGTCAGCCGCCTGCTGGAGGAGCTCAACCCGCAGATGCGGCGTCAGCTCGGCGGCCTCGCCTTGCGCGAGATGGCTGCCGCAGCGAAATGCGAATTCCCGCACCTCTACGGCACGCCGCCGGATGAAAAGTATCTGCCCTGGGGTACCGGCACCGAAACCGGAATCGAGCGACTGCGCTCGGACAACATCCAGGTCCGCCTGCGCGGCAGCGCGCTCTGGCTCACGGTGGCCTATCACGAGACCATGGACTCGCCTTTCGGCGAACAGCAGGAACTGCACCGCCAGCTCATCCGCACCCTGCGCACGCTCAAGGAAACCGTCCCCGTCGACCAGGTCCAGCGCTGGATGAACGACGGCGCCGAAAGCGCCGCCTGAGCGCGCACAGCACCCGCTCGCGGCCGCCGCCCTTGCACGCAAGCGCGCGGGCCGCAGGCTCTCGGCGGGTGAACGAATGGTCAGATCGCAGCAGCGGCGGGTTCGATCACAGCCGCCGTGGTGGGTTCCGTCAGCGGCTGCAGCGGCCGAGCTTGAGCACCTGACCCGGCTTCAGCATGTAATGCGGCGGACGCAGGCCGTTCAGCATGGCGATGTCGCGGGCGCTGCCGCAGCCGGTGCGACGGGCGATGGCCCAGAGTGAATCTCCCTTGGCAACCCGATAGGTACGCATGCCGGAGCTGGACGTCCGGGCAGCGAGCGCGCGGCTCGGTTCGATCGCGGCGCGCAGCCTGGCGGCCAGTTCCGGCCACGGTCCGCTGAGGCAGTTCGCCTCATAGGTCGCCTCGAGATGGGCCGGCACCGCGAGTTTGGCGCCCACGGGCGACTGCACATGCGGGTCGAGCGCCGGATTCAGGTTGCGCAGCGTGCGGAACCAACCCTGCGGCGCGTATTCATCCTGACCGAGGCAGATCGTCAGGTCGGCGATCGAGGCCGGCTGCGCCAGGGTGATGCTGCCGGGCTCACCCGGCAGCTCCGGGAACTTCAGGTTGTAGCGCTCCGGATGCAGGAACAACCAGGCCGCGGCCAATACCATCGGCACGTACTGTCGGGTTTCCTGCGACAGCGCGTAATAGATGTCCGGATCCCAGAAGCCCTTGTGGCCGCCCGCGGCTGCGACGCGGCGGCGCATCGCGCCCTCGCCGCCGTTATAGGCGCCGATCACCAGCTCCAGATTGTCGTTGAAGATCGCCAGCTGCTCGTTCAGATAAGCGGCGTTGGCGCGCGCCGAGAGCGCCGGGTCGAAGCGCTGGTCGAAACCGTCCACGGTACGCAGGCCGAAACGCTGGCCGGTCGCGTACATGAACTGCAGCGGCCCCGAGGCACCCGAGCGCGACACCGCATGCACTTTGCCACCGGATTCCTGCGCCAGCATGCCAAACAGCAGCGCCTCCGGCAGTCCGGCGCGCTGGTATTCCGGCGCCATCAGATAGCGCATGTGCCGATAGTTCTCCCACGCGGCGATCAGGTTCGGCCGGTACTGAGTGAGCCACATTTCGAGCGCGGCCTTGACCGGACCGTTGATGGTCATCACGTCGGCCAGCTCGCGCCCTTTGAGCAAGGTGACCGAGCGCCCGAGCTCGGGCAGGACCGCGGCCAGCGGGGAAGATTCCCCGGCCTCGATACTGGCCTCGGGCGTGGTGTCACCCCCGTCGTCTTCGGCGTCCAGACGATCGCCCTCACGCAGCATCACGTCGAGCGCGGCGACGAAACGCTGCTGGTCGCAGCCCTCGAGTGCCGCGCACTCCACGGAAGCCTCGCGCAGCGCGTCGAGCGCCTCGAGCATCCGTTCCTGCGCGGCCTGCTGCGCGCCCTCCCGAGCCAGGCGCCGGCCGGCGGCGTGGTTCGCGCTGGCCTGATCGAGGCGCAGGTAGACGGCGCTCACTGCGGCATCGCCGCCTTTGGTTGGCGCCGTACCGCGCGGCGCGACTGCACTGCAGGCGGCAAGGGTCACCGCGAGCGCGGTCGGCAGGAGGAGAAGTGGGCGCACGAACATCGACGAACTCGACGAGAAAACACGGCGCACGGTAGCCGCGTCGGCCGTCCACGGCAACCGCCGGCGCCGGCGCGGCTACAATCCGCCCATCCGCTGCTGTCGAGGCTTCCAGTGAACGACATCCTGATCGGCAAGGGCACGCAGGAAGTCCACCTGCTGCCGAAGTACGCCAACCGCCACGGCCTGATCGCCGGCGCCACCGGTACCGGTAAGTCCGTATCGCTGATGGTGCTGGCGGAAGGCTTTTCTGCGCTTGGCGTGCCGGTCTTCCTGGCCGACGTCAAGGGCGACCTGGCGGGCCTCGCCCAGCCCGGCGCGCTGAACGACAAGCTGCAGAAGCGCATCGACACGCTCGGCCTCGGCGAGTGGACGCCTGCCGCGAACCCGGTCGTGTTCTGGGATCTCTACGGCACTGCAGGCCACCCGGTGCGGACCACGATTTCCGAGATGGGCCCTACCCTGCTGGCGCGCCTGCTGGAGCTGAACGACACCCAGTCCGGCGTGCTCGAAATCGCCTTCAAGGCGGCTGACGAGAGCGGGCTCTTGCTGCTCGACTTCAAGGATCTGCGCGCCCTGCTCGGCTGGGTAGGCGACAACCGCAAGGAGCTCTCGCAGCAATACGGTCTGGTTTCGCCGGCCTCGCTGGCCGCAGTGCAGCGCGCCCTGCTGACGCTGGAGCAGGCCGACGGTGAGCGATTCTTCGGCGAGCCGGCGCTCGAGCTTGCCGATTTCATGCGCCAGGATCTTTCCGGCCGCGGCGTGATCAACGTGCTGGCCGCGGACCGTCTGATCCTGAAGCCGCGGCTCTACACCAGCTTCCTGCTGTGGATGCTGAGCGAACTTTTCGAAAAACTGCCCGAAGTCGGCGACCAGGATCTGCCCAGGCTGGTCTTCTTCTTCGACGAAGCGCACCTGCTGTTCGACGACGCGCCGCCGGCGCTGCGCCAGCGGGTCGAGCAGGTGGTGCGCCTGATCCGCTCCAAAGGCATCGGCGTCTACTTCTGCTCGCAGAACCCCGACGACCTACCCAACGTCGTGCTCGGCCAGTTGGGCAACCGCATCCAGCACGCCCTGCGCGCCTTCACCCCGCGCGATCAGAAGGCGATCCGCGCGGCTGCGGAGACCTTCGCTGCCAACCCGGCGATCGACGTGGTCGAGGCGATCGGCCAGCTCGGCGTCGGCGAGGCCCTGGCCTCGACCCTGCAGGCCGGCGGCGTGCCGCAGCCGGTGCAGAGAATTCTGGTCTGTCCCCCACGTTGCCGCATCGGCACGATCAGCGAGGAAGAACGCGCACTCGTGCGCCAGCGTTCGCCGGTCGGCGGCAAGTACGACACCGCGATCGATCGCGAGTCGGCCTTCGAGGTGCTCAAAGCGCGCGCCGAACAGAGCGCGGCCAGCGCGCAGACCGAGGCGGCAGCGCAGGGCAATGCGGACACCGCAGCGGAAGCCGGCGGCGGCTGGGTCGGCGCAATCAAAGGCGCCCTGTTCGGCACCGGTCGCCGCCAGGGCATGCTCGAAGCCTTCGCCAAGTCGGCCGCACGCAACGCCGGCAATCAGTTCAGCCGTTCGATCCTGCGCGGCATGCTCGGCTCGATCAGCCGGCGCTGAGGGCGGGATGTCGCGCTGGCGAGCGCCCGCGCCCGGCTCCACCGCCGCCGTCACCGGTGAGGGCTACCGGCGCCTGCAGGGGGAGCTCGATCAGCTCTGGCGCCTGCGCCGGCCCGAGGTGGTGCGCGCCCTGGCCGCCGCCGCGGCCGAAGGCGACCGCTCGGAAAACGCCGAATACACCTACCGCAAGAAGCAGCTCGCCGAAATCGACCGCCGCGTGCGCTACCTGAGCAAGCGCCTGCCCGCGCTGCGCATCGTCGACAGCGTGTCGAACGACCCCGGCGCGATCTACTTCGGCGCCTGGTTCACGGTCGAGGACGAAGACGGCATCGAGCACGAATACCGCATCGTCGGCCCCGACGAAACCGACGCCCAGCGCGGCTGGATCAGCATCGACTCCCCCTTCGCCCGCGCCGCCATGAAGCACCGCGCCGACGACGAGATCGAAGTCGAACTTCCCACCGGCCGCGCCCGGTTTTGCATCCTCTCGGTACGCTACGCACCCGAAGACGAGCAAGGCGCCCCCTAGGGAGCATCTGCACCAGTCGACATTGGCTCGTCACTCCCGCGAAGGCGGGAGTCCAGTGCCTTTGGTTTCAATGACTCGAAGTCGCTGGATGCCCGCTTTCTTGGGCATGACGGGCTTGTTCAGACATTCCCTGGGAGGACCGGAAGGCCAGACCCCGGAACGGAGTGGTGCTGCGGCAGTATCGATCGGACCGCGCCGGCGCGTCCATCACCGTCGCGGACCGCACGGCGCCTTTCCGGCTACACTCTTCGTCGCGTCGGCATCCGCGGAGGTTCCGGTGGGCGAGCCCGCGACAAAAACATCCATGAGCCTGGCCGAATTCCTGGTCTGGGAGCAGGCGCAGCCGCTCAAGCACGAATTCGTCGGCGGCGAGGCCTTCGCCATGACCGGCGCGCGGCAGGCGCACGTGATCACGGCCCTCAACGTAGCCACCCTGCTGAAGTCGCATCTGCGCGGCAGGCCCTGTCGCGCCTGGATTTCCGACATGCAGCTCGCGGTAGACGCCGACGACGCGGCCTATTACCCCGACGTCTCGGTGAGCTGCGATCCACGCGATCTCTCCGCCGAGCGCACGATCCACCATCCCCGCGTCCTGATCGAAGTGCTGTCGGAAAGCACCGCCGCCTTCGACCGCGGCGCCAAATTCGCCAGCTACCGGCAGATCCCCGAGCTCGCGGAATACGTCCTGATCGACCCGGACCGCCGCACCGTGGAAATCTTTCGCCGCACCGACAGCGGCGACTGGCTCCTCGCCACCCGCGACGGCGAACGCGGCCTGATCCTGCCCTCGATCGACTTCGAAGCACCGCTCGACGCCGTGTTCGAAGACCTCGACGAGCTTGCGAACGCGAAGCCCGCCTAAGGCGGATCTCGTCCACGCCGATCGCGGATTGGCTCCAATGGGGCGGTCGGTGACACTCCCGCGAAGGCGCGAACCTTCCGTTGCTTCTCTTCGTCGCTCCCACGCAGGCGCGAATCTTCCGTCGCCTCGTTGCTTCTTATCTTCGTCGCTCCCGCGAAGGCGGGAGCCCAGCGCCTTTGCTTTTCGCCGGATCAAAGTCACTGGGCACCGGCCTGCGCGGGTGCGACGGATTGGAAGGCGGGTGCGACGGGTGGGGCGCGGGTGCGACGGATTGGAAGGCGGGTGCGACGGTCTCGTCGGAGCGCTCTCCTCTTCGTCACTCCCGCGGAGGCGGGAGTCCAGTGCCTTCGCTTTTTGCTGCATCAGAGTCGCTGGGCACCCGCCTGCGCGGGTGCGACGGATTGGAAGGCGGGTGCGACGGATGGGGGCGGGTGCGACGGGCGGGGAAGTGCGGCGCGACGTCGTTGGCGCGGTGAAGCGGCGCTCGCGGCTGCCGCTGCTCAGTGCTTTTTTATGGGCATGTTCACTCGGAATCGGGACGCCCGGCCGCGGGCGTGCAGCCGGCGGCTTTGCCGGCGGCGCGGTCGGCGGGGGACATTTCGCCGAGGGCGAGCGCGCGCAGCAGGGCGCGCAGGTCCGGGGATTTTTTCGGGGCAGGCAGGTGCTGGCCGAAGCGGGCGTCGCTGGCGCAGAGGGCGGGCCAGTCGGCCTGGGCTGCCTGCGCGCTCAGCAGCGTGATCAGGGCCGTGGAATCCATCGCGGCGGCTTCCGGGTGGGCGCCGTTGGCGCGCAGGGCGAACCAGGCCTCGCCGGCCTTGCGCATTGCCGGCGGGTCGCGCTCCGAGCCGCCCTGCACCAAGGCCAGCGCGGCGCGCACGATCTCGCTGCGCTGGACGCATTCCTGCAGTGCGGGCTGATTCCAAAGCGGCGCGAGGTCGGCCGCGGCCAGATAGGGCACGAGTTCAGCCGAAGCGGCATCCAGGCGCGCCAGCAGGTCTCCAAGCAGCGGGCCATCCTGCGGACACTGCGTCCACAGCAGGCGGAGCTGGGCGAGGCGGGCGCGCTCGTCGGCGTCCGCGTCGCTCGCGGCGTCGGCGCCCATCAGCAAAGCCGCCTTGCGGCGCGCAGCCTGGGTGCGCGCGTCGCCGGGGTAGAGCTCGGGGAACGGCAGCGCGACGTCGGCCGGCAGCGGGGCGTCGACGTCGAGCAGCTGCAGCAGCGGCTGGTCGAGCACGGACAGGCCGGTGAAGCTGCCCGCCGCCCGGTTCATGAAGCGCGCGCGAGGGGCTTCGAGGCTCAGCAGCGGGTAGTAGTCGGAGTTGGCCGGCGCCTCGCCCAGCCGCGCCAGCGCGCGCAGCAGGCGCGCGTCCGCCACCTTGTGGAAGGCGAGCTGCTCGGGACGCTCGATGCCGAGCCGCGCCAGATCCGAAGCCAGGGCGCCGCGCAAGACGCGCCCGTAGTCGGCCACCGGCAGCCGCGCCGCGGGCGTCGCGATGATGATGAGATCGACGCCATTGCTGAGCCAGGCCGCGTAGTCGCCAAACTCGGGCGTCAGCGCGTTCAGCACCGACGCCACCAGGCGGTCGTCGATTTCGTAGAGCTGCACCCACTGCACGAACAGCCCGTCGGGCTTCAGCTGCCGCGGAATGAAGCGATAGAACTCCTTCGAAAACAGCGAGGCGACCCCGCTCACCCAGGGATTGGACGGCTCGGAGATGATCACGTCATAGCGCGCACGCCTGCTGGCAAACCAGGACTTGGCGTCGTCGATCACGATGCGCGAGCGCGGGTCGGCGTAGACGCGGCCCACGCGCGACGCGAAGAGCCTGGCTCCCTCGACCATCGCCGGCTCGATCTCCACGGTTTCCACACGCTCCACCCGCGGATCGGCCAACACCGTATTGGTGGTCAGGCCGGAGCCCAGGCCGACGATGCCGACCTGCCGCGGCGCCGGATGGAGCGCCAGAGGCAGCGCCCCGGCAAGCATCATGGTCAGCTCGTCGCTGGCCGGTCGCGCCCCTGGCGCCAGCGCGAGGCCCGCGTCCACCTTGCCGTTGGTGGCGATCGCGGCGGTACCGTCCGGCGAGGCGATCACCGACACGCTGGCGGTCTTGCCGTCGCGCTGGAACACCACCCTCTCGCTGGAATCCAGCCGCGCCTGGCCGTGCCGGAACACCCCCGACGCGAGCTGCATCGGATCGAACGGCACCCGCGTGATCGCCAGCCCCAGGGCCACGGCCGCCACCAGTCCGGCCGCGGCAAAGCGCAGCAGCGCCGGCCGCGAATTGGCCAGGCGGCGCAGCAGCACCAGGCCCACCGCCATGTCGACCAGGGCGCCGACGCAGAGCGCAAGCTTGAGCCCGAGCGCCGGAATCAGGAAATGGATCGCCGCGAACACGCCGAGAATCGAGCCCATCGTGTTCCAGGCGTAGACGCGCCCGATCGAACGCTCGCCGAAGCCGGCGCGCAGCAGCGCCACGGTAAAGAGCGGCAGGGTGGTGCCGGCGAAGAACGCCGCCGGCAGCATGATCAGGATCGCGATCGCCGCGGTGCCCAGGTTGAACAGCGCATAGCCGCCGGCGCTGCGCGCCAGCGCGTGCAGCAGCCAGCCGACCCACTCGAAGGACTGGGCGTAGACCGCGAGCGAGGCCAGCGCCGCGAGCCCCATGCCGAGCTGCATCCAGCCGGCCAGGCGCAGCGGCTGCGGCGCGCGGTCGGCCCGCCCGCGCACCCAGAGCCCGCCGAAGGCGATCCCCGCGATGAAGGACGCCAGCATCAGCTCGAAGGCGTGCTGGGTGCTGCCGACCGCGAGGCTCAGCATGCGGATCCAGACGATCTCGTAGACGAAGGAAGCCGCGCCGGAAATCGCGGTGGCCCAGAGCACCAGCGGCAGCACGCCGCCGCACTCCTCGCCCGCCGCCGCGCTCGCCGCGGCAACCGGCGCCGGCTCCGGCGCGCGCGCCAGCCACCAGGCGAGCCCGGCCACCGCGAAATTGAGCAGCCCGGCCGCGATCGAGGTTCCCGGCAGGCCGACCGCCGGAATCAGCAGGAACACGCTGACCAGGGCGCCCACTGCCGCGCCGATGCTGTTGGTGAAATAGAGCCCGCCCAGGGCATCGCCATCCCGCCCCGGAAAGCGGCGAATCAGGCCGCCGCTCATCAACGGGAAGGTCATGCCGAGCAGGATCGTCTGCGGCAGGATCAGAAGCGCCGCCAGCCCCCACTTCAGGAGCGACACCGCCCACGGTGCACCCAGCGCCGGAATCAGGAACTCGTAGCCAAGTCCGATCGCGCCGGTGAAAACCACATGGAAGCCGATGCCGAACACGCCGATCAGAAGCTCGACCAGGGCGTAGCCGCGCAGCAGGTTGCGCCAGCGCGTGCCGACCCGCGCGATCCACGCCGCGCCCGCCGCCATGCCGCCCATGAACAGCGCCAGCACCAGGGCCTGCGCATAAGCCGCGTGGCCCAGGAACAGGCCCAGATAGTGCGACCAGATCGACTGATAGATCAGCCCGGCGAAGCCCGACAGAACGAAAATGGCCAGCAGCCAGCGACGAGCCGCCGCGCGCGAAGACATGGCTCAGGAATCTCCCCCGATTCGACCGGCGCATGATGCTTGCAGCCGCCGGAGCGCACAAGCCGCGCGTCCAGCGCGCCTGCAGTCGGCATCTCGTTTCGGACAATTTTGTCCACATGTGACGCAATGCGTCAGGGATCAGGGAGTATCCGGACGAGCCGACACGCTCGTCACTCCCGCGAACGCGGGAGTCCAGCGCCTTCGCTTTTTGCTGGATCAAAGTCACTGGGCACCCGCCTGCGCGGGT
>CAZORA010000051.1:0-11453 GCA_964582225.1 uncultured Dokdonella sp. | reverse complement strand
TGCCGTTGGCGTCGATGTCGAAGGTGACTTCGATCTGCGGCATGCCGCGCGGCGCGGGCTGGATTCCGGCCAGATCGAAGCGCGCCAGCGATTTGTTGTAGCGCGCCTGCTCACGCTCACCCTGCAGCACGTGCACGGTGACTGCGCTCTGGTTGTCCTCGGCGGTCGAGAACACCTGGCTGGCCTTGGTCGGGATCGTGGTGTTCTTGTCGATGAGCTTGGTCATCACGCCACCGAGCGTCTCGATGCCCAGCGACAGCGGCGTCACGTCGAGCAGCAGCACGTCCTTGCGCTCGCCCGAGAGCACCGCGCCCTGGATCGCCGCACCGACCGCCACCGCCTCGTCGGGGTTGACGTCCTTGCGCGGCTCCTTGCCGAAGAAGTCCTTGACCGCCTCCTGCACCTTGGGCATGCGGGTCTGGCCGCCGACCAGGATCACCTCGTCGACATCCGCAACCTTGAGGCCGGCGTCGTTCAGCGCGGTGCGGCAGGGCACGATGGACTTTTCGACCAGATCACCGACCAGAGCTTCGAGCTTGGCGCGGGTGAGCTTGATGTTCAGATGCTTCGGGCCGGAGGCGTCGGCCGTGATGTAGGGCAGGTTGACCTCGGTCTGATGTGCGCTCGAAAGCTCGATCTTGGCGCGCTCGGCGGCGTCCTTCAGGCGCTGCAGGGCGAGCGGATCGTTCTTCAGGTCGACGCCCTGATCCTTCTTGAACTCGTCGACCAGATAATCGATCACGCGGCGATCGAAGTCCTCGCCGCCGAGGAAGGTATCTCCGTTGGTCGCCAGCACCTCGAATTGCTTCTCGCCGTCGATTTCCGCGATCTCGATGATCGAGATGTCGAACGTACCGCCACCCAGGTCATATACCGCGATCTTGCGGTCGCCGCCTTTCTTGTCGAGCCCGTAGGCCAGGGCCGCCGCCGTCGGCTCGTTGATGATGCGCTTGACCTCGAGACCGGCGATGCGGCCAGCATCCTTGGTCGCCTGGCGCTGGCTGTCATTGAAGTAGGCCGGCACCGTGATCACGGCTTCGGTCACCGGCTCGCCGAGGTAGTCCTCGGCGGTCTTTTTCATCTTCATCAACACCTTGGCCGAGATTTCCTGCGGCGGCATCTGCTTGCCGTCGGCGGTGGCGGTCCAGGCATCACCGTTGCCATGCTCGACGATCTTGAATGGCACCACATGCATGTCTTTCTGCACTTCGGCGTCGGCGAACTTGCGGCCGATCAGGCGCTTCACCGCATAGAAGGTGTTTTTCGGATTGGTGACCGCCTGGCGCTTGGCTGTGGCGCCAACCACGACTTCGTTGTTTTCCTTGAACGCGACCACCGATGGCGTGGTGCGATCGCCTTCGGAGTTCTCGATGACGCGCGCCGAGCTTCCCTCCATGACCGCCACGCACGAGTTCGTCGTGCCGAGGTCGATACCGATGATCTTGCCCATTGTTCAGCTCTCCCACTATGGATTCATTGGCGGCCGCAGGGCCGAAACTGTCGCGAAATCTGGGGCTCGCGGTCGCTGTTTCAAGCAAGCCGCGCAGCGCTACCTGGACACGCTGACCAGTGCCGGCCGCAGCAGGCGCTCGTTCAACAGATAGCCTTTCTGCACCACCGCGGCCACATGACCCGGCCCGTACAGACTGTCGTCGATGACGTTCATCGCCTCGTGGTGTTCAGGGTCGAAGACCTCGCCTGGCGCGCCCACTGCGCGCAGCCCATTCGCCTCGGCGATCCGAATCAATTCGCGCAGGGTCAGCTCGACACCATCGCGCAGAGCTCCGAGGTCGCCTTCGGCCTGCAGGCCGCGCTCGAGATTGTCGAACACCGGCAGCAACGCCCCAAGCAACTTCTCGTTGGCGAAGCGGCGAGCCTGATCGAGCTCGCGCTGCAGACGCTTGCGCTGATTGTCGAGCTCGGCGCGCTCGCGCAGCACGGTGTCGCGCATTTCGACGAGCTGTGCCTCGGCTTCAACCAGCTTGCGGCCCAGCGCTTCGATCTCGCTTGCTCCCGCGTCTCCGGCGTCGGGCGTCGGCGTGGCGTGAACGTCGGTGTCTTCCATTGCTCCTCCAGAGGTCGGGGCGGCCGCACAGGCAGCGTGCGCCGCCTGCGCTCTATAGGGTCGTCCGCGGGCGCTTCAAGGCGCCGGAGATGATTCTAGCGGTCTCCCGCACTACCGGGATCACCCGGTCATAGGCCATGCGAGTCGGTCCAATTACGCCGAGCACTCCCAGTACGCGACCGTCGACCCCATAGGGCGCCGTGACCAGACTGAAGTTATCGAGGGCCGCGAAGCCTGATTCCTCGCCGATGAACAGGCGCACGCCCTGCGCGCGCGCGCAACGCTCCAGAAGCTCGAGCAGATCGCGCTTACGCTGGAAGGCCTCGAACAGCTCGCGCAGGCGGTCGACATCGGCCAGGTCCTGACGTGCCATCAGGTTGGTCTGCCCGGCCACCAGCATGTCGGGATCGGCGTGCTCGGCAAAGGCCTGCTGCGCCACCTCGACGGCGGCCGCGAGCAGCCGGTTCAGTCGTGCGCCCTCCTCGCTCATCTCGCGCAGCAGGTGCGCGCGGATCTCATCCAGGCGCATGCCGTGGAAATGCTGGTTCAGATAGTTCGCCACCTGCTCCAGTTCGCCCGGCGCGTAACTGCGCCCAGGGCTGATCACGCGGTTTTGCACCTGACCGTCGGTAAACACCAGAATGACCAGGAGCCGCGTTTCATCGAGTGCCACGAAGTCGATGTGACGAAACGGAAACTCTTCGCGTCGCGGCACGCTGACCACACCGACGAAGCGGGTCATTTCCGACAGCAGGGTGCTGGCGCTGCCGAGCAGATCCGGCGTTGCAGCCTCGGTGCGAAGCTCGCCGTGCAGGCGCTCGATTTCGGCCGCGCCCAGAGGCTCCAGTTCGAGCAGGCTGTCGACGAACACTCGATAGCCCTGTGAGGTCGGCACGCGCCCGGCGGAAACATGCGGCGCCACCACCAGCCCGGCTTCCTCGAGATCGGCCATGATGTTGCGAATGGTGGCCGGACTCACGTCCAGGCCGGAGGTGCGCGCCAGCGTGCGCGATCCGACGGGTTCGCCATCGACCAGATACTGGGAGATCAGGGTGCGCAGCACGCGCCGCGCGCGCGGGTCGATGTGGGGAACTGGACGATGGCGCATCTCGGCCTCCGCGCGCCGCGAACCGGCGTTTGGGGCCGCGCGCCTGCCGACTGAATAAGGTCTAGCGCGAAGAAATGCAAGCGCAAGGTCGCGCCGTGGGTCTCCACTGCCGCTGTGAAGCGGCCGCTACAATGCGACCTCTCGCCGCTCTGTGCGCGCCATGCTCAACCACCTCAGCGTCCGTCACTTCGCAGTCGTCGACCGCGCCGAAATCGAGTTTGCCACCGGGATGACGGCAGTCACCGGCGAGACCGGCGCGGGCAAGTCCCTGCTGGTCGACGCCCTGCTGCTGCTGACCGGGCTGCGCGCCGAAGCGAGCGTCGTGCGCAGCGGGGAGCAGCGCGCCGAGATCGCGGCGATTTTCGACCTGAGCGACTTGCCCGAGGCGCGCGCCTGGCTCGCCCAGCAGGCAATGGACGAGGGAAATCACTGCTCGCTCCGCCGCGTGATCGCCGCAGAGGGTGGTTCGCGAGCCTGGATCAACGGGCGCTCGGCGACCCTTGCCCAGCTCGCCGAGCTCGGCGCGCTGCTGATCGAAATCCATGGCCAGCACGAGCATCAGGCCCTGCTCTCGCGTGCGGCTCAGCTCGATTTGCTGGACCACTTCGGCGATCACGGCGCGCAGCGCGCCGAAGTAGTCGCGACAGCCCGTCGCTGGCGCGAGCTGAATGCGGCGGTCGGGCGTCTCGGCGCCGGCGTCCGCCAGGCCGAGCGCATCGATTGGCTCGAGCACCAGCTGAACGAACTCGACGCCGACGCGCTCAAGCCGCCGGCGCTTGCCGAGCTCGAAGCCGAGCATCGTCGCCTGGCCAATGCCGAGCAGCTCCTGCAGGGCAGCGCCGGCCTGGCGGAACTCCTCGACGGCGATAGCGAATTCAGCCTGTCGCGGCGCGCCAACCGGGCGCACAGCGAAGCCCTGCGCCTAAGCGCCATGGACACGGGCTTGGAACCGGTCGGCCAGCTGCTCGAGCAGGCCGCAATCGAGATTGGCGAGGCTGTCGACGCCCTCGCGCGCCGTCAGTCCGCCCTCGAGCTCGATCCCGAGCGCTTGGCCGCCACGGACGCGCGACTCGCGCGCCTGCACGAACTCGCACGCAAACATCGAGTGCCGATGGCGGAGCTCACCGCACACGCCGACGCGCTGCGCGCGGAGCTGGAGGAACTGCGCGGCGCGAACGTGGAAATCGCCCGCCTGGAAGCTGAGCGCGAGCGCGCAGCGCAAGCCTGGCAGATCGCCGCCACCGCGCTCGGCGAGGCCCGTGTCGCCGCGGCGCGCAAGCTCGACGCCTTGGTGAGCGCCCTGATGAGCGAACTCGGCATGCGTGGCGGCCGCTTCGAGGTAGCGCTCGATCCCGTCGCCGCCGCCGAGCCCGACCCACAGGGCAGCGAGCGCGTCGAATTCTTGGTCAGCGCCAACCCCGGTCAGCCGCCGCGCGCGCTGCGCAAGGTGGCCTCTGGCGGCGAGCTGTCCCGCATCAGTCTCGCGATCGAGGTCGCCACACTCGGCGCGGACACCGCGAGCAGCATGGTTTTCGACGAGGTCGATGCCGGGATCGGTGGCGCCGTCGCCGAGATCGTTGGCCAGAAGCTGCGTGCGCTCGGCGAGCGCTGTCAGGTGCTCTGTGTCACGCACTTGCCGCAGGTCGCCGCACAGGCGCACGCCCAGCTGCGGGTCAGCAAGGTCAGCAGCGGCTGCGAGACCCACACCCGCATCGAGAATCTCGACGCCGCGATGCGCGCCGAGGAAATCGCCCGCATGCTCGGAGGCGTCGAAATCGGCGCGGAGACCCGCGCCCACGCGGCGCAGATGCTGCGCGACGCCGCGGGCGCGCGCTGAGCCGGCCGCGGCGCGACTCTCTGGCGGCGGGTCTGCGAGAACGCGGCTCGGCTCCGAATCGCCGGGTCAGCGCAGCAGCGAGTGCCGCCCCGGCGCAAACCCGCGGGGACGGCGCTCAGCACTTTTTCGGTGACGGCATCCGCTGTGCGGCGCGGTTCCCGCGTCAGCTGAGCTCGCCGATCAGACGACGCGCCTCTTTCTGCTGCTCGACGTCGCCTTCGCTCAGCACTTCCTCGAGCATCGAACGTGCGCCGTCCGGATCGCCCATGTCCATGTAGGCGCGGGCCAGATCCAGCTTCGTGGCAACCGCGTCCGAACCGGACAGGAAATCGTCGCTCGCCAACAGATCGGCTTCGAAATGATCGGCAGCCGCCGGAGTCTCGGGCGCCGCGCTCTCCGCCACCGCTGGCTCCCGCTCGAGGTCGGCGAGCAGCGCCGTCTCGTACTCCAGATGCTCCGTACCGACGCTCGTTTCAGGCGCCAGGTGCCCGGCATCGATCGGCGGCAGGTCACCAAAGTCGACCGCGGTCTCCTCGGTCGCTTGAACTCCCTCACCGAACCCGCTCGTCGGTGCGGCTTCGAGCTCGCCAAGCCCGAAGCCCAGACCCTCGTGGGATTCCGTCTCGTCCGTCGGTTTCGCCGGCTCGAAGTGTCCCTCGTGGCTGGGCGCCGACTCCACCGAGGCCGCGCCTTGATCGGCGGCGAACAGCGGATTGCGCGGAGCGAGCTCCTGACCCATGGCCTGGACTTCGGCCCACTCGGTTTCGCTTTCCTCCGCCACGGTTTCGTGCATGCGTTCCGCCATGCGCTCGAAACTTGCCGCATCACGCCGTGCGTAATAGACGCTCAGAAGCTCCAGATAGAGACCCGCGTCGTGCGGGTTTTCCTCGATCCGTACCAGCAGATCGGCTTCATCATCGTCCGCGGCTGCTTCGCTGCCGCCGAGCGGGGAGTCTCCGAAGGCGGAGGCGAGCGATTCGCGCTTGACCGGTGCCGGCTTCTTGCGCCGCAGGCCAAGCCAGCCGGCCAGCAGCACCAGGATGCCCGCACCGATTGCACCGAACTTCATCCATGCCGGATAGCCTGCGGCTGGCGCAGGAGCCTCGATTGGACCGCCCTCGGTCGTGGCCACCGGCGCGGATGCAGACGCGGCAGGCGGCTCCGCGGCAGTCGGCGCCGCCGGTTCGCTGGGTGCGCTAGGTTCGCTAGCCGTGGGCTCCGTCATGGTGCCGGTCTCCGTTTCGCCTGATGGGGCCGGCTCGCTCGCGGCCGCTCCCGCGGCTTCCGGCGCAACCGCGGTTTCCCCGCTGGTGACGCTCTCGGCCGCTTCGCCCGCCGGCGTGCTGCCGGTGCCCCAGATTTCCTCGTTGCCGGCACCTGTCTCGGCGGCCCCGACCTGCGCGGCCGGCGCGGGTTCCGCCGGCGCGGCGATTTCTGGCGCCGTGGTGGTCGGCGCCGTGATCGGCGCCTTCGCCGTCGGCGGCGACGCCACCGCGGCTTCAGCCGAAGCCGACGTCTCAACCTGCGTCACCGCGGGCGTGACGGCCGCAACCGTCGAGGCGGCTGCGGCCGCCTCCAGCTCGCGCAGACGCTTCTGCAGCTCGGCGATCTCGGAATCCTTGAGCGCAATCAGGCGATCGTTCTTGGTCTGGATGCCCTCCAGCTCCTTGACCCGCGAGCGCAGATCGGCGCCTTCCTGCTCGCGCGAAGTGAGCGCCTCACGTACACGCGCAAGCTCGTCACGAAGCTCGCTGGTGGCGGCCGCCGCGCGATCGCCACCGCCCTCTCCGGCGCCGGCACCAGGGCGTTCGCCGCCGGCGACCTCGCGCGCACTGCTCGGCGGTACCAGCTCCAGCCGTTCGCTGGGCGCCGCTCTGCTGCCACGCGAAGTCTCGCGCGAAGAAGCTTCCTGGCCGCGACCCGCTTCGGCCACGCGCGCGCTGCCGGCCGCACTACCGCGCCAGTCTTCGACTTGGGCACGCACCTGCGCTGCGGCTTCTGCAGCGGTGCCTATCGCGCGGATCTCGCTCGCGTCGGGTACGCGCAGAATCGCGCCGCGCTTCAGCGCATTCACGTTGTCGCGGAAAAAGGCCTCCGGGTTGCTCTTCAACAGGGCCAGCATCACGCGGTTCAGATCTTCGCCAGGTCGCACGCTGCGGGCGATCCCGGATAGCGTCTCGCCGACTGCAACCGGTCCGTACTGATCGGCGGACGCGACTGGCGCCGTGGGCGCGGGTTCCGGCAGCGGGCTGGTGGCCACGGCCGCGGCCGGCGCCGGCGCCGGCGCGGCCGTGGCCGCAGCGGGCTTCTCCGGTTGTTGGGCAACCGGCTTGGGCGCGGGCTTGGCAGCAGGTTTGATGGCCGGACCGGCGGGGGTGGCCGCGACGCGCGCCGGCGCCGTTACCGGCGGATCGAGCAGCACCGTGTACTCACGCAACAGTCGGCCCTTTGGCCAGTTCGCCTCGACCAAGAAGTCCAGATAGGTGTCGCGCACCGGTTCGTCGCTGGTCACCTTGATGACCGGCGCGCCGCTTGCATCCTTGTCGAGCTTGAACTTGAGCGGCACGCGCAGCTGCGAGCGACTCAAGCCGATACGCTCGAAGTCGTCGGCCGCGGCGAGGCTCACCAGGAGGCCTTCTGCCTCCCCGGGGCTCGCCTGCAGGATCGGAATCTCCGCGTCGAGCGGCTGATTCAGGCGCGAATGTACCCGCACCGGGCCCAGGCCCAGCGCCAGCACATCGGTCGCGCTCAATGCCAGCGCAATCGCAAGCGACAGTTGCAGCGGTCGTTTCATCGAGCTATGCCCCCCAAGGCGTACTGGCCAAACGGCCTCGATCCGATCTCGAAACAGCCTTATAACACAATCGTAACCATGGATCACGCATGGTTTTTCTTAGCAGGAAGCACCCGCAAGCGCTCATCCGACGGCGTTCGCCCAGAGCTCGGCGAGCTGCACCGCGTTGAGCGCTGCGCCCTTGCGGATGTTGTCGGCAACGATCCACAAGTTCAGGCCGCGCGGGTGGGAAATGTCCTCCCGGATGCGGCCGACATATACCGGATCGCTGCCGGCCGCGTGAGAAACCGGTGTCGGGTAGCCGCCAGCGCGCCGCTCGTCGACCACCGCGACGCCCGGGGCCCGCTCCAGCAGCGCCCGCGCGCTGGCGACATCAAGCTTGTCGCGGGTTTCGATATGCACGGCTTCCGCATGACCGTGGAAAACCGGCACCCGCACTGCGGTCGGATTGACCTCGATCGAGTCGTCTTCAAGGATCTTGCGAGTTTCCCAAACCAGCTTCATCTCCTCGCGCGTGTAGCCGTTGCTTTCGAATTCGTCGATCTGCGGGATCAGGTTGAAGGCGATCTGCGCCGGAAAGCGCTCTGCCGACGCATCCTGAAAATTGAGCAGCGCAGCGGTCTGGCGGCCGAGCTCTTCGATCCCCGAGCGCCCGGCACCGGACACCGACTGGTAGGTGGCGACGTTGATCCGGCGGATACCGGCCGCCCGGTGCAGCGGTGCCAGCGCCACCAGCATCTGCATGGTCGAGCAGTTGGGATTGGCGATGATGCCGCGCCTGTCGGAACGAGCGATCGCCTGCGGATTGACTTCGGCGACGACCAGCGGCACGTCGTCGTCGTAGCGAAACTCCGAGGTGTTGTCGATCACGATCGCGCCGGCCGCGGCGGCGCGCGGGGCGTGCTCGCGGCTGACCTTGCCGCCCGCCGAGAAAAACGCGATGTCGATGCCGTTGAAATCGCAATCGGCGAGGTTGCGCACTTTGACCCGGCGTTTGCCGAATGCGACCTCATCACCGGCCGAGCGCTCGCTCGCCAACGCGGTCAGCTCACCAACCGGAAAGTCGCGCTCGTGGAGGATCGACAACATGGCCTCGCCAACCGCACCGGTAGCGCCGACGACGGCGACATGAAACAGATTGGACATGAAAATCCACAGCCTCGTTCAGGATGACATTGTGCAGGAAAACCCGACGTGCGCCGGGCATCCTTTCAAGCCGGCAGCACCGCCGCGCGGGCGACATCGCCACACTGCGCTCGGTGGCGCAGCGCATGGTCCATCAGCACCAGAGCCAACATCGCCTCCGCGATCGGCGTCGCCCGCAGGCCGACGCAGGGATCGTGACGCCCCTTGGTTACCACCTCGACCGGCTCTCCGGCGCGATTGACGCTGCGCCCGGGCACCAGGATGCTCGAGGTTGGTTTGAGCGCAATCGAGGCCAGGATCGGCTGGCCGCTGGAAATGCCGCCGAGGATTCCGCCGGCGTGGTTGGAGAGGAACCCGTCGGGTGTGATCTCGTCGCGATGCTCGCTGCCCCTTTGCGTGACCGTCGCGAAGCCGTCGCCGATCTCGACGCCTTTGACCGCATTGATCGACATCAGCGCGGCCGCGAGATCCGCGTCGAGCCGCCCGTAGACCGGCTCGCCCCAGCCGGCGGGTACGCCCTCGGCCACGACGTTGACCCGCGCCCCGATCGAGTCGCCGGCGCGCCGAATCGCCGTGATGTAGTCTTCGAGCTCGGCCACCATCGAGGCGTCCGGCCAGAAAAATGGGTTGGCTTCGACCGCTTCCCAGTCGAAGCTGCGCGGCAGCAGGGTTCCGATCTGCGCCACGTGGCCGCGCACGCGCACGCCGTGGCGCTCCGCCAGCCACTTCTTGGCAACGACCCCGGCCGCCACCCGCATCGTGGTCTCGCGCGCCGAAGCGCGCCCGCCACCGCGCGGGTCGCGAACGCCATACTTCTTCCAGTAGGTCCAGTCGGCGTGGCCGGGACGGAAGGTGTCGGCGATCGCGACATAATCGCGCGAACGTGCGTTCGAGTTGCGAATCAGGAGCGCCAGCGCAGTGCCGGTGGTTCGACCCTCGTAGACCCCGGAAAGGATCTCCACCTCGTCGGCCTCGTGGCGCTGTGAGGTGAAGCGGCTGCGCCCGGTGGCACGCCGCTCCAGGTCGGTGCGGAAATCAGCCGCGTCGAGCGCGATTCCGGGCGGACAGCCGTCGATTACGCAGCCGATCGCCGACCCATGGCTCTCGCCAAAGGTGGTGACGCGCAGCAGCTTGCCGAAGGTGTTGGACACGCGCGATCGCGCTCAGCCGCGCCCGCGCGCCGCCGCACGAATCGACTCGGCGTGCGCCAGCAGATCGTCGCGATCGAGCACGAACACACCCATCTGGCCCACCTCGAACTCGATCCAGCTGAAAGGCAGCCGCGGCAGCAGCTCGGCCAGCGCTCGCTGGCTTTCACCAACTTCGACGATCAGGCTGCCGGTATCGCTCAGATGGTCAGCCGCACCGGCGAGAATCCGCAGCGCGAAATCGAGCCCGTCGGCACCGGCCTCCAGACCGAGCCGCGGCTCGTGACGATATTCCTCCGGCAGGGCGGCGAACTCCGCTGCGGTGACGTAGGGGGGATTGCTGACGATCAGGTCATAGCGCTCGCCGTCGAGATCGGCAAACAAGTCGGACTTCAGCACCCGCACGCGCTCGCCGACCTCCTGGAACTCGACGTTCTCGCGCGCGAGCGACAGCGCCTCGTCGCTCACGTCGACCAGATCGACCCGCCAGTCCGGGTTGTGCACGGCCATGGCGATGCCGATGCAGCCCGAACCCGTACCAAGATCCAGCGCGCGTTCGACCGGATGTTCATCAAGCCAGGGCACAAACCCACCCTGGATCAGTTCCGCGATCGGTGAGCGCGGTACCAGCGCGCGTGGATCAGACTTGAACTTGAGGCCGGCGAACCAGGCCTCGCCGGTCAGATAGGCCAGCGGGCGATGTTCGCCGATGCGCCGCTCGATCAGCACCCGCACGTCTTCCTGTTCTGCCGCCGTCAGCCGCGCCTGAGCGTAGACCGGCGCCAAATCGTGCGGCAGGTGCAGCGCATGCAACACGAGTTGGGTCGCCTCGTCCAGCGCGTTGTCGTAACTGTGACCGAAGGTCAGCCGGGCGGCGCCAAAACGACTCGCCCCGTAGCGAATGAAGTCGATGATGCTGACCAGTTCGTTGCTCACGCGACTTTCCGACAAAAAGCGGCCGCACAGTATAGAAGGCTTCGAGCCCGCGCGACGGCTTGCAGGAACCTCTCTCGCCCGCCGCCAGAGCTGTCCCGCTGCGCCGATCCACCGCCGCCGCTGGTGATGCCTGCGGCTGCAGGACACGGCCTGGCACTTCCCTGCCGGGCAGTGCGACGCGGACCAGCCAAACTCCGATGAGGAAAACTCGAAAGAGCTCTGAAAACGCGGCGACTCGCGGCGCGTTTACGGCGAGCAGGGCGATCTCCCGCGTCGGCTGCCCGCTGCTCTAGGAAGTATCTGAACAAGTCGACACGCTCGTCACTCCCGCGAAGGCGGGGGCCCAGCGACTTTGATTTCAAGTGCTTGAAGTCGCTGGATGCCCGCCTTCGCGGGCATGACGGGCTTGCTCAGACATT
>CAZORA010000050.1:0-11997 GCA_964582225.1 uncultured Dokdonella sp. | reverse complement strand
CGACGTTGTCGCCGACGTTGTCGGCGATCACCGCCGGGTTGCGCGGATCGTCTTCCGGGATGCCGGCTTCCACCTTGCCCACCAGGTCGGCGCCGACGTCGGCGCCCTTGGTGAAGATGCCGCCGCCCAGGCGCGCGAAAATCGAGATCAGCGAGGAGCCGAAGGCCAGACCGATCAGTGCGTGCAGCGCCTGATCTGGCGTCGAGCCCAGCTCGAGCAGGCTCACGTAGTAGCCGGCGACGCCGAGCAGGGCGAGGCCGACGACCAGCATGCCGGTGATCGCGCCGCCGCGGAAGGCGACCGCGAGCGCCGCGGCGATACCGCTGCGCGCGGCTTCGGCCGTGCGCACGTTGGCGCGCACCGAAATGTTCATGCCGATATAGCCGGTCAGGCCCGACAGGATCGCGCCGAGCGCGAAGCCGATCGCCGTGCCCCAGTCGAGGGCGAAGCCGATCACGACGAACAGGACCACGCCGACCAGACCGATGGTGCGGTACTGACGGTTCAGATAGGCGCGCGCGCCTTCCTGCACCGCCGCGGCAATTTCCTGCATGCGCTCGTTGCCGGCCGGGCGTGCGAGCACCCAGCGGATCGACCAGATGCCATAGACGATTGCAAGGACCGCGCAGGCGAGCGCGATCAGCAATCCATGTTGTTGAAACAGCATGGAACTCTCCCTTGACGAACAGGCTGCGGTGATTGCGCCGCAGGATGGTGGACCGAAACCGGGCAATTATAGCGTTCGGCGCCGGTCAGCGCGTGCATCGTCAGTGGAGATTCGGCCCGTGGCGCCCGCTTGAGATCGGCCGGAACCTGAAAAAGCGCCGCCCGCGTCGAGCGGCAGCGCCGAGGGATGCGCTGCCGCCCACCGCGGGCGCCTGGCTGAAGCTGAAACCCGATCAGAAGCGATATTCGGCGCTGATCGAGACCAGATGCGGGTCGAAGTCGAGACCCTTCACGTCGGCCTTGTAGTAGTCGTAGTTGAGGCCCACGCTGACATTGCTGTTGAAGTCGTAGCCGAAGCCGATGCCGGCATACCACTTGCTCGCGTTGTCGTCGACGCGGGTGG
The DNA here is from genome assembly GCA_964582225.1 of uncultured Dokdonella sp. Classification (GTDB taxonomy): domain Bacteria; phylum Pseudomonadota; class Gammaproteobacteria; order Xanthomonadales; family Rhodanobacteraceae; genus Dokdonella_A. The sequence goes on along the minus strand of CAZORA010000050.1, from coordinate 10,928 downwards.
CCTCATTGGCGGCGTTGACCCGATAGCCGCGGACGTCCGGGCGGAAGTAGCCCGCGCGCCCGCTCAGATACCAGTTGTCGCTGACGTTGAAGTGGCCGTTGACGCCGAGGTTCCAGCCCTTCACTTCGGCCTTGCCGATCGGCAGCCCGACGTAGCCGCTGCGCGGCGCGAAGCTGCCGAGATCGGCATAGCCGCCTTCAACGCCGATCAGAACCGCCGGATCCACCGCCCAGCGGTAGCCGAAGTTGGCGGCGAAGCCGGTGTCGTCATCGTCATAGATTCCCTTGTCGAGGCTCGACTGGCCGACGCTGCCGTTGATGAACCAGCCGCTCGTGTTCTGTGCCTGGCTCAGCGCTGGGAAGCCGGCGAGCCCGGCAGCCGCGACGACGAGGGCAAACAGGGTCTTGCTCATTTTCTTGAACTCCACGAATGGATCCGTTCCGGATCGAATGCGCGCGCTTTGCTGCGCTTGCGCTTGGATCGAAGTGACGGGCGAGACGTTCGCCTGCGCTTCTGGCACCCTTACATGGCGTTCAGCGAGGGGATTACAAGACTCTGTGGTTCAATAATTGTTCAGCCGCCCAGCGCGTCGTTCAGCAGCGCAGCCAGGCGCGACGCCGCTTCGCGCACGCGGCGCTCCGCCAGCGGGCGCATGCGGGTGGTGTAGCCGGAATCGAGCTTGTGCGAGCGCGGATAGATGCCCGCGTCGCGCGTCGCCCGGCACGACTCTTCGGCCCAGTCCGCGGGCGAGCCGGACGCGCGCGGCGGCTGCACGGCGAGCAGCTCGGCCTGGCGCCGCCAGCCCATGCCGCGGCTCGCCAGCACCGGCGAATCCCAGACCGAATGCAGGTTCGTGCCGCGTCCCTGCCAGCGCAGCTGGTAGCGATTGCCGCCGCGGTCCGGGCGATAGCCGGCGTGCAGCGGCTGGTGCACGTCGGCGACCAGGTGAACCACGAAGCGCAGGGCCTCGGCGCGCTCCCGTTTGCTGCGGCCGCGGTCGGCGAGCACCCGCTGATAGCGGGGAATGGCGGCCACGATGCAGCGCCCGCCGGGGCAGTCGCGGCCGGCCGCGTAGCGGCAGGAGGCGTCGGCGAAGTTGACGAAGTGGAGCGCCGAGGTGGTCCGCCACAGGCTGCGCTGCGCCGGATCGTTGCGCAGCTCGTCGGCCCAGGGTGCGACCTCGCTCAGGCTGGCGCCGTCGAGCAGGCGCCGCGCTTCGGCGCGCGCGGCGGGCCTCAGCTGGCGCTCGGCGAGATCCGCCACCAGCCGATGCCCGGCAGGACCCCAGGCGCGCGCGGGCGGCGCGGCGAGCAAAAGCAGCAGGCAGGGCAACAGGGCAAGGTATCGCATGGGGCTGCGCAGTTCGCGGACCGGAACCAAGTCTCGCACGTCCCGCCCCGCTTTCGCGCCAGCCGCGATCCCGGCATGATCGCTTCGCCGAACACGGGGCCAGCCGGGAAACGCGAATGGGCGCACACAAACATCGGGAACCGGCCCGCGGCGCGCGCCCGCAACCCGGCGGCCTGCGGGCATGATCGTCTACAGCTGCCACGGCGCCGCCAAGCACGTCACGGGTTCCTGTCATCTGGTCAGCTGCGGCGCGACGCGAGTGCTGATCGACTGCGGCCTGTTCCAGGGCGATGACGCGACCGAAGCGGCCAATGCCGCGCCCTTCGCGTTCGACCCGGCGAGCGTCGACGCGCTGCTTCTGACCCACGCGCATCTCGATCACTGCGGGCGCATTCCGAAGCTCGTGCGCGAGGGCTTCCGCGGCCGGATCCACGCCACCGCCGCGACCCGCGAGCTGGCGCGGGTGGTCCTGCTCGACGCCGCGAACCTGCAGGAGGAGGAGGCACGTCGGAGCGCAAACGGCGGGCGCCACGAGGGCGAACCCGTCGCGCCGCTGTATAGCGTGGCCGACGTGCAGCTGGCGCTGGACTGCTTCGCCGAGGACGTTGCCTATGACGTCGAGTTCGAGGTTGCCGCGGGCGTGCGCGCACGCTTCGTCGACGCCGGCCACATTCTCGGCTCGGCGTCGATCGTGCTCGATCTGGAAGACGGTGCACGCCATCGGCGCATGGTTTTCTCCGGTGACCTGGGCGGGCCGGGGCGGCCGATCCTGCGCGATCCGGCGCCGGCGCCGGCGGCCGACTGCGTGGTCATGGAATCGACCTACGGCGATCGCCCACACCGCTCGCTCGAAGCCTCGGTGGAGGAGCTCTACGAAGCCGTCCGCACGACGGTCGAGCGCAGAGGCAACGTGATCGTCCCGACCTTCGCCCTCGAGCGCGCGCAGGAGATTCTCTACTGCCTGCGCCGTGGGATCCGCGACGGCGCGATTCCTGGCCATGTGCGAGTCTTTCTCGATTCGCCGATGGCGATCTCGGCGACCGAGATCTTCCGCCGGCATCCGGAATGCTTCGGCGAACGCCTGCGCGCGGAGCTTGCCGAAGGCGATCCTTTCGCCACGCCCGGCATCCACTTCACTCGCGACGCGGCGAGCTCGATGGCGATCAACGCGATCGAAAGCGGCGCGGTCATCCTCGCCGGCTCCGGCATGTGCAATGGCGGACGCGTGCGCCATCACCTCAAGCACAACCTGTGGCGGCAGCGCTCGAGCGTGGTGTTCGTCGGCTATGCCGCGCGCGGCAGCCTGGCGCGGCAGCTCATCGACGGCGCGCAGACCGTGCGGATTTTCGGCGAGGACGTTGCCGTGCGCGCCCGACTGTGGACCATCAACGGCTTCTCCGCCCACGCCGGCCAGCCGGAGCTCCTCGACTGGCTCGGCAGCGCGCCGCGCCGCCAGGTGTTTCTGGTTCACGGCGAATACGGCCGCGGTATGAGCGCGCTCGCCGACGTCCTCGAGCGGCGCGGCCAGCCCTGCCGCATGCCCGGCATGGACGAGCCGATCCTGATCGATTAGCGGGCGTCGGAGGCGCCCCGCCCGGCATTTCGGATCCTCGCGGGAGGATCGGCCGAAAGTCTGGCGCCGCCCCGCGGCGGCCGGCCTTTCCACGCGCTCCTGCGGACCCGATTCCACTCGCGGGAGTGGCGGCCGGGGAGCGCGGACGGATTGACCATATTATGCGTAACGTTATAACGTTCTTTCCTCGACCCTTCAGGCCGATGCCCCGTGATGAAAACCATCTTGTTCTGCGCTGTCGCTGCGCTGGCCGCGCCGGTCGCGGCACGGGAAATTTCCGCGCCGCCAGGCGGTCTGCCCCGCGCTGCGCACGCGCAGGCGGAATCGCCTGCGGACGCGGAGGAGCCCGCGGCACGCCTCAACCAGATCGTGGTGAAGGCGCTGCCGCTCGACCAGCGCGCCGACCAGCTGACCACGCCGGTCAGCGTGCTCGAGGGCGCCGCGCTGGACGACGTTCGCGCGGCTTCGATCGGCCGGGCCATCGACGGTGTGCCGGGCGTCAGCAGCAGCGCCTACGGCCAGGGCGTCGGGCGACCGGTCATCCGCGGTCTCGACGGACCGCGCGTCGCCGTCCTCGCCGACGGTATCGGCGCGGCCGACGTCTCGGCGATCAGTCAGGATCACGCGGTCACGCTGGAGCCGTTTCTGGCCGAGCAGATCGAGGTCCTGAAGGGACCGACGACCCTGCTCTACGGTCCGGGCGCGATCGGCGGCGTGGTCAACCTCGTGGACGGACGCATTCCCAAGGTCGCTCCGCTGGAAGGCCTTACGGGTCGCGCCCAGCTACAGCATGACCAGGTTTCGGACGGCGCGACCGGCATGTTCCGGGTCGATGCCGGCAGCGATCGCTTCGTCCTGCACGCGGACGGCCTCAAGCGCGATCTCGGCGACTACGCGATTCCCGGCCGCAGCCTGCCCAACAGCTACGTGCGCGGCGATTCGGGCGCGCTCGGCGCCTCGCTGCTGGGCGAGTGGGGCTACCTCGGCTGGTCGGTGGCGCGCTTTCTCGATACCTACGGCAACCCGGCCGAGCCGGGCGACCCCGAGCAAGGCGAGGCTGCGGTGCACGTCGGCATGGCGCAGACCCGCTACGACCTCAAGGCTGCGCTGAACGCGCCGTTCGCGACCGCCGACAAGCTGGAATTCAGCGCGGCCCACACCGACTACCGGCACACCGAATTCGAAGGCGAGGTTCCCGCCACCGTCTTCAGCAACCGCTCCGACGAGCTCCGCCTGCTGCTCAGCCACGCCCCGCTCGGTGGCTGGCGCGGCGCCGTCGGCGTGCAGGCGACCAGCCGCGACTTCGCCGCGCTGGGCGAAGAGAGCTTCGTGCCGCCGACGCGCACGCGCAGATTCGGGCTGTTTGCGGTCGAGCAGCGGGAGTGGGGCCGCTTGAAGTTCGAACTCGGCGCGCGAGCTGATCGCGAGACCAGCACCCCGCAAGACGGCCCGCGGCGCAGCTTTTCCCCGCGCAGCCTGTCTGCCGGCCTTGCCTGGCGCCTCGGCGAGACCTGGCATCTCAGCGCCAATCTCGACCGCGCACAGCGCGCGCCGGCAGAAGAGGAACTCTACGCCCACGGCCCGCACGAGGCCTCCGCGAGCTACGAGGTTGGCGATCCGACGCTGCGCGAGGAAACCGCGAACCAGTTCGAGATCGGCCTGCACCACCACGGCGACCGGGTGGAGGCGAAGCTCGCGGTCTACGCCAGCCGCTACGGCGACTTCATCTACCTCGCCGACAGCGGCGCGATCGAAGACGGCCTGCCGCTGCGGCGGTGGTCACAGCACGATGCGAAGTTTCGCGGCGGCGAGGTCGAGGCGACTTTCCATCTCGCCAGCGGCTCCGGCGGACACTACGACCTCAAGCTCTGGGGCGACCGCGTGCGCGCCACGCTTGCCGGCGGCGGCAGCCTGCCGCGCATCCCGGCGGCGCGCGTCGGCGCCGCGCTGTCCTGGCGCAACGACGCCTGGCGCGCAAGCATCGGCGCCACCCGCTATTTCGCCCAGGACGAGGTCGCCGCCCACGAAACCGCGACGCCCGGCTTCACCCTGCTGAACGCGCGCCTGGCCTGGAACTTCGCCAGCGGCGAGCGCAGCGGCTGGGAAGCCTTCCTCACCGGCGACAACCTCGGCAACCGGACCGCGCGCCTGTCGACTTCGATCATCAAGGACGAGGTGCCGCTGCCCGGCCGCAGCCTCAGCGCCGGCCTGCGCGCCTGGTTCTGAGGCCGCCTCGGCAGCCCGTCGCGCCGCCGAGGCTGCGCCGGCGCTCGACCTGACGGAGCTCGTCGACTGGCTGCCGCGGCTGGACTCGGTACTGTGGCTGGAGCGGCTCGAACGTCTCGCTCTGTGGTTCCGATCGATCTCAGGCCTGCGCCGTTTCGCCGTGCAGCAGGCTGCCCTGCGCGTCGCGCACGCTGATGTCGACCGCGATGCCGCTGCGCACGCTTTCGGTGACCACGCAGAAGTTCTCGAACTGGGACAGCAGCCGCTCCAGATGCTGGTAGCTCTCGGCCGCTTCCGGGAGCCTGATTTCGACCGCCACCCGGCCGATCCGCAGGCGTCCCGCGGCGTTGCGCTCCAGCCGCGCCGTGGCGTGCACCACGATCGTGCCCGGAGTGTTCTTGAACTTGCGCAGCGAAAACAGCAGGCTCGCCGCCAGGCAGTTGGCGACCGCGCTGACCAGCAGGCGCGAGGGGTTGGGGCCGGCGTCGCCGCCGAGTGGGGATGATTCGTCGGTCAGCAGGTCTGGAATGGCGCTGTCGTCGAAGTGGACCCGGAAGGCATAGTCCTGCTCCTGGGTAAGAGTCAGGCTGAACTCCTGGGTTTCGCTCATGGGATGGGATCCTTGGGGAGGGGAATCACGGTTTGCTCGGCACTTCGACCCACAGCGCGCCGCGCAGGTCGCCGAGCGCAAAGCCGGTGGCGGCATCGTCCGGGTAGTGCCTGGCCAGGGCCGCGGCGACGGGCGGTGCGATGTTCGAGCCGTGGCAGGCGAGACAGGGCGCTTCGACCGGAATGCCGCGGGCGAGGCGCAGCGCCACGCCCGCCGGCAGATCCTCACGCCGCACGAGCTTCTGCTCGCCGGGAGCACCGCCGGCCTCGACCGCGCGCTGAATTTCGGCCAGCGCCTCGCCCTGCCAGCCGCCCGGCGCGTTGGCCGGGTTGCGCACCCGGCCGGGTACGGCGACCCGCCCCAGGCGCACGCCGCGTTCGGCCATCACCGCGTCTGCAATTCGCGGCGCCTCGTCGTGGCAGAAGTCGATCGCAGCGACCGGGCCTTCGGCCTGCAGGCGCGCCACCAGCGCGCTCTTGAGCAGCGCGCTGAACTCCTGGCCGGCGCTCTGGGCGAGCTCGATCGCCCGATCCTCGACGGCGATCGGGCTCGATTGAGCAGTTGCACTAATCGCCCATAGCAGGGCGATCAGGACAAGGGGCGGGGCGCGATGGATCATGTCGATTCCGGATGTACGGTGGATTTTTCAGGGGCACGCCGAGCTGCCCAGCGCAACGCTTGCGCCTACTCCGCCGCGCCGAGCGCGCGCACCAGATAGGCGCCCGGAATCGGCGCCGTGGGCGAGGTGTTGGTGGCGCAGAACGGCGCGCTGGCCAGATCGTCGATGGTGGCAGCGATGTCGGGGGCGTAGCAGAACCACGAGGCCTCGCCGCCCTGCGAGCTGTCGACCCGCGCGGGGCGGTCCTGGCCGCCCATCAGCTTGGCGCTGGCGCCGACGAAGAACGCGCCCTGCACCAGAGTCGGCGGGATCGTGACGGTGTAGAAATCGTTGCCCGAGACGTCCGGCACGGCGCTCACGCGCACCAGCGCGTGGGCGTTGCGCGGGTCGCCGTCGGCGTCGCTGTCCTCCAGCAGCCAGAAGGTCACCGGCCCGTGGGCGAGCGAGGGGAAGGTCGAGCCGAAGGCCACCTTGATCGCGGTGATGATCTCGCCGCCCGGCACCACCTCGAAGTAGTTGCCCCACAGCATGTCCGGATCGAAGCTCGAAGGCGGCCCCATGTTGGTGTTCGCTTCGCCATCGTCCATCGCGTATTCCATGCTTGGCGCAATGGTGTCGAAAGCGTCGGCGAAGATGCGGTCGACCGGCGGAACTTCCACGTCCGGACGTTCGGCGTAGGCGACGAAGACGCCGCTGCCCCACTCGACCTGGTTGTCGCCCTGCGGGTGCAGGCCGGCGACGAAGGCGATGTCGCCGAAGCCGTTGACGGCCGGCGCGCCGCTGAAGATCGGGCTCGAGTCGTGCTGGCCGATCTGGCCCGCGCCGAGGTCGGTGGCGACCAGGTCGCCCTTGCCGATCACCCGCGCCAGGCTCGTGCCGTCGCCGGCGAAAATCGCCTGACCGGCGGCGTCCTCGCCGCGAAAGACCACCAGGCCGGCGTCGTTGATGGCCGGCGCGAAGGCGTCGATCGCGCGCACCGGGCCGGTGGCGTCCACGCGTGCGATCTCGGTCGCCTCATAGCCGCTCTCGGTCGGCGTGAAGCGGTAGACCGCGCGTGCGCCGCCGTCGATCAGGGTCAAAGCCACGGCGACTGCACCGTGCTGATTCAGCGCCAGCCCGTTGTCGAACTTCTGGAACGGCGAGCCCGCATCGGTGGCGCTGTCCACGGCCACCGTCTGGCTCTCGTTCAGGCCGCTGAAGAGCCGGATCTCATTGTGATCGTAGTCGCTGGTGCTGAGCTTGACCGCGATGCGCTGGGCGTCGTTGGAGGCCGGCGAATAGACATAGGCGTAAGGGCTAGCGGCATCGACGTTATTGTCCACCGCGTACAGTTCGCCCGGATTGACTCCGGCGATGCCGATGCCGTAGCCCATGCCGAGCCGGGCCTTGAAGGCGATGCTGCGGTCGGAGCCGATGTTCGGGTTGGCAAACGAGCTCGGCGTCAGCGGCAGCACGCTGACTGTCGCGGAGGTGTCGGTCAGGGGGTTGTAGCGGCGCAGCGTGTAGGGACCGCCATCGTCGCTGGTGTAGTAGGCGAGCCAGCCGTGCAGATTGATGCCGGGGCGGTCGGAGATGATCATGGTCGCTTCCGGATCGGCGCTGCTCGATTCGTGCACGGCCACGAACCGGCCGCTGCCGTGGCCGCCGAACCAGATGCCCGCGCCGGTGCGCGACAGGTCGCCGTCGATCGGCACTACCCCGGCGGTGAAGCTCAGCATGCCGGCGTCGTTGAGGTTCGCCGAGATGCTGTTGAACGAGGTACCCGGCGGTACGTTCCAGCCGTTGTCGTTCACGATCAGATTGCTGCGCGCCTGGAGTTCGACGTCGTTCCAGTCCGGGACGTCGGCGGCGGCCGGTGCCGCGGCGATGGCGCCAGCCAGGAGCAGGGAAGCGGAAAGGATCATCTTCATGGGCGGGCCTCGGATGCGAGCGCTGCAGGGGCAGGTGACGTGAGATGGGCGGGTCGGCCCTGCCCGAATCGCGCGCAGGGGGCGGAGCTGCCGGTCTCGACCAGCCTCGAATCATACGTCAGCGCCGTCGGGGCCGCAGGAGCCGGGCTCGCGCCGAGCCGCGACCTTCGGCGCGCCGTCGGAGCCGGATCGAGCTGCCCGGCAGCGATCTTTCGCCGCCAGGACGACCCCATCGGGTCGCCGAATGCAGCAAGATCGCCTACCGGTTCTCGCGCATAATCGGCCGCTGCACGGAAATGCTTTGAGGCGGCTTGAGGTGGACGACGAGCGCGTGGAGCTGAATCTGTACGGCGCGTTGTGCATGCGCGGCGCCGCTGATCAGGCACCCTTCATCCGCTTTCCGGACGGCGGTGAGCTGAGCTATGGAGATCTGCGTGTTCGCAGCGCGCAGCTGGCGCGCGCGCTGGTGGATGCGGGGCTGCGGCCGGGTGACCGCCTCGTCGCGCAGGTGGAAAAGAGCGCCAATGCGATCCTTCTCTATCTTGCGACGCTGCGGGCAGGTGGGGTCTATCTGCCTCTGAACAGCGCCTACACCCTGGCCGAGCTGGAATATTTCCTCGCCGATGCGGCGCCGCGCATCGTCGTCTGCGCGCCGGGCCAACAGCGCGAAATCGCCCCGCTGGTGGCGCGCTGCGAGGGTGCGCGCCTGCTGACGCTGGGCGTCGCCGACGACGAGGGCAGCCTGATGGTGGCCGCGGCGCGCGCGGCGAGCACCTTCGACACCGTACCGCGTGCGCTCACCGATCCGGCGGCAATCCTCTATACCTCGGGCACTACCGGCCGCTCCAAGGGCGCGGTGCTCAGCCACGGCAACCTGCTTTCCAACGCCCGCACGCTGGCGGCGCTCTGGCGTTTCGCAGCGAACGACGTGCTGCTGCACGCCCTGCCGATCTTCCATATCCACGGTCTCTTCGTTGCGATCAACACGGTGTTGGCGGCGCAGGCCTCGCTGATCCTGCTGCCGAAATTCACCGCCGACGCCGTCTTCGCTGCGCTGCCGCAGGCGAGCGTGATGATGGGCGTGCCGACTTTCTATACGCGCCTGCTTGCCGATCCGCGACTGCAGCCCGCAGCGGTCGCACACATGCGACTTTTCATTTCCGGCTCCGCACCGCTGCTGGCAGAGACGCATCGCCAGTGGCGGCAGCGCAGCGGCCACGTGATCCTCGAGCGCTACGGCATGAGCGAGACCGGAATGAACACCTCCAATCCCTATACGGGTGAGCGCGTGCCCGGCAGCGTCGGCTTCCCGCTGCCCGGCGTATCGCTGCGAGTGGTCGACGCCGCGAGCGGGCGGGAATTGCCGTGCGGTGAACCCGGCGTCATCGAAGTGCGCGGGCCGAACGTGTTCAGCGGCTACTGGCGTCAGCCGGAAAAGACCCGCGCCGAATTTCGTGAGGATGGCTATTTCATCACCGGAGACATTGGCCGGGTGGACGCGCGCGGCTATGTCTGGATTGTCGGGCGCGCCAAGGATCTGATCATCAGCGGCGGCTACAACGTCTACCCGAAGGAAGTGGAAGAGGCGATCGATGCGCTGCCCGGCGTGCTGGAGTCCGCGGTGTTCGGCGTGCCGCATGCGGATTTGGGCGAGGGCGTGAGCGCCGCGGTGATCATGCGGGCCGGAGTCCCGGCCGGTGAGGAAGCCGTCATGCTTGCGGAGCTGCGCCGGCGGCTCGCTGGCTTCAAATCGCCCAAGCGCCTGATTTTTCTCGATGCACTGCCGCGCAACACCATGGGCAAGGTGCAGAAAAACGAATTGCGCCGCCGCTTTGCGAACCTGTATGCGACGCCGTCGGGGAACGCGGACTGACGATTCGGCGTCACTGCGGATGGTTTCTCTCATCAATTAGACTCGCGCCAGGCTACCGCGGGTTGCCATTTGTGCAGGCTGGGGGAAATCATGGTCACAGGGTCTAAGAAGCACGCTTTACGCCGCAGCGCCATTGCGGCAGCGGTGATTGCGGCATTCGGGATAAGCGCTTCCTGGGCCGGAGTCGAGCCGACGCTGGCCGCAGGCCATTCGCTGCGACCAAACGCTCCGCTGCCGGGCGTTTCCGCCACGGTCGGCCCGCGCGGGCAGCGCAACCGTCGCGCGGGCGCCGCCCGACCGGCGGCGGTGCAGCGGCCGGCGGCGACCGTCAGCGTCACCAACTGCAGCGACAGCGGACCCGGCAGCCTGCGCGAAGCCTTGGCCACCGCGGTCGACGGCGACGTGATCGATATGACCGCGACCGGCTGTCCGGCGATCACGCTGACCTCGGGGGTCATCTCCTTCAGTGCGAACGTGACCATGCAGGGTCCGGGCCGGGATGCGCTGGCGATCGACGGCGGCGGCACGAGTAGTCTGCTTGAGCATTTCGGCACAGCGCTCGAAATTCACGATCTGACGCTGCGTAACGGGTTTTACGCGAACGGTTTCGGCGGCTGCACCTGGATCGGCGGCGATTTGGCCATGACCGGCAGCAGGGTGACAGGCTGCCAGGCAGGTGATGGCACCAATCCCGCCGCATACGGTGCCGGGCTCCCCAACTTCCGCACTTCACGCCTGATTCGTGTGCCCGGAAACCCCCGCTGGGC
>CAZORA010000049.1:0-13394 GCA_964582225.1 uncultured Dokdonella sp. | reverse complement strand
GCCACTTCGAGCATAGGCGGATCAAGTACTTACGGGATTAGCTGCGGAACTTGGGATGCCCGCGAAGGCGGGCATCCAGCGACTTCAAGTTCTTGAAATCAAAGTCACTGGACTCCCGCCTTCGCGGGAGTGACGAGCAAATGTGGACTTATTCAGATACTCCTTAGCGGAATCACCAGGGATCCACATGACTGCCATCACCCCGTCGCTCGGCCGGGAGGACCTGCGCACGCTCGCGCTTTCCGCGTTGGGGGGTACGCTCGAGTTCTACGACTTCGTCGTCTTCGTGTTCTTCACCGGGGTGATCGGTACGCTCTTCTTTCCCCCGGAAACGCCCGAGTGGCTGCGCCAGGTGCAGACCTTCGGCCTGTTCGCGGTCGGCTATCTGGCGCGCCCGCTCGGCGGCATCATCATGGCCCACTTCGGTGATCGCGGCGGGCGCAAGCGCATGTTCCTGCTGAGCGTGTTCATGATGGCGGTGCCGACGCTGCTGATCGGGCTGATGCCGACCTACGAGACGCTGGGCTACGCGGCGCCGCTGGCGCTGCTGCTGATGCGCGTGCTGCAGGGCGCGGCGGTCGGCGGCGAGGCGCCCGGCGCCTGGACCTTCGTCGCCGAGCACGTGCCATCGGGCCGGGTCGGTTTCGCCTGCGGCGTGCTGACCGGCGGCCTGACCGCGGGCATCCTGCTGGGTTCGGTGGTCGCGATGATCGTGAACCGCACGCTGAGTGCGGAGGAAATCCTCGCCTGGGGCTGGCGCATTCCGTTCCTGCTCGGTGGCGTCTTCGGTCTGCTGGCCGTCTATCTGCGTCGGCTTCTCTCCGAGACGCCGGTGTTTCTCGAGCTCCGCCGCCGCCGTGCGCTCGCCGAAGGGCTACCGCTGCGCCTGGTGCTGACCGGTCACGCCCGAGCGGTCGGGGTGTCGATGCTGCTGACCTGGTTTCTGACCTCGGGCGTGGTGGTGGTGGTGCTGATGACGCCCTCGCTCCTGCAGTCGATCTACGGCCTGGCGGCGGCGGCGACCCTCGAGGCCAATGTGCTCGCCACCCTCACCCTGTCTCTCGGCTGCATGGTTTTCGGCTGGGCGGCCGATCGCTGGGGGGCCGCGCCGGTGCTGCGGGTCGGCATCCTCATGGTGATGGCGACGAGCTATCTGCTCCATCTCGGCGTGGCCGACGCGCCGGAACTCCTCGATCCGCTGTATGCGCTGGCCGGTTTCGCGGTCGGGGCCGCCGGGGTGGTGCCGCTGGTCATGGTGCGCGCGTTTCCGGCGGCGATCCGCTTCTCGGGCGTGTCCTTCGCCTACAACGTCGCCTACGCGATCTTCGGCGGTCTCACGCCCTTCGCGGTGGCGCTGGTGGTCCGCTACGACGCGCTGGCGCCGGCGCACTACGTGGCCGCGGTCGGCGTGATCGGCATCGCCACCACCCTGTTTTCCGAGGTGCGGCTGTCGACCGACGCCAGCGTGCCGCTGGCGCAGCAGGCGGCGTCCTGAAAGCCAGGATTGTCCAGCACGACGCCGTGCTGGTCGGCGGCGGCCACAACGGCCTGGTCTGCGCCGCCTATCTGGCCCGCGCTGGATTGCGGGTCTGCGTGCTGGAGCGCCGCGGAGTGGTCGGCGGCGCGGCGGTCACCGAGGAGTTTCACCCGGGCTTTCGCAATTCGGTGGCGGCCTACACGGTGTCGCTGCTGCAGCCGAAGGTGATCCGCGAGCTCGAGCTCGAGCGCCACGGCCTGCGCGTGGTGCTGCGGCGGGCGAGCAACTTCCTGCCGCTGGCGGACGACCGCTACCTGCTTGCCGCGCCGGGACGCACTGCCGACGAATTCGCCAAGTTCTCGCGCCGCGACGCCGAGCGCCTGCCGGAATACGAGCGGCGCCTGGAGGCGATCGCCGACGTGCTGCGCGCGCTCGCGCTCGAGCCGCCGCCCAACGTCACCGACGGCGGCTGGCTGCGGGCCCTGCCGGAGCTGCTGCGCGCGGGCAGGCTCGGCAGGCGCCTGCACCGCCTCGATTCGACCCTGCGTCAGGATCTGCTCGACCTGTTCACGATTTCCGCCGGCGAGTACCTCGGCCGCTTCTTCGAGAGCGAGCCGGCGCAGGCCCTGTTCGGCTTCGACGGCGTGGTCGGCAACTACGCGAGCCCGTGGACCCCGGGCAGCGCCTACGTGCTGTTGCACCACGTGTTTGGCGAGGTCAACGGCATCAAGGGCGCCTGGGGCCACGCGATCGGCGGCATGGGCGCGATCACCCAGGCGATGGCGAAATCCGCCGCCGCAGCCGGCGCCGAGATCCACGTCGACGCCGGCGTGCGCGAGCTCCTGGTCGAGAAGGGACGGGTGGTCGGCGCCGTGACCGAGTCCGGCGCCGTCCACCGCGGCCGCGCGGTAATTGCGGGTGTCAATCCGAAGCTCCTCTACGAGCGCCTGCTCGACCCGGCCCAGGTGCCGGCGCCGACCCGCGAGCGCATGGCCCAGTGGCGCTGCGGCTCCGGCACCTTCCGCATGAACGTCGCCCTCGCCGAGCTGCCGCGCTTTCGCGCCCTGCCCGAGCCCGGAGATCACCTCACCGCCGGCATCATCCTGGCGCCCAGCCTCGACTACATGGACCGCGCCTGGCGCGACGCGCGCGAGTGTGGCTGGTCGCGCGATCCGATCATCGAGATGCTGATTCCCTCCACTCTCGACGACTCGCTGGCGCCGCCGGGGCGGCACGTCGCCAGCCTGTTCTGCCAGCACGTGGCGCCGACCCTGCCCGGCGGCGCCTCGTGGGACGCGCATCGCGAGGAGGTCGCCGATCGGATGCTCGACACCGTTGAGCGCTGGGCGCCGGGCTTCCGCGCCTTGGTGCTGGGCCGCCAGATCAAGAGCCCGCTCGATCTCGAGCGCGACTTCGGCCTGATCGGCGGCGATATCTTCCACGGCGCGCTGAGCCTCAACCAGCTCTTCAGCGCCCGCCCCATGCTCGGCCAGGCCGACTATCGCGGCGCGCTGCCCGGCCTCTACCTCTGCGGCTCCGGCACCCACCCCGGCGGCGGGGTCACCGGCGCGCCCGGCCACAACGCGGCCCAGGTCGTCATTCGCGACCTGCGACGGTAGGGGCTGGCCGACCCGAGCGAATTTGCGATCCGGCCTCACTCCTTCGCGCGGGCCGCGAGCAGGGCGCGCAGTTCCTGCTTGCCTTCCTCGTCGAGGCGGCCTGCGGCCTGCGCCGCGATCAGCTCCTCGCGGCGCTGCTGGCGTGCCTGGCGGGCGAGCTGGGTGAGCGCGTCGGCAAACTCGGCGGCGAGGGCGGATTCGTCCTCGGGCAGCTCGACCACGGCGAGCTTGCGCAGCGCCGCGCCTTCCTCGCGTTCGGCGTAGCGTTCGAGGAGCGCCGCGCTGGAGAGGCCGGGCTGGGCGCGACAGGTCTCGAGGAGCTCGAGCAGGAGCGAAACGCCGGGCTGGCGCAACTCGGCGAAGGGCCAGGGCGGTTCGGCATCGCTCGCGAGGGCGGGATACTGCGCCAGCAAGGTGATCGCGGCGCGCACCAGAGAGCGCGAGCGCGGCGGCTGGGGCGAGCGCCGCGCGGCCGGCGCCGGCGCCGCGCCGAACCGCAGGCGCAATCCGCTGCGCCGCTCCAGCTCATCCAGCATCAGGTCGCGGAAGGCACCGTCGGGCATGCGCGCGAGCAGCGGTCGGGCGCGTTCGGCGAGGCGGGCGCGGCCGTCGACGCTGTCGAGGCGGGTCTCCCGGCCGAGCTCGCCGAGCAGGAACTCGCCGAGCGGTACGGCCTCGGTCAGCCGGCGCTCGAAGCCCGCGCTGCCTTCCCTGCGCACCAGCGAGTCCGGATCCTCGCCTTCCGGCAGGAACAGGAACCGGGCCTGGCGGCCTTCGCGCATCTGCGGCAGCGCCGCCTCGAGCGCGCGCCAGGCGGCCTGGCGGCCGGCGCGGTCGCCGTCGAAGCAGAAGAAGACGTCGGCGGTCTGGCGGAACAGCAGCTCGGCATGCTCGGGCGTGGTGGCGGTGCCGAGGGTCGCCACCGCCTGGCTGATGCCGGCCTGGTGCAGGGCGATCACGTCCATGTAGCCCTCGACCACGATCAGGCGCGCAATGCGCGCGTTGGCCTCGCGCACCTGCCACAGGCCGAACAGCTGGCGACCCTTGTGGAACAGCGGGGTCTCCGGGGAGTTCAGGTATTTGGCGCCCTCGGCGCCGGCCAGCACTCGCCCGCCGAAGGCGATCGGCCGGCCGCGCCGGTCGAGGATCGGGAACATCACCCGCGCGCGGAAGCGGTCGTACTGGCTGCCGCGCTCGCTGCGGCTGAGGAGTCCGGCCTGCTCGAGCAGGGCCATGCGCCTGGCGCTGCCGCCGAACGCGCTGCGCAGCGCGTCCCAGGCTTCGGGCGCATAGCCCAGGCGGAAGCGGGCGAGGGTTGCCTCGTCGAGCCCGCGGGCCGCGAAATAATCGCGCGCCGACGCGCTCGCGGTGAGCTGCCCGCGGTAGAACTCGACCGCCTCGTCCAGGATGGCGTAGAGGTCGGTGCTGTCCTCGCGCGGCGCGCCGCGGCCGCCTTCGCGCGGCACCTCGAGGCCGGCGCGGCGAGCCAGCTCCTCGACCGCGTCGGGAAACTCGAGGCGGTCGTAGTTCATCAGGAAACCGATCGCGCTGCCGTGCGCGCCGCAGCCGAAGCAGTGGTAGAACTGCTTGCTCGGGCTGACCGTGAACGAAGGCGTGCGCTCGTCGTGGAACGGGCAGCAGGCGGTCCAGTCGCGCCCGGCACGACGCAGCGGCACGCGCTCCTGGATCAGCTCGACGATATCGCTGCGCGCGAGAAGCTCGTCGACGAAGCGTTCGGGAATGCGGCCGGCCATGGTCGCTCAGGATGCCACGTCGGGCGGAACGCGGCCCGCGCCGACGCTACCGCGCAGCCGGCCTCAGCCGAGCTTCGCCTTGATCTGCTTCGACACCTCGCCCATGTCGGCGCGGCCCGCGACCTGTGGCTTGACCAGGGCGACGACCTTGCCCATGTCGCGCGGGCTGCTGGCGCCGGACTCGGCGATCGCGGCGCCGATGATGGCTTCGATCTCCGCTGCCGACAGCGCCGCCGGCAGGTAGGCCTGGATCAGCGCGGCCTCGAATTCCTCCTTCTGCGCCAGGTCTTCGCGGCCGGCGGCGCGGAACTGGGCGATCGAGTCGCGCCGCTGCTTGAGCATCTTGTCCATCACCGAGCGCACCTGCTCGTCGTCGAGCGTGATGCGCTCGTCGACTTCGCGCTGCTTGATCGCGGCGTTGACCAGGCGGATCGCGCCCAGGCGCTCGCGCTCGCCGCCCTTCATGGCGGCCTTCATGTCGTCGCCGAGTCGTTGCTTCAGGGACACGGGTTTCTCCTGTGGTCTTGCAGTGAGCGATTCAGCACAGCTTGCTCGCGCGCAGCGAGGTGATGGCGGCGGGCGCGGCGAAGCTGTCGGCGCGCGCCTCGCGCCAGAAGCGCTGGAAGACCGGATGTTCGGGCACCCGTTCGAGCAGTTCGCCGGGTTCGAGATAGCGGTGCAGCGAAGCCAGCGAGCGCGCTTCGGTGGGCGACACGCGGCGAATCACGTGCTCGGGGCCGAGCTCGTCGGGGTGCTGCAGGCCGGACGCCTGCAGCAGGTCGCGCAGGGCGCGCAGGGTGTTGCGGTGGAAGGCGGCCACCCGGGTTGCTTTGTCGGGCACGTCCAGACGCTTCCAGCGCCGCGGATCCTGGGTGGTGATGCCGGTCGGACACCGGTTGGTGTGACACTTCAGCGCCTGAATGCAGCCGAGCGCAAACATGTAGCCGCGCGCCGCGTTGCACCAGTCGGCGCCGAGCGCCAGGGTGCGCGCAATGTCCATGGCGCTGATGATCTTGCCGGCGGCACCAACCCGAATCTGCGCGCGCAGATTCAGCCCGACCAGGGTGTCGTGCACCAGCACCAGCGCCTCGCGCAGCGGCGCGCCCATGTGGTCGATGAATTCGCTGGGCGCGGCGCCGGTGCCGCCCTCGCCGCCGTCGACCACGATGAAGTCGGGCAGGATGCCGGTCGCTTGCATCGCCTTGGCGATGCCGAACCACTCCCAGGGGTGGCCGACCGCGAGCTTGAAGCCGACCGGCTTGCCTTGCGCCAGTTCGCGCAGGCGCGCGACGAAACGCAGCAGGCCCTCGGGCGTGTCGAAGCTCGAGTGGGCAGCCGGCGAGATGCAGTCCTCGCCCGGCGGCACGCCCCGCGTCGCGGCGATCTCGGTGTTGACCTTGGCGCCCGGCAGCACGCCGCCGTGGCCCGGCTTGGCCCCCTGCGAGAGCTTGATCTCGATCATCTTGACCTGCTCGAGGCGGGCCTTGGCGACGAACTTCTCCTCGCTGAAGACGCCGGCGCGTTCGCAGGCGCCGAAATAGCCCGAGCCGAGCTCCCAGCAGATGTCGCCGCCGTTTTCCTGATGGTAGGGCGACAGCGAACCTTCGCCGGTGTCCTGGTAGAAGCCGCCGAGCCGGGCGCCGCGGTTGAGCGCGCGCACCGCGTTGGGCGAAATCGCGCCGAAGCTCATCGCCGAGATGTTGAAGACGCTGGCGAGGTACGGCTGACGGCACCGCGCGCCGCCGATCGGGATGCGGAAGTCCTCGCTCGCGATCGTGGTTGGTGCGATCGAGTGGTTGATCCACTCATAGCGGTTGGCGTAGGTGTCGAGCTCGGTGCCGAAGGGACGCACGTCCGAATCGTTGCGTGCGCGATGCTTCACCACCGCGCGCTGCAGATGCGAGAACGGCACCTCCTCGGTGTCGGCCTCGACCACGTACTGGCGCAGCATTGGACGGATGAACTCGAAGAAGAAGCGGATGTGCGCGAGCAGCGGATAGTTGCGGCGCAGCGTCGAGCGCCTCTGCAGCATGTCGGCGAGACCGACCGCCACCAGCGCGGCGGCGACCACCGCGAGGATCCGCACATGCAGGCCGAGCTCCCAGCCGGCGACCGCCGCGACCAGGATCAGCACGCAGAGGACGAAGGCGAGGTAGCGCGCGGGCAGCAGGGATCCCATTGCTTGTTCGATTCGACGAAAACCCGAGCATAGCGCAGCTTTTCACGCGACTGCCGGCTGCGCGGGAACACGCGATGCGCGCCGCGATCGCGCGCGGCGGCTGCGGCTACACTCGCCGCATGGACGAAACCGAGCCCCGCAAACCGATCCCCCACCGGGCACCCTCGAAGGCCGGGGCGAGCCCTGCCGACGCCAAGCCCGGAGCGCTGCGCAAGGCGCCGACGAAGAAGGCGACGGCCCCAACCGCGGCCGCGAAATCGGCCGCCCCGGCCGAGCCGGCACCGCGCGCGCGCCGCGCGCCCGCAAAGAAGACCGCGAGCGGCGCTGCCGCGGCGGGCGGGAAGACTGCCGCGCAGTCGACCGAAGCCGCCCCGTCCGCGGCGCGGCGCCTGGAGCAGGCCGAGCTCGCGCTCGAATCCGCACCGGCCGGGTCGGCGCAGGCCTCCGCGCTGCCCGCCTTTCTGGCTTCGCCCGAGGACGCTCCCGCGCCGCCCGCGCCCGACGAGGCTTCGGCGCGTGCGCTGCGCGCGATCGACTGGCTCTCGGGGCGGCTGCCGACGCCCTGGTCGAGTCGCCTGCGCGGCTGGCTGCTGGCGGCGGGCGCCGATCGTCCGGCCGCCTATCTGCTCCTGCTGTGGCCGGCCTGGTGGGGACTGTGGTTTGCGGCGGGAGACTTTCCGCCGATCGTGCTGCTGTGCGTCTTCAGCCTGGGCGTGCTGTTGCTGCGCGCCGCCGGCTGCATCCTGCAGCGGATCCTCGCCGCACGCGCGGCGGGTTCCGCATGGAGCGGCGGCGAGCTGGCTCCGCTCGGGTTCGCGCTGCTGGTCGTTGCGGGTCTGTTGCTGGCGATCAATCCCTTCGGCCGCTGGCTTGCGCTGGCCGGGCTCGGCTTCGCCCTGATCTGGCCTCTTGCGCGCCGCGCTCCGGCGCTGGCGCTGCTGGTTCGCGGCTTCGGCTACAGCTGGTCGATTCCGCTGGCCTTTGCCGCGACGGGCGATTCGCTGCCGCCGCTGGCCTGGCTGCTGCTGCTGGCCGGGGTGCTGTTCGTCGCCGTGCAGAGCACCGAGCGGGCCATGGCCGGCACCGCGGATGGGCGCCCGCTGGCGCGCCTGTTCGCGGACGCCGAGCGCACCATCCTCGCCGTGCTGATGCTGACCTTCCTGCTGGCGCTGACGTTGGCCGGCGCGCGCGCCGGCCTCGGCTGGCCGTATTTCCTGGCCGTCGCGGTGGTCGGCGCGCTGCTGATCCGGCAGCACCGGCGCACACGCCGCGGCGAGCCCGCTGCCTGTCTTTCGGCCTGGCGCAGCAACGCCTGGATCGGGTTCACGCTGTGGCTCGGGCTGCTGCTCGCGTTTGCGATCGGCCCGGCCGTCGGCGGCTGAGCGACCCGCTTCAGGAGCCGCCCGCGCCCGCCGATTTTGGCGCGCGGGCCAGCGCCCAGACGTCGACTCGCGCCACCCCGGCGCGGCGCAGCGTCTGCGCGCATTCGGCGAGCGTACTGCCGGTCGTCATCACGTCGTCCACCAGCGCGACGTGGCGCGGCAGTTCGAGGGTTCCAGCCACGGCGAAGGCGCCGCGCAGGTTGCGCCGCCGCGCCTGGGCGTCGAGTCCGGTCTGCGCCGGCGTGGCGCGCAGGCGCCGCAGCAGCTCGCGGTGCAGCGGCAGCCGCAGCGCGCGCGCCAGCGGTCGCGCCAGCTCCAGCGCCTGGTTGTAGCCGCGCGAGCGCAGGCGTCCCGGATGCAGCGGCACCGGCAGCACGAGCTCCGGGCGCGGCGGTGGATCGGCTCCGGCGCGTTCGATCAGGAGCTCGGCGAGCACCCGGCCCGCGGCCAGATCGGCTCCGAACTTGAAGCGGGTCTCCAGCAGGTCGAGCGGGTGGGCGTAGCGAAACGGCACCCAGGCGCGCTCGAAGGGCGGCGGGCGGCGCAGACATTCGCCGCAGAGCGCATGTCCGTCGCCGCAGGCAAGCGGCAGCGCGCAGCGGGCGCAGCAGGGCCGGTTGAGCTGCAGGTCGCCGGCGCAGCCGAGGCAGAGATCGCGTCCGTCCGCGCGCTGGCCGCAGAGCAGGCAGCGATGGGGCAGGAGGCTCCGGGTGAGACCCGCGCAGAGCCGCGCGAACGGACCGCGCTCCGAGCGCGAACCGGAGCCCGACGGCGCAGCGCGATCGCGCTCCGCGGCGGCCGGCTGCGGCGCGTTCGCGGACTCGCTTTCGACGTCGCATGCAGGGCGGGCTGCTAGGATGCCGGTTTTGCCAACGGGCGGATTCACGTCGAATCATCTCGCAGGGCCGCTCGGGCGTCGCGGCCGCATCGAACGGTGCCGATGAAACACTCTGCCATAAATCCGCTGCCGGCCGTCCCCCGGCTGCGCGCGGCGCGGCGGCGGGTACCGGACCGACGTCGCGGCGAGACGCCGCGATGAGTGCCGGTCTCGACCTGCGCCAGGTTCGCCGCGCCGCCGAGCGCGCGGTGGGGAGCTACGCCGAACATGCAGCGCTGCAGCGCGAGATTGCCGCGCGCCTGGTCGAGCGCCTCGACGAGATCGAGGACTTCCTGCCGGCGCGCGTGCTCGACGTCGGCTGCGGCCCGCTTGGCTGCAGCACTGCGCTGCGCGCGCGCTTTCCCGCAGCCGAATTCATCGGCATGGACCTGGTTCCGCGGGTCGTGGGAGCCGCGCGGGCCGCAGCGGACGAGCCGACGGCGTGGCTCTGCGGCGACGCGCAAGCGCTGCCGTTCGCCGACGCCAGTGTCGATCTCGTCTATTCCAACCTCTGCTTCCATTGGCTCGACGATCCGGGACTGGCGATGGTCGAGTTCCTGCGGGTGCTGCGTCCTGGCGGACTGCTGCTGTTTTCGACCGTGGGCCCCGATACCCTGAAGGAGCTCCACGCTGCCTTCGCCGCGGCCGATGATCTGGAGCACCTCAGCCGCTTCATCGACATGCACGACATCGGCGACGCGCTTTTGACCAGCGGCTACCGCAACCCGGTGCTGACGCGCGAGGACCTCACCCTGACCTACCCGAGCGCGCTGGCGCTGATGCATGAGCTGCGCGCGCTCGGGGTGACCCACGCCGGCAGTGCGCGGCGGCGCAGCCTGACCGGGCGCCATCGTTTCGAGCGTGCGCTCGCCGCCTACGACGCGCTGCGTCGCAACGGCGCGGTGCCGGCCACTTTCGAGGCGGTCTACGGGCAGGCGCACGCGCCGGTCTGGCGGCTGCGCAGCTATTCGAGCGACGCAGCCGTGCGCTTCGCTGATCCCGCGGCGCCGCCCGACTGATCGGCGAGGGCCTGCGTCGCGCTGCGCGAGCGCGATTCCGCAGGGTTTCCGGCGCAGCCCGGCCGCAGTCTTTGCTCGCTCCGGCGCCTTTTGCCTGCTAGGATGCGCGCGCTCCATCGGGGAGTAGCCGACCGCGGCAGCGCCGCGGGGTGCGCGTCAACATGCTTGGCCAGCCGGCCGTGGCGCGCGCAGGTTTCCGCATCCAGCCGCCTTTTTTTTGTGGCCGATCGCGGGAGTTCGGCAAGACCTTTGGCGCGCGCGTGCCGCACCCGGGCCGGGGCGAGACGTGCGCTCCATCGCGTCCAGCTCCCGGCCCCGGAGTCCTGCATGCAAGCCCTGCTCGTCGCGACCGGCGCCGTCGCCATTGCCGAGATCGGCGACAAGACCCAGCTGCTCTCGCTCATTCTGGCGGCGCGCTACCGCAAGCCGTGGCCGATCTGTCTCGGCATCGCCGCGTCGACCCTGGTCAACCACGCGCTTGCCGGCGGCTTCGGCGCGCTGGTGGCTTCCTGGCTGAACCCCGCGCTGCTGCGCTGGGCCGTGGTCGTGAGCCTGTTCGCGGTGGCCCTGTGGACGCTGCGGCCGGATCGGATCGACCCCGAGGAGGCTTCGCGTCTCAGCAGCCACGGCGTCCTGCTCACCACCGTGGTGGCCTTCTTTCTGGCCGAAATGGGCGACAAGACCCAGATCGCCACCGTGGTGCTCGCCGCGCAGTACTCACCGCTTTGGCAGGTGATCGCCGGCACCACGCTCGGCATGCTGCTGGCCAACGTGCCGGTGGTATGGCTGGGCTCGCGTTTTTCCGCGCGCTTGCCGCTACGCGCCGCGCGCACTGCGGCGGCGGTGTTGTTCGCGGCGCTGGGAGCGTGGATTGGATGGAGCGGCTGAGGTCTGCCGAACGATCAGCGCGAGGCGGCGTTTCGGGGAATCCGCGGCGGGTTTCAGTGATTCAGCCAATTCCTCATCGATCAGAGCGGCAGCTGTCGGTATTTTCGCGCGAAGATGTGGAAGACTTGGCTGCGCCGCGGAGTGGAGCGCTTGCGACGTGAATGGACTGTGCTAAGGTCCGTTGTTGGCGTCATGGTGCGGCAGAGCTGCGGCGGGCAATTGCGAGCGCGTCGGTCGCGATCGGGTTCTACGGTTGCCTTTCAGTGGCTTCGGTGAGTACTCGGAGGGAATCCCATGTCCAGGCTGCTTGAATTCATGCGCGAGCTGGGGGCAGATGCAGCGCTCGCGATTGAATATGAGCAGGATGCGGACGCCACCATGCGCCGCGCCGGCCTCGACGAGGAAGAGCGTGCGGCGATGCTCGGCAAGGACTTCGAGGCGATCAAGCGGCTCACCGGTTTGAGCGACGACCAGTTCGCAACCAACCACATCATCTGTGCCTACGACGAGTAGGCCGGCGAAGTGGCTTGTGATGCGCTCACTCCGGCCATTCGCGACCATCTTGTTCTGCTTCGTCGCACTCTCGCCCTGCGCGCAGGCGGAGGAAGCGCTTGAAGCCCGGATTCGCGAGATCGAACGGCTTTCCCTGAGCGCTCCGCGGCAGGAATCGGAAGCGGCAATTGCCGCACTTCGCGCGCGGCAGGGCGAACTCACGCCCGAACAGCGGGACCGCGTCGAATATGTGCGTCTGCGCAACCTGGCGCTGGCCGACGAGTTCGATCGGGCAGTGCAAGGATTCAAGGTGCTGCTCGGCAAGAAGCTGCCGGCCGACTTTCGCATTCAAATGCTGATTACCGCCATCACCACGGCGTCCAGCCTCGAGGACTGGCCACTGGCCTTCAACTGGCTGAATGATGCGCTCAGTCACCTGCCCGAGGCTCCGGCGGATTCGGCCGTCGTATACGGAGCAGCCAGCCACATCTACACGACCATCGGCGAGCCGGAACTGGCGCGGAACTACGGATTGCGCAGCGTCGACGCTGCGCGAAGCCCGCGGGAGCTTTGCCGAGGAATGGGGAGCATTGCCCTGGTCGAAGAGTACGCCGGCAATGTCGCCTCCGCCGAGGCCTGGCGTCGCCGGCAAATCGATGCCTGCCTGCACGCCGATGACGCACTATTCGTCGCCAATGCCCGATATGGCGTCGGCAAGATGGCGGCGCGCAGGGGCGATTACGAGGAGGCGCTCCGGTTCTCCGAGGAATCCCTGGCCGAGTTCGAGACCCTCGGCTACACAGCGGGGGCACGCGGCACTGAGCTGGTGATCGCGAACAGCCTGCTTGCCCTGAA
This sequence comes from uncultured Dokdonella sp., assembly GCA_964582225.1. GTDB lineage: Bacteria > Pseudomonadota > Gammaproteobacteria > Xanthomonadales > Rhodanobacteraceae > Dokdonella_A. Next base: position 852 of record CAZORA010000049.1, on the reverse strand, counting down.
GCGGAATCTGGACCGCGCGGAGCAGCTCGCGACGGGCGCCGCAGCGTACTATCGGCACAACGCCTGGTCGCTGGCGGCGGCGGAAGCCGAGGATCTCCTGTCCAGGCTTGCCGAAGCGCGCGGTGATCGAGGCGCGGCGCTCACCTATCTTCGGGCGTCGATGCGATCTTCGGCGAAGGCCGAAGAGGAGATGCGCAAGCGACGCATCAGCTTCCTGCAGGTTCAGTTCGACACCCGCTTCAAGGAACAGCAGATCCGCCTGCTGGAGGCCGAGAAGGCGCTTGCTGACGCCCGTGCCGCAGCCGAGCAGCGGCGGCAGTTCATGCTGGCGGTGGGGGTGACGGCGCTGCTGCTGATTGCTGCGTTGCTGGCGCTCTCGCTGCGTCGCGCCACGCGCGATCGACATCGCTATCGGCAGCGCGCCCAGCGCGACAGCCTGACCGGCCTGTACAACTACCAGCAGTCGCGCATGCTGGGAGAAAAAGCCCTTGCCCGCGCGCGAGGGGCGCAGCGACCGTTCACGGTGGCGGTGATCGACATCGACCTGTTCAAGCAGGTCAATGATCGCTACGGGCACGTGGCGGGCGACGTGGCGCTGCGCTCACTCGGCAAGTGGATCACGCTGGCGGTGGGCGATGAGGGCTTGGCCGCCCGCGTTGGCGGCGACGAATTCATGATCCTGCTGGAGCACGACGCAGAGGAAATGGACCGGGTGCTGGGCCGCGTGCGTGCAAACATCGAGCCGATCACGGTTTTCGATCGCACGTTTCGCATCAACATCAGCGCTGGCGTGTGCCTCCCAACTTCCGCACTTCACGCCTGATTCGTGTGCCCGGAAACCCCCGCTGGGCA
>CAZORA010000048.1:0-13866 GCA_964582225.1 uncultured Dokdonella sp. | reverse complement strand
CGCGAAGGCGGGCATCCAGCGACTTCAAGTCCTTGAAATCAAAGGCACTGGACTCTCGCCTTCGCGGGAGTGACGAGCGTGTCGACTTGTTCAGATACTCCCTGAGGAAAGGCCCGAACGAGCCGGCTCCCGTCCTTCACTGCGGCGGAGGCCGGAGCGCAGCGTCCGCGGCTTCAGTGGCGTGAAGTCGGCACACGCCAGCCTCGACGGGTGCAGCGAACTCGCTCGGAGTGTCCCTACAGCCTCACGTTCAGCAGCAGGCCGACCAGGTTCGCGCTATAGCTGCGCGGCCCGCCGTCGGTGTAGACACGATGGTCGTAGACCAGTCCGCCATCGAAGCCGGCATAGTGCCAATCGTTGATTCTGCCGCGCTCGTAGTAGTCGAAGATGCGCATCGAAATGCGCTCGTTGAAGGGGAACGTGACCCCCAGATTGATCGACTGCACGCGGTAGCTCATGGTCGGGAACGCGCCGCCGCCGGGGCCCGGCCCCGGCGCGACGTCCGGATAGGCCAAGGCCGAGGAGCCCGCCCAGGTGTAGGCGTCGATCCCGCGCGAGGAGATGTAGTCCCAGTGGCCGTCGATGCGGGCGCGGGCGAGCTGGTGGTTGAAGCGGATGCCGCCGTAGAGGTTGCGCTGATGGTCGCGCAGCCACCACATGCCTGCTCGCGCGTAGTTGGGCCCGCCGAGGCGCGGATCGACGCCGGCGCCGGCCTGCTGGTCCTGCACGTTGGCGAGGCCCAGTCGCGACTTGTCCCAGGCGATGTAGGCGCTGATGTCGGTGCTGGTGTGCGGCTGCCAATCCCACTCCAGGGTGGCGCCGTAGGTGTCGTAGTTCTGGCGGCCGATCTCCGCCTTGTAGCGGTTGCGATCGACGCGCAGAGAGGCGCTGAGGGTCATTTGCTCGTGCGGGATGAAGGTCGCCATCAGGTTGAGCTTGTGCTCGTTGCGATTGGGCAGGTCGTACTTGCGCATGGCCTCGACCGTATGCGAGGGCACGCCTTCTGGGGGAGGGATGAAGCCGGGCAGGCTGGTGCTGTAGATGAAATGGTAGGGGTCGTAGTCGTAGCGGTCGCCGTTGGAGTCGCGGAAGCTGTAGTTGGCACGCAGGGTCAGCCAGTCGAGGGCGCGATTGCTCCAACTCAGCTTGATGCGGTGATCGTCGACCTGCTGGCGCTCGCGGTTGCTCGGCTCGAAGCGGTTGAAGCTGAGCGTGACGCCCAGGGTGTTGCGCTCGTCGAGCCGCCAGTCGGCGCCGATGTCGGCGTCGATCGTCTGCAGGTCGAGCGGCAGGCTGCGCACGCGAACCGGCGCGGAGGGGCCGGCCCAGGGGAAGAACATGCCGACTTCGCCGGGCACCACGCTGCCCTGCGAGCCGTTTTCGGCCACGTAGCCGTAGACGCCATTCAGCGGGTTCAGCGCCAGGTAGCCGCCGCGATAGTCGTCGCGGTTGAAGCGTAGTCCGCCGCGCAGGGTCAAATCCGAGCGCGGGCGCAGGTGGATGCGCGCGTCGACCAGGCTGGTGTCGATGCGCAGGTCGCCGCTGCGCCGGGACAGCGCGGCAGGCGTGTTCCACTCGGAGCAGTCGAACAGGAACGGATTTTGCGGGCCAAGCGCGAGACTGCCGCCGAGACCGATGCCGAACACGCCCTGGCAGTCGATCGGTGCGATCAGCGTGTCGTTCTGGCTCATCCGCCCGGCCGAGGCGGTGAGCGAAAACTCGCCGTCGAGCGGGATGCTGCGGGTCACGCTGGCTTTCAGGTTGTGATAGTCGTTGTCGGGCTCCATCGACATCTGCCCGGTGGTCAGGGGTGCGGCTACCGAACCGGGCACCACCGCCCACAGCGCGAAGGGCATCTCGAAGGTATAGCGGGTGTAGCGGTCGCGGTAGAACGAGCCGGAATAGGAGAAGTCCATGCGCCAGGTCGAGCCGGCATAACGCAGCCCGGCATTGAGATTGACCGTGCTGTCGTCGATCGGCTTGACGGTTTCCAGCGCGCCGCCGTTGTCCGGGAACGGATAGTTGAAGAAGAACGAGCCGCCGTACGGACGCGCGCCCTTGCGCTGCTCGTTGCTCAAGTCCGCGAAGGCGGTCCACTGCGGCGTCAGATAGGCGCTGAAGCCCAGGCCTTGCTTCGATCGCTTGACCGCCAGCCGCCCTTCCGCCAGCGCCGCCGAGGTCGCGGCGACGTCTTCGGCGCTGCTGGCGCCGGGCGTGAGGTTGGAGGGCAGGGTGAGCACGTTGCTGCCGACTCCGTTCCAGATCGACTTGGCGGTGGTGCTGAGCGTGTTCGGCGCGTCGCGCAGGAAGGCCTTCACCTTGTAGCTGCCGGCGCGACCGAAGGTCGCTTCGTAGAACTGGTCGTCGCTGCTGATGCGGCTGCCGCGAACGCTGGCGTAGGTGCCGTCGGCGGGGCGCGTGAAGTCGAGCCACAGCAGGCCCAGGATGATGTTCTGGTCCCAGCCGGCGAAGCGCGTCCAGAGCGCGTTGTCGTCGTCGCCGGAGGGATACAGGTAGCCGAGCTGCAGCACGCCGTGGTACTGCCAGTCGCCGTGCTGCGCAGGATGCGGCAGCGGCGGTGGACAGGGATGGATGTAGCCGGTGGGGGTGCGGCGGTTGTATTCGACCAGATACGACATGCCGCGCGGGTCGCAGCCTTCGACGGTGGCGCCAGCGGTCGGGTCGAGCTTGTTGGCGCGCCAGGTGTCCACCCCGATGCCGCTGTCGGCGCGGGCGGCGCCGGCGCAGGCCAGCGCCAGGGGCAGGGCGGCGAGCAGGCTGTAGCAGTATGCGGTACGCATGATCGTCCTCCCTCCTATTCGTGGAAGCGCGGCCCGGAGGGCGCGTTGGAGCCGTGGATGTTGGCGTGGCAGGTAAGGCAGCCGCGCCCCATGATCCGCTCGTCGGGATGCAGGCCGGTGGCCAGCGACTGCCCCGTGTGTAGATCGTTCGGGTGGCGCTGACCGACGTGGCACTGCTCGCAGAGGAAGGGCACCGGGGCGACCAGCAGGGTGTTCTGGTTGGAGCCGTGCGGGCTGTGGCAGTTGAGGCAGTTCTCGCGCACCGGCGCGTGTTCGAACAGGAACGGTCCGCGCTTCTCGGCGTGGCACTGATAGCAGGTTTCGTTGACCGTGTTGGTCTTCAGCAGCGGATCGGTGATCGAGCCGTGCGGGTTGTGGCAGTCGGCGCAGCTCATCTGGCCTTCCGGCAGCGGCATGTGTGAGCGCCGGTTGAATTGCACGCGAACGTCACGATGGCACTGCGCGCAGGTTTCGTTGATCGAATTCTTCGCCATCAGTCCTTCGACCGAGAAATTCGACATCGGACTGTGACAGTCGCTGCAGGAAAGCCCGTTGCGCTCATGCACCGAACCCGACCAGTGATCGCGCGGGCCGCCCTTGTGGCAGTTGAGGCAGGTCGCGGTCTGCACTTCGATCGGCGTATCGCGGCCCTTGGTGAAAGCGATGATCGAGCCTTTGGTCAGCGGCGCCTCGACATGCACCGAACCGGGGCCGTGGCAGGCTTCGCAGGTCGCCACCGAAGAGTCGGCCTGGTTGGCCGCGTGGAGGCCCAGCGCGTGCAGGGTGTGGGTGAAGTGATCCGCCTCGAGCTGGTGACAGGTGACGCAGCGCGCCTCGCCCACCGACGTCGCGTCGGGGAAATCCGGGTTGTGCGCCGGGCGCGCCTGAGCGAAGCCGGGCGCCGCCGAGAAGCCGCGAGTCGCCATGTCGATCGATCCGGCCTGGCTGCCGCCGGGCAGCCCCTGTGCCAGCTCTTTGCGCGTCTGCTGCGCCCATGCCGTTGCCGCCATCGCTGCAGCGAGCAGCGCGATGGTCCACAAACCAGGTCCACGCCAAGCAGTCATTCGGTTCTCCCCGAGCCGCCGATTCCGAGCGCGTCACCGCGGCCATCCTGGCTGGGTGGCAAGTTGCGGCGGATCGCCGCAGTCGTCCCGATTCTGGCTCTCATACCCAGTTTGAGCTAGGGTCGGAAGACGAATTGATTGTTCGGATTTCCGAACATGGGCCTGCGCGTGATTCGTCGTCGACCGCGCGAGTCAGGCGTCACTCGGGGAGGGTGCGCATGGTTCAGGACCTCAACAACCTGCTGTATTTCGCCCGCATCGTCGAATACGGCAGCCTCAGCCGTGCCTCGGCCGAGCTCGGCGTCTCGAAATCGGTGCTGAGCGAGCACCTGGCGCGGCTCGAACAGGATCTCGGTGTCCGCCTGATCCAACGCAGCACGCGGCGCATGCAGATCACCGAACTGGGGCGACGCTACTACCGGCGCTGCCGCGCCGTGCTGCTCGAAGCCGAGCGCGCCGATCGCGTGATCGAGGAAGCGCACGCCACACCCCGCGGCAGCGTGCGCATGGTCGCGCCGATCAACTTCGCACAAGGCTTCCTGGCGTCGGTGCTGGCCGACTTCATGGTCGAATACCCTGCAGTCGAGGTGCTGCTCGAGATCACCAACCGCGAGGTCGATCTGATTGCCGGTGGCTACGACGTCGTGCTGCGAATCGCGCCGGTGCTGCGCTCATCGAGCCTGGTGGTACGCACGGCGAGAGTTGCGCGGCACATCCTGGTGGCGAGCCCGGCACTTCTGGCGGGGCGCGATGTGGCGTCTCATCCGCAGGAGCTGAGCGGTTGGCCCAGCGTAGCCGGCGTGCACGGCGTTGCGCCAGGTACCCGCCACGTCTGGGAGCTGAGTGGCCCCGATGGCGAGAGCCTGCAGCTCGCGCACGCGCCGCGCTTTCTGAGCGAAGACATTTTCGTGCTGAAGCACGCCGCAATCGCAGGTTGCGGCATCGCCGAGCTGCCTCCAGTGTGCTGCCGCGATGAACTCGAAAGCGGCGCCTTGCTGCGGGTGCTGCCGGCCTGGTCACTGCCGCAGATGCACCTGCACATGATGTTCGCTTCGCGCGATGGCCTTTCGCCCGCAGTGCGCTGCTGCGTCGACTATCTCTCGGAGCATCTGCTGCCGGGGCTCGAAGTCTCCAGCATTGGCAGGATGCGAGTCAGCCTTTCGGGCGGCGATGAAGGCGTGCCTGCGGCGACGCTGCGCTGACCGGCGTCGCCGACCCCAAGCGGAAGGGGAGCGCGGCGGCGCAGAAGCAGAAGCGGAACAGGTCGGCGGCGCTGGATCAGGGCGGTGGAGGACACATCGCGTTCCGTCGAGTGGGTCAGGGAAATCGTCGCTGCGTGGAAGAGCCAGCGTGACCCGGCATCGTGCAGTGGATGCGGCAGCGGCGAGGGCCGTGATCGGTCCGCATTACAGTTGAATGGAACGCGCGCGTTTTGGGGAGCGCGGCGGCGCCGGGTATCCTGCGCTCAGTCGTCGTAGCGGACTCTCCCATGAGTACACCGAATTTCAGCGTCGTCACCTCATCCGACTGGCTGGTCCTTCGCTTCGAGGGTCGCCTCGACAGCGCGGGCTGCGCTGGCCTCCATCAGCGCGTGGTGGATCAGATCGGTGCGGTGCAGCCGCAGCAGAGCCTGCGGTTCGACCTCGCCGCGAGCGATTTCGTCGCCTCCGCGTTCCTGCGCCTGTGCGTGATTGCCGCGCGCGATCTCGGATCCGAGCGCTTCGAGCTCGTCAACCTGGGTCCGCTGGTGCGCGAAGTGTTCGGCATGGCTGGCCTCGACCGTCATCTGCGCATCGTGGAGTCCTCCGCCCCGTGAGCGCGCCGGAGCGCGGTCGCTGGCGGGTCGGGAATGACGCGACCGGGCTGACTCGGCTGCAGGCCGAGGTCGACGCCTGGCTGGCGCGAGCAGGAGTCGCGAAGGACTGCGGCCAGCGGCTGCTGCTGGCCCTGGACGAACTCGCTGCCAACGTGCTGCAGCATTCCGGGCTACCGCCCGGAAGCTCGTTCGAGGTCGGCCTCGAGCGGGATGGCGACGAGCTTCTGTTGAGCCTGGTCGACGCCGGTGCGCCATTCGACCCGACTCTGCACGCCGAGCGCGCCTCGCCCGACGAGCTTCATGTCGGCGGTTTCGGGCTGAGCTTGGTGCGCGGCCTGGCCCGCTCGCTGCGGCATTCACGGGCCGACGGCTGCAATCGGCTGGAGCTCCGTTTCGATGCCTTCAAGCCGTACGGCGGATCGCCAGCAGGGTGATGTCGTCTTCCGCCTGGCCGCCGCAAAAGGCCAGCACGGCGTCGCGCAGCGATTGGTCGAGCTGCTCGAGCGGTTCGTGCACGGCGGCCGCCAGGAGCGCCTGAAGGCGCTCCGTTCCGTACAGGCCGCGGCTGCTCTGCCCTGCCTCGGTGACGCCGTCGGTGTAACAGAGCAGGGTGTCGCCTGGCTCGAGTTGGACTTCCCCATCGCTGAACTCGACGTCGTCGAAGGCACCGACCAGGCCGCCGTTGGCGGTAATGATCTCGATGCCGCCGTCGGCACGCGCGAGGAGCGGCGGCGGGTGGCCGGCGCAGACGTAGTCCAGGCGGGCCTGCCCCAAGCGGTAGTAGGCCAGCACCAGGGTCACGAACATGCCCTGATGGCCGGCGTCCACCAGCGCCCGGTTTACTGCGCGCAGGGCCTCGGCCGGGCTGTTTTCTGGCCGCACGAAGTCGCGCAGGTGAGTGTGGACGATGCTCATGTAGAGCGCCGCCGACGTACCTTTGCCGCAGACGTCGGCCACCACCAGCGCAATCGTGTCGGCATCCAGGCGGAAGGCGTCGTAGAAATCCCCGCTCATCAGGGTGGCTGGCTCGCACAGACCGCGGAACTCGAAGCCGGGAGTCGGCCCGGCGCGGCGGCTCCAGTCCGCCCACGGCGGCGGCAGCAGGCGGCGCTGGATCTCGCGTGCGGCGCTGAGCTCGCCCTCGATGCGCTGGCGCCGCTCGGCTTCGCGCAGGCGCTCGGCCTGGCTTGCGTCGAGCGCATCGAGCATGCCGTCGAAGGCGCTGGCGAACTCGGCGATCTCGTCGCGCGAGCGCAGTGGCCCCACGCGCTTGCTGCGGTCGCCGTGGCGTACGGCGCGAGCCACCCGCCGCAGCGCCTGCAGCGGGCGGGTCAGTCGGCGGGTCCCCGTCAGCAGGATCAGCAGGATTGCGAGGAGCGCCGTCGCCGAGATCATCAGCTGATGCAGCAACTGCTGGCGGGCGTTGGCCAGCACGCGATTCTCGTCGAGGATCGCGAGCAGGCTCCAGTCGCTGCCGGCGATCGGGGCCCAGGAGAGCCAGGCCTGGCCCTCGCCGCTGTTCGGGTTGCGCAGGCGCGCGAAGCCGGGCTCTTCGTTGCGGATAGCCCGCACGATTTCGTCGAGCCCTTCGATTTGGAAGCGCGCGGCGGCGGCCAGCAGGCCGTTGATCGCGGGTTTCACCGGACTCGACCAGGCCAGATAGTGCCCGTCCGCATCCACCACGCGGCTTTCGCCGGCCCACAGGCTGTGCCACTGGATATGCTGCGAAGCGCTGGCCAGGTCGGCGGTGATCACCGCGCGGCTACCGTCGGTGGCGGTGATCGGCACCACATAAGTCACCGTCCAGATGCCGCCGATGGCCGGGTCGAAGTAGGGTTCGCTCCAATAGGGCTCGTCGTTTTCCAGCGACTCGCGGAACCAGTCCTGGCTGCTGTAGTCCACCCCGCGCTTGGCGTAATCGATCCGCTCTGGACCCGAATCGCTGCGGCGCACGTAGATCGCGCCGTGGCCGGAAGAAGGCTCGAAAGCCAGCGCGCTGCCGTAGATGTCGGGAGACTGATCGAGGACGCCGATGGCAGTTTCGAACATCGCCTCGCGCCCATAGCCGAGCTTTCCGGAGGCGATGAACCAGCCCGCCGAACGGGTTGCCTGCATGATTGGCGCGAGTCCGGCCGCCAGCGTTTCCGCCTGATGGCGGGTCACCTCGCCGAGGAACATCTCCGCCTGCCGCTCGGCTTCGCGGCGGTCGTCCTGGTAGCCGACGTACATGCGCAGCCCGTCGATCAGGAGCAGCGGAATGCCGATGGCGACGAGCAGCCGCCAGTGCAGACGCGCCTGCCAGCGCGGCAACAGCGAGCGCCTGCGTGGAGGCGGCTTCGGCGCGACGCCTGATTCAGCGGGAGGCATGCAGGATGTGCTCACGCAGGCGCTGCGCGAGCGCCGAATGCAGGGCCAGTGCGGCGTAGTCGAAGCCACCGTCGCTGACCAGGTTCAGGATCATGCGGTCGTCCGCCGCGTGCAGTCCTGGCTCGATGCCGCTGAAAACGAAGCCCAGTGCCTCGACCGCGTCCAGCGCCGCCGTGCTGCTCGGATCGCAAAAGGGCAGCTGTAGTTCGATCACTGCCATGCGCGCGCGGCGAAATTCGGCCACCCGCGCACGCAGCACGGCCAATGCGTCTGCGCCCCAGGTGAGCAGGCGCAGCTGAGCCAGCTCGAGGCCGTGGTGCACCGCCGCGTCGACCCGCGCCCGCGGCGGCGGGTTGCCGACTGCGGGCGGAGCGATCGCCCGCAGCGGCAGGCCGAGCTCGGCGTAGATCGCCTCCAGCAGCACGCGATGGCGCTCGGGGAGAACCGCGCGGCGCTCGGTGGGGCGCTGGGGCTCGAGGAAACGCACCGCGTAGACGCAACTTTCGCGCTGCGGAAGATCTTCGGCAATGCGCCGAAATCGCACCGAAGCGGGCGCGTGGCCCGGCAGCAGCGCGCAGTCACGAAAACCGAGCTGGTACATGAAACGCTGCGTCCAGGGGTGCGCGGTCACCGCGTTGGTGAAGAGCATGCCGATGCCGCGGCTGCGGGCGAGATCAACCAGGAACTCGCCGAGACGCTGGGCGACGCCCTGGCCGCGGAACTCGGGACGGGTGACGACGATGGCGAGCTCGGCCCGCTCCGGCGCAGCGGCGTCGGTGACCAGCGCGGCGTGGCCCGCGACCCGGCCGGAGGCGGTCAGGGCGAGCGCCGAGATCAGTTCGCCGTCGACGTTCAGCGCCGCCACCCGCTCGGGAAAGTAGATGTGCTCGTAGGGATAGGAGTAGCCGTAGGCCTCGTGGATCAGGCGCGATACCTCGATGGCATCGGCTGCGCGAAAGCGGCGGATTTCGGCGACCGGTTCGGGCGCTGGCGCGCGAGCCGGCGCGGGCGGCGCTTCCATCGGCGCCAGCTCGCGATATTTGAGCAGGCGGGTCTGCTTGCCCCGGTGGCCGAGGTTGCGGTACTCGGTCTCGTCGAAGGCGCTGCGCATGAGCTGCATGCCGAGACCGCCGCGCAGCGGATCCATGGCGGTGGCGTCGAACTCCGGCACGCTGGCCGGATCGAAGGGCAGGCCCTGATCTTCGATCAGAATTTCAAGGCCGAGCGGCGAAGGCCGCAGCACTACGTCGAACTGGTTCAGTTCGTCGCTCGGAAAAGCGTGGCGGATGACGTTGGAGACTGACTCCTCCACGCCCAGCTCGATCTGGCCGAGCTCGCGCGCGCTAAAGCCGAGCTGCGCCGCGAACGCCCGCGCCAGCGCGCAGGCGAGCGCGGTGGCGTCGGGGTGGTTGGTCAGCGTGAGGCGGCAGGCGCCGGGCGCCAGGATGCCCTCAGCGCTGCTCATGGCGGCGATCGATCACCCGCTTCAGCTTCCCCGAGCGCTGGTTGATCTCGAGGCCGCCGAGCGGCACCCAGTCGATGGCGAGCTGGTGAATCATGTCCTGACGGAGCAGGTCGCCGAGCATTGGTCGCGCGGCGTGCAGCGCTGCGATCAGCGCCGGTGCGGCGCTTTCCCGCAAGTTGGTTTCGGCGTCGCTGGCGATGCGGACGGTGAGCCGGTCGCGCTGTCCGAGATGGTCGACGATCATTTGGAAATCGGCCGCGCCGAGGCGCTCGCGGAAGCCCGCCAGCACTTGCCGCACGTCGTTCACGTAGAGCGTCGCCGGGCCGATTCGCGCGCCCTCTTCGCTGCGGCCCATCAGGCGGAAGCGCCGGTTGGGCGTGCCCGGCGGGTCCACCCAGCAGGCCATGTCGCCGGCCGGGTAGCGGATGATCGGCATCAGCAGGCGGGTCAGGTTGGTGACCACCACGCGCCCGATCGATTCCGTTTCGATGATCGGTTTGCCGTCAAGCTCGTCGATGATCTCGATCTCGGCGTAGCGGTCGAATACGCGGTGTTCGTCGGGACCGCAGGAGGGATCGGCATAGCCAAGCTGACCGGCATCGACGCTGGCGTAGCCGACCGAGCTTGCGCTGGCGTTCGGAAAGGCTTGGGCGAGGATCACGCGCTGGTCGGCGTACAGCGATTCACCGCCGAACAGCAGCCGGCGCACGCCCGGCGCGCTGGCCCCGGCCTGGATGTAGTGCGCGGCCAGATTCATCAGGGTGGTCGGTGCGCCGACCACGGTAGTGATGGCGAAATCCTCGATCGCGTGCTCGACCACTTCCGGCTCGGCGCGCCCGGACAGCGGAAACTGCAGGGTGCCGGCTTGGGCGTGGTCGAGCGAGCGCATGATGAAGACGAACGAGGAATAAAGATCCCCGGCATAGAACAGATTGGCGATGCGATCGCCCTGCCGCAGACCGCCTGCGTCGAGGCCGCGGGCGAAGACGCCGGCGAAGGTCTCCCACTCCACCCGACTGTAGATCGAGAACTTGGGCTCGCCGGTGGTGCCGCCGCTCTTGAACACGATGCCGTCGCTCATCGCTCCGGTCAGCAGGCGGTTGTCGCGCTGGCGGTTGGCGGCCCAGAAACCCTGCTGCTCGACCAGCGGCAGCTGGTCAAGGCGTGGCTGCGCGGGTGCGTCGGCATAGAGCGCGCGGTAGTAGGGCGAAAGGGCCCGCGCGACGGCGATCACGCGCTCGACGGGATGGTGGGCGATCATTCGGCGCTCCTGAGATCGACGATGGGTTTCAGTTTGCCGGTGGCGGCGACTGCCGCAAAGCGCTCCAGCGGCGCGAGCTCGACGTCGAGTCCGGTCAGCGGGTCGCCGTCGCAGACGAAATGGCGCAGGTCGGGGTCGTGCGCCAGCAGGAGTTCGCGAACCTGCTCTGCCGGCGGCGCCGCGCCCTCCAGCACGCGTACCCTGATCCGGTGGCGCACGCCATCGTGGCTGAGTTCGAGCTGCAGCGGGCCGGAATAGTCGATTTCCTCGCCCAGGGTGCGTACGAAGCGACTGTAGTTGAAGAAAGCCGGCGCGCGGAACAGGTCACCGTAGCGGCCCATCAGCTCGAACCGTGGCGCCGCGCGGCCGCAGGGGCAGGGCTCCTTGATCCAGCGGCCGAGGTCGCCGATCTCGTAGCGCTCGATCGGCACGCTGGCGCGCTCGAGCGAGGTGAAGATCAGCCGCCCGGGCTGATCGGGGGCGACCGGCCGATCCTCGTCGATGTCGAGGATTTCCAGATACTGGCTCTGGCTCAGCAGGTGATATACGGTTTCGGCACAGTGCGGGCACTGGTAACCGAGCGGCCCGGCATCGTTGCTGCCGTAGGCCGCGGCGCGGATGATCTCCACGCCGAATTCCTCTCGCAGCCGGCGGCGCAGCGCGCTCGCCATGTGTTCGCCGCCGAAGAAGACCTTCTCCACGCCACCGTATTCACGCAGCGCCGCCGCCTGCTCGGTGAACAGGCGGTTGATGTAGAACGGCATACCGAGCACCACGTTGGCCTGCTGGCGGATGATTGCCTGCGCGACCTCCGCCAGATCGTCGATCCCGGCCATCGGCAGCTGCGGCGCGCCGAGCCGCTCGAGGATACTGAAGAAACTGATGAAGCCACCGTACAGATGACCGGCGAAGAACAGGTTGATCGCGCGGTCGCGCTGCGGGTCGAGACCGGCGGCGCGCAGGCCATCGGCCGAGGCGCGCATCTGCGTGTCGTAGTCGGCCCAGCTGAAGACCGAGAGCTTGGGCTCGCCCGAGCTGCCGCCGCTGCGCACGAAGAGCTGCGCGCGGGAGGGATCCGGCTGAAGCGCGGCGAAGCCGGCCTTGTCCAGGACCGGCGTGCCCGGGCGCAGCGGCGAAGGCCGCGCAATCAGCTCGTCGAAGCTCGACACACCTTCGAGCGTGGCCGGGAGTTCGAGGCTCACCCGACGGCTGTAGCGCTGCAGCGCGTAGACGCCGTCGTGCGGGCCACCCGCGTAGCCGCCGAGCTGCTCGCCGATCCGCGCCACGCGGGTGACGCCGGCGGCCACCAGGCGGCCGCTGAGCTCGGCGATTCGCGCCACCGGCGCGGCGAGTCCGGCGCTCTGCAGCCAGCGCCGCATCGGCCGCAGCACGTCAACGATATGCGCCGGCGTGAGCGGCTTGATCCAGATCGTGCGGAATAGCGGTGAGGCGCGCAGCGCCGGATGGTCCTCGGCGAAGACGCGCCAGCTGCGATCCGGCGCCTCGATCACCCGGGTCGAGCCCGACCAGGACGTCTCCAGCTCCGCCATCAGCCGCGCGGTGCTGATGTCGGCCCACTCCTGCCGCGCCGGCTCGGCGCCAGCGGCGCGCGGCGTGTCGGCGGAGACTCGGGCCAGCACGGCGGCGAAGCGCTCGGCGAAGGCGAACAGCGCCGCGCGATCGGCGACTTCCACGTAGAGGCACTGCGGGCTCGAGCAGGCCTGCTGCTCGATCAGGCAGACGTCGTGCGCGGCCTGCTCCAGCACGGCCTCGTCGTCCAGGCACTCGGCGGTGAGATAGGCGAAGGAGATCTTGTGCCCCCAGTCGACCACCCGACAGCCGGCCGGTGCCAGCGCGTCGATCGACGCCACCGCGCTTTCGCCTCCCCACACGGCAATGCCGTCGGCCAGGGCGAACACCGGTCGCAGGCGGTCGATCTGGCGAGAAGGCACCGCCAGCACGCTGATGAAGGGTGCCAGGCTGCCGCTGGCGTCGAGCGCGATCAGGGCCGCAAGCAGCTGCTGCGCGAAGGGCGGCACGTCGCTGCTTGCCTTCAGGATGTTGAGATTTCCGGCGAGCAGCCCTTCGATCACCGACAGCGGCGCCACCGTCGGTACGTTGCCGGGCGCGACGTGGACCAGCAGGCCGAGCGGTGCCCAGGCCTCGAAGGCATCGTCCGTGCCGTCGATGCGCCGCGCCACCTGCGGTCGCAAACTGCCGAGCTCGCGGCGCAGCTTGGTTGCCAAGGCCTCGCCCGACAGATGGCCGGCGAGGGTCGCCAGCATGCCGCGGGCTTCGGCTTCGCTGGTGGCCGGATCCTGCTGCAGGGTGGCGAGGAGCGTCCCGACCAGCGCGGGGTCCCGCATGGTGCCTTCGCGCAACCGTGCGCTCAGCGCTTCACTGGCGCGCAGCAGGGCGGTCAAGGGCACCTGCCGCGACAGGTCCCGATGTAGTTCCGCATCGAGCTTCGCGATGCGCAGGTCGAGCGCGACATCGTCCAGCCATTCACCCTGCCAGAGGTGTGGCTTCGTCGGATCGGGGGTCGCCCAGTTCATGCCGCATTCCCCTTGAGCAGTTCCGCCGCGGCGACCGCACAGCTGCGATTCTTGCCCTGGCCGGCGCGGCCGAGCAGATCGAACCATGGCGCCTCGAGGCCGCAGCCGCAGGCTTCCGGCGGATGCCAGGCTGCGAGATCGCCCATCAGCACGCTGTGGCTCGGCGCCGAGGTGACATAGGCGGAGAGAAAATGCAGGAAGCCGGGCTCGCCAGCCGGCAACGGGGCGAGGCTTGCCACGTCGCGGATCAGCACCCGCGACCACACCGACACGTGGAAGTGATGCCGCGGGCATTCGACGTAGGGCACGCTGTGCTCGACCGAGCCGAAGCCGTCGCGGATCGCCGCGTTGGGAATGCCGAGCTGCTGCTCGATCCGCGCCTGCAGCTCGGTTTTCGGAATCGCGCGGTCTGCCTGGCCCTTCCAGCCGCCGCCGAAGAAGGTCATCGAGCCCGGCGCGAGGCGCAGCGCGGGCAGGCCGAGCGCGCGCATGCGCTCCAGTGTGGCGTTGACGAAGGCCGGGAAGCCGAAGATCCGC
>CAZORA010000047.1:0-14004 GCA_964582225.1 uncultured Dokdonella sp. | reverse complement strand
GGAAGGACGATGGAGAGGGTCACGAATGTGCGGGGCCGCGGCGCATGGGCGGATGGTAGCGGGCTGCGGGCAACCATGGGCGCGGTACCGCGCGATGGATCCCGCCGGTTCTGGGCAACTGCAGGAGCGGCCATGGCCGCGAGCCAGCGCAGGTCGGCGCGGCGCCGTCGCGGTCCGCTCGAGCCTGCCGCCCGCGCCCAAGCGCGTGCGGCTGATAGGCGTCTGCGGGAGCGGCGGCGCATCACTTATCATCCACGCATGATCGAACTGGACCTGCGGCTGAAGCTGCCGGCATGGCTCGGTGAGTACGTCGAGCCGAGTCGGAGGTTTGCGAGCGCCGACGAGCAAATCGCGCTGGCGATCGAGCTGGCGCGCCGCAATATCGAGCGCGATGGAGGCGGGCCGTTTGGCGCGGCGATATTCGACGCCGGCGGACAGGTGGTCGCCGCGGGCGTGAACCGCGTACTGCCGCAGGCCTGCTCGCTGGCACACGCCGAAATGCTGGCTCTGCTCGGCGCACAGCAGCGATTGCGGCGCCACCGCCTGAACCTGGGCGGCGAACGCTTCACGCTGGCGACCAGCGCGCAGCCTTGCTGTCAATGTTACGGCGCCTGCATCTGGGCCGGAATCGACGAGCTTTTGATCGGCGCTCGCGCCGAGGACGTGATGGAGCTTTCGGAGTTCGACGAAGGACCGCTGCCGGCGGACTGGATCGGCGAACTGGAGCGACGTGGAATTCGTGTGCGCCGCGACCTGCGGCGCGATCAGGCGCGCGCGCTGTTCGCGCGCTATGCCGAAGCGGGTGGCGAGCGTTACTGAAGCACCGAACGAGACTCCGGGTGAAGCGCGACCGCAGCCATTCGCCGGGCATCGACCGGCCTTCGAGGCCGAGTGTGCGGCAAGCGACTCCGCTCAGGCGGCGGCCGCCTGCGCCAGCTCGGCGGCGGGCGCAGCGAGGTTGATCACGGTCCAGCCGGCGCGCGGCTGCAGCGTGTGGCGCTCGTCGGCGACATGCAGCCGGCCGCTGCCGTCGATGGCAAAGAGCAGCAGCGGATCGGGCCCGCTGCGGGCAACCAGATCCTTCCAGCCGAAGGCGTCGCTCAGCTCGGTGGTACGCACGCGCCAGCCTGCGGCCAGCAGCTCGGCGACCCGCGCATGGGTCACGTCGGGACCGAACAGGGCGCGCCCCTGCAGCGCGCCGGCGATGGCGTCGCGGACGCCCGCCTGCTCGGGGTCCAGCACGCGCAGGCGAAACACGCCCTGACGGCCGAATTCCTGCTCGTACTGCAGGCAGGCGAGCGAATTCTGTTCGCGCCGGGTCGACATGGCCAGCAGGTAGCCGATGCCGCTCAGATCGAGGTTCATCACCGCGTGCTGTGAGGTCGGCGTACCGTAGAAGGTCGGCAGTCCTGCCATGCGCGCGGCGCTGATGCCCTCCCAGTCGTCGTCGGCCAGCAGCACCGGCAGCTTGCGCGCATGGAGCGCCTGCGCGACGGCTCGCGCCACCGCGTCGGCGCCGAAGATCAGCACTCCGTTGGGCTCGGGTGCAGCCACCTTGAGCCACACCGCCAGCGGCCGCGCGGTCGCGCTCTGCAGCAGCACGGTGCCGATGATCAGGATGAAAACCAACGGCACCAGGGCGTCGGCGCCGAGAATGCCGATCTGCTCCAGGCGCAGCGCGAACAGCGCCGATACCGATGCGGCGACGATGCCGCGCGGCGCCACGTAACCGAGCAGCGTGCGTTCGCGCCAATCGAGCGCGCTGCCGAGAGTCGCCACCCACACCGAGATCGGGCGAATGATGAACTGCGCGGCGAGAAACACCAGGATGCCGCCCAGCAGCATGCCGGGCGGCAGCGGCCACTGCAGCCGCGCGGCCAGCACCACGAACAGCATTGACACCAGCAGGGTGGACAGATGCTCCTTGAAGTCCATGATGTGATCGATGTGGACGTCGTCGCGGTTGCCAAGCACGATGCCCATGATGGTGACCGCAAGCAGACCCGACTCCCGCGCCAGCAGGTTGGACAGGCTGAAGGCGGCGAGCACCGCGACCAGGGTGCCGTAGGCCTGCAGATACTCGGGAATGAGCTGGCGCCGCAGCAGCCAGCCGAGCGCCCAGGCCATGGCCAGGCCAAGCACCGCGCCGGCGACGATGGTGAAGGCGAACACCCCCAGCGAGTGACCCTCGGCGCGCGACACGATGGCCTCGAACACCAGCACTGCAAACAGCGCGCCGAGCGGGTCGATCACGATACCTTCCCAGCGCAGCACGCCGGCAATTCGCGCGTTGGGGCGCAGGGTGCGCAGCATCGGCATGATGACGGTCGGCCCGGTGACGCAGGTCAGCGCGCCGAACAGAAACGCCAGCTGCCAGCCGAGACCGGCGATCCAGTGCGCTGCCGCCGCCAGTAGCAGCAGCGCGACCAGCGCGCCGTAGCTGACCAGGCCGCGCACCGCACGGCCGATGCCCCGCAGTTCGGCAAAGCGCAGGGTCAGGCTGCCCTCGAACAGGATCAGAGCCACCGCCAGTGAGACCGTTGGAAAAAGCAGCGCGCCGAGCGTGCGGTCCGGATCGAACAGCCCGCTCACCGGTCCGAGCACGATACCGGCAAGCAACAGGTAGAGGATGGCCGGCAGGCGGGTGCGCCAGGCCACCCACTGCGCGAGAAAGCCGATCAGCAGCAGGCCGCTCAGCAGCGCTCCGAGTTCGAGCATGTGCTTTTTACTTCAAGCTGCGGGGAGGCGATGGTAGCGGCGCCCGGTCCCTCGATGGAACCCGCGGCGGCCGCGGTATCATGGCGCGCCGAGCAGGGCATGGCCCATGCCGAAGGTCGGGCACGAAGCCCGCTGGACGCTCGCAGGTACTTCCATTTCGTTCCAGAAAGCTGAACCGGGAGTCGGTCATGTTGAAGTGGATGGTCACCAACGACGCTACCGCGAACGCTGCTCGCCCTGCGCGATGGACCGGCTTGCGCAGGGTCACCTGTCGCATCGGCGCGCTGGCGTTGCTCTGCCTTCTGCCGGCGGCGCAGGCCAGCCTCATCGTCGGTACGGACACGCTCGAGGGCGTCAGCTACACGACCTATCAGGAGCCGGGCCAGACCTCGTTCCGTATCGTCTGCCAAAGCCCGTGCCCGATTCCGCTGGCCACGCTGCAGGCGGCCAGCGATGGCTTCGCCGCCGCCCGAGAGGACCTGCTCGTCTTGAGCGGAGTAGATGTGACGCCCGAATTGCGTCCGGTCGACATCGCCTACGAGGAGAATTCGATCTGCTCCGGCTACACGCCGGGGATCACCGGATATTCGACTTACTACATGCCCTATGGCCCCGACGGGAACGACACGATCTTCCACGGTAAGGCTTGCCTGTTCCTGTGGAACAAGCAACAGGACGGGTTGATCGACTATTTCACGCCGACCGAGGCGCAGCTGCGCACCTCCCAGATCCTCGCGATCCACGAGTACGCGCACACCCTGCTGTTCTTCCGCCATCGATATTCCTACGAAGCGCTGCCCCAGTATTGGACCTATCGCGTTCGAGATGACATCCCCCCGCTGACCGGACTGTGCGACTCGCGGCTGGACTGGGTCGCCACCCAGCTGCTCTACGATCTCTGTCAGGCGGTAGGGGCGAATGAAGCCGACCTGCGCTGGGCGATGCAGCGACTGGATTGGCTGTACCAGAACGATCTGGGCTTCCAGCTTCCGTTCGGCTCCCGTGCGATGACCAGCGTGCGGCAATTTCGCGAGGCCTTCGACGAGCGTCTTGGGGTCGATACCAGCGCGCCCTTCCTTTCCAGCGGCATGTTTGCGCCGCAGGAAGTGGGCAGGACCTTCACTGGACAGCGGC
The DNA here is from genome assembly GCA_964582225.1 of uncultured Dokdonella sp. Classification (GTDB taxonomy): domain Bacteria; phylum Pseudomonadota; class Gammaproteobacteria; order Xanthomonadales; family Rhodanobacteraceae; genus Dokdonella_A. The sequence continues at coordinate 10,152 of CAZORA010000047.1, read as the reverse complement.
TGACCGACACGGTCTACCAGTTCAACGATGGCTTCGCGGACGGATCGTTCTGGCTCAGCGCGGTGAGCCTCGACGACGTCACGGGCCAGCTCCTGCTCGAACAACCGACCTGTCTCGCAACGGACCATCCGTTTGTGGACTTCACCACGACCTTCATGCTGATCAAACCCATGCCGCACGATGGCGTCCCGCAGCCCTCGGTCGTGTCTTTTGCGGAAGGCTCGACCATCACCTACTCCTATGCCCACCAACGGAATCCAATCTACCCACCGACCGGTCCGATCGACGTCAACCCGCTCAATTTCAAGGTCTACTATCTGGAGAACTGGTGCGGCTACGGAACTGCGACACCGTTGGAGCAACTGCCCGACAGCGACGTGGTGTTCGACCACGTCGCAAAGAAGGTCACCTTCCGCGTGCGCAAGACCGGCGTTTTCGGTATCTACCAGGCTGACGAGATCTTCCGCGGCGCGTTCGAGTGAGCTGCCGATGATTGATGGATGAAACGCCTACGCCCTCTGTTGCCCCTGCTGGTGCTGATCGCGATTGGCTTGGTGCTGCTCGCTTCGGGCGCACTGGAGCGCTTCGATCCACATCACGTCGCCCACCAGCGCGCCGAGCTGCAGGCCTTCATAGCGGCCCATCCGCTGCGTTCGGGCCTGACCCAGATCGGCATCATGATGCTGGCGGTCGCAACCGGGCTGCCGGGCGCGATCGTGGTCGTGTTCGCGGGCGGAATCCTGTTCGGTACCGTGATCGGCGCCGCTCTATCGGCCCTCGGCACCACGCTCGGTGCGCTGATCTTGTTCGGCGCGAGCCGCGCCGCCTTCGCCGCTGGCAGTCGCCACGAGCCCGCGCTGGTGACCCACCTGCGCACGGGGTTTCACACCTGGCCGCTCAGCTACACGATGTTCCTGCGCCTGGTGCCGTTCTTCCCTTTTGGCGCGGTGACCGTGGCGCTCGCCTGGCTGCGCTGCCCGTGGTGGCTGTTCACTCTGGCAACCGCGCTCGGCGGCAGCGTGATGATCGCCTTCGAAACCGCGCTCGGCGCCGGACTTGGAGACACCATCGTGCGCGAGGGCAGCGTCTCGCTCAACCTGTTCACCCACCGACGGGTGCTGCTGCCGCTGCTCGGCATGGCGCTTCTGGCGCTGCTGCCGATCGCGATTGGCAAGCTGCGTCGCGCACACAGCGCGGGTGACGGGCGCAATTGAGGCTTGACGCAGCCTTCCGCTATGCTGCCGCGCGTTCGCTGAGCCTGTCGTTCACCGGTCGCGAGAATCTCCTTGTCCGCAGTCGTCCAACCGCCCGTGGTGCGGAAGTCATTCTGGCGCGCCTCGAGCCTGACCATCCTGGTCGCGCTGCTCAACGTCGCCCTGTGGGCGTACCTCAATCGCCCGGTCGAGGTCGCCGACTGGCACGGTCCAATCGGCGGCCTGGCCTTCAACCCCTCGCAGCGCCACCAGGATCCGACGCGCGGACTGTTTCCGAGCGAAGCCGAGCTCACCAGCGACATCCGCCTGCTGGCACACTATACGAAACGCCTGCGCACCTATTCCTCGGCCGAGAACCCGCAAATCCCACGGATCGCCGCGGCGTACGGCATGCAGGTCATGGCCGGCGCCTGGATCGAGGGCCGCGCCGAACGCAATGAGAGCGAACTTGCGGCGCTGATTGCCCTGACGCGCAAGAACGCCAACATTGATCGGGTCATCGTGGGCAACGAGGTGATCCTGCGCGGTGAGCTGGGGCCGCGGGCTCTGGCCGCCTATCTGGACCGCGCGCGCGCCCAGCTCGACGTGCCGGTCTCCACGGCGGAGCCGCTCGATACCTGGCAGCGTAACCCCGAGCTGATTCGCCACGTCGATTTCGTCACTCTGCACGTGCTGCCCTACTGGGAGCAGATTCCACGCAAAGATGCCGTCGGCTTCGTGCTTGGTCAGTACCGCGCCGCGCAGGAGCTGGTCGAGGAAATCTCCCCCGGCAAGCCGGTGGTGATCGGCGAGGTCGGCTGGCCCTCGAACGGCGACCGGCGCAAGTACGCCAAGCCGTCGCTGGCCAACGAGGCGCACTTCCTGCGTGACTGGTTCAACGTCGCCGCCCGCGAGGGCATCGACTACTACGTCATGGAAGCCATCGATCAGCCCTGGAAGGAAGCGCTGGGCGGGCGCGCGGAAGCCTACTGGGGCGTGCTCAACGCCAGCCGCGAGGCGAAGTTCGCCTTTATCGGGCCGGTGGTGGAAGACCCTTCCTGGCCGTGGAAGGCACTGACGGCCTCACTGCTCGCGCTCGTGCCGATGTTTCTCTTCGCGCGGCACTTCATCCGCTTCCGCGCGCCGGGGATCGCCTTCTTCCTGGCGCTGGTGCAGCTCGCGGTGTCGGTGCTGATATGGATGGCCACCCTGCCCTACGACTTCTATCTGAACCCCTTCGACTGGACCATGCTGAGCCTGCTGCTGCCGGCCCAGCTCGCGATCATCCTGATCCTGCTGATCAACGGTTTCGAGTTCACCGAGGTGCTGTGGCGGCCGCGCTGGCTGCGCGAATTCCATTTGCTGCAGCCCGCCGCGGACGCCGCTCAACCCTTCGTCTCGATCCACCTGGCCTGCTACAACGAGCCGCCGGAAATGGTGATCTTGACGCTCGATTCGCTGGCCGCGCTCGACTACGAGAACTACGAGGTCATCGTTCTCGATAACAACACCAAAGACCCGGCGATCTGGCAGCCGGTGCAGGCACACTGTGCCGCGCTCGGTCCGCGCTTCCGCTTCTTTCATCTGGAGCCGTGGCCGGGCTTCAAGGCCGGCGCGCTCAACTACGGGCTCGAAGTCTGCGATCCGCGCGCCGAGGTGGTCGCGGTGGTCGACGCCGACTACGAAGTGCGCAGCGACTGGCTGCGCGCCCTGACCGGCTACTTCGAAAACCCGAAGATCGCCGTGGTGCAGTGTCCGCAGGCGCACCGCGACTGGCAGCACAACGCCTTTCGCCGCATGACCAGCTGGGAGTATGACGGCTTCTTCCGCATCGGCATGCACCACCGCAACGAGCGCAACGCGATCATCCAGCACGGCACCATGACCATGGTGCGCCGCGATCTGCTGCAGGCCACCGGCGGATGGTCGGAGTGGACCATCTGCGAGGACGCCGAGCTCGGCCTGCGCCTCATGCACGCCGGCTACGAGCTGATCTACGTCGATGAAATCATGGGCCGCGGGCTGACGCCGGCCGACTTCAAGGCCTACAAGTCGCAGCGCGCGCGCTGGGCCTTCGGCGCGATGCAGATCCTGAAGGCGCGCTGGAGCTGGCTGACCTCGCGCGCTTCACCGCTGAGCCGCGGCCAGCGCTTCCACTTCCTGACCGGCTGGTTCTCCTGGTTCGGCGACGCCCTGCATCTGGTGTTCACCGTGCTGGCCCTGCTGTGGACGCTCGGCATGGTGCTGGCGCCCCGATACTTCATGCTGCCGATGTATCTGTTCCTGGTGCCGCTGATCGCCTTCTTCCTGTTCAAGGCGGCCTTCGGGATCATTCTCTACCGCGCGCGGGTGCCCTGCAGCTGGCGCGATACGCTGGCCGCATCCGTCGCCAGCATGGGGCTCTCCCACGCGATCGCGCGCGGCATCTTCGAGGGCCTGTGGCGCAAGCGAGGAGAATTCATCCGCACCGCGAAAAGCCGCCGCCTCGGCAAGCGCCCCAATCCCTTCACGGCGGTCACCGAGGAGCTGCTGCTGTTCCTCGCCTTGCTCGCCTGCATCGTCGGCATGATCAATTCCAGCGGCTTCGGTTATATCGAGGGCCGGCTGTGGATCGCAATCCTCGCCGCGCAGTCGATTCCCTACGCATCGGCCCTGATCGGCGCCTGGGTGGCGCACCGTGCCGGCGAGGCGGTCGGTTGAGGGTCTCGCCGCGAGCGGGCATGCTCTCACGACACCTGTTCACTGCGGGACGCCCCGCGCCGACGGAAGATCACAGGATGAACTGGTTTCTGCTCCTGATCGCCGGACTGTTCGAGGTCGGCTGGGCCATCGGTCTGAAATACAGCGACGGGCTGAGCCGCCCGTGGCCGACCCTGGCGACCGCGCTGTCGATGCTGCTCAGCGTGGCGCTGCTCGGCTTGGCGATGAAGTCGCTGCCGGTCGGCAGTGCCTATGCGGTCTGGGTCGGCATCGGCGCCGTCGGCACGGCGGTACTCGGCATGCTGTTGTTCGCCGAGCCGGCGAGCGCCGGGCGCCTGATCAGCCTGGGGCTGATCGTCGCCGGCATCATCGGGCTGCATCTGGCTTCGGGTTGAACCACCCTGCAGGCTGAGGTCGCGGCGATTGCTCAGGACTTGTCGAAGGGCTTGCGCAAGCGCCGCAGCAGACCGCCGGGCGCCGCCGGCTGCGGCCGCTGCCGCGGCCGCCATTCGATGGCGCCGACCGCCTCGCTCGCGGTGATGAAGCTGAAAACTTCATCCATCGCCACGTCGGCCCAGGCGGCGATCTCGTGCACCCGCAGCGGCTCTGCCATCGCGGCGGCAATCCGCTGCAGGGGCTCCCGATCGAGCGGCGGCAGGCGATTCGCGAGCAGCCGATAGGTCCCAGCCGGATCCAGATGCGCGGCAAGACGTCCGCCGGCGTGCTCCAACGCGTGGAGCCAAAGCAGGCTCTCGTAGGAAAGCGTCGCCTGCGCCTCGCGCAGTTCGGAAAGTGCCACTGAAGTCAGCGGCTGCCAGTCGAAGGCCGCCCACCGCGCGTGGCAGTAGGGGACGAGAGTACTCAACGTTCCGGCGGTGAGGACCACACGGTTTTTCGGGTCCAACGCGAGCTGTGGCGCCCCTTCGAGCTGTAGCCAGGCCGGCGCGCGCAGGAGATCTCCATCGAGCCACGAAGTCAGCGGGTGCGTCTCGGCCTCGGCCAGGCTGTGCGCGCGCTTCACGGTGTGTGTGGACGGACCCTTTTCGTCGATCTGCACACCCGGCCGGCTGGAAGACAGCCATGCGGGTGCGTCTGGATGTCGCATCTCGTCGTAGCGCAATTCGGCCGGCAGCGCATCGAGCAGACGATCGAGCCCGCCAACGGGCGGCGCGCCGGATTCGAAGGTGTCAGGGGGCGCGGCCGTATCCTCGCCGAGATCGCGAGTATAGAAATCCGCGCTGTTGCTGCCGACCTCCGGCATCGGCAGCGCAGCCTCGCTGATCTGGTTCAAAACCTCGATGACGTTGCGGGTCAAGAGCGGTCGATGCAGCACGAGCTCGACCTCGCGCGCGTCCTGGGCATCGGGGCGATCGGAAAAAATTGCCACGCGCATTCCCGCGGCAAGCGCGCGCGTGCGCGCCATCTGGCCGGCAAAAATGGCCGGGTCGACGACCAGCAGATCGGCGTCCTGTTCGTCGCCCCACTTCCATTTTTCCTCGAGGCGATCGGCGCTGCGGCCGAGCAGCATGCGCAAATGCGCCGTCTCCTCCGCCGACACGCCCACTGCCGCAATCGTCCGGACTCTGGCCACCCTGTATGCTCCGTCACGGCCTGCGCGCATCGTAAGGGCAAGCGGCAATGCCAGCAATCGCTTTACCGCGCTACGCCCGGTGAAACGCGCTCAGCCGGTCGGGAACAGATGCTCCACGGCGGCGCGCTCCTCGCGCAGCTCGCGATCGCTCGCGTCCATGCGGGCACGCGAAAATTCGCTGACCGGAAGGTCTCGCACGATCGAGTAGCTGCCGCCGCGGCAAATCACCGGGTGGCCATAAATGACGCCCGGCGCAATACCGTAGGAGCCGTCGGCGGGAACCGCCATCGAAACCCAATCGCCGTCCGGGGTGCCGAGCGCCCAGCTGCGCATATGGTCGATCGCCGCTGCCGCTGCGGACGCCGCCGAGGAGGCGCCGCGCGCCTTGATCACCGCCGCCCCGCGCTGCTGCACGGTCGGAATGAAGTGCTCCTCATACCAAGCCTGACCGACCAGATCGAGCGCCGACTTGCCGTTCACGGTGGCGTGGTGGATGTCGGGGTACTGGGTCGAACTGTGGTTGCCCCAGATCACCATCCGCCGGATCTCGCTGGTGTGCACACCGGTCTTCTCGGCCAGCTGGCCGAGACCGCGATTATGGTCCAGGCGCACCATCGCGGTGAAGCAGCGCGGGTCGAGATCGGGCGCATTCTGCTGAGCGATCAACGCATTGGTGTTCGCCGGATTGCCCACCACCAGCACCTTGACCTGGCGGCTCGCGTGGGCGTTGAGCGCCTGGCCCTGCGGGGCGAAGATACCGCCGTTCGCCTGCAGCAGATCCTTGCGCTCCATGCCCGCATGACGCGGGCGGGCGCCGACCAAGAGCGCGTAGTCGGCATCCTTGAAGGCGACGTTCGGGTCATCACAGGCAGAGACGCCTGCAAGCGTCGGGAAGGCGCAGTCTTCGAGCTCCATCATCACGCCCTGCAGCGCGGGCAGCGCAGGTGTGATCTCGAGCAGCTGCAGGATGACCGGCTGGTCGGGGCCAAGCATGTCGCCGGCGGCGATACGAAAGAGCAGCGCATAGCCGATCTGGCCGGCGGCGCCGGTGACTGCAACGCGAACGGGTGCTTTCATGGGTGCGAAACCTCCATCATTGAATGTTGGACGGCCGGAAGTCCGGCTCAGCCGAGCTCGGCGAAAAATTCGCGCAGACGGCTCAACCCGGGTTCGAGTCGGGCTGGCGGACAGGTGTAGGAAATGCGCAGCGCCTTCGGCTCGCCGAAGGCTGAACCGGGCACGCAGGCGACGTCCTTGTGATCGAGCAACACGTTGCAGAAATCCACGTCGTTGGCGATCTTCTTGCCCTGATGGCTCTTGCCGAAGGCGCAGGAGATGTCGGGAAACACATAGAAGGCGCCCTGCGGACGCGGGCAGTGGACGCCGGGAATCGCGTTCAGCACTTCGAGGATGCGATTGCGCCGCGCCGCAAACTCCTCGCGCCTGGCGGCGGGAACGTCCTGCGGCCCGCTCAGCGCGGCCACCGCGGCGGCGGTCACGACCTCCGGAATATTGGTGATGTGGTTCGAGTTCAGCGTGGTGAAGGCGTCAGCAACGACCTCCGGTGCGGCAATGAAGCCCACCCGCCAGCCCGGCATGCCGTAGGTCTTGGACAGCGAGTCGACCTGGATCACCCGATCGCGCAGCTCCGGCCGTGCGTTGACGAAGTTGTGATAACCGATGCCGTCGAAGATCAGCCGATTGTAGATGTCGTCGCAGATCACCCAGACGTCCGGATGCTTGACCAGCACGTCGGCCAGCGCGGCGATCTCGGCCTGGCTGTAGACCATGCCGGTCGGGTTGTTGGGGTTGTTGAACAGGAACACCTTGGCGCCGTCGAGGGCGGCATCGAGCTGCGCGGGCGTCAGCTTGTAGTCCTGGCTCGCCGGACAGGGCATCAGGCGCGGCACGACGCCGACGATCTCGGCCAGATCCATGTAGGTGGTCCAATAGGGCACGGCGAAGGCAAACACGTCACCCGGATCGAGCAGCGCCTCGGCGAGGTTGTACAGCACGTGTTTGGCGCCGACGCCCACGGCCACGTTGCGGCGCGTGTAGCCGCGCAGGCCGCTCTGCTCGAAGTGCTGCAGGCAGGCGTCGAGCAGCGCGTCCGCGCCGCGATTGGAGCCGTACTGGCCGCTGTCGTGGTCGATCGCCGCGTGCGCGGCGGCGTAGACGTGCGCGCCGGGCAGGAAGTTGGGCACGCCGATCGAGAAACTGATGATGTCGCGGCCCGCGGCCTTGAGCTGCCTTGCCTTGTCGGCAATGGCCATGATCACGCTGGGCTTGGCGCGACTCATGCGCGCGGCAAGGGATGGCATCGAAAAACACCTCGCAAGTGATTCAGGCTGGAGCCCACCTGACAGCCGTCCAGTCTAGCAGCCCGCGAGGCGCGCGAACCCGGCGGCGAAGTACGGCTTCAGCGCGCCGCAAGCAACGAAGCCGGCGCCGCGCTGCCCGCCGGCGCGCGGCACGGTCGCCGCTTCAGGAAGGCAGCCGCTGCGCTACAGTAGGCCAATCGATTTCACGACGTCCGCCCGCGACGTCATCGGAGCCAGGATGCAGTGGCTGTGGCTGTTGTTCATGGGCCTCCTCGTCGGCGTCGTAGCGCGCCTGCTGATGCCGGGAAGCGGGCCGCGCGGATTTCTCGTCACCGCCGTGCTGGGTATTGCCGGCATGCTGCTCGGCGGCTGGATCGGCGGGCTCTTCTTCGGTTTGCCTGCAGGGGCGGTCGGCACGCTGCAGCCTGCCGGGTTCCTCGGCGGCGTGGTCGGCGCGCTGATCCTGCTCGGCCTGCACCGCCTGCTGCGACGCTGAGAGCCGCCGTCGCGGCGGCCGTGTGACGCCTCCGCACCCTGCTCAGGCGGCGCTGAAGCCGGCCCTGTCGAGCGCCTGGTTCCACTCGGCTACGCGCTCGGCCTCGGCCTCCAGGAGCGCTTCGACGTCGCCTTCGATCGTCACCGATTCGATGCGGTCGCCGCTTTGGATCGCATCGACCACCTTCTGGTCACCTGCCCCGACCACGCAGCCGAACACGGTGTGCTTGCCGTCCAGCCAGGGCGTGGCGACGTGGGTGATGAAGAACTGACTGCCGTTGGTGCCGGGGCCGGCGTTGGCCATCGACAGCACGCCTGGCCGGTCGTGGCGAAGGCCGGCGACGATCTCGTCCTCGAAGCGGTAGCCGGGGCCGCCCGTGCCGGTGCCGTGCGGGCAGCCGCCCTGGATCATGAAGTCCGCAATCACGCGATGGAAGGTCTTGTCGGCATAGAAACCGCGGCGCGCGAGATTGACGAAGCTGGCGACGGTGAGTGGCGTCTGGGCGGCGAACAGGCGCAGGTGGATGGCGCCGCGCGAGCTGGCAATGGTGGCGCTCAGTTCGGAAGGGATCGGCATGAGGGTTTTCCGGCTGAAAACGCGAAGCGTAGCAGGCCGGCGCCGGGTGCGCCGAGCGCGTAGTTTGCTGTTGCATTACAGCGGTAGATTCCAAGTAAAATGGAGGGTCGCATTCCGGAAACGCGGCGGCGTCCAGCCGCACCACAAGCCCGCATGTCCCTCGAAAACCTGCGCAACATCGCGATCGTCGCCCACGTCGATCACGGCAAGACCACCCTCGTGGACTGCCTGCTGAAGCAGTCTGGAACGCTCGGCGAGCGCAGTACGCTCGGCGAGCGCGTGATGGATTCTGGCGATCAGGAGCGCGAGCGCGGCATCACGATTCTGGCCAAGAACACCGCCATCACCTGGCGCGGCAACCGCATCAACATCGTCGACACGCCCGGCCACGCCGATTTCGGCGGTGAAGTCGAGCGGGTGCTGTCGATGGTCGACTCGGTGCTGCTGCTGGTGGACGCGATGGACGGGCCCATGCCGCAGACGCGCTTCGTGACGCAGAAGGCGTTCCAGATGGGCTTCCGCCCGATCGTGGTGATCAACAAGGTCGATCGCCCCGGCGCGCGCCCGAGCTGGGTTCTGGACCAGACCTTCGATCTCTTCGACCGCCTGGGTGCCAGCAACGAGCAGCTCGATTTCCCGGTCCTCTACGCTTCGGCCCTGCACGGCTACGCAAGCCTCGACCCGGAAGCGCGCGGCGGCGACATGACGCCACTCTACGAGGCCATCATGCGCCACGTGCCGCCGCCTTCGGTCGACCCGGATGGTCCATTCCAGATGCGCGTCAGCCAGCTCGACTATTCGAGCTACGTCGGCGTGATCGGTACCGGCCGCATCCAGCGCGGACGGGTCCATCCCAACATGCCGGTGACCCTGATCGACCGCATGGGAAAGCGGCGCAGCGCACGGGTGCTCCAGGTGCTCGGCTTCATGGGTCTCGAACGGCGCGAGGTGCAAGCCGCCGAAGCGGGCGACATCGTCGCCGTCAACGGCATCGAGGGGATCGGCATCTCGGACACGATCTGCGCACCGGAGGCACCCGAGCAGCTGCCGGTGCTGCACGTCGACGAGCCGACCATCAGCATGACCTTCCAGGTGAACGACTCGCCCTTTGCCGGCAACCGCGACCGCAGCGGGGGCAAGTTCCTGACCAGCCGCCAGATTCGCGAGCGGCTGACGCGCGAGGCGCTGCACAACGTCGCCCTGCGCGTCGAGGACACCGCGGATGCCGACCGCTTCAAGGTCTCCGGACGCGGCGAGCTGCACCTGTCGGTGCTG
>CAZORA010000046.1:0-15851 GCA_964582225.1 uncultured Dokdonella sp. | reverse complement strand
CGCCAGCCTGCGCGGGCTCGACGGCGTGCTGGAGGCAGAGCTGCTGTTCCGTTGAGAGCCGCAGCGCGCCCGCCGCCGGGCAGCCCGAGGCGAGCCGCTATAATCCGCCGGCCTGCCCGAACCGCGCGCGAATGAATACCCACTTCCTCGACTTCGAACAGCCCATCGCCGAACTAGACGCCAAGATCCAAGAGCTGCGTCAAACCGGCAGCGGGCACCAGCTCAACGTCGAAGTCGAGGTCCGCGCGCTCGAGACCAAGCTGCGCAAGCGCACTGCCGAGATCTTCCGCACGCTCACGTCCTGGCAGGTCGCCCAGCTCGCGCGTCATCCGTCGCGACCCTACACGCTCGACTACGTGCGCACGATCAGCGAGGAGTTCCACGAGCTCGCCGGCGACCGCGCCTACGCCGATGACGCCGCGATCGTTGGCGGCCTGGCGCGCATCGACGGCCGCAGCATGATGGTGATCGGCCACCAGAAAGGCCGCGACACCAAGAGCAAGATTCGCCGCAACTTCGGCATGCCGCGCCCGGAGGGCTACCGCAAGGCGCTGCGCCTGATGCGCATGGCGGAGCGCTTCAGGCTGCCGATCCTGAGCTTCATCGACACCCCCGGCGCCTACCCCGGGGTCGGCGCCGAGGAACGTGGCCAAAGCGAAGCGATTGCCCGCAACCTGCTGGAAATGACCACCCTGCGCGTGCCGATCCTGTGCAGCGTGATCGGCGAGGGCGGCTCCGGCGGCGCGCTCGCCATCGGCGTCGGCGACGTCACCAACATGCTTCAGTACGCGACTTATTCGGTGATCACACCGGAGGGCTGCGCCTCGATCCTGTGGAAGACCGCCGAGCGGGCCAAGGACGCTGCCGAGGCACTGGGCATGACCGCGACGCGCCTCAAGGAGCTGGGCCTGATCGACAAGATCGTGCGCGAGCCCCTGGGCGGTGCCCACCGCAACCCGCACGGCATGGCGGTGCGCCTGAAGGCGGTGCTGCTCAACGAGCTGGCCGAGCTGGAGCGCTTTGACACCGATGCGCTGCTCGAGCGGCGCTACCAGCGCCTGCGCCACTACGGCGCCGTGGCCGGCGGCTGAGCCAGCACGGCCGGCGCTTCAGCGCTCGGAGTGGCCCGACTCGAAGTAGTCGCCACGCAGGAACAGACCGGGGCGGACCAGATCGACGAAGGCGCGCGCCTCGGGCGACAGGTACTTGCCCTTGCGCACCACCACGCCATAGCTGCGCTGGGGGAAGTAGGCAGCCATGTTGTGCGTCGCGAGGCGCTCCCGGTCGGCGTCGCCTATACAGATGCCGGTGACGATCGAAATACCGAGTCCCATCGCCACGTAGTGCTTGATGAGCTCCCAGCCGCCCACCTCGATGGCAACCTGATAAGGCACCTTGCGCTGCTGAAAGATCAGATCGACCATGCGATAGGTCGTCAGCCGGTGCGGTGGCAAGATCAGACCATAGGGCGAGAGATCCTCCAGCCGCACATCCGCGCGCGCCGCCAGCGGGTGATCGAGCGGCATGATCAGCAGCGGATCGTAGGAGTGCACCGGAGCCCAGGCGAGGTCCTGCGGCACCTCGAGCATCGAACCCACCGCGAAATCGACCTGATCGGAGCGCAGCAGGGCCAGGCCGTCCTTGCCGGTCACGTTGTGCAGCTCCACGCGAACCAGCGGATGGTGCTCGCGGAACGCGCGCACCAGGGGCGGCAGCAGATACTGAATGGTGGAGGCGCCGGCAGCGATGTTCAGTTCACCCGCGCCCGCGCCGCCGGTTTCAGTGCGAAAGCGCTGATCGATCTGCTCCAGCCCATCGACCAGCGGTGCCGCCAGCTCGTAGAGCGCCAAGCCTTCGCGAGTCAGCAGAAGCTTGCGCCCGCGCCGCTCGATCAGATGCGCGCCCAGCTCCTTCTCCAGCGCGCCGAGCTGCAGGCTGACCGAGGGTTGCGACAGGAACAGCGCTTCGGCGGCGCGCGACACCGACCCATGCTTGGCGATGGCGCAGAAGGCGCGCAGCTGCTTCGGTCGGTTGCCCTTGTAATAAAAGCGCGGCGCAGGCGCCTTGCCGTCGCCGAGGTCAGGACGTCTTTTCACGACAAATCAGCCCATTGGTTGGTGCATTGACGACGTCAATGCTTTCTATTGAAACATATGTTTTGTCAATGTTGCGCGTGCCGTCTACTCTGTGCAGGTGCAACAAACAGGGAACGATTCATGAGCGATGCCGACACCATTCAGCTGCAGCAATCAGGTACGGGTTTTCGCAGCAGTCCGCAGGGTGGCGCTCAGAATCGACTGATCGTCGCGGCGCAGCCGTTTCTGATCGACCTGCATCGTCGCTTCGACACACGTCGTCTGAGCCTGCTGCGGGCGCGAATCGAGCGCCAGGCTCGTTACGACGCAGGCGACCTGCCAGACTTCGATCCGGACACCGCGGCGCTGCGCGCCGGCGACTGGCGCGTGGCGCCGATTCCACCAATCCTGCTCGACCGCCGCGTGGAAATCACCGGGCCGGTGGACCGCAAGATGATCATCAACGCCCTGAACTCCGGCGCCAGGGTGTTCATGGCCGACTTCGAGGATTCGACATCGCCCACCTGGGACGCGCTGCTCGAGGGTCAGGCCAACCTGCGCGACGCGGTCGCGGGACGGATCGAATACACCGCCCCCGACGGGCGCGAATACCGGGTCGGGCCGAACCCGGCGCTGCTCATGGTGCGCCCGCGCGGCTGGCATCTGGCCGAACGGCACGTGCACGTCGATGGCGCCGAGATGTCCGGTGCCCTGTTCGACTTCGGCGTGTTCGCCTTTCACAACGCGCGCGCGCTCCACGCCAGCGGTCGTGGTCCGTTCTTTTACCTGCCGAAGCTCGAGGCGCCCGCAGAGGCGGCGCTGTGGAACGAGGTGATGGATTTTGCCGAGGATCACCTGGGTCTGCCGCGCGGCACGATGAAGGTCACCGTGCTGATCGAGACCTTGCCTGCGGCCTTCGTGATGGACGAAATCCTCTGGGCCCTGCGCACGCGCATTGCCGGCCTCAACTGCGGACGCTGGGACTACATCTTCTCCTACATCAAGACCACCCGCGCGCATCCCGCCCGAGTGCTCCCCGAGCGCGGCCAGGTGCAGATGACAGTACCTTTCCTCAAGGCCTATTCCGAGCTCCTGATCCGCACCTGCCACCGCCGCGGCGCCTTCGCCATGGGCGGCATGGCGGCGCAGATTCCGATCAAGGGCGATGCCCCAGCGAACGAAGCGGCCCTGGCCAAGGTCCGCGCCGACAAGCTTCGCGAGGTGCAGGCCGGCCATGATGGCACCTGGGTCGCGCACCCGGCGTTGGTGCCGATAGCGATGGAAATCTTCGACGCCCACATGCCGCATCCGAACCAGCTCGAACGCCTGCGCGAAGACGTCGCGGCCGATCGCGAAAGCCTGCTCTCCGCCTGCCCCGGCAGCATCAGCCGCGCGGGCTTCGACAACAACGTCGAAGTGTGCCTGCGCTATCTCGCCGCCTGGCTCGACGGTCTGGGCTGTGTGCCGATCAACCATCTGATGGAAGACGCTGCGACCGCCGAGATCGCCCGCGCGCAGATCTGGCAGTGGCTGCACCGCGCACCCGACGCGCTGCTCCGGCTCGAAGACGGTGGCCCGATCGACCTCGAACTCTTCGACTCCGTGCTCGCCGCCGCGCGGATCCGCCTCACTGCGATGCCGATCCCGGGCCAGGCGCGCGTCGAGGATGCCGCCGCACTGCTGGCGAAGCTCAGCCACGCGGAAACGCTGGCGCCCTTCCTCACCCTGGCCGCCTATCCACAGCTGGGCTGATTGTGTGTGCCGCCACCTTCGGCCGGCAATATCGCCCACCGTCGCCCATCGCCCCTCCGACCGCTGAGGTATCTCATGACCCGCACGCTCCCCACCGCCGCCCAGCTCGAATCCCAGTGGCAAAACGACCCGCGCTGGCGCGGGGTGCGGCGCGGCTATTCCGCCGCCGAAGTGGTCCGCCTGCGCGGCAGCGTCGCGATCGAACACTCGTTGGCGCGACTCGGGGCAGAGAAGCTCTGGAAGAGCCTGCACGCGCTGCCCTACGTGCACGCGCTCGGCGCGCTGACCGGCAACCAGGCTATGCAGCAGGTCAAGGCCGGGCTCAAGGCGATCTACCTCTCGGGCTGGCAGGTTGCCGCCGACGCCAACCTGGCCGGGGCCATGTATCCAGACCAGTCGCTCTACCCGGCCGACTCGGTGCCGGCGGTCGTGCGCCGCATCAACAACGCCTTGCTGCGCGCCGACCAGATCCAGCACGCCGAAGGCTCGGATGAGATCGACTTCCTTCAGCCGATTCTCGCCGACGCCGAAGCCGGCTTCGGCGGCGTACTCAACGCCTTCGAGCTGATGAAGGCGATGATCGAGGCGGGCGCCGCCGGCGTGCACTTCGAGGACCAGCTGGCCAGCGCCAAGAAATGCGGACACATGGGCGGCAAGGTGCTGGTGCCAACCCGCGAGGCGATCGACAAACTCGTCGCGGCGCGTCTTGCAGCCGACATCGCCAATGTGCCGACCGTGCTGGTCGCGCGCACCGACGCCGAGGCCGCCAACCTGCTGACCTCCGACATCGACGCCAACGATCGCCCCTTCCTCAGCGGCGAGCGCACCCAGGAGGGCTTCTACCGGGTTCGCAACGGTCTCGAGCAGGCGATCAGCCGCGGCCTCGCCTACGCGCCCTACGCGGATCTCGTCTGGTGCGAGACCGGAAGGCCGGATCTCGGTTTCGCCCGCGAATTCGCCGCCGCAATCCGCGCCGAAAACCCGGGCAAGCTGCTCGCCTACAACTGCAGCCCGAGCTTCAACTGGAAAGCCAACCTCGACGACGCCACCATCGCCCGCTTCCAGGACGAGCTTGCCGGCTATGGTTACCGATTCCAGTTCATCACCCTGGCCGGCTTCCACGCGCTCAACTATTCCATGTTCAACCTCGCCGAACGCTACGCGCGGGAGCACATGAGCGCCTTCGTGGAGCTGCAGGAGGCCGAGTTCGCGGCCGGCGAGCGCGGCTTCACCGCGGTCAAGCACCAGCGCGAGGTCGGCACCGGCTACTTCGACGCCGTGGCTCAGACGATCCAGGGCAGCGGCGTATCCACGATGGCGCTGAAGGGCTCCACCGAGGAAGCGCAGTTCAGCGACGCGGCCGACGTGGCCTGAGCGCCGCTCCGCGCGAGGTCCTTGCGTTCGTTGACGGCGCCCTGATCTGAAAGGGGACGGCGCGCTTCGCGTCGCCGGTCCCCTTTTGTTCGATCACTGGAGCAAAACGATGAAAAGACATGCATCCGCCGTCTGGAGCGGCAGCGTCAAGGAAGGCCACGGCACGATCTCCACCCAGACCGGGGTGCTCAGGAATTCGCCCTACAGCTTCAGCTCGCGCTTCGAAAGCGGCAGCGGCACCAATCCGGAAGAGCTGATCGCGGCCGCTCACGCCGGCTGCTTCTCGATGGCGCTGTCGCTGATGCTCGGCCAGCACAACCTGACGCCCGAGAAGATCGAAACGCGCGCCGAAGTCACCATCGAGCACAACGACAGCGGCTTCGAGATCCCGACCAGCCATCTCGAGGTCACCGCGAAGATTCCCGGTGCCGACGACGCCACCTTCCAGAAGATCGCCGAAGAAGCCAAGCAGGGCTGCCCGGTGTCGAAGCTGATGAAGGCGAAGATCACGATGAAGGCGAAGCTCGTGAGCTGAGCCCGCGTGCAGACGGCGTCGGGCGCGTCCGCGCGGACCGCTCGACGTCGTTCTTGCGTCCGGTCGCGCCTTCAGCGCCTGCGGCTCCAGCACCAGTGCCAGGGCTCCCAGGTGATCCCGTGCGGGTTGCCACGCGGATAGGAAATTCGGAAGCCGAAGCGCCCGGCATTGGCCTGCAGCCAGGTGAACGCCGGCGAGCGCGCGAACTCCTCTTCGAGCACCGCGTAGCCAGGGCAAGCCAGGTCCACTGCGCGGCCGCTGTGGTGCTCGCTGTAGCCCGGCGCAGCGCTCACCGCGAGGATTTCGGCCACGCTCAGGCCGCGCTCGAGCTTGCGCCGCAGAATCCCGAGCTGGTATTCGGCCGAGCGAAACGCGGAGACGAGCTGGAGCTCGAGGCCTTCGCCCGCCGCCGCGCGCCGCATTCGTCCGAGCGCTGCCGCGGCCGGCGGCGTCATCCACTGCGGGCGGCCGTAAACGTCCAGACCGATGCAGTCCAGCCTGCGCGGCTCGGTCACCAGGCGCAGCTTGCGCAGGCGCCCGTAGGCCGCCGGCACGCCCAGCCGCCGCGCCTCGACGAGGATTGCGCGCCGCTGCCCGGCATCGCAGCGCGCCGGTGGCTGCGGCGCGACGAGCTGCGAGCCTGCTGCGACAGCGCTCACTGCTGCGGCAGCTCCAGCGGCTTGACGTAGAAGCCCGCGATCGTCCCGTCTTCGGCGCAGGCAATCTGCGCGTAGAGGTTCGCGCGCTCGAAGATCAACGGCATGTTGACCACGTAATAGCCCTGGCCCTTGCCCGCGTGCATCTGGCCGCGCGCCTCCAGCCGACCGAACTGGGCGAGGGACTGCCAGGCCTCGCGGAACCTTTCCGCAGGCATTGCGACGCGCATGTTTGCATCGAAGTGGTCCACGGCCGCATTCCAGTCGCCGCGCTCGGCGGCGTCGAGCAGGTTCGCCAGCTGCTGTCGGCAGATTTCGGCGTGGCTGCGCTGGATCGCCTCGGCTTCGCTCGCGGCAGCGTCCGGCGCCGAATCCTGCGCGCCCCGGGCAGCCTCCCCCTCGGACTCGCCTGGCGCGGGAACCTCGTCGGCTGTGGGCGGAGCGTCCGTCGCTGCGCCGCCCGCGGGGTCATCCGCGGGCGCCTCGTGCGACTCGCCCGCTTCCCCGCCTTCCTCGCCCGGCTTATCGGGCGCGGGTGGCGTGACGTCCGCGGGCTTCGGTGTCGCGGCTTCGGGCGCTGCCTGCGATTCCGGCTCCGCGGCCTCGCGGCCCTTGGGCTGCGCGTCCGCGGGCGGCGCATCCCTGGCGCGCGCCATTGCGTCGAGGTCGATCTCCTCCGCCTCGGCGCGCGCTGGCGGCTCGGCCACAGCCTCGGCCTCTTTGCCGGCCGGAAGCGTCGCGGTTTGCACCGGCGCGGGCTCCGGTTCGGGCGGCGCGGCCCCGACCGCGCTGCGCTGCGACTGCGCGTCGGCGCTCGGCGCCGGCTCCTCCTGCGGCGCGGCCTCGGTCCCGCCCTGCGCCGCGGTGGCGCCCTCGGCTGGCCTGGCGTCCTTGGCCCGCGCCAGAGCGTCGAGGTCGATCTCCTGCGGAGTCGGCGGCGTCGCTTCCTGCGCCGCGATCGGGCCAGCGGCAAACGCCAGAACGGAGATCCACGCAAACGACTTGATCGACACGGGCAACTCCACGACGAGCGACGCGGGCAAGCTACCACGCCATCGGGCCCATCGACCGCGCGCCGTTCAGGCGAGGTTGGTCAGCGGCAGCAGGACGTGCAGCACCAGATCGGCGCAGAAATGGGCGAGAATCGCGTGCTCCAGACCGCGCTTCCAGTAGAGCCAGCCGAACGCCAGGCCGCCGACGGCGTTGTACAGGACCACGCGGCCGACGACCGCCGGGCTCAGTTCCATCAGCTGCGCCGCGGTCGGCAGATGAGCGGCACCGAAGAGCAGCGCCGCCAGCACGATTGCACCCCAGAAAACCCAGGCCGGCCGCTTCGGCGCCAGGCGGGCGAGCAGCCAGACCAGGCCCGTCATCACGAACAGGCGCAGCAGCACCTCCTCGAACACGCCGCCGTAGGCGGAAGCGAGCAGCCCCTTCCAGACGGCGGGCGCAACGTCGGCGCCGCCAGCACCTCCCACGATCGGCCCGAAGGCCAGGCTCAGGCCGATGATCGCGGCGCCGGTCACCGCGCCCAGAAGCGCCGCGGCCGGCCACGCCGAGCTCGACGGCCGCGGGCCTCCGGACAGCCAGCTTTCCAGCCAGGGCGCGCCGAGTCTGAGGGAAGCACCGAGCCGCAACCCGACCCACGACAGCAGAAAGCCCAACAGCGCGCCCTGCGCGGCCGCCACCGCGAGCAGCACGGGCAGCTTCACCAGAGCGGTGGCGGCGGCAGGCAGCAGCGCCAACTGATAGGGCAGCACCGCCATCGCGGCGAGCGCGCAGGCCGCAGCAAGCAGCAGAGCAAGGCGCAAACGCACGGCGGCAGGACTCATGAGGGATCATCCTCCAGGATTTCGGGCGGGGGCTGCTGCAGGCGACCGCTTTTGCGCAGCGCCTCGCGCAGCACGTATTCGATCTGGGCGTTGAGCGAGCGCAGATCGTCGTCGGCCCAGCGCTGCATCGCCTGCAGGACGCGCGCGCTGATCCGCAGCGGATAGGCCTTGCGCTCGCTCACCGCGCGCCGGGCTCCGACTTCCGCAGTCCGATCAAGAGCGCAAGGATCAGCAGATTCACCACCGCCGCGAAGCCAATGGAAATGAACAGGAGCCACTGCTCCGGCGCGAAGACGAAAGCCAGGCCGGTCAGCGCCGTGCAGACACCGATCGAAAGAAAGCCCCGGCCCAGCAAGCGAGAACGCCTCGCTGTAACGCCGGCAACGCCGCGGGCTCGCTGCCGCGCGGCCCAGCCGATTGCGAAAGCCGGCAGCGCCAGCAGTTCGAACACGAGGGCGACCAGCGCGTGCATGGCTCAGCCCGTATAGAGCGAGCCGGCGTTGACCACCGGCTGGGTCGCCCGCTCGCCGCAGAGCACTACCAAGAGATTGCTCACCATGGCGGCGCGACGCTCGGGATCCAGATCCACCACGCCGCGCTTGGCGAGCTCGGAAAGCGCCATCTCGACCATGCTCACCGCGCCTTCGACGATCCGCTCGCGGGCGGCGACGATGGCGCCGGCCTGCTGCCGCTGCAGCATCGCCTGAGCGATTTCCTGGGCGTAGGCCAGGTGGCTGATGCGCGCTTCGATCACCTGCACGCCGGCCTTGCCGAGGCGGCTCTGGATCTGGTCGCGCAGATGAGCGTTGACCTCGTCGGCGTGGCTGCGCAGCGAAGGCTGGCTTTCGTCATGGGCGTCATAGGGATAGCTCTGCGCCATCTGCCGCAGGGCCGACTCCGACTGGATTTCCACGTAGTTCTCGTAGTCGTCGACGCAAAACACCGCCTCGGCGGTGTCGACCACCTGCCACACCACCACCGCGGCAATCTCGATCGGGTTGCCGTCGCTGTCGTTGACCTTGAGCTTGCCCGATTCGAAGTTGCGCACCCGCAGCGAAACGGCGAGCTTGCTGTAGAACGGGTTGGTCCAGCGCAGCCCGGCGTCTCGCTCGGTGCCGGAATAGCGCCCGAAAAGCTGCATCACCCGCCCCTGATTCGGCTGCACCTGGAAGAACCCGGCGCTCAGGAAACCCAGCAGCACGATACCGAGCAGCGGTCCGATCAGCGCGATCGGCGATTCGGGCTGCGGCACGATCGTGGCGAAAAACCAGTAGCCGACGCCAAGCCAGGCGACGATCAGGATCAGGATCATTGGAATGCCAGGAAGGCTAACCGCGCTGCGCTCGTTCATGGATGGGTCCTCGATGGATGCGACACGATGATATCACAAAGATATCGTGCACCACGACAAGGATCGAGCGCGGGCGCTACACGGCCGCTGCACCGCGGCAGCACGAGCGGACACAAAAAAGCGGCCCCGCGGCGCACAAGGCCGCGGGGCCGCCTGGGAACTCGAAGCAGGTGGCGAGCTCAGCCGAGCAGGTCGGCCGGTACGTTGCCGCCATTCTCGGCGATCTTCGCCAGCACGGCTTTATGCAGCCACACGTTCATCTTCGCCGAATCGGCCATCAGCTCCTCGGGAATGTGCAGCTCCCGCGCCAGCTCCTTGCGCGCGGCGAAACTGCTATCGATGCCGAGCAGCTTCAGCAAATCGACGATCGAGACTCGCCAGTTGAGCTTTTCCGCATGCTTGGCCGCCCGCGCCTCGAGCTGGGCCACCACGTCCACCACCGGGATCGCCTGCGGCGGCGGCGAACTTGGCGGCGCCGGCGGTGCCGGCGGTGCAGCGCCGCCTTCGGGCCGCTCGGAGGGGTCGATTACCTCGACATGAACCGGAGGTCGCGGCGCCGAAGCGGCCTTGGCCTGACCGAAACCAAGGGTGGAGAGAACCTTGTCGAAAATGCCCATCTGCGGCTCCTGTACTGAAGGGGAGGAAGGCCCTTCCGCCGACACGGCGAAAGGAACCCGTGCACTATGCATGATCGGCGACCGTGCCGCCGCCGCAGATGGATGTATCCCGGCAAAAATGGCTTGACGCAACAATTTGTCACCGCGCACCGCGGTGCAAGCCCGCCGTCAAGGCCTACCCATCGACTGCGCCGGCGCCAGGCCGGCGACCCGCGAGGTGCCGGCGAACCGCAAGCCCTGCCTCTCGCGCTCCCTTGGCCCGACGCGAGTGGGTGGCGACGTCCGCGTTTCGACTCAAGGTTGCGCGCCGCCCACAGGCTGGCGCCGAGCCCGCGCGGAAAGCATGCGCAGCAGGGTGTCATCCCGCATCACGTGGTGATGGTACAGCGCGGCCAGCGCGTGCAGACCGATCAGGAAATAGCCGATCCGACCGATGGTCGCGTGAAGATCTTCGAGTTTGTCCGCAAGCATCCGGTCGGCTCCGATCAGAGAGGGCAGCTCGAGGCCCCAAAACGGAATCAGCTTGCCCTTGGCGCTCAGGGTGAGCCAGCCGAGCAGCGGCATCCCGATCAGGAAGGCATACAACGCCAGATGCATCGCCGCCGCGAGCGCCCGCATCCAGGCCGGCGGACTCGGCCAGATCGGCGGTGCGCGAAACATCAGGCGCAGAGCGACGCGCGCGAGCACCAGCACGAAGACGGTGAGGCCGAACATGAAGTGCCAGGTCTTCATGCCCTCGCGCAACGCACCACCCTTGTGAAAGTAACCGTGCAGTTCGATCAGCGCGTACACCGCGATCAGCAGCAGCAGGGTCAGCCAGTGCAGATTGATCGACAGGCGGTGATAGCGCTGGGCGGATCGTTCGACGTTCATGAGTCAAGGGCTCGTCGAGAGGAAGGAGAATCGAGCGCCGCACGCCGCGGCAGATCATGCCGTCTACATTATCGAGCGCGTCCTGCGGCGGCGAGCAGCGGCAAAAGCGCGCAGCATTGGCAGCCGCTCCGGTCTGCTACAGCGATGTCCCGTCGCGCCGCGCACTACAATGGTGGATTCTGGACCTCGGTCGAAATCGTGCAGTTACGCATTCTCGCACCCCTCCTGCTGCTCGCAGGCTCGCTGTTCGCCGCAAATCCGGCCACATTCGCCGCTCCAGCCATCGCTCTGATCGAGGCGTCCGCAGACGCCACGGCGTCCATCGGCGCCCAGCGTGAGGCCGTGCTGTTCTGGCCACAGGTGGAGCGCGACGCGGAGTTCCGGCGCATGTACCGGCATTTCCCGAGCGAGCGCGCAGCGCGCGGTCGGCACGCACGCCGACTGCCGCAGGGGCCAACGCTGCGAATTGACGGGGCGAGCACCGACCCGGCCTGGCTCGACGCCTATTTCCAGCACAATCGCATCGCCGGACTGATGGTCCTGGAGCGCGGTCGTGTGCGTCTGGAACGCTATGGACTCGGCCTGCGCCCCGAGCAGCGCTGGACCTCGTTCTCGGTGGCCAAGTCCGTCACCTCCGCTCTTGCCGGCATTGCCCTGCAGCAGGGCCTGATCGCAAGCCTTGACGACCGCCTCGAGCGCTACCTGCCCGAGCTTGCCGGCAGCACCTACGCGGAAGTCACGATCGAGCAACTACTGCGCATGAGCTCCGGCGTGCGCTGGAACGAGGACTACACGGACCCCGACTCGGACGTCGCGCGCATGTACCTCGGCGCCTGCAGCGGCGGCCGCGCCCACGTGCTGTCCTATCTCATGCCGCTGCCGCGCGAATGGCCGGCCGGCACGCACTGGAACTACAACACTGCGGAAACCGATCTGCTTGGTCTCGTGGTGCAGCGGGCGACCGGCCACTCGCTCGCCCGCTATCTGTCGCAGACAGTCTGGAAACCCTGGGGTATGGCGGCCGACGCCTACTGGCTCACCGATGAGTGCGACGGCAGCAACACCGGCGGCAGCGGCCTTTCGGCAACGCTCGCCGACTACGCCCGCTTCGGCCAGTTCATGCTCGAACAGGGCCGCATCGATAGCGGGCAGAAGCTCGCGCGCGCATGGCTCGACGGCGCCTTCAGGCATCGCGCGGAAGATGGCGCGCCGGAACGCGGCTACGGTTACCTCTGGTGGACGGATAGCGACGCGGGCTATGCGGCGATCGGCATCTTCGGCCAGATGCTGTATGTCGATCCGGCGCGCCAGCTGGTCATTGCCCAGCTGGCCTCCTGGCCCAAGGCTACCTCCGCTGAGCTGGTCGCCGCCCGACACGAGCTGGTCGCAAACGTCAAGCGCGCCATCGACGCGGAGCGCAGGACTCGACGGGACTGAACCCGCGCCAGCGGTACATCGTCGTTTCATCGGCAAACGCATCGACGCGACGCCGGCTTGCCAGATGCAGGACAGGTTCCCCCGATCAGGCGAACGCCTCGTCCAGCCAGTCGAGCGCGACCGCCGCGCCGAAGCTGAGGTTGCCGGACTGGCAGTGTCCGTCCGCGCCCTCCTCTGCGCTAAACACGTGCCCGCAAGCACCCGGAACTCGACTCAGGAAGTGTGCGTGCTGCGCCAGCGGCTCGCGCCCCTCCCCGCTCCCGACCAGGCCCAGCGTGGCGCAGCGAAGGTCGGCGAGTTCGCGATCCTCGATCCGGAACTGGCGCAGATAGCGATACGCCTCACGGAAAGTCGGCTGGCCGAAGCGCAGCATCAGATTGCGCGCCATTTCACGAGTCTGCTCCGGCATCGCGTCCGTGGGGATGTTCGGCAGATCCGCCAGACCGAAATCATCCGCGTCCGACAGCTCCGCAGGATCGAAGCCAGCGAAGGAAATCATGTAGGCGTGCAGATCGATGATCGGTGAATTCGTGATCAGCGCCGCAATGCGCGGCTCGTGCACCGCGATGCGGGTGGCGAAATAGCCGCCGAAGCTGATTCCCATGAGCGCGATGCGCGCGGGATCGGTACCGTCGCGCGCCAGCACGTGATCCACCGCGAGCCGACCAACACGCTCGAAGTCCGGCACGAAATGTAGCATTGGAGCGCGGCGAGTCGTGTCCATCTGTCCGGGACCGGTAAACAACAGCAGCCGGTAACCGCGCTCCAGCGCCGCGCGTCCATAGGCGATCCAGGTTTCCTCCAGGGTTCCGTCGTAACCACTGATGATCAGCAGGGTCTTGCCGGGCTTCGATGCCGCCGCCGGGGACAGGTAGAACGCCGGCAGGGAGCTTTCACCCCAGGGCAGCTCCACTTCTTCAAAGCCGCATGGACCGAGTCGCATCGCCTCGATGAAGCAGGCGCGGCTGGCGAGGCCGTAGCGCGCATGCGCCGGGTCGTCGATCCTTGCGTAGTATTCTGCTGCGCGCCAGCTGTTGCAGGCCACCACATACTGGTCGCGCGCGCTGATTGCGTGGCCGCGCGCAGCGCGCGCGGCGGCATCCGCCTGCTGGCGCTCTGCCGCAGCGGCAAAGGCCGCCACCCAGCTGGCCGGCACCCCGTTCTCGACCCGCCGCGCGAGCGCCAGGCACTCGCCGACTGCCGCGCCACCGTAGCGCACAGCGCCAAGCTGGCGCATCAGCTGGTAGTCCATCTCCGCGTCGGCGAAACCGACCACGCGAGTGCGTCCACGTTCGAGACTTTCAGTCATCCGCCCTCTCCCGAAACGAGCGCTCGCCGCGGATCGCAGCGAACGGATCGCAGAGAATAACCGATGCCGCCTGGACCCACTGGCGCACCCGCGAACGCTGCGCACCCGCCAGCCGCTCATCCGCTGCCGCCGATCAACGAGGCCACTTGCGTGCTGGCCTATCATCGGGCGATTCCTGAAACGGAGCATCCGCGAAGCCATGCACGCACCTGGCGCCAACCTGATCCTCAACACCGACAGCTACAAGGCCAGCCACTGGCTGCAATATCCGCCACGAACCACTGCGACGTTCTTCTACCTGGAAAGCCGCGGTGGTGAGTACGAGCGCACCCTGTTCTTCGGCCTGCAGTCGATCCTCAAGGACTATCTGGCGCAGCCGATCACTCCCGCCATGATCGAGGAAGCCAGGGTGTTCTTCACCGCGCACGGTGAGCCTTTCAACGAGGACGGCTGGCGCTGGATCGTCGAGCGCCATCAGGGCCGCCTGCCGCTGCGGATCCGCGCGGTCGCCGAAGGCACCGCGGTGCCCACGCATCAGGCGCTATTGACGATCGAGAGCACCGACCCGGCCTGCTTCTGGCTGCCTTCCTACGTCGAAACCCTGCTGATGCGGGTCTGGTACCCAATCACCGTGGCCACGGTGAGCTGGCACGTGCGGCAGACCATCCTCGAATTCCTACGTCGCACCAGCGACGACCCGGCGGCCCAGATCCCGTTCAAACTGCACGATTTCGGCTCGCGCGGGGTATCCAGCGCGGAGTCTGCGGCGCTTGGCGGCATGGCGCATCTGGTCAACTTCCAGGGCACCGACACGGTGCTTGGCGTGCTTGCCGCGCGCCGCCACTACGGCGCCGAGATGGCCGGGGTCTCGATTCCCGCTGCCGAACACAGCACCATCACCGCCTGGGGCCGCGAGCGCGAGCTCGACGCCTATCGCAACATGCTGCGCCAGTTCGGCAAGCCAGGCGCCGTGTTCGCCTGCGTGTCGGACAGCTACGACCTGTTCCACGCGATCGAGGCGATGTGGGGCGGAAGCTTACGGGAAGAAGTCGTGCAAAGTGGCGCGACGCTGGTGGTGCGACCCGACTCGGGAGATCCCGCCGAGATCGTGCATCGCAGCCTCAGCATGTTGAACGCGACCTTCGGCAGCACGGTGAACACCAGAGGCTTCCGCGTGCTGAATCACGTTCGCCTGATTCAGGGCGACGGTGTGACCCCGGACTCCATTCGCCTGATCCTGGAGCGCATCAGCCGCGCCGGATACTCGGCGGACAACATCGCCTTCGGCATGGGCGGCGCGCTCCTGCAGAAGCTCGACCGCGACACCCAGCGCTTCGCCCTGAAGTGCTCGGCGGCGCGGGTCGACGGCCGCTGGATCGACGTCTGGAAGGATCCGATCACCGACCACACCAAGGCATCCAAGCGCGGCCGCCTGACCCTGGCGCGCCATCGCGAGTACAGCACCTTCAGAACCGTAGCCTTGCCTGACGCCGCAATCGAGGGGGATGCCGCGACGCTCGGCAGCGGCTGGCAGGACGCCCTGTGCACGGTCTGGGAGGATGGCCGGCTGCTTTGCGACTGGGGCTTCGACGAAGTGCGGGCGCGGGCGCGCGCCTGAGCTCCCGCAACAGCGTGGCAGCGCGCAGCGGCGTGGGGTGCGGGCAAGCGCCTCCGCGGAGTCCGAAGCCACGCAGGGCCTTGCTGGTGAGGCGGGCGTGCGCGAATGGAGGCTTCGAGACAGCCTACCGGGTGCCTACCCCGCGCCACCGATCCGGCTTTCTCCCCCTCGCCGCGCCCGTCTGTCCGGCGCGTTGCAAGTGCCCGCCGCCGATTCGCGCGGGTCGATCGGAGGTGCATCATGTTCTCGCTGCGCGTTTTGCGCTACATTCATCGACAATTCCGTCGTTTACCGTGAAGTTTTTATGGGGATCGGCATGACTGTAGCGCCCTTGGCTGGACTGACCGGGATTGCCCGGCGGCTGGTCATGCAGGCGGCGCTCAGCGAAGCGGACGCGCGCAAGGCGGTAGAGGATGCCGCGC
>CAZORA010000045.1:0-16212 GCA_964582225.1 uncultured Dokdonella sp. | reverse complement strand
TCCGGCAAGAAGGATTTCCTGATCAACATCGGCGGCCTGCTCACCTTCAAGGACAATGCCCAGTGGGCCAGGCAGGCGGAAGCCAAGCTGCGCATCTACGAAGGCGGGGTGCGCGACGGTGGCCTGCCGGCGGCCGACCTCGCCGCCATGGCGCAGGGCATCCGCGAGATGGTCGACGACCGCTACGTGCGCGCCCGCCTCGGCCAGGCTTCCCGCCTCGCCGCCTGGCTGCGCGAAGCCGGTGTGCCGGTGGTCGAGCCGACCGGCAGCCACGCGGTGTTCGTCGACGCCCGCGCCTTCCTGCCGCATCTCGATCAGGAGGAGTTTCCCGCCCAGCGCCTGGCCGGCGAGATCTACGTCGAAACCGGCGTGCGTGCGATGGAACGGGGCATCGTCTCCGCCGGCCGCGACCACGACGGCAGGAACTACCACCCGGCCCTCGAGCTGGTGCGCCTGACCCTGTCGCGTCGCGTCTACAGCGACGACCATCTGCGCGCCGTCGCCGACGGCATCATTCGCCTGTGGCAGCGGCGCAAGGAGATCACCGGCCTGCGCTTCGTCTACGAGCCCAAGGAGCTGCGCTTCTTCCAGGGTCGCTTCGAACCCGTCGACCCGACCAGCGCCGCCGGCGCCGCCGGCCTCGGCGCCACCGGCACCCGCTGAAAGCCCCCCCGCACGACGCCACCGCCGTGCGGGCTGCGCTGCCGCCCTGATCGCACCTCCAGGGCGCAGCGCGAAATCGCTGCAGGCGGCGGCCGCCGCCACCGGACGCAGCTTCGTCACGATCCCGCTCGGGCCTCCCGGCCCTTCCGGCCCTCCCGCGGAGACCCTGCGCTCCCCGTGATTCTTGCTGCACTGCGTTTGCGGAAAACCGCGCGAGGCGAGTATTTTGCGATGGCATACCCGCGCCTACGGAGTCGCCGCCGAGAGGCTGTCCGATACGTTCGCCGCCGCACGGGTTGCCGGCGCTCGCCGCGGCGCGAGCCTGCCGGCTGTTGCGCGCGAATCAATCAGGAGAAACGACGTGAAATCGCATCGAATGTTCCGGCGCCACCTGCGCCTTTCCGCGCTGGCTTCGGCGCTTGTCCTTGCCTGTGCGCTGCCCGCGGTGGCGCAGACGACCATTGCCGCGCCCGGCCTTGCCGCGCCTGGATCGATCGTCTACGACGCCCACGGCACGCCCTTGATCACCGCCGCCAGCGACAACGACGTCGCCTTCCTGCAGGGCTACGCCCACGCCCAGTACCGCTTTTTCCAGATGGACCTGACCCGTCGCCAGATCAGCGGCACGCTGGCCGCCCTGGTCGGCGCTTCGCAGCTCGCCAATGACGTGCAAGCGCGCACCCTCGGCCTGCGCAGGGCGGCGGAGAAGAGCTGGCGCGCGATGTCCGACGACAGCCGCGGCTGGCTGAGCGCATATGCGGCGGGCGTCAACTTCTGGCTGGAGACGAACCCGCTGCCGTCGGAATACGCGGCGCTCGATCTGAGCAAGGCCGAGCCCTGGACGCCGGTGGATTCGGTTGCGGTCGGCAAGGGCCTCGCCTTCGAGCTTTCCTTCGATCTGGACATCGATCCGACGATTCGCCTCGGCGCCTACCAGCAGGCGGGCGCGGCGGCCGGCTTCGACGGCACGGCGCTCTTTTTTGGCGACCTCAATCGCTCGGCGCCCGCGGATGATCGGGTTACCGTTCCCGGCTTCCTGCCCGGGCCGAAGGCTGGCGCAGCGAACGCAGCGATGCTGGCGCCGAAGATCGATCCCAAGGCGCTGCAGCTCGCGCGCGATTATGCGGCGCGCGTGCGCGACAACCCGCTGCTCAAGAAGGCGCTGGAGGGTCGCGACACCCCGGTCGGGAGCAACGAGTGGGTGGTGTCGGGAGCGCTGACCAAGTCCGGCAGGCCGATCCTGTCCAACGATCCGCACCTGAGCCTCGACCTGCCGCCGGTGTTCACCGAGCAGCATCTGGTTTCGACCGATCCGCGCTTCGGCGCGCCGATGGACGTCACCGGGGTCAGCGTGCCCGGCGCGCCCGGCATCATCCAGGGCTGCAATCAGCGTCTGTGCTGGGGCACCACCACCAACTCGCTCGACGTCACCGACGTGTTCATGGAAACGCTGAAGTTCGACAGCTACGGCCTGCCAACCGCGATCGTGCACGACGGCGTCGAGGAGCCGGTGCGCTGGGCGTTCCAGAGCTACTACGTGAACCAGCTGGACGGCACGCCCGACCACATCCTGCGTGACCACTCGATCGGTTATACCAACGGCGCGGTGACCCTGACGGTGCCGCGGCGCAACGACGGGCCGATCGTGCAGACCGACGGCTCTGCCGGCGTGGGCTTGTCGATCGCCTACACCGGCTGGGGACCGACCCAGGAAATCGAGTCCTTCCGCCGCATCAACCGAGCCTCCAATCTCGATGAGTTTCGCGCCGCCCTGAGCTATTTCGACTTCGGCTCGCAGAACTTCGCCTACGCCGACGTCGAGGGCAACATCGCCTACTTCACCAGCGCCGAAGCGCCAGTGCGCACCGACCTGCAGACGCTCGGCGCGCCGGGCGGCGGCGTGCCGCCGTGGCTGATCCGCGACGGCAGCGGCGCCGCCCTCCACGACTGGATGCCGCTCACCAACCCGCAGCCGAATCAGGCGACGCCTTTCGAGATCCTGCGCGCGAACGAGATGCCCTTCGTGGTCAACCCCTCGCGCGGCTATTTCGCCAACGCGAACAACGATCCAATCGGCTTCTCGCTCGGCAACGACCCGCTCGCCATGCAGCGCGACGGCGGCGGTGTCTACTATCTCGACTGGGGCGGCGCCTCGTCGCTGCGCATGGGCCGCATCGACCGCGAGATTCAGCGCCTGACCGCCAACGGCGGCAAGGTCGACATGGCTGACATGCAGGCGCTGCAGGCCAACACGCAGGCGCTCGACGCGGAGCTCGTGCTGCCGTATTTGCTGCAGGCCTACGAGAATGCTGCAGGCAGCGGCTGGGCGCCGCTGGCGGCGCTCGCCGGCGATGCGCGGGTGAGCGAGGCAATCGGGCGGCTGGCGAACTGGGACTACTCGACCCCGACCGGCATCGCCGAAGGCTTCGACCCCGGCGACAATCCACTGGCCCTGCCGCAGCCCAGCGCGGCCGATCGGGAGGCAAGCGTCGCCGCCACGCTGTGGGCCGCCTGGCGCAGTCAGGCGTTGCGCAACACGATCGATGCCAACCTGCAGGCGGTCGGCCTCGGCAGCTATCTGCCCGGCACCAGTCTCGCCTTCAACGGCTTCAAGTTCATGCTCGACCACTTCGACGCGCTGCAGGGCCACGGCGCCTCGGGCATCGCCTTCTTCGCGCCGCCGGGCACTCCGGCCGGTGCGCCGCATGCGGCGGCGGCGCGCGACTGGGTGCTGCTGGCGAGCCTGTCGCAGGCGCTCGACCAGCTGGCCGGTCCGGCCTTCGCGCCGGCCTTCGGTGGTTCGGGCGACCAGGCCGACTATCGCTGGGGCCGCCTGCACCGCATCGTCTTTGCGCACCCGCTGGGCGGCCCGTTCAGCATTCCGGGGCAGGACGGCTTCACCAGCCCCTACGGCTTCACCGATCTCGCTCCAGACCTGCCGGGCCTGGCGCGCGGCGGCGCCTGGGAAACCGTCAACGTGGCGAACTACAACCTGCGCGGAGCGGGGGCCAACGACTTCATGTTCGGCTCCGGCCCGGCGCGCCGCTTCGTCGGCGAGATGGGTCCGCAGATCCAGGCCGTGGAGGTGCTGCCGGGAGGCAACTCCGCCGTGCTCGGCAGCCCGTACTACGCCGACCAACTGTGGCTGTGGCTGGTCAACGCCTACCATCCGCTGCCCGTCGCGGCCGCGGGCTTCGCCGGCGCGAACCCGATCCATTTCACGCCACGCTGAGTTGCTGCGTCCAGAACGGCGCTCCCGCCCGGTGGTGGGGCGCCGTTTTCCTTTGTCGGCTCAGGCGCGGCGCCAGAGCTCGCGCCAGGCCTTGCGCAGGTAGTCGCGATCGTAGAAGCGCGGCGTGACGTGGCGCCAGAACGCGACGCTGCCGACGGTGCGCGTCGCCTGCACTCGCCGCCGCGCGCGCCAGATCGCCCCCAGCCCGCGCAGGGCGTCGCGGTAGAGTGCCCAGACGACCCGCAGCTTGCCGCGCAAGCTGTGGCGCAGAATGATTCCGCAGTGCAGCGCGAGTGCCAGCGGTGCTAGGGCGAGCAACAGCGGTCCCGGCACGCACTTGACGGCAGCCCAGATGGAATTACGGATACCGTGATAAAGCACGAAATCGCTGAAACCGCCGCCCGAGCTTGCCTGGCCGCGATGGCGCGCCACCGGCCGGTCGCAGTAGGCGGCCTCGAAGCCGAGCAGGCGCGCGCGCATGGCGAGGTCGGTGTCTTCCGCGTAGCAGAAGAAGCGCTCATCGAAGCGATGGCCATGCGCCGCCTGCAGCGCCTCCAGCAGCCGGCGCGTGTAGAGCGCGAGGCCACCGGTCGGTCCCAGCAGACGATCCTCGGTGGTCATCCGGTTCGACGCCAGCAGCGAGGCATAGAGCGCAATACCGAGCGAGTCGACCTCGGCCGGCCGGTCGAAGCGCTGCATGCGCCCGGCAATCATGTCGGCGGCGGGTTCGGCGACGGCGGTTTCGAGCAGGGCGCTCAGCCCCTCGGGCTCCAGTACTGCGTCATTGTTCAGCAGCAGCACGTGTCCAATCAGCGGCTCGGCCAGCAGTTCGGCGATGCCGCGATTGCAGCAGGCGGCGAAGCCCGCGTTGTGACCCATTTCGAGCAGGCGTAGGCGCGGGTCGGCGAACAACGGATCCCGATGCAGGAGTTCGAGCTCGGCTTCACTGGACCCGCTGTCGACCAGAAGCAGCGTGAGCGGCGGCGGCTCCGCCGAGGTCAGCACCGAGCGCAGGCAGTCCAGGCTGAAAGCGGACGTGTTGTAGTTGACGACGACGATGCCGAGCATGGAAACACGCCCGCGCGGCGCAAGGCCGGGGGATCCTCTGTGCCGATCGCGAAATGCGCGTCATCGTAGCATCCGCGGCGGGTCACTCCGGAGAACCACCAGTGCCGTCGGCAGGCGGTGGCGAAGGTCAGGATGCAATCCGATCGGGCAAGCTGCGGCGTGATTTCAGCTCGAGATTCGAGACTGCCCGTCTTCGTCAGTGTAGGGGAAGCGGATGTGACCGAAGCGCACCACCAGCACCGCGAGTCCGAGCAGCAGGATTGCGCCTGCCTGCAACAGGCCGGCGAAGGAGTCTAGCGAGGTCGAATCGAGCATCATGTGCCGAGCCAGCGCGACCATCGCGATATAGAGCGGCATGCGCACCGGCAGGCGACCGATGCGCCAGTAGATGCCGGTCATGGTGATGACTTCCAGGTAGATGAAAAGCAGCAGCAGGTCACTCACGCTCACCTGCGCGTTGTCCAGCATCGTCCTCACTTCCTGCGCGGTGGCGACGATGGTCGCGGCGAGCACGACGAGCAGCCCGGCGTACTCGATCGTCGAGAACAGGTACCTGCCGTAGCGCTTGATCGGGTCGGGCGCGATTCCGCTCATGGATCGGTTCCGGGTCGGCTCACGACATCCTCCGCCGCGCTGGCAGTCAGCGCAAGCGCCCGCCCGCGGCGGCGGAGGGGCGCCTGACCGTCATCAATCGAGGGCGAGCGCTCGCTCGCGCCGCTCCTGCAGACTCAGATCGCCCTGATTCACCAGACGCAGGTCGCGAAGCTCCCAGGGTGCGCCCAGCGAGATCGCCTTCCGGTCGAAACGCAGCTCGATTCCGCCGCGCCCGACGCCGAGCCAAGCCGCCGATTGCGCGATCGCGACCGGCTGCAGCCGACCCTCGGTGTCGCTGCCGTAGAGCACGCCGGAGACCGCGTAGCGGCTGGCGCTGCGCGTTTCGACGCCGATGGCCAGCGCGAGCCCGCCCTGCGACGAGGTGGCCCGCTGCACCGTGCCGTCGAAGCGCGCCACCGGCAGGCTGACCGCGAAGGCCGTGCGCGCGTCGCGCGGAATCGCCAGGCGCCCTGCGCTCGACGCCGAGACGTGCATTTCCCACAGTCCCGGGCGGCCGGCGTGGTTTAGATCGGGCGTCACCGTGGCCCGATAGCTGCCATCGGTCTGACGCTCGAACAGGGCTGGCTGGCTGGCGCCGTCGGGCGCGCGAATGAGGCCTTCCACCCGCGCCAGCGTCGCACCTTCGAGCGTCGTATGGAAGGAGAGGCTGGCGCCGCCCGCGACTCCGTCGCGCTCGGCGGCCAGGCGCAGCGCGATCGGGCTCGCCGGCTCGAACACGTGGACCAGGTAGGCGCGGCGCGCGGTCGGCACTGCGAGATTCGCGACGCCGACCACTGAATCCTCCAGGCGCAGCGCGATGCTGCCGGCGGGAACGTCCATTCCGGCCGCGCGCAGCGCGTCCTCGTCGGCGATGCTCTGCACGGCGTTGCCGACCCGCTGGCCGTTCAGGCGGATCTGCACGTCGCCGAGGCTGAGCCGGGCGTCGCCCTCGCCTCCGTGCGGGCTGATCCGAAGAATCGCGCCAGGCGCGCTGAGCGGCAGGCGCACGCCGTTCTGCAGCTCGGCGGCGCTGGCGTTGAGCCAATATTCGCGGCTGGCGGCGGCGAAGGGTTGCGGTCGCGGAGCAAGAACTTCCTTGCCATCGAGCGCCCAGGAAAGCTGTACCGGCGTGCGATCGAGCAGCGGCGCGGCGTCCATCAGGACGCGAGGGGTCACCAGCTGCGCGGCGATCAGGTCGTCGGGCGCCGGCGCGAGCAGCTTGAGCGGGTTGGCGGCGAGCGCCGGCAGGCTGAGACTGAGGACGACGAGGCCAAGCGCCAGTGCCCGCGAGGCGGAGATCGAATGGTTCATGGCGGCTCCCTCAGAGATCGTTGCGCAGGATGTTCTGCAGGCCGAAGCAGGCGCGCCGGCTCTGATTGTGATTCAGCACCTTGCCGGTGGCGGTTTTGTCCTTGAACCACAGATAACCCGCTGCGGACGCGCTCGAGCACTCGATGAAGCCATCCGAGCAGCTCGCCAGCCAGTTCTGGGTGATTTCCAGGCCGACGCTCTGCGCATAGCCTCCGCAGTAGGCGTCACCATCCCAGGGTGCGCTTACCACGTCACTGCCGACCACGTTCCAGAAGCCCTTGGGCAGGGCCGGACGGCCGGCCGTTCCGTAGAGGTAATTCTGGTTGTAGTAGGCCATCCAGCTGCGCTGCTGTTGGCGCACGGCGTCGCTCTGATAGCCGAGCAGCCAGCCCAGCGCGCTTTCGAACACGTTTCCCGCCATCACTGCATCGGCCAGCGGCGTGCCGGCGCTCGACGGCGCCAGCGCATCGACCCAGCGGATCTTCGCGATGATCGCCGGATAGCGGCTGTCCCAGGTCGGGTTGGAGAGAATCCAGCGCATCACGTTGCCGCCGTTGGAGTGCGTGATCACCACCAGGTCGGTGATGCCGCGGCTGTCGATGAAGCTCTTGAGCTGTCCGGCCAAGCAGCCGGCGGCGCGGCTGTCCCACATGTACTGGGTGAAGTCGCAGTTGATGACGACGTAGTTGGACGGGTTGACCAGGCCCTGGCGAACGGTGTCGACCATCGGCGCCTGCCAGTAGTCGGCGTAGGCGTTGGTCTGACTGCCGGTGCCGTGGACGAAGGCGACGCCGGTCTTGGCGGTAGCGGCAAAGGCCGGCGTGGCGACGATCGCCAACAACAGGATGAACAGAAAACGCGACATGGAACCTCCCCGGATGGCGCAAGACGCGCCGCGCAGCAAGGCCGCGGTCAGTCGGTGGAGGACGTCCATGTACTCGAGTCCGGCGGGCCGAAGCGGGAATCGAAACACGCCTGGCGACGGTCTGGCCTGTCCATACGGAGGCGTACTGTCGACGCTACTGCGGGCCTTGTGCGCTGTCAATTTGCGCTGCACAAAAGAGCCCGGTACGAAATCCGATCGGCGCAGCAACCGTTTTATGGCCGCGCGGTCGAAGTCTGCAGGAGTGCCCCAAGGCGCGATCGGATTCGCGCCTGCGCTGCGATGCCGCGTCTTCGATCGGGCCTGCCGGCCCGCCTGACGGATCGGCTGTGCCTTGGCTGAGGGGGCCGCAGTGTCGGCAGGCGTGGAAACCACGCGGCCCGACCCCGGGGAAGGTCGGCCGACACTGCGGATTCGTTGGCGGCCTGGGCCGGCCGGGCCGGCCCAGGCTCAATCGACCGGCGTCAGCTCCAGGTCGTCGATCAGCAGGCGCGGCGCAGTCGGCTGGCCGTTCCAGGTGGCGTAGAGCTTGACCGAGTCGAAGCTCGCGGCGGCCACGCTGAAGCGCTCGACAGTGACATTGTCACGGCCGCCGAGATCGCTGATGGTCCAGCTCCGGCTGGCGACGACGCTGGCGCCTTGATAGGCGTCGAGGTGGAACTCGATCCCGCCCCAGGGACCGTTTTCGTAGTAGGCAGCCTCGAAGGAGAGCTCGCGCGCCGGAGCGTCCAGGTCGAGGGTGGCGCGGACGAAGCCGCCGAGTGAGAGGTTCGGGCCCGGCATGAAGGTGTTGCCGAAGGTGAGCACGTTGGGCGGGCTGCCGTAGTTGGGGAAGTCGAGATAGAGGTCGCTCGCGTCTTCGATGATGAATAGATCGCCGGGGTAGTCCGCGTCGAAGGTCGTTCCATCCGGGAACACACCGGCGATACCGTTGCACTCGCGCCAATGGATGCCCTGATAGTGGAACTCGGTGCCGAGGTAGCCCTCGGCGAGGTCGTCGAAGTTGCTGAGCAGCGGACCCTGTTCGAAGCCGTTGGCGAAGATGGTGTCGTCGGCCGGCGGTGCGCTGCCCAGGCGCAGCACGCCGAGATCGACGAAGAAACTGTTCGGGTCGCGCTTGGTCGAGCCGACCAGGATCGGCTGGCCGTCTTGCAGGGTGAGCGCCGTGAGATCGCTCCAGAGCCCGTCGGGAGCGAGGTCGAACTGGAAGATCCCCTGCTCGGCAAAATCGGTGTCGAGGTTGCCTTCCGGCAGCACGCGTAACAGCAGATAGTTTTCGTGCGTGCCGCCGCCGCCCCAGCTGACGGCGACCAGCAGCTTGCCGTCGTCCAACAGTTGAAGCGCGCTCGCGTAGTGGCTCCAGGCTGGGGGCAGGCCGGCCGGGCTGAAATAACCGCTGCTGCCGAAGCTCGGGTCGTCTGCGCCGTTTGCATCGAGGCGAACCAGCAGCAGGGCGATGTCACCGCTGCCATCATCGTGGTGGGCGCCAAGCAGGATGCGGCCCTCGGCGTCGAGGGCGATCCGCTCGATGCCGTTCACCAGCGAAGCGTCGCCAGGCTTGCGGAAGATTCGCCAGCCGGCGTCGGCGAAGCTCGCGTCGAGCTGGCCGTCGGCATCGAGCCGCGCCAGCGAGAACTCGCTCGAGAAGTTGGCGCTGTCTTCGTACACGCCGCCGACGATCGCGCGGTCGCTGGCGTCCAGCACCAACGCGTTGAGGCTGCTGCCGTCATCCTCGTTCACCGGCTCGAGCAGGACGCTGCCGGCGCTGCCGTAGCTCGGGTCGAGGCTGCCGTCGGACAGCAGGCGGCTGACTGCGCCGCGGTAGCGCCCGGCTTCGACGTGCTCGCCGGCGACCAGCAGCCGGCCCTGGCTGTCCCGCGCCAGCGCGTGCACATAGCTTCCCGGCAGCAGGCGGTAGCCGTCGACGCCGAAGCTCGGATCCGGGCTGCCATCGGCGTCGAGCTTGGCGACGAAGCCGGTTACCGGACCGAAGGCGAAGGTGCTGCCGGCGACCACGATCGATCCGTCGTCAAGACGCAGCATGCCCTCGATCAGCTGCATGCCGGTTGGCGTGATTTCCGGCAGCACGAGGATTCCCGGATTGGCCGGATCGCCGCCGAAGTCGGTGTCGGCGGTGCCGTCGGCGTTCATCCGCATCAGGGTGGCACGCATGGCCGGGTCCGGATTGCCGCCGAAGCGGAGGTTGCGCGAGCCGCCGAAGAGCAGCTTGCCATCGGGCAAGGTGAGCGCGGTGCCGGCCCGCAGCTCGTGGCCTTCGACGCCATCGAGCGTCAGCAGAGCAATGCCATCCTGGCCGAAGCCGGGGTCGAGATCGCCGTCGGCGGCGAGGCAGGGCGAAACGAAAAGCAGCGCGCCGAGCAGCGCGGCAAGCGGCGAGAACAAACCGGACATGGAACGATTCCCCGAATGGAAGCACGACGACCTGGCGGCCGGGGATGGATGCTCGCAAGACGCCGCGCGGGCCGCACCCGGGTTTCGTCAAGGCGCTATCAAGGTTACATCAAATCGCATTCAATCAACGGCTTGGGTCGGCCGCAGCAGCGTGCCGGGTAAGCTCCAGCGGGATTTCGCGCTCGCCTGCGAGGGCCCGCGCGACGCCCAGCGCGCTGCGCCAGGCCTTGGGATCGAGCGCCGCGTGCGCGACTCGCAGGCGCACCAGGGCGGCCTCGTAATCGCGTCCGCTCCAGGGCGCCAGCCGCTCGCTCAGCGCGGCCGCTTCGCTGGCGCGGCCGCGCCGCAGCAGATAGTCGACCTGGCTCGCCGTGACCAGCAGCAAGTCGGCCGGAACCCGGCTCTGCTCGGCCAGGGTCAGCGCGCGCCGGTAGGCCGCATCGGCTTCAGCATCGCCCGCGGCCGCCGCGAGCTCCGCTGCCCCGAGGGCGACCGGTAGCGCGAGCACGTTCTCGTTCGTGGTCACCTGCGCCGGGGTCTCGACCGGCACCGCCGCGCGCAGCTGCACGGCGGCGGCGGGATCTCCCAGGGCCAGTTCGGCGCGCAGCAGGCTGAGCCAGGCCGCGGCGCGCGAGCGGGCGTCGCGTGTGGCCTCGAGCGCGCCGGCGGCGAGCTGTCGCGCTGCGCTCGGATCGCCGCGATCCAGCGCGCGCCGCGCCGCCAGCGCCTTGATGCGGGCGTCGGCTGCACGCCCCTGGTAGTCGGTCAGCGCGTGCGCGAGCTCGCGGTCCGCCTGCATCAGGTGGCCGTTTGCGTAGAGCGCGGCCAACCAGGTCACCTGGGCGTCGCGCGCGCGCTCCGGATCCGCTACACGCGGCGTCAGGGTGTGTAGTCTTTGCGCCGCCTCGAGCGCGGCCGCTGGGTCGAGCTGCATCATCCGCGCCTCGGCCAGGTTGGCCAGCGCGGTCGCTTCGGCTGCCGGCGCGTGGTAAGGAGCGAGGCGTGCGGCGGCGTCGGCGAGCAGCGTGGTGGCTTCGTCGAAGCGGCCCCGCAGCATCGCGCTGGAGCCGGCGTTGGAATCCATCACCGCCAGCGCGTAGCGGTCGCCGGCCTTGCTGAGCGCGGCGCGCGCCGCCGCGAGGTCGGCCAGTTCGGCCTCGCGCTCGCCGCGCAGCGCGCGCACCGCGGCGCGGTTGGCGTAGGCCTTGCCGAGCGCGTCAAGATCGCCGGCCAACAGCAGAGCCTCGATCGCTCCGTCGAGGACGCGCAGGGCCCGCTCGCGCTCGCCGCGCGCCAGATCGATGCCGCCCAGAGCGCTCAGCGCGAGCCCGTGCAGGAGCGGGTCGAGCTCCGGGTTCGCCTCGCGCGTGAGCTGCTGGAAAATCGACTCGGCGCGATCCAGTTGCCCACGCTTGAAGGCGACTCGGCCCTGGAGCAGGCGCAGTTCAGACGTCGGCGCGGCGGTGGCACCGGCCTGCGCCAGCAGCTCGTCTGCCTGGATCACTCGATCCTCGAGCAGCGCCGCTTCGATCTGGCTGGCGAGGGCGTCGGCCTGAGGCGCCGCCCCTGCGCCGGGCGGCGGGCTCAGCCCGAGTTGTCTCGCCAGCGCGTCACTGGCCTCGCCGGCGGCCAGCAGCGCATCGCTCGACTCGCCACTTGCGCTCGGCGCTTCGATATCGCCGAAGACGCTTTGCAGCTCGATCCGCCAGCGCCCATCACGCCGCTCGATCCGCCCACTGATGATGCGCCGGGCGCCGCTCGTTGCGGCGAGTTCCGCGGGGAGCGGCGCGCCGGGCCCGCTGCCGGAGTGCGCGCCGAGCAGGGCCACCACGTTGTCGCTTGGTACCACCGGTTGTCCGAAGCTGCGCAGCCGCGCGGCGATCAGATCCATGAGGCCCAGCCGCATCCAGGCGGGTGCGTCGGCGTCGCCGGTTTCGATTGGCAGCACCAAGGTGGCACCGTAGGCGTCGGATGGACGCCGTGGCGGCTCGTGCGGCAGCCGCCAGAGCGCGAGCGCGGCGAGAGCCGCGAGCAGCAGGCCGAGCACGAGCCTGCGCCGGCTTGGGGCGCGCGACGACGCGGGCGCGTCCGCCGGTTCTACGGCGTGCGGTGCGGCATCCGTCTCCGCCTCCGCGACGGTCGGTGCCGCATCGCTCTGGACCCAGTTCTCCACCGGCGCCTGCCAGTGATAGCCGAAGCGCAACACGGTGCGGATGTGGCGCGGATGCTGGCCACGATCGCCGAGGGCGCGGCGTGCCGTCAGAATGGTTTGTCCGAGTACGCCGTCGCTGACGTCGACCTTGCCCCAAACCGCAGCGATCAGCTCGTCGCGACCGACCGCGCGCTCGCGGTGCTCGAGCAGATACAGCAGGCAGTCGAAGGCCTTGGCGGGCAGCGCCACGGGCTGGCCGTCGCGCGCGAGGATGCGCGCACCGGCGTCCAGGGTGAAATCGTCGAAGCGGTAACGGCTCATGCGCGAGGCGATCCAGGCCGCGGCGTGGGGCTCAGAACTCGAGGTCGAGCGCCGCGCACAGGTAGTCCATCATCGGCGCCAGGCGACGAAAGCAGTCGACGCTGAAGGGCAGCAGCTCGCTGGAGCAGACGATCGCGTCTTCGAAGTGCCGGCTCGCCGCGTAGTGCTTGCGCTTGAGATCCTCGATCAGCTCGTGGGCCGGGTCGAAGCCGCGCGGCGGGCGACTGAGGCTGTCGCCGCGGAACTCGAAGCGCTGGCGGAAGGCGCGGCTGCGGGTGGCTTTCTCCCAGGTTGCCGGGTTGTCTGCGAGAAACGCGCGGATGCGGTTCAGGGTGGCCTGCTCCGGCCCCCAGATGCCGGCCCCAACCACGTTGAGGTCGGGCTCGATGTGCAGATAGAAGGCCGGCGCATGCACTTCGCGGCGACGCTCGTGGCCAAAGCGCGCGCCGCCCCAGGTCTTGTAGGGACCGCGGTTGTAGATGCGCCGGGCGTCGCGGTAGATGCGCAGCATCGAGCCACCCTGGCTGCGGGGTTCTGCTCGGTAGTGCGGGCTGATCCGCCGCAGCGGATCAGCCATGTCGGCGATCAGCTGCAGCAGCGGCTCGCGCAGCACGTCGATATAGCGCGATTTGTTGCACTGGAACCAGGGGCGGTTGTTGTTGGCGGCGAGTTCGCGCAGGAAGCGGAAGGTCGCCGGTGTGAAGTAGACGGTGGCCATGTTCGACTGGGCTGCCCGAGCGCTCATTGTAGGGGTGGCCCGACGAACGACCAACCGCGCCGCTCGGCTCAGCGCTGTTCGAGCTCCCAGGCTTCAAGCGCGTCGAGCAGCGCCTGTTCCGCAGGCAGTCGCTCTGGAGCGGCGCGCAGGCGGGCGATGGTGGCCAGATATTCGCTGCGGGTCAGCGTGGTGAGCGGCGTTGCGGTTTCCAGCCGGCGCCGGCGAAACTCCTGCCAGCGTTCGAGCTCGGCGGGGCTGAGCGTCTCTGGCCAATTGCGCGCCCGATAGCGGAACAGCAGCTCCGCATAGCGGGGGTCACGGAACGGAAAAACCGCGGTGCCGAGCCGTTCCGGCGGCGTGGCGCGCACGCGCTCGAGGAGGGCGCGGTCGGCGTCCGGCAGGAAGCCGTCGTACAGCGCGAGCTCGGGATCCTGCGCCGGCGCGCGGGCACCGTGAGCGTAGATGGTCTGGAGCTTCGCGGCGAGGCCGTTGGCGCCGCGCAGGCGTTGCAAGTTCGCCAGCGCACGCTCGAGATCGAGGCCGATTCGCGCCCGGTCGACGCCGTGCAGGGCGCTCAGGGGCGCGAGCGCCGGCGAGCGGTTGGCGTGGATCAGCTTGAGTGGGATGCGCGCCACCTCCGGCGGCAGGTCGACGCGGGCAGTGAAGACCCGGTCAGCGATTTCCGCGGCGTCGAGATCGAGCAGCGGCTGCGGGTCCACGTCGAGGTCGTAAACGATCACTGCGTTGTTCTGTTCGGGGTGCGGCGCCAGTGGCGCGATCACGGCGAGGCAGCCGCGGCTCGCCGGGTAGCGCGAGGAGACGTGCAGCAGCGGCGTCATCGCGACCGGGTCGAGCAGGGCGAAGACCTGCTGCTTGCGACGCAGCGCGAACTGGTATTGCCAAAGGCGTGGCTGGCGGGCTTTGATCAGGCGGGCCAGGCCGATGAGCGCCTGTACATCGGCCAGTGCCTCGTGGGCGCGGCTCTGCTCGATGCGGTTGGCGGCGGCGAGGTGCTCGAGCCTGAAGCTCGCCGCGCCGTCTTCGCGCAGCGGCCATTCGATGCCCTGCGGCCGCAGCGCGTAGCACATGCGCGCGAGGTCGATCAGATCCCAGCGCGAGTTGCCGTGTTGCCACTCGCGCGCGTAAGGGTCGTGAAAATTCCGGTAGAGCAGGTTGCGAGTGAACTCATCGTCGAAGCGCAGCGAGTTGTAGCCGACGCTGCAGGTGCCGGGTTCGGCCATGAGCTGCTCCACGCGGGCGGCGAACTCGGCCTCGAGCACGCCTTCGCGCTGCATCCGCTGCGGCGTGATGGCAGTGATCAGGCAGGCTTCCGGATGGGGCAACACGTCGACCGCGGGGCGACACAGAAAGGCTACCGGTTCGCCGATCGGCTCCAGTTCGGCGCTGGTGCGGATCGCCGCGAATTCGGCCGGGCGGTCGCGGCGCGGGTCGGCGCCGGTGGTCTCGTAGTCGTGCCAGAGGAAGCTCGCGGCCATCCGCGGAGCATAGCCGGACGCGATTCGCCGCAGCCACCGGCGGTCGCCCACGCAGCGCGGGCCGGCGCGCTACACTCGTCTGCTTGCCGCGGGAGCCATTGATGCACGTGCCGGACGCCGACAACCTGATCTGGGTCGATCTCGAGATGACGGGCCTCGATCCAGATGCCGATTCCATTCTGGAGATTGCAACCATCGTCACCGACCGCGATCTGGCCGTGCTCGCCATCGGCCCGGAGCTCGCGATTCATCACCCGCCCGAGCGGCTCGAAGCGATGGACGACTGGAACCGCAACCAGCACCGGGGCTCCGGCCTGTGGCAGCGTGTCGTCGAGTCCACGGTCGATCACGCGCAGGCCGAAAACCGGACCCTCGAGTTTCTCGAGCAGTGGGTTCCGCCCGGCCGTTCGCCCATCTGCGGCAATTCGATCTGTCAGGATCGGCGCTTCCTGTACCGCCAGATGTCGCGGCTGGAGCGTTACTTCCACTATCGCAATCTGGACGTGTCGACGATCAAGGAGCTGGCGCGACGCTGGGCACCGGAGGTGGCGCGCGGTTTCGACAAGGATGCCGCGCATACCGCGCTGAGCGACATCCAGGATTCCATCGCTGAACTGCGCTTCTATCGCCCTTTTCTCGGCCGCATCGGTGGCCTGTCGGCGGGCTGAGGAAGGCTCGCCGGGCGCGATCCGGTTGCGCGTCGCCGAGTGCTCGCTGACGGAGCACGGTGTGACGAGGCCGAATGCGGTTTCCCTGCGGCGGGCGGCGCGCGAGGCGGACGGAGATTGACGGCAGCGGCCTTGATTCGTACCATCGCCGACCCCTTGCCGGTCGTATAGGATCGGTCGGGTGGTCGCGGGCGGGGTATAGCGCAGCCTGGTAGCGCGCCTGCTTTGGGAGCAGGATGTCGGGGGTTCAAATCCCTCTACCCCGACCAGCTTCCACCGTCGACGGGTTCGCCTGCGACGGCGGGCTGGGTGACAATGCAGGCGACGCTGCGCCCGTAGCTCAACTGGATAGAGCATCGGCCTTCTAAGCCGACGGTTGCAGGTTCGAGTCCTGTCGGGCGTGCCACTGTCGGCTGTCGGGGTGGGGTCGGCGGGTGTCGGCAAGCGGTTCAATGGTGGACGTAGCTCAGCTGGTTAGAGTCCCGGATTGTGATTCCGGATGTCGTGGGTTCGAGTCCCATCGTCCACCCCAAATTTTGTACAATGGCTGCTTCGCGTTGACGCAGGGCGAAGCCGCTGCGGTAATTCGGGCAGGTCGCGCTGCGGCGAGCTGCCCGAATGCTGAAATCTGCAGGTTGCGGGCCGTTAGCTCAGTTGGTAGAGCAGGAGACTCTTAATCTCTTGGTCCTAGGTT
>CAZORA010000044.1:0-18065 GCA_964582225.1 uncultured Dokdonella sp. | reverse complement strand
CGAGTAAGCGGGTCCACGGCGGAATCCGGAGGCGGCAGACCCGTCGCCGGATTCGGCGGACAAAGGCCAATCGAGAGTTGGCGTTCTTTCGGGATGTACGGCAATGGCGGAACAGAGAATTCGTATTCGACTCAAGGCTTTCGATCATCGGCTGATCGATCGTTCAGCGAGTGAAATCGTCGAAACGGCGAAGCGTACCGGCGCCCAGGTGCTGGGTCCGATTCCCCTGCCGACCAAGATCGAGCGCTACACCATCCTGGTGTCGCCGCACGTCGACAAGGACGCGCGCGACCAGTACGAGACGCGCATTCACAAGCGAGTCCTGGACATCGTCGATCCGAACGACAAGACCGTGGACGCGCTGATGAAGCTCGATCTGGCGGCGGGCGTCGACGTACAGATCAAGCTGCACTGACGGCAGGCCGGGAAGCGCGCAGCGGGCCGCGGGCCCGAGCGACGGCCGGCCAAAGATAGAGAGACGAGACGATGAGTATCGGGTTGATAGGGCGCAAATGCGGCATGAGTCGCGTCTTCACGGAAGACGGCCGCTCGGTGCCGGTTACGCTGATCGAGGCGTCGCCAAATCGCGTGACCCAGCTGAAGACCGTCGACAGCGACGGCTATAGCGCGGTTCAGGTCACCGCCGGCCACAAGCGTGCCGCGTTGATCAACAAGCCCCTCGCTGGCCACTATGCGAAGGCCAGGGTGGAGGGTGGCCGCGGCCTGTGG
Organism: uncultured Dokdonella sp.; assembly: GCA_964582225.1. Taxonomy (GTDB): domain Bacteria; phylum Pseudomonadota; class Gammaproteobacteria; order Xanthomonadales; family Rhodanobacteraceae; genus Dokdonella_A. The sequence goes on along the minus strand of CAZORA010000044.1, from coordinate 17,336 downwards.
GAATTTCGCGTGGCGGCCGACGAGCTGAGCCAGTTCGCCGTGGGCGCGGAGCTCAAGGCGGAAGACGTGTTCAGCGTCGGTCAGAAGGTGCACGTCAGCGGGGTGAGCAAGGGCAAGGGCTTCCAGGGCACGATCAAGCGCTGGAAGTTCAGCATGGGTGACGCGACGCACGGCAACTCGCTGTCGCACCGCGCGCCGGGCTCGATCGGCCAACGCCAGACGCCGGGCCGAGTGTTTCCGGGCAAGAAGATGGCCGGTCACATGGGCAACGTGCGCCGCACTGCGCTGAATCTCGAAGTGGTGCAGATCGACGCCGAGCGCCATCTGCTGGCGATCAAGGGCGCGGTCCCCGGTGCGCCCGGTGGCCACGTGGTCATCCGTCCGGTGCCCCTGGCGAAGTGAAGGAGGTCGTCGTGGAACTCGAAGTCATTGGCACCGGCCCCCTCTCTGTCTCCGAGGCGATCTTCGGCAAGGAGTTTCGCGAGGATCTGGTGCATCAGGTCGTGGTGGCCTACCGCAATGCCGGACGATCCGGCACCAAGGCGCAAAAGACCCGTTCCGAGGTCAGCGGCACCACCAAGAAATCCAAGCGCCAGAAGGGTGGCGGCGCGCGCCACGGTGCGCTCACGGCGCCGATTTTTCGTGGCGGTGGAGTAACCTTCGCCGCGCGTCCGCGCAGCTTCGCGCAGAAGGTCAACCGCAAGATGTTCCGCGGTGCGATGGCCTCGATCCTGTCCGAGCTCAACCGTCAGGGCCGCCTCACGGTGGTCGAATCCTTCGGCGTCGAACAGCCGAGGACGCGCGACTTGCTGGCAAGACTCGCCGAGCTGAACGCCGACGGGCGCATCGTGCTGGTTGCCGAGAGCGCACCCGAGGCGCTGTATCTCGCCGCGCGCAATCTGCAGCGAGTGCTGGTGGTCGACGTCGCCGCGCTCGACCCGGTGAGTCTGGTCGCGGCCGACAGGGTGCTGATCAGCGTCGACTCCGTGAAGCGCATCGAGGAGTGGCTGGCATGAACGAACGTCTTCTGTCCGTACTGCAGGCGCAGCACGTCTCCGAAAAGAGCGCGCGGCTGCAGGAGATCAACCAGTACGTATTCCTCGTCGCGCGCGACGCGACCCGTGACGAAGTGAAGGGCGCGGTCGAGGAACTGTTCAAGGTGCAGGTTGCCTCCGTCAACATGGCCAATCAGAAAGGCAAGACACGTGCCTTTCGTAATCGGACCGGAGTTCGCGGCGGCAAGCGCAAGGCCTACGTGCGGCTGGTGGATGGCCACGTCATCGACACCAGCGCAAAGCCCTAAGGCGGGACAATCATGGCACTGATCAACGTCAAACCAACCTCCGCCGGACGCCGCGGCGTAGTGAGCGTGGTGTCGCCCGAGCTGCACAAGGGCGCGCCCTACGCGCCGCTGCTCGAGCCGCAGTCGCGCACAGGTGGTCGCAATCACTACGGCCGCATCACCACGCGCCACAAAGGTGGTGGGTCGAAACAGCACTACCGTATCATCGACTTCAAGCGCGACAAGGAAGGCGTGGCCTGCCGGGTGGAGCGAATCGAGTATGATCCCAACCGCACCGCGCACATCGCGCTTCTGTGCTACGCCGACGGCGAGCGGCGCTACGTGATCGCACCGCAGGGCATCAAGGTGGGCGATCGACTGATGGCGGGGCACGATGCGCCGATCAAGGTCGGCAACGCGCTGCCGCTGCGCAACATCCCGATCGGCTCGACCGTGCACTGCATCGAGATGAAGCCTGGCAAGGGTGCGCAGCTCGCCCGCTCGGCGGGTGCCTCGGCGCAGCTGGTCGCGCGCGAGCAGGGCTATGCAACGCTGCGCTTGCGTTCGGGTGAAATGCGCAAGGTTTCCGTGGAATGCCGCGCCACGCTCGGCGAGGTCGGCAACAGCGAGCACAGTCTGCGCAAGCTCGGCAAGGCGGGCGCCAGCCGCTGGCGCGGCGTGCGACCGACGGTGCGCGGCGCGGCGATGAATCCGGTCGACCATCCGCACGGCGGTGGTGAAGGCCGCGCCGGACAGGGTAACCCGCATCCGGTCACGCCCTGGGGCGTGCCGACCAAGGGCTACAAGACGCGCAAGAACAAGCGCACGACGAAATTCATCGTGCGCGACCGTAGGGGTTAATCGGGTTGGTCCGGCCCGGGACGGCCGGCGTCACTGGTCGGGGCGACCACTGAGGATGATTGCATGGCTCGTTCACTGAAGAAAGGCCCGTTTGTCGACCACCATCTGCAGCAGAAGGTGGAAGCCGCGGGCGCCGCAAACAACAAGCGTCCGATCAAGACCTGGTCGCGGCGTTCGATGGTCGTGCCGGAAATGGTCGGCCTCACCCTCGCCATTCACAACGGGCGGCAGCACGTGCCCGTGCTGGTGAACGAGAACATGGTCGGCCACAAGCTGGGCGAGTTTGCCGTTACCCGAACCTTCAAGGGGCACTCCGGTGACAAGAAGGCAAAGGACGCGAGGAGGTAAGGAATGAGCACGATGGAAGCCAAGGCGGTGCTGCGCAGCGCGCGCATTTCGCCGCAGAAGGCACGACTGGTAGCCGATCAGGTGCGTGGACTCGGCGTCAGCCGCGCCAGTGATCTGCTCGCCTTCAGTGACAAGAAGGCCGCGCATCTGGTCAGGAAAGTGCTGCTGTCGGCGGTGGCCAATGCCGAGAACAATCTCGGTGCGGACGTCGACGAGCTCCGCGTTTCCCGCATCTTCGTGGACGAGGGCGCGATCCTCAAGCGCCTCCAGGCGCGGGCCAAGGGCCGTGGGTCGCGCATTTTCAAGCGCACCAGCCACATCACCGTGGTCGTGGGCGAATAAGGTACAGGACGGCAACGATGGGTCACAAAGTACATCCCACGGGCATCCGCCTCGGCATCAGCAAGGACTGGAACTCGAAGTGGTTCGCCGACAAGCGCGACTACGCCGGGTATCTGGGCGCCGATTTGCGAGTGCGTGAACTGCTGCGCGCGAAACTGGCACAAGCGGGCGTCTCCAGAATCCAAATCGAGCGTCCCGCCAAGACCGCACGGGTCACGATCTACACCGCCCGTCCGGGAGTGGTGATCGGCAAGAAGGGCGAAGACATCGAGAAGCTGCGCAAGGAAGTGACCACGGTGATGGGTGTGCCGTCCCACATCAATGTGGTCGAAGTGCGTAAGCCCGAGCTGGACGCGCAGCTGGTTGCCGAATCGATCGCCCAGCAGCTCGAAAGGCGCATCATGTTCCGGCGCGCGATGCGGCGCGCCGTGCAGAACGCGATGCGGCTCGGTGCGCTCGGCATCAAAGTCAACGTCGCCGGACGCCTGAACGGCGCTGAGATTGCGCGCTCGGAATGGTATCGCGAAGGTCGCGTGCCGCTGCATACCCTGCGCGCCGACATCGACTACGGCTTTGCTGAGGCGCGCACCACCTACGGCATCATCGGCGTCAAGACCTGGATCTACAAGGGCGAGATCTTCGATCTTCACGCAGCCCAGCAGGAAGCGCGGGCGGAGGCGGCGGATGAGCGTCCGCAGCGCCGTGCCGCGAAGAGCGGAGCGTAAGTCATGCTGCAACCCAAAAGAACCAAGTACCGCAAGGTGCAGAAAGCCCGCAACCGTGGCCTGTCGCAGGTCGGTAGCAAGGTGAGCTTCGGTGAGTTCGGCCTGCGCGCCACCACCCATGGACATCTGACTGCGCGCCAGATCGAGGCGGCTCGCCGCTGCATCACACGCTACGTGAAGCGCGGCGGCAAGTTGTGGATCCGCGTGTTCCCCGACAAGCCGATCACCAAGAAGCCGATCGAGGTGCGCATGGGCAGCGGTAAGGGCGGCGTCGAGTACTGGGTCGCCCCGGTCCAGCCCGGCCGCATGCTGTACGAGATCGAAGGCGTGGCCGAAGCGGAAGCGCGCGAGGCTTTCCGCCTGGCGGCGGCGAAGCTGTCGGTGCAGACCCAATTCGTGGCGCGGACGGTGCTGTGATGGAACTCCAGGAACTTCGGCAAAAGAGTGCGGCCGAGCTGAACGAGCACCTGCTCGAGCTGCGCCGCGAACAGTTCAATCTGCGTATGCAGAAAGGTTCGGGTCAGCTGGCCCAGACCCACCAGTTCCGGCGCGTGCGCCGCGAGATCGCGCGAGTGAAACAGCTGCTCGGCGAGAACAGGCAGGAGACGCAGCCGTGAGCGATACCGCGAAAATTCAGCGCACCCTCGAGGGACGCGTGGTGAGCAACAAGATGGCCAAGACGGTCACCGTGCTGCTCGAGCGCCAGGTGCAGCATCCGCTGTACGGCAAGATCGTGCGCCGCTCGACCAAGGTGCACGCGCACGACGAGGCCGGCGAATGCCGCGAGGGTGACGTCGTGCGCATCGTCGAGTGCCGGCCGCTGTCGAAGACCAAGAACTGGCGCGTCGTGCAGGTCGTCACGCGGGCCCACATCTGAGGCGCGAGCCGGCGGAGGAGACAGCAACATGATCCAGATGCAAAGCACGCTGGCCGCAGCGGACAACAGCGGCGCCAAGGAGCTCATGTGCATCAAGGTGCTCGGCGGCTCGAAGCGGCGCTACGCGCGCATTGGCGACGTGATCAAGGTGAGCGTCCGCGATGCAATCCCGCGCGGCAAAGTGAAGAAGGGCGAGGTGTACGATGCCGTGGTGGTGCGCACGAGCAAAGGCGTGCGACGCACGGACGGCTCGCTGATCCGCTTCGACGGCAACGCCGCGGTGCTGCTCAACAACAAGCTGGAGCCGATCGGCACGCGCATCTTCGGGCCGGTCACGCGCGAGCTGCGCGGCGAGCGCTTCATGAAGATCGTGTCGCTCGCGCCGGAAGTGCTCTGAGGACGGCTGCGGTTTTCACAGACTTGCGCCGGAGCGACAGGGATTTGCCGCGATCGGCACCGAGACAATCGAGATACTGAACCATGAATCGGATCAAGAAAGGCGACCACATCATCGTGATTGCCGGCAAGCACAAGGGCCAGCGGGGCGACGTCATGCGCGTTTCCGGCGAATCGGTGTACGTGCACAACGTCAACCTGGTCAAGCGCCACACCAAGCCCAACCCGCAGGCCAACCAGCCTGGCGGCATCGTGGAGCGCGAGGCGCCGATTCATGTTTCCAACGTAATGCTGTTCAACACCGCTTCCGGCAAGGGTGAGCGCGTGGGCTACAGGACGCTCGGCGACGGGCGCAAGGTCCGCGTGTACCGCTCCAGCGGCGAAGTGATCGATGCCTGAGGTTCGAGCCATGACGCGTCTTGAAAAAATCTACCGTGAAGAAGTCACGCCGAAGCTCATCGAGCGCTTCGGGTACAAGAACCCAATGCAGGTGCCACGCCTCAGCAAGGTGACCCTGAACATGGGCGTCGGCGAGGCCGTCGGCAACAAGAAGATTCTCGAGAACGCAGTGGCCGACATGGCCAAGGCCGCCGGTCAGAAGCCGATCGTGACGCTGTCGCGGCGGGCGCACGCCACCTTCAAGATTCGCGAGAACTGGCCGATTGGCTGCAAGGTCACGCTGCGCCGGGCGCGCATGTACGAGTTCCTGGACCGCTTCATCAATATCTCGCTGCCGCGCGTGCGCGACTTCCGCGGGGTGTCGGGGCGTTCCTTCGACGGCCGCGGCAACTTCAACATGGGAATCAAGGAGCAGATCATCTTCCCGGAAATCGATTTCGACCAAATCGACGCGCTGCGCGGCATGAATATCTGCATCACCACCACGGCGCGCAGCGACGAGGAAGCGCGGGCGCTGCTCGACGCGTTCCGCTTCCCGTTCCGCAACTGAGCGAGATTCGACCCATGGCAAAGCGTTCAATGATCAATCGTGAGCTCAAGCGGGCCAAGCTGGTGAAGCGCCACGCTGCCAGGCGCGCCGAGCTCAAGACCATAGTCTCCAACCCCGCCACCGGCTACGAGGAGCGGATGGAGGCGATGGTGAAACTGCAGAAGCTGCCGCGCGACTCCAGCGCGTCCCGTCAGCGCAACCGCTGCGTGCTGACCGGCCGCCCCCGCGGCGTCTATGCCAAGTTCGGCCTCGGCCGCAACAAGCTGCGCGAGGCGACCATGCGCGGCGATGTGCCCGGGCTGCGGAAGGCCAGCTGGTAACTCTTGCAATTCAGGCTGCGACCCGGAATCCGCCGAGTCCGTCAGCACAAGACCGCATCCAGGCGGATATCGATGCCAGGCAGGAACTGAAACATGAGCATGACTGATCCAATCGCCGACATGTTTACGCGCATCCGCAATGCGCAGGCGACGGGCAAACCGTCGGTGAGCATGCCGTCCTCCCGAATCAAGCAGGCGCTCGCGAACCTGCTGAAGGACGAGGGCTACATCCTCGACGCGCAGACGATCGACGAGGGGTCAAAGCCGCGCCTCGTGATCACGCTGAAATATTCTCTCGGCCGTCCGGCGATCGACCGTATCGAGCGCGTCAGCCGCTCCGGACTGCGCGTCTATCGCGGCAAGGACGCGCTGCCGAAGATCCTCGGTGGCCTGGGTGTGTCGATCGTCTCCACTTCGGCCGGAATCATGACCGACGCGCAGGCCCGCAAGCAGGGCGTGGGCGGCGAAGTCATCGGCCTGGTCGCCTGAGCGCGGAGGGACGGAACATGTCACGAGCCGCAAAGAAAACCGTTTCCCTGCCAAAGGGCGTCGACTGCCAGGTTGGTGCCGATGCGATCACCGTCAAGGGGCCCAAGGGCAGCCTGTCGATCGCAGCGCATCAGAACGTCGAGGTGCTGGTCGAAGATGGCGTGGTCCGCTTTGCGCCGCGCTCGGCTGCCGACGTGGCCCTGACCGGCACGTTTGGCGCGCTGATCGAGAACATGGTGATTGGCGTCAGCGAGGGCTTCGCCCGCAAGCTGGAACTGCACGGCGTTGGCTATCGTGCCGCCCTGCAGGGCAAGGATCTGAACCTCAGCCTGGGCTTCTCGCATCCGGTGGTCTACAGTCCGCCGACGGGAATCACCATCGAAGTGCCGACCCAAACCGAGGTGCTGGTCAAGGGCGCCGACAAGCAGGTCGTCGGCCAGGTCGCAGCGAGAATCCGCGAGTTTCGCCCGCCGGAGCCCTACAAGGGCAAGGGCGTGCGCTATGCGGGCGAGAAAGTAACCCTGAAGGAAGCCAAGAAGGCCTGACGACCAGAGCGCACTTCGCGGTGCGCCCGGTTTGGCCGATCCGCTTCCTGGAGAACCACCGTGAACCAGAAGAACATTGCCCGTCTGCGTCGTGCGAAGTCGACGCGCAGCCACATCCGCAAGCTCGGGGTACCCCGGCTCGCCGTACATCGCAGCTGTCAGCATCTTTATGCCCAGGTGTTCAGCGCCGACGGCGAGCGCGTGCTGGCTTCCGCCGCGACCGTGCAGAAGGAGCTTGTCAAGGACCTGAAGAGCACCAAGAACAAGGAAGCCGCGGCTGCGGTCGGCAAGGCGGTTGCCGAGGCGGCGCTCAAGGCGGGCGTCGAAAAGGTCGCTTTCGATCGCTCCGGCTACCGCTATCACGGTCGCATTCAGGTGCTGGCCGATGCGGCGCGCGAGGCAGGACTGAAGTTCTGAGTCGGCGGCAACGCCGGCGGCACTGATCGGCCCGCGCGGTTGCGGCGCCGATCCCGATTCACCGTTCAACCCACAACTCCAAGCGGCCACGCCGCAAGCAGAAGTCCGCATCCTCCGGGGCGGCATGAGGTGAAAGATGGCAAGCAGCGAACATGACAATGGCGATGGCCTGCAGGAAAAGCTGATCGCGGTCAATCGCGTGGCCAAGACGGTCAAGGGTGGCCGGCAGATGAGCTTCACCGCGCTGACGGTGGTCGGCGACGGCGAGGGCCGGGTCGGTTTCGGCTATGGCAAGGCGCGCGAGGTGCCGGTGGCGATTTCCAAGGCCATGGAGCGGGCGCGCAAAGCCATGATCCATGTCGACCTGAACAACGGCACCTTGTTCCATCCGGTCAAAGCGAACCACGGCGCCGCTCGCGTCTACATGCAGCCGGCCTCGGAAGGTACCGGTGTGATTGCCGGCGGCGCCATGCGCGCCGTGCTCGAGGTCGTTGGCGTGCGTAACGTACTGGCCAAGGCGGTCGGCTCGCGCAACCCGATCAACCTGGTGCGCGCGACCATCAACGGACTCAAGGCCATGGCCTCGCCGGCGCGCATCGCCGCCAAGCGCGGCAAGTCGATCGAAGAGGTGCTCGGCAATGAGTAAGACGGACAAGACCGTGCGCGTGCGCTTGGTCAAAAGCCCCATCGGTTGTCAGCAGCGTCACCGCGTCAGCGTGCGCGCGCTGGGTCTGCGCCGCTTGAACGAGGTGCGCGAGCTCAAGGACACGCCGGCGACCCGTGGGCTGATCAATCAAGTCAGCTTCCTGGTTCGCGTCGAGGATTGAGGACCGCGGCGGCGCGCGACCCGAGCGTCGATCGCTGCCGCCCGTTTCCCAAGCCAGCCATCCATCCAACATCCCGGATTCTCATCATGCGTCTCAACACTCTCAAACCTGCCGACGGCGCCCGCAAGGATCGCGCGCGGGTGGGCCGCGGCATCGGCTCGGGTCTCGGCAAGACGGCCGGCCGCGGCCACAAAGGCCAGTATGCGCGCTCAGGCAAGGGCAAGGTGAAGCCCGGCTTCGAAGGTGGCCAGATGCCGCTGCAGCGGCGCCTGCCGAAGGTCGGTTTTGCCTCGCGCATGGCCGCCGACACCTGCGAAGTGCTGCTCTACAAGCTGGATGCCCTCCAGCTCGAGGTGATCGATTTCGCTGCGCTCAGGGCCGCTGGCCTGGTGGAAAAGCGCGCCAAGCGGGCCAAGGTGGTCAAGAAGGGCGAAATCGCACGCGCGGTGAAGCTGGTCGGCGTCGCGGTGACGGCCGGTGCGAGGGCCGCGATCGAGGCTGCCGGCGGCAGCGTGGAGTAAACCGTGGCCGCTTCGCAGTCCAATCCACTGGCCTCGCTCGGCAAGATGACCGAGCTCAAGCAACGTCTGCTGTTCGTGGTTGGCGCGCTGGTCGTGTTCCGGCTGGGTTCGTTCGTGCCGCTGCCGGGCGTCGACCCGGCGCGTATGGCGGACCTGATCGGCAAGTCGGGCGGCCTGCTCGACATGTTCAATATGTTCTCCGGCGGCGCGCTCGAGCGGATGTCGGTGTTCGCGCTGGGCGTCATTCCCTATATCTCCGCGGCGATCGTGGTACAGATGTTCGCGGCGGTGATTCCGAGCTGGCAGGCACTGCGCAAGGAAGGTGAATCGGGGCGCCGCAAGCTGACCACCTACACGCGAATGGGCACCCTCGGCCTGTCGATCTTCCAGTCCTTCGGCGTCGCCTCGATGCTGCAGCTGCAGCAGGGGATCGTCTACGCGCCGGGCCCGAGTTTCGTCCTGACCACGATCGTCGGTCTCACCACCGGCACCATGTTCCTGATGTGGCTCGGCGAGCAGATGACCGAGCGCGGTGTCGGTAACGGCATTTCGCTGCTGATTTTCGCCGGCATCGTGGCCGGTCTGCCGGGCGCGCTCGTCAGCACCCTGGGGATGGCCCAGAGCGGAGAAATGCCGATTCTGCGGGTCCTGATCATCTTCGCGCTGGTGCTCGCCATCACCGCCTTCGTGGTCTTCATGGAGTCCGGCCAGCGGCGCATCACGGTGAACTACGCACGCCGTCAGGGTGGGGCCGGCAAGGCCTACATGAACCAGAGCTCGCACCTGCCGCTGAAAATCAACATGTCGGGCGTGATCCCGCCGATCTTCTCCACCTCGCTTTTGATGTTCCCGGCGACTGCGGCGACCTGGATGACCAGCGGCAACGACGTGCACTGGCTGCAGGTGATGACCGCCGCGCTGAATCCCGGCGAGCCGCTTTATCTGGTGCTGAACGCGCTGCTGATCGCGATCTTCGCCTTCTTCTACACGGCGCTCACGTTCAATTCGCAGGAAACCGCGGACAACCTGAAGCGCTCCGGTGCGCTGATTCCCGGCATGCGTCCCGGCAAGGCGACCGCCGACTACATCGACGCCGTGCTGACGCGGCTGACCGGCATCGGCGCTTTGTACCTGGTCGCGGTCTGTCTGGTGCCCGACCTGATGCGCAACGCCTGGCACGTGCCGTTCTATTTCGGCGGCACCTCGCTGCTGATCGTGGTCGTCGTGGTGATGGACTTCGCGGCCCAGGTGCAGGCGCATCTGGTATCGCACCAGTACGAGAGCCTTTTGAAAAAGGCCAACCTGCGCAGCCGATGAGGGTGCAGGCGAAACGGGCGGGCGCGGACGAGCTTTGAAAAGTCGGCGAATCGCTGTAAAATGCAGAGTTTTCTGCGCGTTCAGAAAGAATCTTGGAGACCAACAAGCATGGCTCGCATTGCGGGTGTGAACCTCCCGGTCCAGAAGCATGTCGTGATCGGCCTGCAGGGCATCTACGGAATCGGCCGCTCGCGCGCGCGGCAGATCTGCGCCGCCAGCGGCGTCGCGCCGACCACCAGGATCGCCAACCTCACCGAGGGCGAAGTTGAAAAGCTGCGCCAGGAAGTGGGCCGCTTCGGCGTCGAGGGTGATTTGCGCCGCGAAGTCGGCATGTCGATCAAGCGCCTGATCGATCTCGGCACCTACCGCGGCCTGCGTCATCGGCGCGGTCTGCCGGTGCGCGGTCAGCGCACGCGCACCAATGCCCGCACCCGCAAGGGTCCGCGTCGCGCCATCAAGAAGTAAAGAGTGAGCATCGGAGTCCCATGAAAAAGGCCGCAGGCAAGACCAAGAAGAAGACGCGGCGCGTCGTGACCGATGCGGTCGCGCACGTGCAGGCATCCTTCAACAACACCGTGATCACGATCAGCGACCGGCAGGGCAACGCGCTGTCCTGGGCGACCGCCGGCGGTGCCGGGTTTCGCGGCTCGCGCAAGTCCACTCCGTTTGCGGCCCAGGTGGCCGCGGACAAGGCGGCCCGCGCGGCCGTCGATTACGGCATCAAGACGGTCGAAGTGCGCATCAAGGGGCCCGGTCCCGGCCGTGAATCCGCGGTGCGCGCGCTCAACAATGCCGGCTACAAGGTGACCAACATCATCGACGTGACGCCGATTCCGCACAACGGCTGCCGCCCGCCGAAGAAGCGCCGGGTCTGACGTCGCAGTTACGGAGGTGGCCCTCGTGCCGCCTCGCACCGGTTGCGCCCGCAGCGGCGGGTCGCCCAACATGAGAAACGCATAATGGCTCGTTACATTGGACCCACCTGCAAGCTTGCCCGTCGCGAAGGCGCTGACCTGAGCCTCAAGAGCCCGGCGCGCGCGATCGATTCGAAGTGCAAGCTGGAGCAGAAGCCCGGGCAGCATGGCGCCGGCGGCGGTGCCCGTCGCAGTCGCCTGTCGGATTACGGTGGCCAGCTGCGCGAAAAGCAGAAGGTGAAGCGCATGTATGGCCTGCTGGAGCGTCAGTTCCACTCCTATTACCAGAAGGCCACGGCGCAGAAGGGCAACGCTGGCGAGAACCTCCTGCGCATGCTCGAAGCGCGGCTCGACAACGTGGTCTATCGCATGGGTTTCGCGGTCACCCGGGCGCAGGCGCGTCAGCTGGTGGCGCACGCCGGCGTGCGGGTCAACGGCAACAAGGTGAATCTGCCTTCCTATCAGCTGCGTGCGGGCGATCAGATCAGCCTGTCTGACCGCGCCAAGGAGCAGCTGCGGGTCAAGGAAGCGCTGACTCTGGCGCAGGAAATGGACCTGGTGCCGGCCTGGATCGAGGTCGATGCGAGCAAGGCGAGCGGCCTGCTGAAGGCGCTGCCGGAGCGCGCAGATCTGCCTTCCGACATCAATGAAAGCCTGATCATCGAGCTGTACTCGAAGTAAGCAGGCACCGCGGAACCACTGGGTTTCCGCGGCAAAAGCACCATCTGAAGAACCCGATCGGGTTCGTGGAGTCTCTTTCTATGGCGGGAACGTCCATCAACGTGCTGCGCCCGCGCGGCGTCCAGGTAGAGCGCCTCAGCCCCGTGCGGGCTCGCGTGATCGTCGAGCCGCTCGAACGCGGATTCGGCCACACGCTCGGCAACGCGCTGCGGCGCGTGTTGTTGTCGTCGATTCCGGGAGCGGCGATCACCGAGGTCGAGATCGACGGCGTGCTGCACGAGTACACGACGAAGGAAGGTCTGCAGGAAGACGTCATCGAAGTCCTGCTGAACCTCAAGGACGTCGCCCTGCGCCTGCACGGCGTCGAGCAGACCACGCTCAGCCTGAGCAAGAAAGGCAAGGGCGTGGTGACGGCGGCCGACATCGTGACCGACCACACGGTCGAGATCATCAATCCGGAACACGTGATCTGCCATCTGACCAAGGACGTCGCGCTCAACATGCGCCTCAAGGTGACGCGCGGGCTCGGCTATCAGCCGGTGACGGCGCGCCGCCAGCTCGACGAAGAAGCACAGCCGATCGGACGCCTGCAGCTCGACGCCTCGTTCTGTCCGGTGCGCCGAGTTGCCTACAACGTGGAGGCGGCGCGCCTCGAGCAGCGCACCGACCTCGACAAGCTGGTGCTGGATGTCGAAACCAATGGCGCGATCGACGCCGAGGACGCGGTCAACAAGGCCGCCGAGATCCTGCAGGATCAAATCAGCGTGTTCGGTGATTTTGCGCACCGCGAGAGTAGCGACGCGCAGGTCGACACCAGCGGGGTCGACCCCGTTCTGCTGCAGCCGATTGACGATCTCGAGCTTACGGTTCGCTCGGCGAACTGCCTCAAGGCCGAGAGCATCTACTACATCGGCGACTTGGTGCAGAAGACCGAGGTGGAACTGCTGAAGACGCCCAACCTTGGCAAGAAATCGCTGACGGAAATCAAGGAAGTGCTGTTCAATCGTGGCCTGCAGCTCGGCATGAAGCTCGACAGCTGGCCACCTCCGGGCATCGAGCACGGCATGCAGATGGGCTGAAACACGCAAGACCTGCCGCGTCAACTCGGCAGGTCTTGACGGTTCGGGCGTCGCGGACGACTGGCCGCTCACCCGACACACAAAGCGGTTCGCCGCGGGAGCCCGGACGCAGGAGCCGGTGTCCCATAACAACAGGAAATCGAGGACCCCAACATGCGCCACCAGAAATCGGGCCGCAAGTTCAACCGCACCAGCAGCCACCGCGACGCGATGTTTCGCAACATGGCCGCCTCGCTGTTCAAGCACGAGCTGATCCGCACTACCCTGCCCAAGGCGAAGGAGCTGCGCCGCGTGGCCGAGCCGCTGATCACGCTGGCCAAGGTCGACGGCGTCGCCAATCGCCGGCTGGCGTTCGCCCGCCTGCGTGACAAGGAAGCAGTCGGCAAGCTCTTCGTCGAGCTGGGCCCTCGCTACCGCGAGCGCCCCGGTGGCTATTTGCGTCTGCTGAAGTGCGGCTTCCGCGCCGGCGACAGCGCGCCGATGGCCTACGTCGAACTGGTCGAGCGTCCGCGCGCGGAGCCGGAGCCAGCCGCCGATTGAGGCGGACGCTCGTCCCTGCGCCAAACCCGAGCCCCGGCACTGTCCGGGGCTCATCGTTTTCGGCGCGCCTGCTTGGCGCGCGGCGCAGCGGCTGGCAGCATGGAAATCGGCGAAGGGCGGGGTAAGCGGATGTCGGCAACAGCGTCTGCGGTTCCAATCAGGGTGACAAGCGCCGCCGCGACCGCACGCGCGCAGGACAGCCGCGGCGGGGTGGGCGCAGCGTGCTGTCGTCCAGGATCTGCCCGCAGGGCGCGAGCGGGTTTCGGCGGGGTGTGATGATGCGGCTGCGCGCAAGGGCGAGTGGGAGCGCAGCGGTGCGTCCTCTGGGGCGGCGCGGGGCGATCGCGCTCGGTGTTCTACTCGCGCTCCTCTATGTGGTGGCGGCGCTGGCCTCACTGCCCGGCCCGGTTCGCGGCGACGAGTCCTATCACTACGCGCAAATCGAGCTGTTTCGTTCCGGCGAGTTACGCGTCCTCGATCAGTACCTGACCACGATCCCCGGCTATCACGCAATGGTGGCGGCGCTGCTCGCGCTTTTTGCGCAGGAATCGCTGGGCGCCGCGCGGCTGGTGAACGCCGGCTTCGGTCTCCTCGTTGCCGCAGCCTTCTTCCGCCTGCGGCGGCGGCTCTGGCCCGGCAGCGAAGTGCTGGCCACGGCGCAGCTGCTCGCGCTGCCGATTCTCGCGCCGTACTTCTTCCTGGTCTATACCGACGTGCTGGCACTCGCGCTTCTGCTGTGCGCCACGCTGGCCACGCTCAAGGGGCGAAACGGACTTTCGGCGCTGCTCCTTTGTGGCCTGGTGCTGGTGCGTCAGAACGAAGTGGTTTGGGCGCTTCTGATGGTGGCGCTCGCGGCTAGTCCAGAGCACGCCGGCGGCGGATTTCGCGGCTGGCGCGCGCGCGGGCTTGCCGCTTGGGGCGAGTTCCTCGCGATCGCTTGGCCCTACGCGTTGCCGCTCCTGCTGTTTGTCGCGTTCTGGGCATGGAATGGCTCGATTTCGCTGTCGCGCGCGCAGGCCGGGCTGCATCCCGACGCGTCGCTGCACCTGGGCAACCCGCTGTTCGCGCTGTTTCTGGCCGGACTGCTGCTGCCCCTGCAGAGCGCCTGCGGGCTGGGTGCTGCGCGCAGCTGGCTGCGGCAGCACGCCTGGCGCTGGCTGCTGCCGCTGGGTCTCTTCGCCCTGTGCTGGTTCGGCTTTCGCGCCGACAACCCCTACAACACGGCGTTGCCGGACTTCCTGCCGCGTAATGCGTTCCTGCTCGCGCTCGACAACCATCTGCCGCTGCGTGCCGGCTTCTGCGCGCTGGTGGTGCTGGCCGCCTGCGGACTCGCGCCGACCCGGCTGCGTCCAGCCTCCGCCGTCATGCTGTATCCGATCGGGGCGCTGTTCCTTGCCGCTTCCTGGCTGATCGAACAGCGCTACGCCCTGGTTCCGCTGGTGCTCTGGTTGGCCTTTCGTGAGCAGCGCAACCGAGCGTTCGAATGGGCGACATTGGCGCTCTGGCTCGCACTTGCAATACTGGTTCTTTCCGGGATGATTGCCGGCTGGTTCTTTCCTTGAGGCGGGCGCTCGCGCGCTTTCGCCGGAGTGCACACGATGAATCCGAACCCCTTCACCTGGTCCTTTCGTGCGCAGTTTCTGAGCGGTTTCCTGGTTTGCGTGGCCCTGCTCGCCTATGCGCTTTTCGAGCAGTTCCAGATGGGCATCGAGCCCTGTCCGAAGTGCATCTTCCAGCGGATCGCGTTCCTCGCCGCCGGGCTGGTGTTCCTGGTCGGGGCGATTCACGGTCCCGGAGCCCTGGGGCGGCGGATCTACGCAGTCCTCGTTGCCGTCGCCTGCGCGGTCGGCGCCGTGGTCGCGGTGCGGCACCTGATCGTGCAGTTCTCGCCGCAGGATCCGCTGCTGGCCGGCTGTGGTCCCGGCCTCAACTATCTGATGGATACCTTCCCGCTGGCCGAGGCAATCAAGAAGGCCTTCATGGCGACCGGCGACTGCGGCGAGATCAGCTGGACCCTCCTGGGGCTCACCATGCCCGCCTGGACTCTGATCTGTTACCTGCTTCTTGGCGGCGGTGCGCTGTGGGCCGGCTTTCGCGTGCGTTCGCGGTCGATGGCATGAGCACATGCCTTTTCGTTCTGGAAAAAGAATTGGACCGCGAGCCGCGCAGCTGCTGCGGCGTCTCGCGCGCTGTGGCATGATCGTTTTTCCGCAGTGCAACATGAAACACCCATGAACTCGATCAGCTCTCCGCTTGCCCCGGTCCGCGAAGCCCCCGGCTGGACGCCGGATTCCTGGCGCGAGCGGCCGCAGCAGCAACAGCCGAATTACGACGACCCGGTCGAGCTTGAGCGCGTGCTGGCCGAGCTGCGCGAACTGCCGCCCCTGGTCACTTCGTGGGAGATCTTCGCCCTCCGGCAGATGCTCGCCGAAGCAGCCGAAGGGCGTCGCTTCCTGCTGCAGGGCGGTGACTGTGCCGAGCGCTTTGGCGACTGCAGCTCGCCGCTGATTTCCAACCGGCTCAAGGTCATGCTGCAGATGAGCCTGGTGCTGGTGCACGGGCTGCAGCTGCCGGTGGTGCGGGTAGGGCGCTTCGCGGGTCAATACGCCAAGCCGCGTTCGGCCGATCTCGAAACCCGCGACAACGTGACTTTGCCGAGTTACCGCGGCGAGCTGGTCAACGCCCCGGAGTTCAACGCCGCCGCGCGTCGCCCCGATCCGCGGCGCTTGCTCGCCGGTCACGCCCATTCGGCGATGACCATGAACTTCGTGCGGGCACTGATGGACGGCGGCTTTGCCGACCTGCATCACCCCGAATACTGGGATCTCGCCTGGGTCCGGCAATCTCCGCTGCAGGCCGAATATGGGCGCATGGTGGAGGCGATCGGCGCCTCGCTGCGCTTCATGGAGACCCTTGCCGGCAAGTCGATCGGCAGCTACCAGCGGGTCGATTTCTTCACCTCCCACGAGGCCCTCGTGCTGCACTACGAGGAATCTCTGACCCGTCAGGTGCCGCGCCAGTGGGGCTGGTTCAACCTGTCGACTCACTTTCCCTGGATCGGCATGCGCACGGCGCAGGCAGATGGCGCCCACGTGGAGTACTTCCGCGGCATCCGCAATCCGATCGCGGTGAAAATCGGCCCGCAGGTCGGTGCGGATCAGCTCCTCGCGCTGGTCGAGGCACTCGATCCACATCGCGAACCGGGGCGCCTGACCCTGATTCACCGCATGGGGGCCGACAAGGTGGAAAGCGCGCTGCCGCCGCTGCTCGTCGCGATGAAGGCGGCCGGGCGCACTCCACTTTGGGTTTGCGACCCGATGCACGGCAATACCGAGACGCTCGGCAACGGGGTCAAGACGCGGCGCTTCGACAACGTCCGCAGCGAGCTCGAGCGTGCCTTCGACGTGCACGCAGCGATCGGCACCCGGCTTGGTGGCGTGCACCTGGAGCTGACCGGGGAGAATGTGACCGAATGTCTTGGCGGCGCCTGCCGGCTGGTGGAAGCCGACCTCGACCGCGCCTACACCTCGACCGTCGATCCGCGCCTCAACTACGAGCAGTCGCTCGAGCTCGCGATGCTGATCGTGCGCAAGCGCGGCAGCTGCCGCGCCGATTGATCCAGCGCACGGCGCGCGCCCTGCGCTGCCAAGAACCCCTTCAGGCCGCCTGACGCGCGGCGCGGCGGCGATCGACTTCGGTCAGGTTCTTCTTGCGCAGGCGGATCGCCTTCGGCGTCACCTCGACCAGCTCGTCGCTTTCGATGAACTCCAGAGCCTGCTCGAGCGACAGCCGTACGGGTGGCGACAGCTGGACGTTGTCGTCCTTGCCGGCGGCGCGGATATTGGTCAGCTGCTTGGCGCGCAGGGCGTTGACGGTGAGGTCATTGTCCTTGGCGTGGATGCCGAC
>CAZORA010000043.1:0-20742 GCA_964582225.1 uncultured Dokdonella sp. | reverse complement strand
CGGGCGGCGCCGGGCCGGCCCGCGCCCGGCCGCGCGGGCGGACGCCGCGGCCCGGCCATCGGCGCCAGGGCGGTCTCGAGTTCGACCTCCGCGGTTTCGTCGGCACTGTTGCGAAAGACCGCGGCGCGGGGCTTCACCTCGACCAGGGTCCAACTGGCCTGATCACCCTCGAGCGGCATACCGACCCGCAGTGCCAGCGATTGGTTGCTGGCCTTGTCCTGCAGCATCGCGATGTGGACCTGGTTGACATCGTCGACGATGACGCCGGTCAGCGCCACGTTCAGCGGGCTGGGCGGTGGCAGATCTTCACCGCCAGCCGTATCGGCTCCCTCGTCGATCGGCGAAGGCAGGCGATCGGAGTTGAACAGCGGATGTGCGGCGATGTCGGCAAACGCCGACTCCGGCGGCAGCTCGATGGGTCGCTGGTCCACCTTGCCGAGCAGATCCGGCTCGCTGGTGGAATCCGAACCGGTCCAGTGATAGCCGCGGCCCATGCCCGCGTACTGCGCGAGCAGCAACAGCAGCAGCAGCCCGCCGAGAACCGCCAGCGCGCGAGTCATCAGGCGGGCAGCATGGACGTTCATTTCTTGGCCTTCTCGCCCGGCTGGCGCAGATAGCCCGAGAGGTTGAAGCGCACGTCCAGCGGCACGTCGGGCGCCTTCACCCCCGGGCGCCGATAGTTCTGCTGCCGGTAGATCATCACCTGGTCGACGAACAGATAGGGCTTGCCCTGCTCGAGATCGTAGAGCACGGCGGAGAGCGGCTCCAGATCGCACTTCAGGCGCGCCTGCACGGTCACCCGCTGATAGAGCTCCTCGCCGCCGGCGTTGAAGCTCTGGGTGCCGACGTTCTGGCAGCGGCTTTCGTTCTTGGCGTGCTCGCCCAGTGCGTCCTTGAGCCGCTGGATGAGCGCAGCAGACGCCGCGTTGACGTCATTTTGCGGCAGGAAAGCCTGGTTCTCCTGCTCGTAGTTGCGAATTTCTTCGAGCCGCCGCTCGATGTCCGGCTGCTGCGCCACGATTTGGCGGTAGCGCTGGTGCTCCTCGCGCAGATCCGACATTTCCGCGGAAATCTGCGCGTGCGGAGCAACGAACCACCAATGCACTGCGACCAGATAGATCAGCAACAGCACGATGAGCAGCAGGGTGACGGCGAGAAAGCGGCCGTCCCGAGGGCGCAGATCAAACCGCGGCATGCGCGCGCTCCCCCTCCGCCGATCCGCGCTGCGACAGCGATTTCGGCTTGGTCGCCGAGTCGGGTACTGATTTGCCAGGCGGCTGTGCCCCGGGCGGCTTGGCCGACGGCATGCGCGGTGACGCCGGTTTCTGCGCCTCGCGCGCAGCGCCAGCTTTGCCCGCGCCCTTCTCCTGCGCCTTTGGCGGCGCTGCCGTGGCCGACGGCTGCTCGACCGCGGCGGCCGGCGGCGCCGCTGCGGCGCGCGACTTCGGCGCACTCGTCTGCTCCGCTTTCGGGCCCACCGCAGACCCTGCGCGGGCCGCGTCCGCGGCGGCGGCAGTGGACGGCGCCACGCTGCCGGCGGTGCCACCCTCTGCGGACGGCGCGCCTTCGACCGCACCGCCCTGCGGGTGGCATTCCTTGAGCTCGGCGGTGATCTGGAAACGCTCCTTGCCGCTGCGCGGATCCGGCTGGACCTGACCCTGAAAACCGGGGTTGCCCAGACAGGGCGAAGCGCCGAGCAGCGCAATCAGCTTGGCGGCTTCATCCGCCTGACCCTGCAGCTGGACCTCGCTACCCTGGACCTGCAGACGCTCGAGATAGGCGTCATGCGGCAGGCGACGGCTGACGTCATCGATCAACGCAACGGTGAGCGGTGCCTGACGCTTGCGATCAGCGAGAAAATTGGCGCCGGCAACGGAATCGGCAAGGGACTTGCGCAGCGCGGCGACCTGCCGCGCTTCGACGTTTGCCTGCTCCACGCCGTCGCGCATCGCACTCAGCGCGGCCTCGCGATTGGCCAGCGATTCGTTCATGTTGAAGATCAGCAGCAGCACGACCAGCGCCGCCAACCCGGCGTTCAGCGGCGTGCGCAGGTTGCGTCGGTGCACGCGACGCTCCGCCGGCAGCAGGTTGACGTGGCGGCGGGCCTCTCCCGGAGCGTCACGCCAGCTGTCCACCGCATCGAGCTCGCGCGCGGCCGGCGGCAAAGCCTCCAGCTCCTGATCCAGCCGTTCGCGCGGAATCAAGCTCAGCTCGACGTGCGCGTTGCGCCCGCCGGCATCGTGACCGAGCACGCGGCTGTCGAAATACACCTGGTCCGCCTTGAACGGCGTCTGCCGGTCCATCTCGAAGCCGAGCACCTGGCGAAGGTTGTCCTCGGCGGCCGCCGGCAGGCTCAACATGCGCGTCAGCACCTGACCTGCCGGGATGCAGAAGATGCAGCGGGTGGCCGGATCCTCGAGCGCGCCGCGCAGGCGTCGAAACTCGGCCGATTGCTCTTCCGGCGCGGCGTCGCGCGCAATCCGGGCGTATTCGCTCAGGTCTTCGCCGCGCTCACGCCAGAGGACGATGTGCTGGTCCTCGAGGCCGAGCAGCAGCGATTCCGAGCGATCCGACAGGAACGCGCGCCAGCGTGCCGGCAGGCAGGCCAAGAGCTCCCGTCCCCACCAGGCGAAGAAACCTGGCAGCGGAGTCTTGGCAAGGCGAGTCCGCAGACGCGCCAGTTCTCGTTCGAACTTCGGGTTCACGAGCTACGAGGCTTCCCCGTCGCGCCAGCGAAGAATCACGAACGGGCGGCCACCGGAGGTGACGCCGCCCAGACGAATGGTTGCATCCAGGGTCGTGCTGGCGCCGTTCGGCAGCCGCGCACGGGACTCGACACTATACGTGGAGCCGCTGCCGCCCGCCATCAGCGGGTTGCCGTCCGGCATCATCAGGCCGGCTGCCGCCAAATCCTCCGGAGCCATGGCCTGACGCTGCGCGACCAGCTGCTGCAAGTCCTCCGGGCTGGCTTCCGGATACATCGCCCGCAGGGTTTCCAGCGACGCGAATGCGGCGTTCGGGTTCGGCCGGCCGGAATAAACCGTCAGCGATGGCTCTATCCTCTCGTACAGGGAGTAGCTCATGCCGAGCACCTGCTGCAGCTCGGACACGGTGCGGAAGGGTTCGTTGGCGGGCCCATAGGACAGACCGAGCGCGTGGTAGTCGTCGATCTCCGCACCGTTCGGCTGACTGAGATCGTCCTCATCGACCCAGTCGATGATTGCCTCGGCGAGCGCCTCGGCGCGCTCGGGATCGACTCCCCTTGAAGTGAACAGCCCGACCAACATAGCGGGGTCGCCGCCGCGCGCCGCGGCGTTGATGTCGATCTTGCCGGTGTCGTCGGTCAGCCGAACCTCCACCTCGGCATCGCCGAAGCCGAATCGATAGGGGCGACCGTCACCGACCCAGCGCAGTGCCGGATCGTTCTTGCGCAACTCGTAGACCGCCAGGTTGAGCCCGGCTTCGGCGGCGTAGCGCGCGCGCGTGGTGTCGAAGAGATGCCGCGCCTGCAGATTCTCGGTCCGCGTCACCATGGCGAAACTGCCGAGCAGGATCGACAGCATGGCGATCACCCACAGCACCAGAATGAAGGCGACGCCACGTTGCGCGGCGGTGCCGCGCGTTGGGTTGCCCGACGCATTCATCGACGGTCCATCCGCTGGCTGCGCCGGCCGCTGTCCTGGCCCAGCTGGGATGCGGGGGTCGCCACCCGCGCGTTTCCGCCCATGTGAAGATCCTGGCTCGCACGCACGTCTGCGCGCACGCCACGCCGCAGGCTCACGCCGCCGCCGACCGCGCCGACATCGAGCAACAGGGGAATGTCCATCTCCGGGAAGCTCACCCGGGCGTCGGCGCGCATGCGCACGAGAACGCGCACCATCAACGGCGTGGCGCTCGGATCTTCCCAGTCGTCGAGCCAGTCGGTCATCTGGCCCTCCTCGTCGAGCGTGCGGTATTGGAAGCGTCCTTCCTCGATGTCGTCGAGCAGCACCGCAGGCTCGATGTCAACCGGCGGATTTTCCGGATCGAAGCCGTTGAGCATCGCGCTGCTGAAAAGCAGCTGTCGCCCGCCGCTGCGGTTGCCGATGAAGCTGAGGGTCTGCACGTAAGGGCCACCGCGCGAGAGATAGCCCGGCATGGGCGCGACGAAGCGCATCAGGTCGCGGCCGCCTTCGAACACCGTATTCGTCCCGTCGTGCTCATCCTGGCCAAACGCAAGCGGCATGATCCGGCTGATCTGGCGGCGCATGAACTCCTGCGCCACGCGCAGGCGATTGCCGCTGTCGATCGCCGCCTCGCCCGAATGCATCGAGCGCACGGCGGTGCGGATGGCGCCATAGGTTCCGGCCAGCAGCACCGCCAGCAGCAAGGTCGCCAGCATCACCTCGATCAGGGTGAAGCCCCGCACCAGCCGAGCCGCCACGACCCGCCGCCACGGCCCGCGATCGAGACCCGGACCGCTCACTGTGAACGCCCTCCGAGAAGCGGCGGGCGCTGCGGCGCTGCGGCGCCCCCATCGAGCTCGTTCGGCTCGGGATTGGAAACCCGCAGGGTGCTGAACTGCGCTCGACGCTGCCGACCGCTTGGCCCCCAGAACACGGTGAGATCGACCTGGTAGAGATCGAAGGGAGCATCGAGCTCGATTCCGCCGCCGAGGCCGGCCTGGCTTGCCGCCAGCCGCTGCCCGCCGGGGCCGGTCACCGCGTTCGTCCCGGTGGGCGCCGCCAGCGGCGGCGGCTCGACCGCGGCTGGATCGACCTGCTGGATGTCGAGCTCCCAGGAGTAGCTGTCGTCGAAGCGCCCGCTGCTACGACCGGGCTCGATGTGCTCGCCGACGCCCACGGTATCCAGCCGCGACTGCGCCCACAGCGCCGCCATGGTGTAGTCGCTGGACTGGCGCGCGCTGCGCAGCGAGGAGCTCAAAATCTGCATCAACACGCCGATCGCGATGGCGAAGACCAGAAAGGCCGCGACCAGCTCGATCAGGGTGAAGCCGCGCGCGCGGCGCCGGCCAGGAGGAGTGGGATGCAGTTTCATCGTCCGGTTGACCGCGCTGCGCGGCGCAAGTTCGCGAAATGCGCCCTGCGCGCTATTGCGGCGCCTCGTCGAGCGCGATGTCGCCGGTCAGCCAGGCGACATTGATGCGCCATTCGCGACGGCCCTGAAACACCGAGATATGACCACCCGTCGAGCTGCCGTCGGGGAAAAAGCGGATGCCGCCGCTGTTGGCACCGGTTTGCTCTTGCTCAGCCGTGGTGAGCTCGAGCGTCATGTCCTTGGGCAGCTTCACCGCCCGCTTGCCTGGCGCGGTGTAGGAGTTGTCGTCGAGATTCATCAACAGTACCTCCTGCCGCCCCTTGACGATCGCCTGGCCGCGCGTGTAGCGCAGCGCGGCCACCAGATCGCGGCTGGCCGCGCGGATCTGTGCGCTCTGCAGGCTTTTCGAGAACGAAACCGAAACGATCGCGGTGGCGATCGCGAGCAGCACGATCACCGCGATCAGCTCGATCAGGGTGAAGCCCCGACTGCGACGCCACGGATGGGCGTCAACCATGAGCTGGCTCGCGCTGTCGGCGATCATGCAGGCGAGGCGCGGCGCAGCCGCCTCACTCCCAGTTCCCGTAGTCCTTGCTCACGCCTTCGCCGCCGGACTGACCGTCCTTGCCGAGAAACAGGATGTCGAAGTCACCGTGCTCGCCCTGCGAGCGATACTGGAACGGATGACCGAAGGGATCGCGGAGATCGCTTTCCTTCGCGTACGGCCCCATCCAGTTGCTCGCGTTGCCCGGCCGGGACACGAGATCCTCGAGGCGCGCCGGCGGTGCGCCGTTGTCCAGCGAGTAGCCTTCGATCTTGCCCGCCAGCGCCTGCACCTGGGCCTTGCCGGCGCCGTATTTGCCCTTGTCGACGTTCTTGCCGACCTGCTGCACGACGATGCCGGCGACGATGCCGATCAGGACGATCACCGCCAGCATCTCGATCAGGCTGAAGCCCGCCACGCGCGAACCGGGGAACTTGCAATAGGAATGATTCATGGTGATTCTGCCTCTTCCTGCAGTGGTTTGTAGTCTTGCGCTCGAGCGACGGTGCGGTGGCGGATGGTCGTCCCGTTCCCGCCGCCACAGCGCCTCGTGCAGCGCCGCAGTGTCGCGAATCTGCGCCGGCGCGGAGCGTCTCAATGCACGGCGCCGGCGATGTTCATGATCGGCAGCACGATCGCCAACATGATCATGGCAACGACCACCGTCATCACGATCGTGGTCGCCGGGACCAGCGCCGCCAGCAGGCGGTCGAGGGTGTTCTTCACTTCGACGTCGAAGGTATCGGCGACCTTGAGCAGCATGCCGTCGAGCTCGCCCGATTCCTCGCCGACGCTGATCATCTGCAGCGCCAGTTTGGGAAAATTCTTCGACTGACTCAAGGCGTAACCGAGCCCGCCGCCGGTCTTGACCTCTTCGGCGGCCGCGCCCACCGCCTCCGCCAGCATCGAATTGCCCATCACATTGCGCGACACAGTCAGCCCGTTGAGCAGCGGCACGCCGTTCTTCAGCAGGGTGCCGAGGGTGCGCGCGAGGCGCGCGGTCTCGACCTTGCGGATGACGTCGCCGACCATGCGCATCTTGAGCAGGCGAGCGTCGATTCGCAGGCGTGAAGGCGGATCGGCCATCTGCCGGCGTAGCCAGCCCGCGCCCAGGACGATGAGCAGCAGGATCAGCCACCAGAAACTGCGCAGCGCGTTGCCGACCGCCAGCACCACCACCGTGATCAGCGGCATCTCCACCCCCATATCCTCGAACATCGGCGCGAACTGCGGCACCACGTAGATCAGCAGCACCATCAGCGAGGTGATCACCATGCCGACCAGGAAGGCCGGATAGATCATCGCGTTGATGACGCTGGCCTTGAGGTTGGCGCTGCGCTCCAGATAGTCGGCGAGCCGCGACAGGGTGTCGTCCAGCGAGCCGCCGGCTTCACCCGCACGCACCATGTTGACATACAGGCGCGAGAAGGTGCCGTGCTCTGCCTCCAGCGCGTCCGACAGCGGGGTGCCGCCGCGCACCTGGTCGCGAATGCGCTCCAGCATCCGCGTCGCCCTTTCGCTCTCCGGCAGGTCGAGCAGGATCTGCAGGGCCCGATCCAGCGGCTGCCCCGCGCCGAGCAGGGTTGCAAGCTGCTGCGTGAACTGCACGATCTGCTTTTCGCGCAGGGTCTTTTTCTTCAGCAGCGCAGCGATCAGGCTGCCCGAATCGCCGCCGTCCGCCTCGCGCACCTCCAGCGGAATGTTGCCGGCGTCCTGCAGCTTGCCGATGACCTCGTCGTGATTGGCAAGGTCGAACTGGCCTTCCAGCACTTCGCCGGCCGGGGTTACCGCCTTGTAGTAGAAGACCGTCATGCGGCGCGACCGACGCGAATCGGAAAGACCGGGCTGCAGACCGCCATGACAGAACGCGTAGTCATCATGCCTCCGAAGTCACCCGCAGGACCTCCTCGATCGTGGTCTGGCCCTGCAGCGATTTGACCAGGCCATCCTCGAACATCGTGCGCATGCCCTCGGCGCGCGCCTGGTTCTCGATTTCACCCATGCCGGCATGCTGCATGATCTGGCGCCGGATCGGCTCGGACATGACCAGAAACTCCATGATCGTGGTGCGGCCGAAATAGCCGGTCGGGTTGGCGATGCTCGAGCACGGACGGTACAGCTGGATCGGCCGCTCGTCGGTGAACCTTTCGAGCTGGTATTCGCGGATGATCTCGGGCATCGCCGGGTAGCGTTCGGCATTTGGCAGATCGAGTCGCCGCACCAGACGCTGGGCAAGGATACCGTTCACGGTCGAGGTCAGCAGGTAGTCCTCCACGCCCATGTCGAGCATGCGCGTGATGCCGCCAGCGGCGTTGTTGGTGTGCAGGGTCGAGAGCACGAGGTGGCCGGTCAGCGCCGACTGGATCGCAATGCGTGCGGTTTCGAGGTCGCGCATCTCGCCGATCATGATGATGTCGGGATCCTGGCGCACGATCGAGCGCAGCGCCTGCGAGAAGTCGAGGCCGATCTGCGGCTTGGCCTGGATCTGGTTGATGCCGTCGATCTGGTATTCGACCGGATCCTCGACTGTGATGATCTTGACGTCAGGCGTATTGAGCTGGCTGAGCGCGGTGTAGAGAGTGGTCGTCTTGCCCGAGCCGGTGGGACCGGTGACCAGCATGATCCCGTGTGGCAGCCCTAGAACATGCAAGAACTTGGGCAGGAACTCGTCGGTGAAACCCAGCCGGTGGAAATCGAACACGATCGCTTCGCGGTCGAGGATACGCATCACCACCGACTCCCCGTGCGCGGTCGGCACGGTGGACACACGCAGGTCGAGTTCCTTGCCCTGCACGCGGATCATGATGCGCCCGTCCTGCGGCAGGCGCCGCTCGGCGATGTTCAGCTTGGCCATGATCTTGATGCGCGAGATCACCGCCGCGGTGGACGCCGCCGGCGGCGACTCGACCTCGTGCAGCACGCCGTCGACCCGATAGCGCACCTTGAGACGATTCTCGAACGGCTCGACGTGGATATCCGAAGCGCGCTGCTCGACCGCGCGCTGGATGATGAGGTTGACCAGACGGATGACCGGCGCCTCCGAGGCCAGATCGCGCAGATGCTCGATGTCATCCTCGCCGTGGTGGCCATCATCGGTCAGGTTCTCCACGATGGTGCCCATGGCCGAGCGTCCGGAGCCGTAGTAGCGCTCGATCAGGTCATCGATCTCGCTGCGCAGGCCGATCGCCAGCTTGACCTCCCGGCCGGTGGCGAGCCGCAGCGCCTGCACCGGGAACTCGTCGGCCGGGTCGGCGACCAGCAAAGTCACATCCTCTGCGGTCTCGCCGATCGGACAGACGTGGTGATGCTTCAGGAAACGCACCGACGCGGCGACGTTGGTCGGCGCCGCTTCCGGCACCTCCTTGGTCGACAGAAGCGGCAGCGCCAGGAGTTCGGCGACCGCCTCGGCCATCTCCCGCTCCGACACCAGGCCGAGCCGGGTCAGCAAAGAAACCAGGCTACCCGCAGCCGGATCTTCCTCGTGCAGGCGCGTGGCGCGAGCGAGATCGGTTTCCTTCAGGTGACCGCGCGCCACCAGAAAGCGGCAGATGCGCGCGTCCAGGCTGATTTCCGCGGGGGATTCCAGCTCAACGGACTGGGTAGGTGCAACGGCCGCCATGAGGGTGAGTCTCCGGATTCCGATTCAGTTCTGCGCGGCGCGCCCGCGGCTTGCCTCAGACCGCGGAACCAGGCTGCTGGTTCCCTTCCCGCGCGGTCAGTTGCTCGATGAAGCTTCGATTGAGGCCGATCCAGAGCAGAACCGGCAGCACCGCCGGCAGGATCAGATAGGCCAGCTGATAGGCCAGCGCGATCGCCGAAGGCGCCAGACCCGCTCGCGCGATCAGCCCTGCCCCGGCCTCGCCGGCATCGAAAGCCAACGCCTTGAGCCCCTCGGCAACGATGCCGAAGGCTTGCGCCAGCCAGACCAGCGCCAGCGCCAGCGCAAACTGCAGGGCGCGGCGGCGTCCGGACAACGGCGTCGCCATCATCAAACCGGCGAACAGCGGCAGCGCGTAGCCGTAGATCATCGGATTGACCGTTGGCTCGAGCAGGCCCGTGCCGCCGGCGCTCGCGCCCACCGCAGGGATCGCCACCGGCACGCTGCTCAAGCTCACCAGATACCCCGCGCGCGCCAGCACGCGGCCGTGTGCATCGTAGAATTCGCCGCCCAGGTGTGCGGCGCTGAACAGGTCACCGAACCAGCCGAGCAGCACCGGCTTGGCAATCAGCAGCGCCGGCCACACGAGAAACGCGGCAAGGCTAAACCACAGTACGAAACCAAGCGGCAGCCAGAGCAGCGCCCGCAGGCCGAAGCTGCGAATCGGGCTCAAGGCCACGGTGCGACCATCCTGCCGCGCCAGTTGTTCATCAGCCGACCCAGACCCGCGCATTGCGGAACATGCGCATCCAGGGCGAATCCTCCCCCCATTCACGCGGATGCCAGCTCATCTGCACGCTGCGAAAAACGCGCTCCGGATGCGGCATCAGAATCGTTGTGCGGCCGTCTTCCGAAGTGAAGGCCGTGCTGCCGCGCGCGGAGCCGTTGGAGTTCAGCGGAAACTGCTCGGTGGCCCGACCGCTGCCATCCACAAAGCGCAGGCAGGCATGCGCCTGACGGGCGTCGCTGGCGTGCGCGAAACGGGCGCGACCTTCGCCGTGCGCCACCACCACCGGCATGCGCGAGCCGGCCATGCCGGCGAAGAACAGCGACGGCGATTCGAGCACTTCCACTGCGACCAGGCGCGCTTCGTACTGCTCGCTCAGGTTGCGCACGAAGCGCGGCCAGTGGGCGGCGCCAGGGATGATCTCCTGCAGGCTGGAAAGCATCTGACAGCCGTTGCAGACGCCCAGACTGAAGGTCCGCGGGTCGGTGAAGAAAGCGGCGAACTGCTCGCGCAAGCGCTCGTTGTACAGGATCGATGCGGCCCAGCCGCGGCCGGCACCCAGCACGTCGCCATAGCTGAAACCACCACAAGCCACCAGGCCGTGAAACTCCGCCAGCGTGGTCCGTCCGTTCGCCAGATCGCTCATGTGCAGGTCGATCGCGTCGAAACCAGCACGGCTGAAGGCGGCGGCCATTTCCACCTGACCATTGACGCCCTGTTCGCGCAGGATCGCCACGCGCGGCCGGACGCCGGCGGCGACGAAGGGCGCCGCGATGTCCACCGCCGGATCGAAGCCGAGCTGCGGATTCAAACCGCGCTGACCTTCATCGCAGCGCCACTCATGCTCGCTGGCCGCGGTGACGGGGTTATCGCGCCGCAGCTGCATGGCGTAACTGGTCTCCGACCAGGCCTGCATCAGCCCGCCCCACTTCCACTTGGCAAGCACGTCGTGATCCAGCAGGATGCGCAGCTCCATGCGCTCGCCGGGCGTCGCCACCCGATGCGCAAGGTCGGCGATGCCGTGGCGCTCGAGGAGCGCGGCGAAGCGCTCGCGATCCTCGCGGCGCAGCTGCACCAGCGCGCCGAGCTCCTCGCTGAACAGGGCCGCCAGACTGTTTTCACCCCAGCCGGCGAGCTGCACGTCGAGTCCGCAGTGGCCGGCGAAGGCCATCTCGATCAGCGCCACCAGGGCACCGCCGTCGCTGCGATCGTGATAGGCGAGCAGCAGCCCTTCGGCCGCGGCGGCCTGCATCGCGGCAAAGAAGCCGGCCACGCGCGCGGGGTCGTCCAGATCCGGCGGCACGCCGCCGCTGCGATCGAAAGCCTGCAGCAGCGCGCTGCCGCCGAGCCGGTTGTGACCGGCGCCCAGATCGAGCAGCCAGATTTCGGTTTCGCCACGATCGAGCTGCAGCTGTGGCGTCAGCACCCGCCGCACGTCGGCGCAACGCGCAAACGCGCTGACGACCAGCGACAGCGGCGCTGTGGTCTGCCGCTCGACGCCCTGTGCGTCGCTCCAGCGCACCTGCATGGAGAGCGAGTCCTTGCCGACCGGAATCGACAGTCCGAGCACGGGACAAAGCGCCACGGCGACGGCGCGCACCGCATCGTAGAGGGCCGCGTCCTCACCGGGGTGATTCACCGCCGCCATCCAGTTGGCGGACAGGCGCACCTCGTCCAGGCGCACCGGAGCCGCCGCCAGATTGGTCAACGCCTCGCCCAGCGCCATGCGCGCGCTGGCTACCGGATCGAGCACCGCCAGCGGCGCGCGCTCACCCATCGCCATTGCCTCGCCGGCGTAGCCATCGAAGTCGTTCAAGGTAGCCGCGCAGTCGGCCACCGGCACCTGCCAGGGGCCGACCATCGGATCGCGCGCGCAGAGGCCACCCACGCTGCGGTCGCCGATCGTGATCAGAAACGCCTTGCTGCCGACCGCCGGCAAGCGCAGCACGCGTTCGATCGCGCTGTCGAGGGTGATGCCGTCGAGATCCGGCACCAGATCGAGCCGATGCGGGCGTCGCTGCGCCTCGCGATGCATGCGCGGCGGCTTGCCGAACAACACGTCCAGCGTCAGATCAATGGCGCGGTGACGTGGGTCTTCCGGTGCAAAACGCGAGTCCGTGAGCAGCAGCCGACGCTCGCCCGTCGCCTGACCCACGACCGCGTATGGGCAGCGCTCCCGCGCGCAAATCGCGGCAAAGCGCTCGAGGTCCGCCGGGCGCACGCCCAGCACGTAGCGCTCCTGCGCCTCGCTGCACCAGATCTGCATCGGCGACAGGGACGGATCGTCGCTGTCGATCGCCCGCAGATCGATCCGTCCGCCGACGCCCGAATCGTTCAGCAGCTCCGGAATCGCGTTCGACAGCCCGCCGGCGCCGACGTCATGAATGCTGACGATCGGATTGGTGGCACCTTGCGCCCAGCAGGTGTCGATCACTTCCTGGCAGCGCCGCTGCATTTCCGGGTTGTCGCGCTGCACCGAGGCGAAATCGAGCTGTTCGGAATGGATCCCCGCGGCGACCGATGAGGCCGCCCCGCCACCCAGCCCGATCAGCATTGCCGGTCCGCCGAGGACGATCACCGCGTCACCGGCGCCCAGGCGCCCCTTGTCGACATCAGCGGGGCGCAGGTTGGCCACGCCGCCGGCGATCATGATCGGCTTGTCGTAGCCCCAGTGCAGATTGCTCTGCGCTTGGCCCTGCTCGAAGCTGCGGAAGTAGCCACCGAGGCAGGGGCGGCCGAATTCGTTGTTGAAGGCGGCGCTGCCGAGCGGCGCGTCGCGCATGATCTCGAAGGCGCTGGCGAAGCGCGGCGGCAGCTCCCGCACGCTCTCCCACGGGCGCGGCAGGCCGGGAATCCGCAGATGTGAAACGCTGAACCCGACCAGACCCGCCTTCGGCTTGCCGCCGCGACCGGTCGCACCCTCGTCGCGGATCTCGCCACCGGCGCCGGTCGCGGCGCCGGGAAACGGGGAAATCGCGGTGGGATGATTGTGGGTCTCGACCTTGATCGCGTAAGGCGCCTGCTCAGCGTGTGCGCGAAAGACGCGATCCCTCGTGTCGGGGAAGAAGCGCGCCGCGCGATGACCTTCGATCACCGCCGAATTGTCGTGATAGGCCGACAGAGTATGCGCCGGCGAAGCCTGATGGCTCGATTTGATCATGGCGAAGAGCGTGTCTGCCTGGGCCTCGCCGTCGAGCGTAAAGCCGGCGTTGAAGACCTTGTGTCGGCAGTGCTCGGAGTTTGCCTGGGCGAACATCATGAGCTCGGCGTCACTGGGATCGCGCCCAAGCTCGGCGTAGCGATCCGCCAGGTAGTCGATCTCGTCTTCCGCCAGAGCGAGGCCCAGCTTCCGGTTGGCGGCGCCGAGTGCGGCGCGGGCGTCGTCGCCGAGCGCAACGCGTTCCAGCGGGCGCGCTGCGCCAACCTCGAACAGGTGCCCCAGTTCATCGCGCGCCAGTGCCAGCGATTGCGTCATCGGGTCGAGCAGGCTACGCAGGTTGCGCCGGCGCTCGGCTTCGCCGAGGCCGTCGAGCCCGGCGAGATCGAGCGCGAGCCCGCGCTCGATGCGGCGAATGTCGAAGCCGCAGCCGCGCACGATCTCGGTGGCCTTGCTCGACCAGGGAGAGCGCGTCCCGTGGCGCGGCAGGATCCAGGCGCTGGCCACCCTGGCCTGCTCGACTTCCGCTTCGATGATTTCACCCAGACGCTGCAGATCGAGTTCGATCCCGGGCATCGCGTCGATGAAATATACCCACCACGAGCCACGCAGCACGGCGCCGCTTTCGGCATGCGCCAGCTGCAGGTTCAGCCGGTCCACGCGAAATGGGGAAAGGGCGGCCTGGCCGTCGACGATGATCATGGGCAAAGCGACCGAAAGATCAGCCGCCCATGATAGCGCAGGCGCCGCTCCTGCGGCCGTCGCGCAAGCCCGCGGATGACGACGCGCGGAGCGAACCGCGCTCAGTTCGTGCCGGGTGCGTTCAGCGCCTGGAGCCTCGCCAGAAGCTGGTCCGGCGGCAGGTAGCCGCCCAGCTTCGTGCCGTCGGCGGCGAGCACCGTCGGCGTCCCATTGACGCCGATTTCCTGACCGAGTTCGAACTGCGCGGCAACCGGATTGTCGCATTTGAGCGGCTTGGGCTCGACGCCGGCCTTTGCGGCGGTCAGGGTTGCTTTCGGATCGTCCGCGCACCACACCGAAACCGCCTTGTCGTAGGACGGCGTACCGGGGCCGCTGCGCGGGAAGAACAGGTAGTCGACCTCGATCCCACGCTGGTTGATCTCGGCGATTTCCGAGTGCAGCTTGCGGCAGAAGCCGCAGTCGATGTCGGTAAAAACCGTGACCTTGTACTTCGGCTTACCGGAGGGCGCGAAAACGATGCGCTCGCTCTGCGGCACGGCGTCGACCTTCGCGCGATTCTCCACCGCTACTCGCGCAGCGGTCAGATCGCGCTTGGCCTTGGTGTCATAGAGCGTTCCCTGCAGCAGGTACTTGCCGTCATCGCTCACGTAGAGCAGTTGGCCGCCGGCCATCACTTGGCGGAAGCCCGGCAGCGGCGCCGCTTCGACCAGTTCGATCTTCACCTGGGGCGCCAGCGACTGCACCGCGGCGCGAACAACCGCGTCGGCAGTCGACTCGGCTGCGGAAACCGGCAGCAGCACGAGTGCCGCCACAACGGGCAGGGCGAAAGTCGCGAGCTGGCGGGCAGCGGAACGTGAAACATCGGACGCTGGATACATGGACGAGAACCTCAATGACGATGGGCGACGGCGAGCCGGTCGAGTTCGGCTGCGAGCTGGGCTGGCGAGGCCGCAAGCTGTGGCGGGATCTGGGTGCCGTCGCTGGCGAGGATGGTGGGCGTTCCGCCGATGCCCAACGACTTGCCGAACCGCGCCAGCTCGGATACCGGGTTCGGGCAGCTCGCCTTGCCGGGGTCCTGTCCGGCCATTGCCCGATTGAACGCGCTCACGCGGTCGCTCGAGCACCATACTGCCTGCGACTTGCGGTCGGCTTCCGGGTGAATCGAAAGCGGAAACAGCAGGTAGTCTACCGCGATGCCCTGCGCGTTGTACTGCGCAATCTGCTGGTGGAAGCGACGGCAGAACGGGCAGTCGGGGTCGGTGAACACGGTGATCGTATGCCGCGTTGGAATCGATTTCTCCGGCGCGAACACGATCCGCTTGTCCGGCCCGACCCGCTCCAGCGCGCTCTTGCGCATGCGCGCGCGGGTCTCCGCGCCGAGATCGCGGCGGCCGGCCACGTCGAAGGCGCTGCCATCGAGGACGAAGCGGCCGTCCTTGCTCACATAGACGAACTGGCCGCCGGCCAGCGCTTCGTAGAATCCCGGCACGACCGACTCCTGCACGGTCTCGACTTGAACGTTCGGCGTCAGCGCCTGCAGCGCCGCGCGCACGGTGGCGCTAGGATCGGCTGCGGCAACCGTGCCGGCAAGCAGGATCGTCGCGAGCGGAAGCATGGACGAGCGGTAGGACATGGCAACCTCGCGGCAGCGGAAAACGGCGCATCTGGCACCGAATCAAGGGTCGACAGAAACAGCAAGCTTCGCTTCGACCGCGCGACGTTGCGTTGGTTCCGGTACGACGCGTCATTCTGGCACGCCGGTCAGACGTGCGAAAGCAGACGCGCAACGGGACAGCCACCGCCATTCAGCCGCGCGGGTGGTGGCGCGCATGCAGGCGCTTGAGCCCCTCGCGAGCAACCAGGGTGTAAATCTGGGTGGTCGTGAGCGAGCTGTGGCCGAGCATCATCTGCAGCGCGCGCAGGTCGGCGCCGTGGTTCAGAAGATGGGTCGCAAAGGAGTGTCGCAGCACGTGCGGTGAGACGCGCGCGGCGGGAAGACCGACGCTTCGCGCATGGTTCTTCACCAGAACCCAGAACATCTGTCGGCTTAGCGCCGCGCGTCGACTGCTGACGAACAGGGCATCGCACGCCGCGCCCTTGAGCAGCTGCGGACGCGCCTCGGCCACGTAGCGGGCGAGCCAGTGCGCCGCCTCCTCGCCGAGCGGCACCAGGCGCTCCTTCCCTCCCTTGCCGGTCACGCGCAGCACGCCCTGACGCAGGTTGACCTGAGCCGCGACAAGGCCGACGAGCTCGCTGACGCGTAGCCCCGTCGCATACATCAGCTCCAGCATGGCGCGATCGCGCAGGCCGAGCGGCGTTTCCGGCGGCGCCCGCAGCAGGGATTCGATTTCCGTTTCAGACAGCGCCTTTGGCAGGCCGCGCGGCAGCCGCGGAGCGTCGACCAGCAGGGTCGGATCCTCGGCAATTCCTCCGTCTCGGGCGAGCCAACGATAGAAGTGCCTCAAGCAGGACAGCAGGCGTGCGTTCGAACGCGCTGCGTAGCCGCGGCCGCTGCGGCCGCCCGAGCGACTACGCGCGGCCAGAAAGCGCTGCAGGGCCGCGCGATCTGCGGAGTCCATCGACGC
Source organism: uncultured Dokdonella sp. (assembly GCA_964582225.1). GTDB lineage: Bacteria > Pseudomonadota > Gammaproteobacteria > Xanthomonadales > Rhodanobacteraceae > Dokdonella_A. The sequence goes on along the minus strand of CAZORA010000043.1, from coordinate 4,332 downwards.
TTGATGCTCCACCTGCCAGCGCGCGAACGCCTCGAGGTCGCGTCGATAGCTCACCAGCGTGTTGGTGGCTAGGCCGAGCTCGGCCCACTGCTGCTCCAGAAAGCGTTCGATGAGTGCCGTCGACTCCACGCACGCAAGGCCAGAACGAAAAGGTTGCCGAGCATTGTGGCACGCCGGTCGGCCGCGGCCCGGTTCGCACTGCTGCGGCACGCCGCAAGAGTGGCTACCATCGCCGCCCCATGCACGAAGATTCTCGCCCCGCGCCGCTCTGGCGGCGCCTTGCCGCCCTGCTTTACGACCTCTTCCCGCTGGGCGCGCTGTGGATGCTGACGGCGGCGCTGGGGCTCTTCGCCGTGCACGGGGAGATCGACCCCGCACATCCCCCACCGCTGTATCGCCACGGCCTGCAGGCCGCGCTGCTCGTGGTCAGCGCCGGCTACTTCCTCGCCTCCTGGCGCCTCGGCGGCCAGACCATCGGCATGCGCGCCTGGCGCATTCGACTGATCGGCGAGGATGGCACGCCGACGCGGGCGCAGCTGCTGCTGCGCTTCACAGTCGCGCTGCTCTCGTTGGCGGCGCTCGGCGTGGGCTTCCTGTGGTGCCTGCTGGATGCCGAACGGCGCGCCTGGCACGATCTCGCGGCGCGCACCAAAGTGGTGCGGTTGGGCCGTTGAAGAGCCCCCGCCAGGCCGGCTCGCTCAGACGGCGGCCAGCGCCTCGACGATCATCGATTCGATGATGTCGAGATCGGGAATGACCGCCGGATCGTCGCGCACCAGCACTTCGGCGCGGACTCCGGCCGCATGCGGCTGCTCGTCGCTGGTGGCGAGCAGCAGATCCTGGGTGATCGTGGTCAGGCGCGGGAAGCCTTGCGCCAGAAGCGCCAGAAACGGCATGTCGGCGTGGCCGCCGAGCGCCTTGAGCACCGCAACGCGAGCGTTGGTCTGGCTTTCCTCGGCGACCGCGCCGGTCAGCACCGGAAGCGAGATCAGCGGCAGCCGCCAGCCGCGCCAGGCCACGCGCCCAAGCAGCCAGGCCGGCGCATTCGGCACCGGCTCGGCGCGGGTGTAGGTAATCACTTCGGCCACCGTGGCGTTCGGCAGCAGCACGCGGCCATCGGTGATCGGGATCATCACGCCTCGAATCTCGCGCGGCAGTTCGCTCATCCTGGTCCCCTTCAGTCAATGCTCGCGGCGCGCGAGGTTCGCTGCTCCGCTCGAACCGGTCCCGTCATGTGGAGAGGCCAAGGTCGGCGCACAGGCGCTCCGCCAGCTCGCGCGGCGAGCCCACGAAGCTCGCCACGCCGGTCGCCTGCACCGCCTCGACCATCGCGCTCACCACGCAGCTGTCGGGGCTTTGCAGATAAACGCGGCCGCCCTTGTCAGCGAGATGGCGGCAGCCCTCCACCGCATCTTCACCCACACCGGAAAAGATGATCGCCCCGGCGTTGGCGCCAAAAGAATTGGCCATCGCGGTCAGAATGCGGTCGATCGACGGGGAGTAACTCCCTTCCTCCGGCGCCTGGCGCATGATGACCACCCCACCCGTGTCGATCGACAGCTCGCGTCCGCCAGGCACCAGCAGGATCTCGCCGTGACCGACGCGATCCCCGTGCTCCGGCTGTCGCACCATCATGCCGGTCGCCTTGGCCAACTGGCGCGCCATCAAATCGAGAAATTCCCCGCCCAGATGCTGCACCAGCAGGAACAGGGCGGGATAGTCGTGCGGAATGCCGGCGAGGAATTCTCGCAATGCTTCGGGACCGCCGATCGAGGCCCCGAGCACCCAGACACGCTGGACTCGAACCGACTTGCCGGACTCGAGTCGGCTCTCGTGCACGATCGCGCCGACGCGGGTCGGCGCGACAGCTTCTTCGAGCGGAACCAGCTCGAGGCTGAATCCCTCGCTCGGCAGATGCGGCGCGGCGACGACTTCTTCCACTTGCGGCGCCAGAAAATCGGCGGGCTTGACGGTTTCGATACCGAACCCAGCGGCGTCGGAAGCGCCGGGAACCGGGGTTTCAGCCGCGGCCTCGACCACGCCGAAGTCTTCCAGCGTCCACTCTGGTACCTCCAGACCCGCCTCGGCTTCACGAGCCACGGCCGTGCTCTCGACGGGCTCTGCAGAACCGATGAGTGTCGCGGCTTCGACCTCCACCGGTACGCCCGGGTCGTGCTCCAGAGACAGCGCAGGAGATTCGAGCTGCGCCGCGACGCCGGCCGCGGGATCCTCCGCGATGGGCGCCTCACTCGTGGGCTCCGCAAGAGCGGAGGAAACCTCATCGAGCGGGATATCGAAGTCGAGCTCATCGATCGATGCCTCCGCTGCGGCGGCTGTCTCAGCGGAATCGGCTGACGCCGGCAGCAAGGAATCGATCACGGCGTCAGGCGATGTGGCGTCGATTTCGAGAAAATCGTCGCGCGGCAACGCCTCGACGGTGGCAAGATCCGTCTCGCTCGGCGCAATCTCCGGTGCAGCGGAGGCCTCCCCTAACGGCAGCGGAGGCGCGGCTTCGAGGCTCGGCACCTCGAAGCCGAGGTCATCCAAATCGAACTCGAGCGCCTCGGCGTCTGACGGCTCCTCCACCTGCGCTTCGACGCGCTCCGCGGAATCCTCGCTGACGTCCACGCCCCCGGCGGGTTCTGGCGCGATCGCGGCGTCGGCAGCCATCAACTCGACCTCCGGCACCACCGCGGAATCCGCGTCGACGAGGGCTGCGGTGAAACCAGCTCGCGCCGGCTCGGCCGTGACATCCGGTATCTCGCTCGAGGACGCCGCTTCCGCGACCAGCGGACGCTGTGGCTCGGGGACGGGCTCGGCATCGGCCGGCCGCGGTGGATCGACCCCGCCACCGACGATCTTCGCGCCCAGATGACGTTGCCAGCGGGCCAGATCCCAGCCCGACAGCAGGCTTGAGGCCTCGCCGTCGTTGAACAGCACCGGATAGCGGTCGAACAGCGCGTCGAGCTCCTCGAGCTCGTCGTCGTCAGGATCGCGCAGATCCACCACCACCACGTCCGGCACCGATTGGTCCAGCCCCGTGCGGTCGAAGCCGCGCGTCGCCGCTTCGAACACGATCTTGGCGCCACTCGCGACGATCGCCTTGCGCAAGGTTCCGGCGTCTTCCGCACCATGCAGCAGGGCCACCGCAACCGATGGGACGGGAGAGTCAGACACGCTCGGTCTCCAGTGCCTCGTGAACTTCGCGAAGCAGGTCGTCTTCCTGGTAGGGCTTGCCGAGATAGCGCTTGACGCCCACTTCGGCGGCTCGCTGGCGATGCTTTTCGCCAGTACGCGAGGTGATCATGATGATTGGAATCTGCCGCAGGCGCGGGTCGTTGCGCATGTAGATCGCGAGCTCGTAGCCGTCCATGCGCGGCATTTCGATATCGAGCAGCAGCAGGTCCGGCACCAGGTCCTGCAGTTTCTCCACTGCGTCCAGGCCATCCTTCGCGGTTGCGACCTCGAAGTCCGCACGCTCCAGCACGCGCGTGGTGACCTTGCGCATGGTGATCGAGTCGTCGACCACCATGACCAGGGACTTGCGGCGTACTTCCGGCTCGGGCGCCACCGGCGCAACCATCTCCACACCCTGGTCACGGGCGTGCGCCTGCAGTGCCACCAGACGTCGCACCAGGGGCGCCGGGTCGAGAATGATGACAACCGCACCGTCGCCCATGATGGTGGCGCCGAAGATGCCCGGCACCGAACTCGCCTGCGGACCGACGGACTTCACCACGACTTCGCGCGAGCCGACCACGTCATCGATGCGGATCGCCGAACGCTGGTCGCCGCTGCGGGTCAGAAGCAGCGGAATCTGCACGTCGTCGGCAAGCGCCGCGCGGGTGCGCGACACGCCGAGCAGCTGCGCCAGATCGTGGATGTTGTATTCCTCGCTGCCATACAGGAGGTGCGCGTCTCCGCTGCTCAGGCGGCGCTCCAGCTCCTCGGCGGTGATGCGCGCCACACCCTGCACCGAGGACATGGGGATGGCGTATACGCTCTCGCCCAGGCGCACCAGGATCGCCTGGGTGACCGCCAGGGTAAACGGCAGGCGGATGGTGAAGCTCGTGCCGCGCCCGGCCGTCGACTCGATCGAGAGCGAGCCGCCGAGCTGCTTGATCTCATTGTGCACGACGTCCATGCCGACGCCGCGGCCCGCGAGCTGGGTCAGCTCGCGCGCGGTCGAAAAACCGGGCTCGAGAATGAATCCGTACAGGTCGCTGTCGGAGAGATCGACGCCGGGCTTCAGCAGACCGCGCTCGATGGCCTGTGCGCGGATCGCCTCGCGATCCATGCCGCGGCCGTCGTCGCTGATGCGCAGCACGACTT
>CAZORA010000042.1:0-21745 GCA_964582225.1 uncultured Dokdonella sp. | reverse complement strand
CGCGCTCGACCACCACGCCCTCGACCACTTCCGAGCGCGCGCCGATGAAGCAGTCATCCTCGACGATGGTGGGGTTGGCCTGCAGCGGTTCGAGCACGCCGCCGATGCCGACGCCGCCCGACAGGTGCACGCGCTCGCCGATCTGCGCGCAGGAGCCGACCGTGGCCCAGGTGTCGACCATGCTTCCGGCGCCGACCCAGGCGCCGATGTTGAGATAGCTCGGCATCAGCACCGCGCCGCGGCCGACGAAGGCGCCGCGACGCACCAGCGCGCCGGGCACGACGCGTGCCCCGGCTGCGCGAAAGACCTCTTCGTCTGCTTCAGCAAAGCGCAGCGGCACCTTATCGAAGGCAGTCATCGGTCCGCCGCCCATCAGCCGATTGCGGCTCGCGCGGAAGTACAACAGCACGGCCTTCTTGAGCCATGAATGGACCCGCCAGCCGCCCTGCCCGTCCGGTTCGGCGACCCGCAGCTCGCCGCGCTCCAGGCCATCGAGGATTTCCTCGAGCCGCGGCCGCAGCGCGCCGAGCTCCGCATCGGAGAGCGCGGCGCGGCGCTCCCACGCGGCGTCGATGGTGGTTTCATGGGACATCGGGACCTCTCCTCGGGATCGTCTGCACGCCTAGCCGGCGCAGCAGCGCGGACTGCAGGCGTTCCCGCGCGGCGGCGTCCAGCGCGGCGTCATTTTCGTCGCTCAGGATGAAAAAGTCCTCGGCGCGCTCACCGTAGGTGGCGATGCGCGCATCGTGAACGCGCACATGTGCCTCGCGCATGGCGAGCGCCGCCTCCGCCAGCAGACCGGGGCGATCGCTGCAGATCAGCGCCATCTGGGTTCTGCCGTCGACTTCGCTGAAGGCGAGCTGCGGCGCGATCTGGAAGTGGCGCTGGCGGCGGGACAGCCCGCGCCGCACCGGCTTCGGGTCGAGCTCGGGAGCGGCCAGCACTCGCCGCAGCAGATCTTCGAGGGCCGGCGCGCGCTCGGCGGTGAGCGGCGCCTGGCTCGCCGCGTCGAGCAGCTGGAAGGTGTCGAAGATACGCCGCTCCGCCGTGACGAACAGGCGCGCCTCGACGACGCTGCAGCCGAAACGATCGAGCGCCGCCGTGATGCTGGCGAAAAGCCCGTCGCGATCGGCCGTGGAAACGAACAGCTCGCTGCTGCCGCCGCGCGCGGAGTGGGCGCGCACCGCGACCACCGGGTCACCGACCGCGCGCGCGATCACGCCAGCCTGCCAGGCGATCTGCTCGGGCCGGTGGCGCAGGAAGCTGCCGCGCGGGAAGCGCTCGAGAATCGCCGCCGCCTGTCCGGGATCACGGCCGGCGGCCACCATCCGTTCGCGGCTGGCTTCACGACAGGTTTCGATTCGCGCGCCGGCCTGCGGCGGCTTGCCGAGGCCGGCACGCAGCATGTAGCGCGCCGCGGTGTGCAGGTCGGCCAGCAGGCGCGCCTTCCAGCCGTTCCACAGTCGCGGATTGGTGCCGGCGATGTCGGCGATGGTGAGCAGATACAGATAGTCGAGGCGCTCGCGCTCGCCGGCCTGCGCGGCGAAGCGATGCACGACCTCCGGGTCGGTGATGTCCTGGCGCTGCGCGGTCACGCTCATCAGCAGGTGCCAGCGCACCAGCCAGGCGACGAGCTCCACGTCTTCACCGGCAAGGCCAAGGCGCTGGCCGAAGTCGCGCGCTTCCGCCTCGCCGAGCACCGCATGGTCGCCGCCGCGGCCCTTGGCGATGTCGTGAAACAGGCCGGCCAGAAGCAGCAGCTCGGGCTTGTCGAGCCGGCTGAAGATGGCGCCCGCCTCGCTCCCCAGCGCCGCCGCCTCGGGCTCGCCGAAGCGAGCGATGTGGCGCAGCACGCGCACGCTGTGCTCGTCGACCGTGTAGGCGTGGAACAGGTCGTACTGCATGCGTCCAACTACGCGTCGGAACGCCGGAATCAGCGCGGCCAACACGCCATGACGATTCATGTGGACCAGGGCCTCGACTGCCGGTGCGCCCCGCCGCAGCAGGGCGAGAAACGCCTGCAGCGCGCCGGGATCGGCGGCGAATGCGTCTCCGTGCGCCGCCAGCGCCTGCTGCACGAGGCGCATCGTGCGGGCGCTCAGGCCGTCGAGCTCGGGATGGTCGAGCAGCGCGGCGAAGATCTCGATCAGGGTTCGCGGTTCGCGCCGAAACAGACCGGCCTCGCGCGGCGCGATGCGCGAGCCCTCGGCGCAGAAATCGGCGTCGAGCGGCCGCGTGGCGACGGGCGCCGGCTCCAGCAGCTCCGCCAGGCGCTCCTCGAACTGCGCGCACAGACGCTCGACCACGGTGGCCGCGCGGTAGTAGCCCTGCATGAACTGCTCGACGCCGAAGTTGACCTGCCCCCGATCCTCGAAGCCGAGCAGGGCCGCGATCGCGCGCTGGTGCTCGAACAGCAGGCGCTCCTCGGGGCGCCCGGCGATCCGGTGCAGGGCGTAGCGGTCGCGCTGCAGCTCGAGCTCCGAGCGCTCCAAGGCGGCCAGCTCGGTCGCGTCCAGCAGGTCCAAGTCCACCGTGGCCGCAAGATCCGCGGCGCCCGCGACCCTGCGCGCGAGCCAGCGCATCAGATCGAGCGAGCGCAGGCCGCCGGGCCCGTCCTTGAGGTTCGGTTCCAGGCTATAGGCCGTATCGCCAAGGCGCGCATGGCGCGCCTGTTGCTCAGCGCGTTTGGCGGCGAGAAAGGCCGCCGGGGACCACAGCCCGGGAGCGGCGATCAGGTCGTGCAGCGCTTGCTCCGATTCCGCGCTGCCGGCGAGCATCCGCGCGTCCAGGAGCGATGTGAATACGCTGACGTCTGCCGCGGCCAGCTCGCGGCACTCCGCCAGCGTGCGCACCGCCTGTCCCGGAGCGAGGCCGAGATCCCAAAGGCAGGTAAAGAATGCCTGTATCGCGCGGGTGCGGTCGGCCGGCAGCTCGGGCGCGGACAGAACCAGCAGATCAATGTCGGAATATGGGAACAGGAGGCCGCGCCCGAACCCACCGACGGCAAACAGAGCCGCGTCATCGGTCTTGCCGACGAAGGCGTCCCAAGTGTGGCCGAGCACGCGTTCGACGGCTTGCGCGCGCAGCGTGAGCAGCGCGCGGACTTCGACGCCGCGATCGAAGACGGCCTCCAGAACGCGTGCGAAATCCTCGAGCAACTGGCGCAAGGCGCGACGTGCGCCGGCCGAAACGCCGCCGCGCAGCAGCGCCACCGGTAGCTTCGGCAGCTCGGGCAGGACCGCCGCTGGCACCGACACGGCGCGGCTCTCAGGCCGCCTGCGGCCAGGGTGTGAGAATCTCGTAACCGTCGTCGGTGACGACGATCGTGTGCTCCCACTGGGCCGAGAGCGAGTGGTCCTTGGTCACCACCGTCCAGCCATCCGGCAGCTGCTTGCTGTAGCGCTTGCCGGCGTTGATCATCGGCTCGACGGTGAAGGTCATGCCCTTGCGCAGCTCGAGGCCCGAGTGCGGTTCGCCGTAGTGCAGCACCTGGGGATCGTCGTGATACACCCGGCCGATGCCGTGCCCGCAGTATTCGCGCACCACCGAAAAACCGTTCGCTTCGGCATGGCGCTGGATCGCGTGACCGATATCACCGAGGGTGGCGCCCGGACGCACTTGACCGATCCCCAGCATCATCGCCTCGAAGGCCGTTTCAACCAGCCGTCGCGCCAGCACCGAAGGCTCGCCGACGAAGTACATGCGGCTGGTGTCACCGTGCCAGCCATCCTTGATGACGGTGACGTCCACGTTCAGGATGTCGCCGTCCCGCAAGATCTTGCCGGCGTTCGGAATGCCGTGGCAGATCACGTGGTTGACCGAGGTACACAGGGTTTTCGGGTAACCTCGGTAGCCGACGTTGGCCGGCACCGCCTGCTGCACGTTGACGATGTGCTCGTAGGCGATGCGGTCGAGTTCTTCGGTGCTCACTCCAGGGCGCACGTGGGCCGCCACGAGCTCCAGCACTTCGGCGGCGAGCCGCCCGGCCACCCGCATCTTGTCGATCTCCTCGGCAGTCTTGATCCCGACGCTCATGATTCCTCTCGATGGCGCTGCGCCGCGTCTTGTCGCGATCGGGCAGCTCTCGCTATAATTGATCGGATTGGTGTAGTCGCCTTCTGGTCGACCCGCCGAACACATGCGTCCGCGCCGCACGAGTTCAATTCGGCGGTGCGGCGAGACGGCCACCCGGCCAATCCACACACGTATCGTCACCGCGTTCGGGGTGCTCCGCAAGGAGTCGCACGCGGGGATGCGTGGAGGTCCAACCCCGGGATTCACGCGCTGCATGGCGCGCGGGTCCCCTTTCCGGAGCTTCATCATGCCTCAAGTCACCATGCGCCAGATGCTGGAAGCCGGCGTTCACTTCGGCCACCAGACGCGCTACTGGAACCCGCGCATGGCGCCCTACATCTTCGGCGCCCGCGGCAAGATCCACATCGTCAATCTCGAGAAGACGCTGCCGCTCTTCAACGACGCGATGAACTTCATCTCGGGCCTGGCGCAAAAGCGCGGCACGGTCCTGTTCGTCGGCACCAAGCGCTCGGCGCGCGAGGCGATCCGTGACGAGGCCAGCCGCTGCGGCATGCCCTTCATCAGCCAGCGCTGGCTGGGCGGCACGCTCACCAACTTCCGCACCGTGAAACAGTCGGTCGGCCGCCTCAAGGAACTGGAGACGATGGAAACCGACGGCAGCTTCGAGCGCCTGGTCAAGCACGAAGTGCTGGGCCTGCAGCGCGAGCGCGAGAAACTGCAGAACTCGCTCGGTGGCATCAAGGACATGGGTCGCCTGCCCGACGCGCTGTTCGTGATCGACATCGGCCACGAGGACATCGCCGTCAAGGAAGCGCGCAAGCTTGGCATCCCGGTGGTGGCGGTGGTCGATACCAACTACGACCCGAGCCTCGTCGACTACGCGATTCCGGGCAACGACGACGCCATTCGCGCGGTGCAGCTGTACACCGCAGCCGCCGCCGACGCGGTGCTTGAGGGCAAGGCCGCTGCGCCGGAGATCGTCGCCAGCGAGAAGGACGATTTCGTCGAGCTCGACGACGACGGCAATCCGGTGGCCACCCGCGAAGGGCGCGAGCGCGACGACCGCCGCAAGCCGGCCGGGCGCAAGGCGCCGGCCAAGCGTGCCCCGGCCGGGCGGCGCGGCCCACCGTCCGCGCGCGCACCCAAGTCGGCCGAAGTCGCGGCGGCTGGCGACGCCAAGCCCGCGGCTGCCGACGAGGCACCAGCAGCCGACTGAAGCGCGGCGCGCCCGCGCGGACGCATCCTGCGTCACTGCAGATTCACCGGATCCAGGGCAGCGCCCAGCGCGCTGCCCCGCAAATCGTGGAGGAACATCATGGAAATCACTGCCCAGCTGGTCAAGGAACTGCGCGAGCGTTCCGGCGCCGGCATGATGGAATGCAAGAAAGCATTGATGCAGAACGATGGCGACATCGAAGCAGCGATCGAGTGGCTGCGCAAGCAGGGCTTGGCCAAGGCCGACAAGAAAGCCGGTCGAGTCGCCGCCGAAGGGCGCATCGTGCTGGCGCAGGAAGGCGATCAGGCGGTGCTGGTCGAAGTCAACTGCGAAACCGATTTCGTCGGCAAGGACGCGAGCTTCCTTGCCTTCACCGATGTGCTCGGGCGCGTCGCGCTCGCCAGCGGCGCCAGTGACGCCGCGGCGCTGCTGGCCGCGGCATGGCCGCAAGGCGGCAGCGTAGAGGAGGCACGCCAAGCGCTGGTGGCCAAGATCGGTGAGAACATCCAGGTGCGTCGTCTTGCCCGCATGCAGAGCCCGAACACCATCGGCAGCTACACTCACGGCAACCGTATCGGCGTCCTGGTCGAGCTCGCAGGCGGCACGCCGGAGCTGGCCAAGGGCCTCGCCATGCACGTCGCGGCGATGAATCCGCCCTATATCTCGGCCGCTCAGGTACCGAGCGCGATCGTCGACAAGGAGCGCGAGATCGCCCTCGCCCAACTCTCCGAAAAAGACCGGTCCAAGCCGGCCGAGATCCTCGAGAAGATCACCAGCGGCAAGATCAACAAGATCATCGGCGAGATGACTCTTGCCGGCCAACCCTACGTGATCGACACCGACTCCACGGTGGAGGCGGTGCTGCGCAAGGCCGGCGCCGAAGTGCTGTCGATGTACCGCCTGGAAGTCGGCGAAGGCATCGAGAAGGTGATCGAGGATTACGCCGCCGAAGTGGCCAAGGCGATGCAGGTCTGAGTGAACACCTGTGCGCCGCAAGCAACGAAAGAGCCCGCGCCAGTCGCGGGCTCTTTCGTTGCTTCGGCCGCTGCAACCCCGTGAGCGCGACGCACGCGGCTACAATACGCGCGCTTTGCCGCAGGAAGTCCGTCCATGCCCGCCGATATCAAATACAGACGCGTCCTGCTGAAGCTCTCGGGAGAAGCCCTGATGGGCGAGGCCGATTACGGCATCGATCCCAAGGTGCTGCACCGCATCGCGCGTGAGATCATCGACGTGCAGCGGGCGGGTGTGCAGGTCGGCGTGGTAATCGGTGGCGGCAACATCTTTCGCGGCGAAGGGCTCGCCGCGGGTGGCATGGACCGGGTGACGGCCGATCACATGGGCATGCTGGCGACCGTCATGAACGCACTCGCCATGCAGGATGCGATCGAGAAAGCCGGCGGCTACGCGCGCACCATGAGCGCCATCAAGATCAACGAGGTCTGCGAGGACTTCATCCGCCGCCGCGCCATCCGCCACATCGAGAAGGGGCGCATCGCACTGTTCGCCGCCGGCACCGGCAACCCGTTTTTCACCACCGACTCGGCAGCGGCGCTGCGCGCGATCGAGATCGGCGCCGACCTGCTGCTCAAGGCGACCAAGGTGGACGGCGTATACAGCGCCGACCCGACCAAGGACGCCAACGCCACCCGCTACGCACACCTTTCTTATGAAGAGGTGATTCAACGCAATCTCCGGGTCATGGATACCAGCGCCATCGCGCTCTGCCGAGATCACCACATTCCGCTGCGCATCTACGACCTGTCGCGCGAGGGCGACCTGATGCGGATCATGCGCGGTGAACCGATCGGCACCTTGGTCAACGGCCAGCCGTAGTGGCCCGTCGGCCGGCGCCAGACCAACCGTGAACGCCGCCGGCGGCGAGATGGCGGCAGCGACGCTGCTATACTCCGCAGCCGATTCACGTCCGCGAACCGCGCCCGCATCATGCTCGAATCGATCAAGAAGGATGCGCAGCTGCGCATGCAAAAGAGCGTCGAGGCGCTCGCCACAGGCCTGCAGCGCCTGCGCACCGGTCGCGCCAATACGGCGCTGATCGAGCCGCTCAAGGTGCCCTATTACGGCACCGACACGCCGATCACCCAGGTCGCCAACGTGGCGATCGCGGACGCGCGCACGATCACCATCACCCCGTTCGAGAAGAACATGGTCGGCGCGGTCGAAAAGGCGATCCTGACCTCGGATCTCGGGCTGACGCCGACCACGGTCGGCATGGTGATCCGCATCAACCTGCCGAGCCTGACCGAAGAACGGCGCCGCGAACTCTCGCGGCACGTCTCTCACGAGGGCGAGAACGCCAAGGTCGCGGTGCGCAACATCCGCCGTGACGCCCTGCACCAGGTCAAGGAGCTCCTGAAAGAGAAGCAGATCAGCGAGGATGACGAGCGCCGCGTAAACGACGAGATCCAGAAGTTCACCGACAGATTCATCAAGGACGTGGACGGCGTGGTCCAGGCCAAGGAGCAGGAACTGCTAGCGATGTAGATTCTCGCCCGCAGCACCCCAGCCGGCGGCCATCCGGCCCGCCGCCACCGCACAGGCGAACGCTCGCACAACCCGACGCATGGCATCCGACCCAGCAGCTCGCCTCCCGCAGCACATCGCGATCGTCATGGACGGCAACGGACGCTGGGCGCAGCACCGCGGGCGACCGCGCAGCTTCGGCCATCGCGAAGGTCAGAAGGCGGTGCGCAACACGATCAGGTTCTGTCGGCAGCGTGGCATCGGCGCGCTCACGCTGTTCGCCTTCTCGAGCGAAAACTGGAAGCGCCCCGTCGGCGAGGTCGGCGCACTGATGCAGCTGTTTCTGCGTGCGCTCGAACGTGAGGTAGCGGAGCTCGACGCCAATGGTGTGCGGCTACGCTTCATCGGCGAGCTGGACGCCTTCAGCCCCGAGCTGCGCGATCGCATGCAACAGGCGATGCAGCGCACGAAGCCCAACCAGGCCCTGCAGCTCAACGTCGCCGTGAACTACGGCGGCCGCTGGGATATCGTGCAGGCGGCGCGCCGGCTGGCTACGGAGACGGTGCGTGGGGAAATCGAGCCGGCAGCAATCGACGAGGCGCGCTTTCAGGCGGCGACGAGTCTTGCCGAAATGCCGCCGGTGGATCTCCTGATCCGCACCGGCGGCGAGCGACGGGTCAGCAATTTCCTGCTCTGGCAGCTCGCCTACGCCGAGCTCTATTTCACCGAAACGCTGTGGCCGGATGTCGACGACGCCGCACTCGAGGCGGCACTGGCCGACTACGCGCTGCGCGAACGACGCTATGGACGAACTTCCTCCCAGATTCGCGCAGCCGGCTGAGTGAGGGGCATGCTCGGCAAGCGCGTTGTTACTGCCCTGGTGCTGGCCCCACTCGCGGTCGCGATCGTGCTGCTGCTGCCCACGTCCTGGGTGGCGCTGATCGTCGCGGTGATGTGTCTATCGGCGTTTTGGGAGTGGGCCGCACTGGCGGGTCTGCATTCAGGCGTCTGGCGCGGCATCCTGCTCGCCGCCAACGCAATGGTGCTCGGTCTGCTGTGGCTGCTTCACGCCCTGCCGTGGGCCTGGTGCGCGATTGGCGCGGGCGCCGCCTTCTGGCTGCTGGCGCTGGCCTGGCTCGGCAATCGCGCCTGGGCGGCGGCGCCTACACGCGAGAACACCGCGCTCAAGCTCCTCGCTGGGGAACTCGCGATCGCACCGGCCTGGCTCGCGCTGGTCCTGCTGCATGCGAGCGATCCGCACGGGCACGTCTGGACCCTGATCGCCCTGCTGGTGATCTGGGGCGCCGATACCGGCGCCTATTTCGTCGGTAAGCGCTTCGGCAAGAGCCGACTCGCGCCGCACATCAGTCCGAACAAGACCCGCGCCGGCGCCTGGGGCGCGGTCGGCACCGGTGTCGCCGTTGCCGCGATCGCGGCCTGGCTGCTCGGCCTGCGCGGCGGCGCGGTACTGCTGGTCGCCGCGCTCGGCCTGCTGACCGTTGCTGCCTCGATCGTCGGTGATCTGCTCGAAAGCCTGCTCAAGCGGCAGGCTGGGGTGAAGGATTCCGGCACGCTCTTTCCGGGCCACGGCGGCATGCTGGATCGGGTCGACAGCATGCTGGCGGCACTGCCGGCCTTCGCCCTCGGCAAGGCCCTGCTCGACCTCGTCGGCTGAAGCGGATGTCCGATGCGTTCCGCTGTTTGAGAAGCGTTCAAGCGTCCACCGTCGCACTCGACGTATGATGCCGGACGTTTTGCGCGCGTCGCGCAGTCCGCAGTTTTCGAGATGAGCCTGATGCAAGACCCGATCCACGCGAATTTCGCCGCCGCACGGCGCCGCACCACCGCGATTTCCTGCCCACCGGTGCGATGCGGGGAGCAAACCGAGCCATGACCGAGTTCTTCGGCTCGGTCTGGTGGCTCCTGGTGACGCTCGGCCTGCTGGTCACCTTCCACGAGTATGGGCACTTCGTCGTCGCTCGCCGCTGCGGAGTCAAGGTTCTGCGTTTTTCGGTTGGCTTCGGCAAGCCGCTGTGGTCGCGCTTCGACCGCCACGGCACCGAGTTCGCGGTGGCGGCGATCCCACTCGGCGGCTATGTGAAGATGCTCGACGAACGCGAGGGCGAAGTGGCGCCGGAAGATCTCACGGCAAGCTTCAACCGCAAGCCGGTCGGCGTGCGCATGGCGATCGCCGCCGCTGGCCCCGCCTTCAACCTGATCTTCACCGTGCTGGCGTTCTGGCTCATGTTCGTCATCGGCAAGCCCGACTATCAGCCGATCGTGGGTCGCGCCGAGCAGGTCGCCGCGGCGGCAGGACTCGCCGCGGGCGACCGGGTGATCGCCGTCGACGGCCGCGCCACGCCCACTTGGAGTGATCTCAGTGCAGCCCTGCTGGAGGGCGCGATCGATCGCCACGATCTGCAGCTGCGGGTGATCGACGCCGGCGGCACCGAGCGCCTGCGCAAGCTCGCGCTGTCGAACCTGCCGACCGATCTCGACGAGGGAGCCGCATGGCGCAGGATCGGGCTCACGCCGCGGCAGTGGATGCTGCCCGCCGTGATTGGTACGGTTCAGGCAGACAGCGCTGCCGCGCAAGCCGGGCTGCAGCCCGGTGATCGGCTGCTCGCGATCGGCGGCGAGCCGCTCGATGATTGGCGTGACGTCTCCACGCTGATCCAGCGCCACGCGCAAGTCGGACAGGCGCTGCCGCTCGAAATCCGCCGCGGCGCAGACACCCTGAAGCTCCTGGCGCACCCACGGCGCGTCGAGCGCGACGGGCAGGCTAGCTGGATGCTCGGCGTCGGCCCCGAGGCTTCCGACATCCACTACGACGCGCTGCTGCAATACACGCCGCTGGCGGCCATTCCACGCGCATTCGCCGAAACCTGGGAGCGCACGCGGCAAACCCTCGACATGCTGTGGAGCATGCTGGCCGGACGCGCCTCGCTCAAGAACCTGTCCGGAGTCATCACCATTGCCCAGGTGGCCAACACATCTGCCGAGCTCGGCCTGGCGTGGTTTCTGAACTTCCTGGCGATCATCTCGCTGAGCCTCGCGATCCTCAATCTGCTGCCGATCCCGCTCTTGGACGGCGGGCATCTGCTGTATTACCTTATCGAGCTGGTCAAGGGGAGCCCGGTCAGCGAGCAGGCGCAAATCGCCGGACAGTACGTCGGCCTGAGCCTCCTCGTCGCCCTGATGGGCCTGGCGATCTACAACGACATCCTGCGGATCGCATCCTGATCGGTAACCCATCCCACTGGCCCTGTACGGCGCGCGACCAGTCTCGTCGTGCCGCCCCCGACGCCCCGGCGGAAGCAACGATGAAGCACACCGAACCCACTGACGGCAACCGCATGGCCCGCCCGCGCGCAACTGCACAGACAGGCCTGCGCTCACTCGGCCGCCGCTGTCGACTGAGTCTAGCGCTGCTCGCCGCGCTGGCCACCGGCAATGCGTTGGCCTTCGAGCCCTTCACCATTTCCGATCTGCGCGTCGACGGCCTGTCGCGCATCGCGCCGGGCACGGTGTTCACCTATCTGCCGCTGGAAAAGGGCGATCGGATGACCGACGCGCGCGCCGATCAGGCGATTCGAGCGCTATACAAGACCGGTTTCTTCAGCGACGTGGCACTGGCTCGCCAGGGAGACATCCTGGTGATCACGGTCAAGGAGCGCCCGCAGATCAGCAAGATCGCGCTGCGCGGCAACAAGGACATCAAAAGCGAGGAGCTGCTGAAGGGCCTGCGCGGCATCGGCCTCGCTGAAGGAGAATCCTTCGATCCGATGAAGCTGAGTGAAGTGCAGGGCGAGCTGGTACACCAGTACTACAACCGCGGCAAGTACAACGTCTCGGTGAAGACCAGCAGCGTCAACCTCGACCGCAACCGCGTCGAGATCGCGATCAACATCGCCGAAGGCAAGGCGGCGCGCATCAAGCACCTCAACATCGTCGGCAACAAGACCTTCAGCGATCGCGAGATCCGCCGCGGCTTCCAGTCGGACGTCAGCAACTGGACCTCGTGGTACTCCAAGGACGACCAGTATTCGCGCGAAAAGCTCTCCGGCGATCTCGAAAAGCTGCAGTCCTATTACATGGACCGCGGCTACGCCGACTTCAACGTCGAATCGACCCAGGTCAGTATCAGCCCCGACAAGCGCAAGATGTACATCGTCGCCAATATCCAGGAGGGCGAGGTCTACACGATCACCGACGTCAAGCTGACCGGCAGTCTGGTGCTCGACGAGGCCGATCTGCGTCAGTTGGTTCAGGTGCAGCCAGGTGAGGAGTTCTCGCGCAAGAAGATCGAGCAATCGGTCGACGCGATCATCGCCGCGCTATCGAACATTGGCTACGCCTTCGCCGACGTGCAGCCGATCCCGGATATCGACAAGGAGACTCGCCAGGTCGGGATCAACTTCTTCGTCAATCCTGGTCAGCGCGTGTATGTCCGCCAGATCATCTTCAAGGGCAATCAGAGCACCGAAGACGAAGTGCTGCGCCGTGAAATGCGGCAACTGGAAGGCGCCTGGTATTCACAAGCCGCGATCGACCGCTCGAAGATCCGCCTGCAGCGATTGGGATTCTTCAAGACCGTCGTCGTCGACACGCCCAAAGTGCCCGGCAGCGAGGACCAGGTCGATCTGGTGGTCAGCGTCGAGGAGCAGAACTCGGGACAGTTCAGCTTCGGCATCGGCTACTCGCAGGTGCAGGGCATGATCGGCAGCGTCAGCGTCAGTCAGACCAACCTGCTCGGCACCGGTGACCGGATCTCGCTCTCGGCGATGCGCAGCCGCGTGCTCAAGCAGTATCAACTGTCCTATTTCGAGCCCTACCTGACCGACGATGGCATCGGCCTCGGCTACGACATGCAGCATAGCGAGCTCAACACGGGCCAGCAGAACATCGCGAGCTACTACTCGAACACCGACGCCTTCAACATCTATACCGCGCTGCCGATCACCGAATCGGACACCGTGAACCTCCAGCTAGGTGTAAACAAGACCAACATCATGGCCTGGCCGGGAATGACGCCGCAGGAGATCATCGACTACATCGACAACCTCGGTCATCGCACCTTCCACACCTGGCACACGCAGCTTTCCTGGGCGCACGACACGCGCAATCGCTATTGGAACCCGACCCGCGGCTCCTTCCAGTCGGTGCAGCTGATGGCCACTCTGCCGGGCTCGACCGTCGAGTACTACAAGTTCAACTACTACTTCGCGCAGTATCTGCGCATGACCGACGCGCTGACCTTCTACGGCCACTTCAACGTCGGCTACGGCAACACCTGGAAGGCACCCAAGAGCGTGATGGACAGTGCGGACCCGCGCTACATGGCCAACCTCGGCGGTCTGCCTTTCTTCGAGAATTTCTACGCCGGCGGCGTTTCCGACGTGCGCGGCTTCCGCGACAACACGCTCGGCCCCTTCACCACGATGGACCCGATTCTGTGTCCGCCGAGCAACAAGAACTGCCGGCTGCCGCTGGGCGGGTCGCTGAAGACGGTCGGCTCGGCCGAAGTGATCTTTCCCAGTCCCTTTTCCAGCGACGAGTCCGACGACACCACGCGTTTCTCCGTCTTCCTCGACGTCGGCAACGTGTTCCGCAACAATCTCTGCAACCCCTCGCTGATCGACGATTGCCGCGCTTATCGCAGCTGGAGCGCCGACCAGCTGCGCGCTTCGGTCGGCCTCTCCTTCCAGTGGCGAGCGCCGGTGGGCCCGATCGTGATCAATCTGGCCAAGCCGATTCGCAAAAGGCCTGGCGACGACACCGAGCTGATCCAGTTCACCTTCGGCAACATGTTCTGACGGCGCTCGGCGGCGAGGAGGAGCCGTGACGCAGCAGGTACCATCGGCGCGATTGCTTGCCCTGTCGCTGGCCGCTCTGGTCGCGCTCGCCGGCATCGCGCGCGCCGAGTCGCCGGCTTCGATCCGCATCGGCTACGTGGACATGAAGCGCCTGCTCGACAACGCACCCCAGGTGCTCGCCGGACGCAGCAAGCTGGAGCGCGAGTTCGCCGCGCGCGACGCCGCGCTGGGCCAAGACGAGAACCGCCTGAAGGCTCTGCGCAGCCGCCAGAGCACGGTCAGCGGCGAGAAAATGAACGACCTGCAGCGCGAGATCGACGCCCTGGACCGCGCCATCAAGCGCAACCGCGAGAACCTGCGCAACGAGCTGCGCACGCGCAGCGACCAGGAGCTCGATCGCAGCTGGCGGGAGATCAACGACGCCGTGGTCGAATTCGCCCGTGAGCAGAGCTATGACCTGATCCTGCCGAGCCCGGTCGTCTACGCGAGCCCCAAGGTGGACGTCACCGAGCAGATTCTCGAGCGCCTGCGCCGACCGAGAGGGGCTAATCCGCGATGATCTCGGTCGCCCACACGCTCGCCGAACTGGCTGCGCGCTTCGCCCTCCGCGCCATTGGCGAGCCGTCACTTCCGGTGATGGGCGTCGCCACCCTGCACGAGGCCGGCCCGACCGATCTCGGTTTCCTGGCCAATCCGCGCTACCGCGGCCAGCTCGCCCACACTCGCGCCGGGGTCGTGGTGCTGCGCGAAGAGGACGCCCCGGCGCGCGAGCGCGGCGCCTGCCTGATCGCCCCCGACCCATATCTCGCCTATGCGCGCATTGCCGCTCTGTATGAACGCCGCCCGGCGGCGCGACCCGGCATTCACCCGAGCGCCTGCATCGCCGCCGACGCAAGCGTGGCTCCCGGCGCCTCGATCGGCGCCTTCTGCTTTATCGACGAAGGTGCGGTGATCGAGGAAGGCGCCGCGCTCGGGCCGCACTGCACGATCGGACCACGCTGCACGGTGGGCGCACAATCGCGGCTGCTGGCACGGGTCAGCCTGGTGCAGGACGTGCGCCTCGGCAGGCGCGTGCTGATCCATCCAGGCGCGGTGCTCGGTGCCGATGGCTTCGGTCTGGCCTTCGACCACGACGACTCAGGCTGGGTCAAGGTGCCACAGCTCGGCGGCGTCGTGATCGGCAATGACTGCGAGATCGGCGCCAACACCACGATCGACCGCGGCTCCCTCGGCGATACCGTGCTCGAGGACGACGTACGCCTGGACAACCAGATCCAGATCGCTCACAACGTGCACATCGGCGCCCACAGCGCGCTCGCGGGCTGCGCGGCGGTTGCCGGCAGCGCGACCATCGGCCGCCACTGCCTGATTGGCGGCGGCGCTGGCATACTGGGTCATTTGAAGGTCGTCGATCACGTCACCGTGACCGCCATGAGCCTCGTCACGCACTCCCTGCACGAGCCTGGCGAATACTCGTCGGGTACGCCGATCCAGCCAAACCGGCAGTGGCGCCGCAATGCCGCCCGGTTCAGGCACCTGGACGAGATTGCGCGGCGTCTGGATGCCGCAACCAAGGAATCCGAAAGATGAACCACCCAAGCGCGACGCCCGAGCTGCCGATCGACGTCGAAGCCATCGCGGCAATGCTGCCGCATCGCTACCCGTTCCTGCTGCTGGATCGCATCGTCGGCTTCGAACCGCGCCGCCATATTTCCGCGCTGAAAAACGTCACCGTCAACGAACCTTTCTTCCAGGGACATTTCCCAGGCCATCCGGTGATGCCGGGGGTGCTGATCGTCGAGGCCATGGCGCAGGCATCCGGCGTGCTCGCGATCCTCTCCGCGCCGAAGGATGCCGAGCGCTTCAAGATGTTCTACCTGGTCAAGGTCGACAAGGCCCGCTTCAACCACACCGTGGTGCCGGGCGATCAGCTGCGCCTGGAAGTGGAGCTCAAGCGCACCCTGCGCAACATGAGCCAGTTCCAGGGCCAGGCGCTGGTCGACGGCCGGGTGGTCGCCGAAGCCGAGATGCTCTGCGCCGGAGCGAGCGGCTGATGATCCATCCGACGGCCATCATCGACCCGGCGGCGAAGCTCGCCGACGACGTCGAAGTCGGCGCGTACAGCATCATCGCAGCCGAGGTCGAGATCGGCCCGCGCAGCGTCATCGGACCACACGTGGTCATCGAGGGTCGCACTCGCATCGGCGCTGACAACCGCGTCTTCCAGTTCGTCTCGCTCGGCGCCGAGCCGCAGGACAAGAAGTACCGCGGCGAAGCCAGCGAGCTGGTGATCGGCGACCGCAACGTGATCCGCGAATTCGCCACTTTCAATCGCGGCACCGCCGAGGGCGGCGGCGTGACCCGCATCGGCGACGACAACTGGATCATGGCCTACGTCCACGTCGCCCACGACTGCCAGATCGGCAGTCACGTAGTGTTCGCCAACGCCGCCACCCTCGCCGGCCACGTCGAGATCGGCGACCACGTGATCCTCGGCGGCTTCACCGGGGTGCACCAGTTCTGCAAGATCGGCGCCCACGCCTTCACTGGCATGGGCAGCCTGATCAACGCCGACGTGCCGCCTTTCGTGATGGTGGCCGGCAGCTACGCGCGACCGCGCGGCATCAACAGCGAGGGTCTGCGCCGGGGCGGCTTCGATGCCGAGCGCATCGCCGCGATCAAGCGCGCCTACCGCACGCTCTATCTGTCCGGCTCGCCGCTGACGGAAGTGCGCGGCCGCCTTGCCGAGCAGGCCGCGGGCAGCGAGGACGTGGCCGCACTGCTGGCCTTCGTCGAGCGCAGCGAGCGTTCGCTGGGGCGATGAGCCCGTCGTCGGCAGGCCGCCGGCGCTTCGCGCTGGTCGCCGGAGAAGCCTCGGGGGACCTGCTCGGCGCCGGACTGGTCGCAGCACTTCGCGAGCGCTTCCCCGCAGCGGAGTTCGCCGGCATCGGCGGGCCGCAGATGCGCGCCGCCGGGATGGCGCTCTGGCACGACGCCGCCGAGCTCGCGGTCATGGGCCTGGTCGAAGTGCTGCGGCACCTGCCGCGGCTGCTCGCGATCCGCCGCGATGCCGCGCGCCGTGCGCTCGAGTTCCGCCCCGATGCCTTCATCGGCATCGACGCTCCCGACTTCAATCTCGGGCTCGAGCGAAAGCTCAAGCGCGCCGGCCTGCGCACCGTGCACTACGTCAGCCCCTCGGTCTGGGCATGGCGCGGGCAGCGGGCCGAGCGGATCGGCCGCAGCGCTGACCTGCTGCTCTGCCTGTTTCCGATGGAGCCGCCCCTCTACGCGCGGCACGGCATCGAGGCGCGCTTCGTCGGCCATCCGCTGGCCGACGCCTTCGCCCTCGAACCCGACCAAGCAGCAGCTCGCCGACAGCTCCACCTGCCCGCCGATGCGCCGGTGCTGGCTGTGCTGCCCGGCAGTCGGCAGGGTGAGATCGCGCGGCTGGGGCGTGATTTCCTCGCCGCGGCCGGCATTCTGGCGGCGCAGATCCCGAATCTCCACGTGGTGGCGCCGATGGCGAACGAATCCTGCCGCGAAGCATTTCTTGCGCTCCGTGCGCGTGACGCCGAGCTGCCGAGCCTCATTCCCGACGCGCGCTTTCTGTGCCCGCTGCGCGAAGCCCACGCCGCCCTGATCGCGGCCGACGCCGTGCTGCTCGCCTCGGGCACCGCGGCGCTCGAGGCCATGCTGGCCAAGCGACCGATGGCGGTGGCCTATCGCCTGGCGCCCTGGACCTACCGCATCGTCCGCGGTCTGGGCCTGCTCAAGGTGGATCACTATGCGCTGCCCAACGTGCTGGCCGGACGCGAGATCGCGCCCGAGCTGATGCAGGACGCCTGCACGCCCGCCGCGCTCGCGGCGGCGCTGGCGCCGCCGCTCGCCGCACGCCGCATCGATCCGCAGCTGCTCGCCGAGTATCGCCGCCAGCATGAGCGCCTGCGTCGGGATGCAAGCCGCAGCGCGGCGGCAGAGATCGCCGCCCTGCTGCCGGGCGGCGCGGCGTGAGGGCTCCGCATCCGCTCGTCGCCGGGGTGGACGAAGCCGGGCGCGGCCCGCTGGCCGGGCCGGTGGTGGTCGCCGCCGTGATCCTCGATCCGGGCCGCCCGATCGCGGGAATCGACGACTCCAAGAAGCTCAGCGCCGGGCGCCGCGAGCGGCTCGCCGACGCGATTCGGAACGGCGCGCTGGCCTGGTCGGTGATCACGGTCGAGGTCGAGGATATCGAACGCCTGAACATCCTGGGCGCCACGCTCGAAGGCATGCGCCGCGCCCTGCTGGGGCTCGTGCCCGCTCCCGGTCTCGCGCTGATCGACGGCAATCGCCTGCCGGCGCAGCTGCCCTGCCCGGCCCGTGCCATCGTCGGCGGCGACGCCAGCGAAGCCGCCATCGGCGCCGCCTCGATCCTGGCCAAGGTCGTCCGCGACCGGATCATGTGCGCGCTCGACCGAGCCCATCCGGGCTACGGCTTCGCCCTCCACAAGGGCTACCCGACGTCCGCCCATCTGGAGGCGCTGCGGCGCCTGGGCCCGTGCCCGGCGCACCGCCGCGACTTTGCTCCGGTGCGCCGCCTGCTCGCCGCGGGCGCGCCGTGACGGCCCACCGTGGGGCGTCTCGCCGCCTGCCCTTGCTCGCCCCCTGATCCAGCCACTACGCTGCAGCGGCGAGCAGCATCGGCCTCATGTCTCCCGGCTTCATCCACCTGCACCTGCACAGCGAGTATTCGCTGATCGACTCGACCATCCGCATTCCGGCGCTGGTCGAGGCTTGCGTGCGCGCCGGCATGCCGGCGGTGGCGCTGACCGACCAGGCCAACCTGTTCGCTCTGGTCAAGTTCCAGAAGCGCGCCGAAGCGGCCGGAATCAAGCCGATCTTCGGCGCCGACCTGTGGCTTGGCGATCCCGAAGAGCCCGGCCGGCCGGCGCGGCTCACCGTGCTCTGCCGCAACCACGACGGCTATCTGAACTTGTCGCGCCTGCTGACCCGCGCCTACGCCGAGAACCATCGCGGCGATTACGCCCTGGTCGAGCCGGAATGGTTCGGCTCGGCCGCTTCCGGTCTGGTGGCGATCGCCGGCCACGACAGCGATCTCGGGCGCGCCCTGCTGGCAAACCGCGACGAGCTGGCGCAGAGCCTCGCCGAGCGCTGGCGCAGGCGTTTCCCGGAATCCCTGTATCTGGAGGTGGCTCGCACCGGGCGCGCGCACGACGAGCCGTTTCTCGGGCTCGCCCTGGATCTTGGCGCACGCCTCGAGCTGCCGCTGATCGCGAGCAACGACGTACGCTTTCTGGAGCGCACGGACTTCGAGGCCCACGAGGCGCGCGTGTGCATCCAGTCGGGGCGGGTGCTGTCCGATCCGCGCCGACCGCACGACTACTCGCCCGAGCAGTACCTGAAGTCGCCGCAGGAAATGGCCGTGCTCTTCGCCGACCTGCCGGAGCTGCTCGAGAACACGGTCGAGCTGGCCAAGCGCTGCAGCCTGGAGCTCGCCACCGGCACCTATTTCCTGCCCGAGTTCCCGCGCCCACCCGAGCTCACGCTCGGCGATTTCATCCGCCAGCAGGCGCGCGTCGGCCTCGAGCAGCGGCTCGCGCAGCACCAGCCCTCGCCCGGACACGGCCGCGCCGACTACGACGCCCGGCTCGAGCACGAGCTCGACGTCATCGTCGAGATGGACTTCCCTGGCTACTTCCTGATCGTCGCCGACTTCATCAACTGGGCCAAGCAGAACGGCATTCCGGTAGGCCCGGGACGCGGCTCGGGTGCCGGCTCGCTGGTCGCCTGGTCGCTCGGCATCACCGACCTCGATCCGCTGCGCTACAACCTGCTGTTCGAGCGCTTCCTGAACCGCGAACGGGTGTCCATGCCTGACTTCGACGTCGACTTCTGCATGGACCGGCGCGACGAGGTGATCGACTACGTGAGCCGCAAATACGGCCGCGAGCGGGTCAGCCAGATCATCACCTACGGCAGCATGGCGGCCAGAGCGGTGCTACGCGACAGCGGCCGCGTGCTCGGCATGCCCTACGGTCAGGTCGACCGGGTCGCCAAACTGCTGCCGCGGATGCCGCTCGACCTGAGTCTGGAGGACGCGCTCGGGCGCTCGGCGAAATCGCGCGAGGAGCCGGGCCGGGTGGTCGCCGAACTCTGCGCCGCCTACGCCGAAGACTCCGAGGTGGGCGAGCTGGTCGACCTCGCGCTGAAGCTCGAGAACCTGACCCGCAACGCCGGCAAGCACGCCGGCGGCGTGGTGATCGCACCGAAGCCGCTCAGCGAGTTTGCCCCGCTGTTCTCCGAGCAGAGCGGCGCCCCCATGGTGACCCAGTTCGACAAGGACGACGTCGAGGCGATCGGCCTGGTCAAGTTCGACTTCCTCGGTCTGCGCACGCTCACCATCATCGACCGTGCGGTCAAGGCCATCAACGGCCGGCGCAACGCCGGCAAGCTGTCGATCGACATCGCAGCCGCGCCACTCGACGACCCGGCGGTCTTCGATCTGTTCCGTAACGCCCGCACCGGCGCGGTGTTCCAGTTCGAATCGCGTGGCATGCAGAACCTGCTGCGCGACGCGCGCCCGGACTGCTTCGAGGATTTGATCGCGCTGGTTTCGCTATATCGGCCGGGACCGATGGACCTGATTCCCGACTACTGCGCGCGCAAACGCGGACGTGCCGCGGTGGTCTACCCGGACCCGCGCGTCGAGCCGATCCTGCGCGAGACCTGCGGCATCATGGTCTACCAGGAACAGGTCATGCAGATGGCGCAGATCGTCGGCGGCTACACGCTCGGCGGCGCTGACCTGCTGCGCCGCGCGATGGGCAAGAAGAAACCCGAGGAAATGGCGCGCGAGCGGGTCAAGTTCCGCGCCGGCGCGCTGGAGCGCGGGCTCGACGAGGCCAAGGCCGACTCGATCTTCGACCTGATGGAGAAGTTCGCCGGCTACGGCTTCAACAAATCGCACGCCGCCGCCTACGCGCTGGTCGCCTACCAGACCGCCTGGCTCAAGGCCCACTATCCGGCGGAATTCATGGCCGCCGTGCTGTCCTGCGAAATGGGCAGCGTCGACAAGCTGATCGGCTTCCTCGGCGAGCTGCGTGCGCTCGACCTGAAGCTGCTGCCACCGGACGTGAACGCCTCGGGCTGGACCTTCGAGGCCGTCGACGCGGGCGCGCTGCACTACGGCCTCGGCGCGATTCGCGGCGTCGGACGCGGCGCGGTGGACGCGATCGTCGCCGCGCGCGAGAGCGGCGGCCCGTTCCGCGACCTGCTCGACTTCTGCCTGCGAGTCGATCCACAGCCACTGAATCGCCGGGTGCTCGAAGCCCTGATCCAGTCCGGCGCCATGGACGCACTGGGCGCCAACCGCGCCACCCTGAGCGCGCAGCTCCCGGAAGCGCTGCGCGCCGCCGAACAGGCGCTGCGCAACCGCCAGAGCGGCCAGGTCGACCTGTTCGGCGGCGAGCGCAGCGCCCCGCTCGCGGTGGAGCTGCCGACGGCGCTCGAGGAGTGGCCGCTGGCGCAGCGCCTGAATGGCGAGCGCGAAACGCTCGGCCACTACCTGTCGGGGCACCCCACCGACGCCTGGCGCAGCCTGATCGATGAAGTGGTGAGCTGCCCGATTGGCGAGCTCGGCAGGTACTGCCACGCGGCGCCGCGTCGCGACGACGGCGAGCCGCGGCGCGGCCGCACGTTCAGCCAGCAGTCCTTCACTCTTGCCGGCGAGGTGGGCGACATTCGCCGGCAGGGAGACGCGCGCTGCTTCGTGCGGCTCGAGGACCACTCCGGCGTTCTCGACGCAGTGCTTTACAGCGAAGCGCTCGCCGCCCATGGCGAGCTGCTCCGAACCGGTGCGATCCTCGTGTTCACAGGTAACGTCGGCCTCGACGCTGCGACCGGCGGCTACGAGATGCGGGTGCAGTCGGTGCGCACGCTCGAGGACGCCTGCGCGCACCGCGCGCGGCTCCTGCGGCTGCGACTCGACGACAGCGACGTGGAGTTCAGCCGGCGACTCGTCGCGATCCTTACCAAACATCGCGGCGGCGCGACCCCGGTACGCCTGAGCTGCTGCGTATCCGGCGCCGAGGTCGAGCTCGAACTCGGCGACGCCTGGCGCGTGCGCGCAATTCCGTCGCTGGCCGCCAGCCTGCGCGGGCTCGACGGCGTGCTGGAGGCAGAGCTGCTGTTCCGTTGA
>CAZORA010000041.1:0-22251 GCA_964582225.1 uncultured Dokdonella sp. | reverse complement strand
AGGCGAGCACCACGCCGACGATGTTCTTGCCGATGTCGTGCACGTCGCCCTTGACCGTGGCCATGACGATCTTGCCGTTGGACTGTCGTTCGGTGCCGCTGCGGCGCTTTTCCTCCTCCATGAAGGGCAGCAGCCAGGCCACGGCCTTCTTCATCACCCGTGCCGATTTGACCACCTGCGGCAGAAACATCTTGCCGGCTCCGAACAGGTCGCCGACCACGTTCATGCCGTCCATCAGTGGGCCTTCGATCACGTCGAGCGCCCGCGCGGACTGGCTGCGCACTTCCTCGATGTCCTCGGCGATGAACTGGTCAATGCCGTGCACCAGCGCGTGCTCGATCCGCTTGGCGACCGGAAGCTCGCGCCAGGAGAGGCTGTTCGTGCTCTCGCGTGCGCTGCCGCCCTTCTGCCAGCGACCCGCAATCTCCGTCAGCCGCTCGGTCGCGTCGGGGCGACGGTTCAGCACCACGTCCTCGACCCGCTCGCGCAGCTCCGGGTCGAGCTGGTCGTAGATCGGCATGGCGCCGGCATTGACAATGCCCATGCTCATGCCGGCGCGGATCGCGTGGTAGAGGAACACCGAGTGGATCGCCTCGCGCACCACGTTGTTGCCGCGGAACGAGAAGGAGACGTTGGACACCCCGCCGCAGACGTGGGAATGCGGGAAGCGGCGCCTGAGCTCGCGCGCTGCGGCGATGAAATTCACCGCGTTGTCGGCGTGCTCCTCGATGCCGGTGCCGATCGGAAAGATGTTGGAGTCGAAGATGATGTCTTCTGGTGGAAAGTCGATCCGCTCGATCAACAGTCGGTACGAGCGCTCGCAGATTTCGACCCGCCGCTCGACGCTGTCGGCCTGGCCCTGCTCGTCGAAGGCCATGATCACGGTGGCCGCACCGTAGCGCAGGATGCGGCGGGCCTGTTCGAGAAAAGGTTCCTCGCCTTCCTTGAGCGAGATCGAGTTGACCACGCCCTTGCCCTGCAGGCACTGCAGCCCCGCCTCGATCACCTCCCACTTGGAGGAGTCGACCATCACCGGAATGCGCGCCACGTCCGGCTCGGCCGCGATCAGGCGCAGGAAGCGCACCATCGCGGCCCTGGCGTCGAGCATGCCCTCGTCCATGTTGACATCGAGAATCTGGGCGCCGCTTTCCACCTGCTGGCGCGCCACCTCGACCGCCTCGTCGTAGCGTCCCTCCAGGATCAGCTTCTTGAAGCGGGCCGAGCCGGTGACGTTGGTGCGCTCGCCAATGTTGACGAACAGCGAATCCGGGGTGATGACCAGGGGCTCGAGGCCGCTCAGGCGGGTGGGGCGAGGGGTGACGCTCATCGTCGGCTCCGTGTCCTCTCGTTTCAGGCCGCGCTGGGCAGCGCGGCCGGCAGCGCGCGTGGCGCGACCCCGGCCACGGCCCGCACGATGGCCTCGATGTGCGCCGGTGTGGTGCCGCAGCAGCCGCCGACCAGGTTGACCAGGGCGGAGCGGGCAAACTCGCCGATCAGGTTCGCCATGTGCTCCGGCGTCTCGTCATATTCGGCAAAGGCGTTCGGCAGGCCCGCATTGGGATGGGTGCTGACGAAGCAATCGGCGATCCGCGCCAGCGCCTCGACATGCTCGCGGAGCTCCGCCGCGCCCAGCGCGCAATTGAAGCCGACCGAAAGCGGCCGCGCGTGGGCGACCGACAGGTAGAAGGCTTCCGCGGTCTGCCCGGACAGCGTGCGTCCGGAGCGGTCGGTGATGGTGCCGGAGACCATCACCGGCAGACGCGCGCCGCGCGCCTCGAACTCCTCGTCGAGCGCAAACAGCGCGGCCTTCGCGTTCAGCGTGTCGAAGATCGTTTCGATCATCAGCAGGTCGGCGCCGCCCTCGATCAGGCCGGCCGCTGCCTCGCGGTAGACTCCCCGCAGCTGCTCGAAGTCGACGTTACGAAAGCCCGGATCGTTGACGTCGGGGCTGAGCGAGGCGGTGCGGCTGGTCGGTCCCAGGACGCCGATGGCGAAGCGCGGCCGGTTCGGAGTGGTGGCCTCGGCCTCGTCGCAAGCCGCCCGCGCGAGCCGCGCGCCGGCGAAGTTCAGCTCGTGCACCAGGGATTCGAGACCGTAGTCGGCCTGGCTGATCGAGGTCGAATTGAACGTGTTGGTTTCGACCAGGTCGGCGCCCGCGTCCAGGTAGGCGCGATGGATGGCCGCGATCGCCTCCGGCTGGGTCAGGCTCAGCAGGTCGTTGTTGCCCTTGAGGTCGCGTGGGTGATCGGCGAAACGCGCACCGCGATAGTCGGCTTCGGTGAAGCAGCGCGCCTGCAGCATGGTGCCCATGGCGCCGTCGATCACGAGGATGCGTCGGGCGAGAGCGTCGAGCAGGGCGGCTGCGCGCGTGGGGCGCAGCCAGGGAAGACGGGTGTTCACGGTTTTCTGGCCAGCAGGCTGAGGACTTCGAAATGGGGTGGCTTGCGCTCGCGGCTCAGACGACCGCAGCTCAGGACTTCAAGGCCGGCGGCGACAGCGAAGGCTTCGAGCTCGCCGGTGCGGAAACCGAGATTGCGGTGCTCGAAGGGCTCGACCACCCGCCGATGCGCATGACGTGCGAGCGTCGCCGCGAGCAGCCGCCCGCCGCTGCGCAGCACGCGGGCTGCCTCGGCGATGACCGCCGTCGGCCGTTCGGTGTAGGTGAGCGCGTGCATCAGCAGCACCAGATCGAAGCGCGAATCAGGAAACTGCAGCGCGTGCATGTCGCCGTGGCGAACTTCGACGTTGCCGAAGCCGCGCAGGCGCAGGCGCGCCGCTTCCGCAACGCGCGCGCTGGCGTCCACGCAGACGATGGAGCGCGCGTGCGGCGCCAGAAGCTCCGCCAGCACACCGTCGCCGGAGGCGACGTCGAGCACGTCTCCGGCCTCGACCAGCTGGGTGACGCCGCGCGCCAGAGTCTCCCAGGTGCGTCCTGGCGAATAGTGGCGTTCCATGTCGCCGGCTACGGTATCCGCCCAACCCGCGCTCTTTGCACGCCCGGCAAGCACGCTCGGCAGGCGCCGCGCGTCATCGTCGAGCAGCGCGTCTTCGACGCTGTCCTCCAGCGCCTTGACCAGGGCGCGCTGGCGCGCTGCGAGCTCGTCGTTGTACCGGTAGTAGGAGGACACGCCCGCGCGGCGATCGCGCACCAGGTCGGCCTCCTTGAGCTTCGCCAGGTGGGTCGAGACGCGCGGCTGCGCAAGGCGCAGGACGGCCGCGAGCTCCGCCACGGTCAGCTCCTCGCGCTCGAGCAGGGCCAACAGGCGCACGCGAGTACCGTCCGCGAGCAGGCGCAGCAGCGCCGATGTGGTCACCAGGTCCACACTTATCCATCTATCTTGATTGAAGGATGAATGTGCAGAGTAGCCATCGCACCGCCGGTCGTCAACGTGGCTGCCCCGCTTGCTTTGCGGGTCGCGCGTGGCTGCACGCTTTGACCGTGTGGCCGCCCGTGGGAGATCCCGCGGATTGCTTCGCGAGCCGCTTTCGCGCCCTTTGACGCATCTCCTGGCAGGGCTGGCGCTCGGTGTCGTGAGGAGAAGATGCGTGGGATACCTGAAATGGCTGTTGCCGACCGCAGGCGCGGTGATTCTCGGCCTGGTAGCGATCAGCGCGCGCGTCGATGCCGGGCGTGAGCGCACACCAGATGAGCTGCACGCAACCGTGCGGACGCCGCCGGCAGATGGCTCGATCAATGACAAGACCCGCAGTCTCCACCCAAGTGCCTCGCCCTTGGCATGGGGTGACCGTACGTCGCGGGCGTTGGCGGCCGCTGATGATTGGAACGAGCCGCCGCGTCAGATGCGTGCGCCGCCGCCGGCGGAGGGGTCGGCGGAGCCTGACGCGCTCGCGCGCGAATGCATGTTCCGCGCGGCCATCATCGGCAGGCAGCAGTATGTTGGCTCTCTGGAGGATGCCGCGCAGGCGCGCCAGGACTGCCTGAGCGAATGGGGGCGGCGTCGCGATGAGGCTGGGCGCGGCTCCATCAGCGGCGCCCGGGCGCCCGCGCGTCCGTAGGCAAGGCCTGAACCGGTGGACTTTTGATCGCCCTCGCGCGCGCAGGCGAGAATCTGGCGCTCTTGATCTCGGCGGCCTGAAGCAAGGGGTTGCCTGCCTGCGCAGTGCGACGAATTGATTCGGGCCTTGGCCGACGCCCGGCGCGGATCGCCGCGGGCCGTCGCTGCGCGATTCGCTTGCGCCCTGCCAACCGCTAGAATCTCCTGCTTTCGCGCGTGCGGAGCGCTTCCTGGCGGCCGTGGGGAAGGACCGCGGCGCGCCAAGTTCACGATCGGGGGTTCCCATGGATTTCCGCTACACCGAAGACCAGCTTTCGATCCAGGCCATTGCGCGCGATTTCGCGCAGAAGCGGATCGCCCCGATTGCCGCCGAGCTCGATGCAAGGGGCGAGTTTCCGCTGCAGACGATTCGCGAGATGGGGCAGCTCGGCCTGATGGGCATCGAAGTGCCAAGTGAATACGGCGGAGCGGGCATGGATACGATTGCCTACGCTCTGGCGATGATCGAGATCGCCGCCGCCGACTGCGCTCACTCGACCATCATGTCGGTCAACAATTCCTTGTTTTGCAACGGCATTCTGAAGTATGGCAGCGAAGAGCAAAAGCAGAAGTACGTGCGGGCCATCGCTTCCGGCGAAGCCATCGGGGCCTATGCACTAACCGAGCCGCAGTCGGGTTCGGACGCTTCTGCGATGCACGCACGGGCAACCCGCAACGGCGATGGCGACTGGCTGATCAACGGCAAGAAGAGCTGGATCACCTCGGGCCCGGTAGCGCGCTACATGGTGCTGTTCGCGATCACCACGCCGGGCGTCGGCGCGAGAGGCGTGTCGGCTTTCATCATCGATACCGAGCGCGCCGGCTTCCACGCCGGCAAAAGCGAGCCCAAGCTCGGCATCCGCGCCTCGGCGACCTGTGAAATCGAGTTTCACGACTACGTCTGTCCGGCGGCCGATCTGCTCGGTCCGGAGGGCAAGGGCTTTTCGATGGCGATGGGCGTGCTCGACGCGGGCCGCATCGGCATTGCCTCGCAGGCCGTGGGTCTGGCCCGCGCCGCCTATGAGGCGAGTCTCGTCTGGGTTCGCGAGCGCAAGGCCTTCGGGCACCCGATCGGCTCGTTCCAGATGGTGCAGGCACGCATAGCCGACATGAAGTGTCGGCTCGACGCCGCGCAGCTCCTGGTGCTGCGCGCGGCCTTCGCCAAGATGCAGGCCGAGCAGACGGGTGGGCGCTTCAGCACCGAGGCTTCAGTGGCGAAGCTGTTTGCCTCGGAGGCGGCGATGTTCATCACCCACGCCGCAGTGCAGATCCACGGCGGCATGGGCTATTCGAAGGAGCTGCCGCTCGAGCGCTATTTTCGCGACGCCAAGATCACCGAAATCTACGAGGGCACCAGCGAGATCCAGCGCCTGGTCATCGCGCGCAACGAGACCGGGGTTCGCTGAGCGAGCGAGTCGGCCGTCAGACTGCCGCGCAGAAGCGATCGCGGCCGGAGTTCTTCGCCGCGTAGAGCGCCGCGTCGGCGCGGCGCAGAAGCTCGATTGCGCTGTCGCCGTGCTGCGGAAAGGTCGCGCTGCCGATCGAGACCGTGATCGGTCCGATACTCTGCTCGCGGTGCAGCACGCTCATCTCGCGGACGGCCGAGCGCATCCGATTGGCGTGACGGATGGCTTGCTCGGGCCCGCAGTCATAGAGCAGCACGGTGAACTCTTCGCCACCGTAGCGGCAGATGGTGTCCTCGCTGCGTACCAGGCGCGCGAGCAGCGCGCCAAACTGCGCCAGCAGCGCGTCGCCGGCGTCGTGCCCGTGGCGGTCATTGAAGCTCTTGAAGTGGTCGATGTCGAGCATCAGGACGCTGAGCGACAGAGCGTAGCGCTGCGCGCGCTGCAGCTCGCGCTCGAAGGCGGCCTCGAGATAGCGGCGATTGAAGAGCCCCGTAAGCGGATCGCGCAGCGACTGTCGCCGCAGCGTCTCCTGCAGACGCAGGTTGGACAGCGCGAGCGACATCTGCTCACCGGCGGTCTCGGCGATCGAGCGGCTGGCCGGGGAGCTGACGTCGGCTCCGTACAGGCTCAGGGTGCCGAGGGTTTCTCCGTGGGCGATCAGCGGTACGCAGAGATAGCTTCCGTCGTGTCCGGCATCGACGTGACGGCAGCGTGGCGACTCGCCGGTTCCCGGCGGTGGGTAGGTTTCGCCGCGGCGCAGGGCCCAGCAATCCTCTGGCGCGAAAAGCGACTCGGTGCTGCGACTGGGGTTGCCCCAGGTGGCGACCGTTTCGACCAGGTTGTGCGAGGGAGTCAGCAGCTGGATGGCTCCGGAGCACTCCGGTAGCATCTGGGCGAGCGCGTCCTGCATGCCGGTGATTGCCGCTTCGACACTGCGGCAGCCCTGCAGCATCGAGCCGAGATCGGAAAACTGACGCAGGGTTTCGCTGAGACGCAGCGAGCCTTCGAGGCTCTTGCCGACGTCCGCCAGCCAGGAGTGCAGCCGCGCTTCGCTGGCAAGCCGGCGACGATGGTCGTACAGGATCATGAGCATCGCCAGCAGCAGCACGCCCGCGTACACGACGGTTGCCGTCGTGATCATGCGCTGGGTTGCTTTCGCCGTGGCGCGAAGTCCAGCTTGCGCCGCGGCTACCTCGGTGTCCAGCTTGCCCGTCCACTCCGCGGCGAGTGCGTGAATATCAGCGTCGGCCTTGCGCTGGTTTGATTCGCTTGTGACGTTCAGAGGGGAGCCGGTGCGAGCGGCTTCGAACAGTCCGCGGAGGGAGCGTTGACGGTCGCCGAGCGCCGCCAGGAGGCTCCTGGCGGCGGGCGTCCTTGCTTCGAGCTGAGTGATGCGCCTGGCGAACCTCTCTTCGATCGCTGCATGCTGATGCAGTTCGTCCGCTCGCTGCGTCGCGAGGAAACCGTCCAGACTCGCCTCGGTCGCGTGCAGCGCGCCGAGCGCATCGCCAATCGCCTGTCGGGCCGCGATCAGATCGATGATCCGATCATGCTCGCCGATCATGGTCGCCGCCGTATGGGCGGCCTGAATGCCTGCGGCCAGCAGCATCGTTGCCAGCAGGCCGAAGAGCAACACCACCCGAGTGGAAGGACGGTGCGCCAGCTGGCTCTCGCGGCCAGACGTGAGCTGGAGCGCCCCAGTCGGGCGCCGCTCAGTTGCCGGCATGATGCGCCGCGCGGCCCGCGTGGTAGAAGCGCCTGGTGCGTGCTTCGAGGCGCTGATTCCGGATCGTGCCCATCCAACCCCCGTTGCGCGGCAATGCAGATCGGCGGTCGTCTCCGAGCGGAAAGTGCCGCGCACGGCGCGGAGCGTAGCATGGGACCGGCCGCAAGTCTCGCGCTCGCGACGCGGGGCTTTGCCCGGTCGCGCATCGCTCTGCGCCGCCGGCCAGCGACGGGCGTGAATCAGTCGATGTAGCCTGCGACCATCACGCGTTTTCCGTGCGCCAGCTGCTCGTAGGCATCGGCGGGCGGAGGCAGCAGCTCGACGCGCGCAAAGCCCACCTTGCGCATGATCCAGAACAGGGCCTCGATGCTCGGCACCAGGCAGATGCCGGTCGTGCTGGCCTCGGGTCCGTGGGTGTCGTCGGTTTCATCGATGACGCCGAACGAACCCTTGAGAGGGCGCACGAAGCGATAGCTGCCGTAGTCGACCATGCCGCTCATGCCGGGCACGATCTGCGTTTCGACCAGGCACAGATCGCGGCACAGGGCGTGCGCGCGGCGCAGCGCGCCGATCGGGTTTTCCAGGTGGTAGATGAGTCCGAGCAGGAGTACCACATCGAAGCGGCCGAGCTCGGCCGGATCGAGCGCGTGCACGTCGCGCTGCAGAGTGCGCAGGCGTTCGAGTCCCAGCGTGTCGCGGATCAGCTCGACGTCGGCGATGTGTTCGGCGCGGGCGTCGACCGCCAGCACTTCGTCGGCGCCTTGCTCGAGCAGCTTGGTCGCGAACCAGCCCTGATGGCAGGCGATGTCGATTGCGCGGCGGCCGCTGAGAGACACGCCGAAGCGCTCGCGCAGCGCTGCCTGCAGCATCGCCAGGCGGGTGTCGTGGATGGCGTCGAGCGCGCCTTCGTCGTAGGTCGGCGTAAGCTTTCCGCTGGGCAGCCGGAAGCGGTAGAACCAGACGCGCTCGAGCAGGGCTTGTTCGTTCGGAAGCATCGCGTGAAGTCGTCGGCGGGGTGGACGATTGTAACGTGCCGGTTCAGCGCCTCAGGCCGACAAAGAAGGTGATGTCCTGGGCGCGGCGGGCCGGCACGTCCTCGATCAGCCCAGCCTGTACGGTCCACCCGGCGCGGGTCTGCCAGGCGCTCGACAGGGTCAGCGTGCCGGCCGATTGGAGCAGCGGGATATTGCTGCTGTAGGCGGGTCCGTGAACCTGGTATTGTGCGGCGAGCTCCCAGTGCGGGGTCGGCCGCCAGCCGATCACGCCGTCGGCGAAGGGCACCGGCGACTCGGCCCGCTGCGGCAGCAGCTGACCGTCGCCGCGGTGCCAGACACCAAACCGTGCGCCCCAGCGCCAGCGAGTCGGCGCGGTCGACTGCAGCGCCGCCCACAGCGAGACGTCGACGGCGCGGTCATCGAGCAGCGGACTGTCGTGCGCGAGCGGAAACTTCAAGGTGCCGCCGAGCAGCCATTCATGCTGCGGGCCGGGGCTGCGCCAGGCGACGTCGAGCAGCAGCGGCGCCACGCCGCCGCGCGCATCGCCGAGCTGAATCGTGTCGCCTTCCTCGTCGATGTAGCTGATCCGGTTGCCGCCGCGGCCAAGTTCGCCGCGATTGCCGTTGTCGAAGCCGAAGGTGCGGTGGAAGTCGGCGACGAAGCCGTCGAGGAAGCCCGGCGTGAAGCGGGTGGCACCGAGGCTCGCCCGCGCCAGCCAGCGCTCGCCGAAGCTGCGGGTGACGACGATGCGCAGTTCGTGCATTTCGGTGTCGTAGACCAGATGCTCGCGGGCGCGGTCGAAGAGGATCTCGGTGTTGCTCGCCGTCAGCAGGGTGTCCACCTGCCAGCCGTCGCCGGGCGCGATCACCGGCGGCGCGAGCGGCAGGCCGCCGGCGGCGATGAATGGATTGGCGTCGCGGTAGGGGAACCACGGTGCCGCGCCGTAGTCATCCGCCGCGATCGCGTTGCCCGCGCCGAGTAGCAGCGCGAGCATTGCTGGCAGGCGAAACCAGCTCGGGACGTATCGGTCGAGAAGGCGCCGCTTGCCGAAAATCCGCCGATCCATGTCAATCTCCTTTGGCTTTGCTGGTCCCTCCTTCGAGCCGATCGCCGAGCAGTCGCCGCACGACGACATAAAACACCGGGATCAGAAGCACCCCGAGGAAGGTGGCGAACAACATGCCGCCGATTACCCCAGTTCCAATGGCGTGACGCGCATTGGCGCCCGCGCCGGTGGAGATCGCCAGCGGAGTCACGCCCATGATGAAGGCGATCGAGGTCATCAGGATCGGGCGGAAGCGCATGCGCGCGGCCTCGATCACCGCATCACGCAGATTGCGTCCGGCTTGCTGCTCGGCTACCGCGAACTCGACGATCAGGATCGCGTTCTTTGCCGCCAGGCCGATGATGGTGACCAGGCCGATCTTGAAGAAGATATCGTTCGGCAGACCGCGGCCGAAGGCGGCAAGCAGCGCGCCGAGGACGCCGAGCGGCACCACCAGCAGCACGGCGACGGGAATCGACCAGCTCTCGTACAGTGCGGCCAGGCACAGGAACACGACCACGATCGACAACACCAGCAGCAGGGTCGCGGCGTTGCCGGAAAGGATCTCCTGGTAGGACTGCCCGGTCCAGTCGTAGCCGAAACCCTGCGGCAGCTGGTTGTTGACGATGTTCTGCATCGCGGTCATGGCTTCGCCAGAGCTGTAGCCGGGAGCCTGCGAACCGACGATCTCGACGGCCGAGTAGCCGTTATATCGGGTAAGGTTTGGCGAGGCGCTGAACCAGTGGCCGCGCGCGATGTTCGACAGCGGAATCATCTCCCGCGTGCCGGCCGCATCGCTGGTCGCCGAGGGCGTATAAAAATGGCTCAGTGCGTCGAGACTCATGCGAAACGGCGCGTCCGCCTGCATGGTCACGCGCTTGACGCGCCCTTCGTAGAAGAAGTCGTTGACGTAGACCGGCGCGAACATCAGCTGGATCGCGGTATAGATGTCGCTTACCGAAAGGCCCATTGACTGCGCCTGCACGCGGTCGACCTCGAGTTGAATCTGCGCCGAGTCTTCCAGCGTGTTGGGGCGAACCGCGGTCAGCGCCGGCTGCTTGCCGGCTGCCCCGAGCAGCGTGTTGCGGGCCGCGGTCAGCGCGTCGCGGCCGGCGCCGGCGCGATCCTGCAGGTACATGTCGAAGCCACCGAATTGGCTCAGGCCCGACACCGTCGGCATGTTGACGACGAAGATCTGTGCGTCGCGGACCTGGGCAAGCGTCCGATTGGCCTGCTGGATGAACTCGTCGGCGGTGGTCTTGCGCTGATCCCAGGGCTTGAGTGCGATGAAGGCCATGCCGACGTTTTCACCCTGGCCGACGAAGCTGAAGCCGGACACGTTCATCATGCTGTCAAAGGCCTCGTTGCCCCGCAGCGCTTCGTAGACCTGCTCCATCACGGCCTGGGTGCGCTGCAGGCTGGCGCCGGCGGGCAGCTGCACCACTGCCATTACGTTGCCCTGGTCCTCCTCGGGCAGGAAGCTGCCGGGCAAACGCGTGAACAGGAAGCCGACCAAGAGCAGGACCGCCGCAAACAGGCCCATCCAGCGTGGCGCGTGACGGATGGCGTGAGCCACGTGTCCGATGTAGGTGCTGTTGACCCAGTCGAAGCCGCGGTTGAAGGCGCGGAACACCGCGTTGCGCTCCTCGTGCCCGCGGGTGGGCTTGAGGATGGTCGCGCACAGGGCCGGATTGAAGCCGAGGGCGAGGAAGGCGGAAAACGCCATGGCCATGGCGATGGTCAGGGCAAACTGCTTGTAAATCGCGCCGGCGGTGCCGGCCTGCAGCGCGCTCGGCACGAACACCGCCGCCAACACCACCGTAATCGCGATCACCGCACCGGTGATCTGCTGCATGCCCTTGCGGGTTGCCTCCTTGGGCGGCAGGCCTTCTTCGCTCATGATGCGTTCGACGTTCTCGATCACGACGATCGCGTCGTCGACCACGATGCCGATCGCCAGCACCATGCCAAACAGGGTCAACTGGTTGATGGTGAAGCCGATCACCTCCATGCCAAAGAAGGTGCCGAGCAGGGCGACTGGAATCACCAGGGTAGGAATCAGCGTGGCGCGCAGGTTCTGCAGGAAGATCAGCATCACCAGGAACACCAGTATCACGGCCTCGCCCAGGGTCTTCACCACCTCCTTGATCGAGACCTTGACGAAGGTGGTGGAGTCATAGGGCGAGAACCAGGCGACACCCTGCGGGAAGCTCTGCTGCAGCTCGTCCATCTTGGCTCGCACCAGGGTGGCCACATTGAGCGCGTTGGCGCCGGGCAGGAGCTGGATGGCGAAGGCGCCGGTCGGCTTGCCGTTCCAGCGCGTGTCGAAGCCGTAGCTGAAGGCGCCGAGGCCGACCCGCGCCACGTCGCGGAGACGCACCGTGGTGCCATCGGTGTTCGCGCGCAGGATGATGTTCTCGAACTCCTCGGCCGAGCTGAAGCGACTTTCGGCCGACACCGTGGCGGTGAAGCCCTGGCTGTCGAGCGAGGGTTGACCGCCGATGGTGCCGGCGGCGAACTGCACGTTCTGGCCGCGCACCGCGCTCAGCACGTCGCTGGCGGCCAGGCCGTAGCCGTGCAGCTTGTCCGGGTCGAGCCAGATGTTCATCGCGTACTCGGAGCCGAACTGACGCGTCGAGCCGACGCCCGGCACGCGCGAGATCTGGTCGATGACCCGCGAACCGACGATATCGTTGAGCGCTGCGCGGTCGATCGACGGGTTGTCCGAGCGCAGCGCGATCACCATCAGGAAGCCGGCATTGGCCTTGGCCACCACCACGCCCTGTTGTACGACCTCGCTCGGCAGCCGCGGCGTCGCCAGCGCCACCTTGTTTTGTACCTGCACCTGGGCGATGTCCGGGTCGGTGCCGGTTTCGAAGGTCAGGGTGATGCTGGCACGGCCGCTCGAGCTCGAGCTGGAGCTGAAGTAGAGCAGGTGGTCGATGCCGGTCAGCTGCTGCTCGATCACCTGGGTGACCGTCTTTTCCGTGGTGTCGGCGCTGGCGCCCGGGTAGCTTGCGTTCACCGTCACCTGCGGCGGCACCACGTTCGGATAGGACTCGACGCCCAGGTTCAGGATCGAGATCACGCCGGCCAGCGAGATCAGGATCGCAATCACCCAGGCGAACACCGGGTGGTCGATGAAGAATCTGGCCATGCGTGCCTCCTAGTTCGCGGCGACGCCGGCACCGGAGTCCGCTGGCGCGGCGGAGGGCGCAAGCGGTACCGCCTTCGCCGGCGCGCCCACCTTGGCGTGCTGCAGGCCGGAAACGATGATGCGCTCGCCGGCCACCAGTCCACTGGTGACGACCCAGTTGCCCTCGATCGTGCCGTCGGTTTCGACGTTCTTGCGTGCCACCAGGCCGTCCTCGCCCACGGCGAGCAGGAACGCGCCGATGGCGTCGCGCTGCAGCGCGCGCTGCGGCACCAAGTAAACCTGGTGGCGCTGGCCGAGCACGGCGGTCAGGTTGACATACATGCCGGGGAGCAAGACATGGTCGGGGTTCGGCACCAGCGCCCGCAGCGCCACCGCACCGGTCGCCGGGTCGACCGCTGCGTCGGAAAAATCGAGCGTGCCGGGACTCGAATAGTCGCTGCCGTCGGGCAGGCGAATGCGCACCGTGGCGCGGCTGCCGTCGGCCAACGTAGCCACACCGGCCGTGCTCGCCTGACGCATGGCTTCGATGTCGACCACGCTCATGCTGAAGTTGACGTAGAGCGGGTCGATCTGCTCGACCGTGGTCAGAAGGGTCGCGCCGCTCTCGCCCACCAGGGCTCCCTCGGTGACCTGCTGTCGTCCGGCGCGGCCGCTGATCGGTGAAGTGACGTTGGCGTAGCCGAGATTGATTTCGGCACTCTCGACATTGGCGCGAGCCTGCTTGACGGCGGCCGCGGCGGTGCGCTCGGCGGCCTCGGCGGCGTCCACCGCGGCGCGTGACAGCAGCCCCTGCTCGCCGACCGAGCGGGCGCGCTCGGCGGCCAGGCGGTTGTTGGTGTAGGTGGCTTCGGCCGCGGCGAGATCCGCCAGCCGCGCATTCAGCGTCGCGCGCAGCGGCGCCGGGTCGATCTGGAACAGCGACTGTCCGGCGGCGACGTCGCTGCCCTCGACGAAGCTGCGCTTCAGCAGTACGCCTGCCACGCGCGCGCGAACGTCGGCGGAGCGGTAGGCCGACAGGCGACCCACCAGCGAGCGCTCGAGCGGCGCGGTTTGCGCGGCGAGCGTCTGCACGCTCACTTCGGGCACCGATTGCTGTTTCGGGGTGTCGGCGGACCTGCCGCAGCCCGCCGCGAGGGCGACAACGGTGAGGAGGCCCGCGAAGCGCAGAGCACGCAGCGAATTCATGGTGAGCAATTCCTGTCGGAATGACGATGCAGTGAGGCTGGAGCGACTCATGGGCAGGCGGACGCGGTCACCCTGTGGGCCTGTCGTGCGGCGCAGAGCCTGAATGGCCGCGTCCGCCCATGTTGCGTCGCCACATGAGCAAAGCCGGCAATTCTATACTGTCCGGTATACAAAGTCAGCGGCCCGACCTCGAAGCCGGCGCCAGATTCTGATCGCCTTCGCGTGGGCTCGCGCGGGTGGAAAGTCATCACAAAGAGTGTGCGATTCCGTGCGGGCGGTGCGCAGTGGGCCGCACACGATGGATAAGCCAGGCAGCGCAGCGTATCCTTGCGCTTTTGTCATTCCCTCGTCATCTTCCTTCTTGGCGGACCCCATCATGAATCAACAAGATGCCGCATCGGCACCGCTCATCGAGGCCATTCTCGCTTGTCAGGCCGAGCAGCTGAGCGGTACTGAGCGTGAGCACCTGCGTCACTTCACGCGGGAGTTTCTCGGTCGCGTAGCGGTCGAGGATCTCGAGCTGCGGGGCGCCGCCGCATGGGCGGCGCTTGCCGGCGAGATGCGCCAGTTCGCCTCCGAGCGTCAAGCCGGGCGCGCCAAGGTACGCGTGCAAAATGAGCCTGCTGCGCGTCGCGACGCCTCCGCGCCGCGCACGATCATCGAAATCGTCACCGACGACATGCCGTTTCTGGTCGATTCGGTCAGCATGGCGGTTCGCAAGGCCGGGCTGCAGCTGCACGGCATCATCCACCCGGTGTTTCGCGTGGAGCGCGACGCCAACGGGCGGTTGACGGGACTCGGTAGCGCGGACGCCGCGGTCGGTCAGGCGGAATCGGTCATGTACCTGGAAATCGAGCGGGTTGCCGATGGCGCCGCGCTCGAATCGCTCGAGCGCGCACTGGTGACGGCGCTGGAGGACGTGCGCGCCAGCGTCGGTGACTGGGAATCCATGCGCGCGCGGGTGCTCGAGCTGGCCGATGAGCTGGCTGATCGCAAGCTGCCGATCGACGGCGAAGGCGTCGCTGAGGCTCAGGCCTTCCTGCGCTGGCTGGGCGATGA
Organism: uncultured Dokdonella sp.; assembly: GCA_964582225.1. GTDB lineage: Bacteria > Pseudomonadota > Gammaproteobacteria > Xanthomonadales > Rhodanobacteraceae > Dokdonella_A. The sequence goes on along the minus strand of CAZORA010000041.1, from coordinate 7,623 downwards.
CAACTTCACTTTCCTCGGCTATCGCGAATACGAGGTGATCCAATCCGGCAACGATCAGGTGCTGCAGGCGCTGCCGGACTCTGGCCTCGGTATCCTGCGCGGCTCCGAACGCGCGATGGCCCCGCGTTCGCTGCGCAGCCTGGTCGCCACCAGCCTGCCGCACTCCGGCGCCATGGACGCCATCATCGTCACCAAGACCAACGCACGCGCCAGCGTGCACCGACCGGGTTACATGGATTACATCGGCGTGCTCGGCTTCAACGAAGAGGGCGTGCCGGTTCGCGAGCAGCGCTTTCTCGGCCTGTTCACCAGCAGCGCCTACATGCTGCGTCCGCAGGACGTGCCGCTGGTACGACGCAAGGTCGCGGCCGTGCTGCGCCGCTCGGGCCTGCGCCACGACTCGCACACCGGCAAGACTCTGCGCCACGTGATCGAGGCGCTGCCGCGCGATGAGCTGTTCCAGGGCAGCGAAGACGAACTCTATGACATCGCCAGCGGCATCGTGGCCCTGCGCGAACGTCCGCGCACGCGGCTGTTTTTGCGCTCGGACAAGTATGGGCGCTTTCATTCCTGCCTCGTCTACATGCCACGCGATCGCTTCAGCGAGAACGTGCGCAGCCGCATCGAGGCCACCCTCAAGGAAGCCCTGCACGGCGAGCGCGTGGATTCCACGATCCAGGTTGGCGAATCGCCGCTGGCCAGCCTGCATCTGCTGGTGCGTCCGCGCGGGGGCGAGCGCGTCCAGTACGACGTCGGCGAGCTCGAATCGCGGCTCGCACACTTGGTTCGCAACTGGCAAGACGAGCTGCGTGAGGCGCTGATCGCGCGCCATGGCGAGGAGGCCGGCCTCGACCTGGCGGCGCGCTACGGTCGCGCGCTGCCGGCGGGCTACATCGAAGAGGTCACGCCGCGCCGCGCGGTGGTCGACGTCGAGCTCGCCGCGAGCCTGACCGACTCGGACGACATCCGTCTCGATCTCTACCCGTCGCTGAGCCGCCCTGACACCCTGCATTTCAAGGTGTTTCGTCGCGGCGCCGACCTGATCCTGTCCGACATCATCCCGCTGCTCGAGAACATGGGCCTGCGCGTGCTGGCCGAGCAGCTTTACGACATGAAGCTCGAGGGAGGGCTGGTCTACATCCAGGACATCACCGTGCAGCCCGCGGTGGCCTGTCCGTTCGGCGTCGAGCAGGTACATGAGGCATTCCAGCAAGCCTTCGCCTGCATCTGGCGCGGCGACGCGGAAAACGATGCCTTCAACAAGCTGCTGCTGTCGGCGCGACTCGACTGGCGCCAAATTGCGATGCTGCGCGGCTACTGCAAGTACCTGCTGCAGACCGGGGTGCCCTTTTCGCAAAGCTACATGGAAGCCACGCTCAACCACTACCCGGCGATCGCGCGGTTGCTGGTGGAACTGTTCGAAGCGGCCTTCGATCCGCACCGCGACCAGACGGAAGCGGGCGCCGCGGCAAGCGCGGGGGAATGCCTGTCGCACGCCCTGAAGCTGCTGGTCGACGAAAAGTCGATCGCCTCCGATCCGACATTCATCGAGCGCCTCGCGGCTGCCCGCGCGGCCCCACGCGCCGACCAGGTCGCAAACCTGACCGGCGCGATCAAGTTCCTGCTCGGGCAGGTGCGCAGCCTCGACGAGGACCGCATCCTGCGCGCCTGGTTGGGCGTGATCGGCGCCACCTTGCGCACCAGCTACTACCAGCTGCACGAGGGCGCGCCGGCGCATTACATCAGCTACAAGTTCGACCCCGGGAAGATCGCCGATCTGCCGCGGCCGGTGCCCTATCGAGAGATTTTCGTCTACGCGCCGCGGGTCGAGGCCGTGCACCTGCGCTTCGGCGCGGTGGCCCGCGGCGGCCTGCGCTGGTCGGACCGGCGCGAGGATTTCCGCACCGAAGTGCTGGGCCTGGTCAAGGCGCAGATGGTCAAGAACACCGTGATCGTCCCGGTCGGCTCCAAGGGCGGCTTCTACGTCAAGCGGCCGCCGGTCGGCGACCGCGACGCGCTGCAGGCTGAAGGCATCGCCTGCTACAAGATGTTCATCGACGGCATGCTCGATATCACCGACAACCTGGTCGACGGCAAGGTGGTACACCCTGCGCGGGTGGTGCGCCGCGACGGCGACGATCCCTACCTGGTGGTGGCGGCGGACAAGGGCACCGCGCGCTTCTCCGACATCGCCAACTCGATCAGTGCCGCGCACGGCTACTGGCTCGCTGACGCTTTCGCCTCGGGCGGCTCGGCCGGCTACGATCACAAGGGCATGGGCATCACTGCCAAGGGCGCCTGGGAGTCGGTGAAGCGACACTTCCGCTCGCTCGGCCACGACGCGCAGAGCGAAGACTTCCGCGCGGTCGGCATCGGCGACATGTCGGGCGACGTGTTCGGCAACGGCATGCTGCGCTCGCGCCACATTCGTCTGGTCGCCGCCTTCGATCACCGCCACGTGTTCGTCGATCCGAATCCCGACGCGGCGGCGTCTTACGTCGAGCGCGAACGCCTGTTCCGGTTGCCGCGCTCGTCCTGGGCCGACTATGACGCCAAGCTGATTTCCAAGGGTGGCGGCGTGTTCGCGCGCGACCTGAAGTCGGTCGCGATCACGCCGGAGATGCGCGAAGCGCTCGACGTCGACGCCGGCGTCGAGGCGCTGTCGCCCACCGAGCTGATCAGTGCCGTGCTGCGTGCGCCGGTCGATTTGCTCTGGAACGGCGGCATCGGTACCTACGTCAAGGCCTCCAGCGAGAGCAACGCAGACGTCGGCGACCGCGCCAATAATGGCCTGCGCGTCAACGGCGGTGAGCTGCGCTGCAAGGTGGTGGGCGAGGGCGGCAATCTCGGCTTCACCCAGAAAGGTCGCATCGAGGCTGCGCTGAACGGGGTGATCCTCAACACGGATTTCATCGACAACTCGGCGGGCGTCGACACTTCCGACCATGAGGTCAACATCAAGATCCTGTTCAGCGATGCCATCCAGCGCGGCGAACTCGACCTGGAAAAGCGCAACATCCTGCTGAAGGAGATGACCGCGGAGGTGGAGCGGCTGGTGCTGGCGGACAACTACCGGCAGAACCAGGCGCTGACCTTGATGGAGCATCTGGCGCCGGAGCGCATGGGTGCCAACGCGCATTTCATCAAGGTTCTGGAAGCGGAAGGACACCTCGATCGGCAAATCGAGTCGCTGCCCTCCGCGGCCGAAATCGAAGAACGCAAGGCGCGTCATCAGGGCCTGACCCGACCGGAGCTTGCGATCCTGCTGTCCTACTCCAAGCTCGAGCTCTTCGAGCAGCTGGTGCATTCGGACGTGCCGGAGGACCCCTATCTGTCGAAGGAACTGGTGCGCTACTTCCCGCATCCGCTGCAGCAGAGCTTCGCCGCCAACATGCAGCGCCACCACCTGAAGCGCGAAATCATCGCCACCATCGTCACCAACTCGATCGTGAACCGCATGGACGCGACCTTCGTGCTGCGCATGCGCGAGGACACCGGGCAGACTCCGGCGGCGGTGGCCAAGGCCTACACCACCGTGCGCGAAGTGCTCGACAGCCGCGCGCTGTGGAGCGAGATCGAAGCGCTCGACGGCAAGATCGCCGAGTCGGTGCAGATCGAGGCGCTGCTCAGGATTTGGGACCTGCAGCGCAATCTGACCCGCTGGCTGCTGAACCACCACGGCGCGGAACTCGACATTGCCGCGCTGGTCACCCGCTACGCGCCGGGCGCCGCCGAGCTGCGCAAGGCGCTGCCGGCCGCACTAAGCGCCCCTGGCCAGGCCGCGCACGCGGAGGCTCAGGCGCGTTGGAGCGCGCAGGGCGTGCCGGAGGCGCTGGCCGTTCGGCTGGCGGCCCTGCCGGAGCTCGGCGCTGCCTTCGACATGATCGAGGTCGCGGAAGACACGCAGCGGCCGATCATCCTCGTCGCGGCGGCCTTCTATGAGCTTGGCCATGCCCTCGACATCGACGATCTGCGCCAGCGCATCGAGAGTCTGCCGGTGGAGAGTGGCTGGCACGCGCAAGCCCGCGGTTCGCTGCGCGACGAGTTGGCCTCGCAGCAGCGCGCGCTGGTGGCGCAGATCCTCACGGCAGCTCCGGCCGACGCGAGCGATCCGGTCGCGGCCTGGCTCGAACGCGACGATCCGGCACTGCGCTTCACGCTCGACATGCTGGCGGAGATCCGCAATCAGGAAGTCGACTACCCGGTCGCGTCGGTCGCCCTGCGCCGGGTCGCGCAGCTGGTGCACGCAGTGGTCAAGGCGGGCTGACGGACGGAGGCGCCGTGAGCCTGCATCGACCCCTTTCGACGTACTGCTCGCAGCGCCTCGTTGCGCGGCGGCGCGGCGGCTGAGCACATGCGGATCGCTTTCGTCGCCAGCCAGATCGACGAAGCTCAGCGGGCGCGAGCCGAGCTTGCTGCCCGCTACGGCGAAGTCGCGCTGGAAGAGGCCGAGGTGATCGTCGCTCTTGGCGGCGACGGATTCATGCTGCGCACCTTGCACCGGCACATGGCGCACTCGCTGCCGGTCTACGGCATGAAGCTCGGCTCGATCGGGTTTCTGATGAACCAGCAGCACTTCGACGACCTCGACGAGCGCCTCGCCCGCGCGCAACCGACCGTGCTGCGCCCGCTGCGCATGGACGTGCTCACCGAATCCGGCGCGCAGGCGACCGCACTTGCCTTCAACGAAGTCTCGCTGCTGCGCCAGACCAAGCAGGCCGCGCACCTGCGGGTGATCCTCAACGGCGTCAGCAAGATCGAAGAGCTGATCTGCGACGGCGTGCTGGTCTCCACCCCGGCGGGCTCCACCGCCTACAACCTGTCCGCCTTCGGCCCGATCCTGCCCTTCGGCTGCAACCTGCTGGCGCTGACCCCGATCAGCCCCTTCCGCCCGCGCCGCTGGCGCGGCGCCATTCTGCCGGCCGTGACCGAGTTCCGCTTCGAAGTGCTCGACCCCTACAAGCGGCCGGTCAGCGCCACCGCCGATTCCCACGAAGTGCGCGACGTGCTGGAAGTGCGCGTGCGCGAAACCGGCGAACAGTCCATGACCCTGCTGTTCGACCCCGAGCACAACCTCGAAGAGCGCATCCTCAACGAGCAGTTCGAGCTGTAGGAGCGGCGGCAGCCGCGACCGGACCCCCACGACCGCAGCGCCGTTCCGGCTCGGGTCAGGACTTCAAGCCCGCCTATCGCGTGGCTGAGGCCGCGCTGGGGGCCGTCTCGCCGGAGAGCCGCAGAACTCGCGTGCCGCCCGCGCCCTGCGGCGACAGCAGGCGGTGCAGTCGCGGCAGCCAGCCCGCCGCGGCCTCGGCGAGTCGCCAGGGTGGATTGATGATTGCCATGCCGGAGCCATTCAGGCGCAGCGACGAATTGGCCGCGTGGATCAGCAGCTCGAGCGCGATCGAGTTTGCGGTCGAAGCCGCGAGCCAGCGCAGGAAAGGCTGCAGCTCGGCTTCGCGCTTGATTGGATACCAGATCGCATAAATCGCCTGCGGCCAGCGCCGCAGGGCGACCGAGAGTGCGCTCTGGATGCGCCCGAATTCGTCGAGCTGCGCTTCATAGGGCGGGTCGATCAGCACCAGGCCGCGCTTCTGCGCCGGTGGCAGCAGGGCGCCGAGCGCCGCATAGCCGTCGCGCTGGTGCACGTGCACGCGCCGGTCGCCCGCGAACAGCCGCCGCAGGGCCGCCGCTTCGCCGGGTTCGAGCTCGCAGAGGATCGCCGCATCGCCCGCGCGCAGCAGGCTTGCGGCGATCCGCGGCGAGCCGGGATAGCGGCGCAGCGCGCCGCCGTCGCTGCCGTCGTGTTCACGCAGCAGGGTGACATAGGCGCCCAGCGGCGCGGGCAGCGCGTTTGCGCCGAGCAGCCGCGCCACGCCTTCGCGCCACTCGCCGCTGCGGTTTGCTTCCGTGCCGCCCAGGTCATAGTCGCCGCGCCCGGCGTGCGTGTCGACGAAAGCGAACGGCGCCGGTTTCCGGCGTAGCGATTCGAGCAGGGCGAGCAGCAGGCAGTGCTTGAAGACGTCGGCGAAGTTGCCGGCGTGAAAGGCGTGGCGATAGTTCATCGGCTGGCCGCGATCGGCGGACCGCCAATTGTCGCGCATTTGCCCGCGGGCCGGTGTGCGGAGCCTGCCGTATGATGCCGCGATGTCCAGACGCAAGCCCAGCCTCGGCGCTGCCGACCTCTTCGGCGGGCCGGACGAGCTCAAGCCGCTCGCCGAGCGCATGCGCCCGCAAACGCTCGACGAGATCGTCGGACAGGAGCGCCTGCTCGGGCCGGGCACCGCGCTGCGCCGCGCGATCGAAGAAGGTCGCGTGCACTCGATGATCCTGTGGGGACCACCGGGCTGCGGCAAGACCACCCTGGCGCTGCTGCTCGCGTGCTACGCGCAGGCCGAGTTTCGCGCGATTTCCGCGGTGCTGGCCGGCCTGCCGGACGTGCGCGCCGCGCTCGCCGAAGCCGAGGCGCGCTACGCGGGAGGCGTGCGCACCGTGCTGTTCGTCGACGAGGTGCACCGCTTCAACAAGCTGCAACAGGACGCCTTCCTGCCGCACATCGAGCGCGGCGTCATCGTGTTCGTCGGCGCCACCACCGAGAATCCCTCCTTCGAGCTCAACTCCGCGCTGCTCTCGCGCTGTCGCGTGCACGTCATGGATGCGGTGCCCGCAGCGGCGATCGTCGCCGCGCTGCAGCGCGCCCTGGCCGACGAAAAGCGCGGTCTGGGCGGGCAGGGGCTCTCGATCGACGTCGCCGTGCTCGAAACCCTCGCCGCGGCGGCCGACGGCGACGTGCGCCGCGCGCTCACCTTCCTCGAAATCGCCGCCGGCCTCGCCCGCGACGGCCGCATCGACGAAGCCACCATCGCGCAGGTTCTGGCCGACCGTACGCGCCGCTTCGACAAGGGCGGCGAGCAGTTCTACGACCAGATTTCTGCGCTGCACAAGTCGGTGCGCTCGTCCGATCCGGACGCCGCCCTGTACTGGTTCGCGCGCATGCTCGACGGCGGCTGCGACCCGAGCTACCTGGCGCGACGCATCACCCGCATGGCGATCGAGGACGCCGGCCTCGCCGATCCGCGCGCCTGGCGCATGGCGCTCGACGCCTGGGAAACCTACGAGCGCCTCGGCAGCCCTGAGGGCGATCTGGCGCTGGCGGAAGCCGTGCTGTATCTGGCCATCACGCCGAAGAGCAACGCTGCCTACGTGAGCCTTGGCGCGGTGCGCCGGACGGTCCGCGAGAGCGGCACGCTCGAAGTACCGCTGCACTTGCGCAACGCGCCCACCAAGCTGATGCGCGAGCTGGGCTACGCCAAGGGCTACCAGTACGACCACGACGTTGAAGGCGGCGTCGCGCTCGATCAGCAGTGCCTGCCCGACGCCCTGCTCGGGCAGTGCTTCTACGAGCCGACCGAACGCGGCGTCGAAGGCCGCTTCCGCGAGCGCCTGCTGGCCCTGCGCGAAGCGCGCCGCGAATTCCGCAAACGCCGCGACTGACGCCGCCCCCGCACCCCGCGCTGCCCGCCCCACCTCGACCGCATATCCTGCCGTCAGGGGTTGACGGAGGAGTCCATACACCCCAAGTTCCGCAGCTAATCCCGTAAGTACTTGATCCGCCTATGCTCGAAG
>CAZORA010000040.1:0-22654 GCA_964582225.1 uncultured Dokdonella sp. | reverse complement strand
CTGCATCATCGTCTGCTCGATCGAGAACTTCGACCCGATGGGCGTGCACACCGGTGATTCGATCACGGTGGCGCCCGCGCTGACCCTGACCGATCGCGAATACCAGCGCATGCGCGACGCCTCGATCGCGATCCTGCGCAAGATCGGCGTCGATACCGGCGGCTCCAACGTGCAGTTCGCGATCAATCCCGAGGACGGGCGCCTGGTGGTGATCGAGATGAACCCGCGGGTGTCGCGCTCCTCGGCGCTGGCCTCCAAGGCAACCGGTTTTCCGATCGCCAAGATCGCGGCCAAGCTCGCGGTCGGCTACACCCTCGACGAGCTGCGCAACGAAATCACCGGCGGCAAGACCCCGGCTTCGTTCGAGCCGGCGATCGACTACGTGGTCACCAAGGTGCCGCGCTTCGCCTTCGAGAAGTTTCCGACCACCGATTCGCGCCTGACCACCCAGATGAAATCGGTGGGCGAGGTGATGGCGATTGGTCGTACCTTTCAGGAATCGCTGCAGAAGGCGCTGCGCGGTCTCGAGACCGGCCACAATGGCCTCAATCCGACCGGTCTCGATCTCGACTCCGAGGATGACCTGGTGCGCTTGCGCCGGGAGCTGCGCGAGCCGGGCCCGGAGCGTCTGTTCTACGTCGCCGACGCCTTCCGTGCCGGATTTCAGCGCGAGGAAATCCATGCCCTGACCTGGATCGATCCCTGGTTCCTGGCGCAAATCGAGGATCTGATTTCGAGCGAAGCGGCGCTGGCTGCCGGCGGGCTTGCCGCGCTCGATGCTGCGCGCATGCTCGAGCTCAAGCGCAAAGGCTTTTCCGACGCCCGCATGGCGGAGCTGCTCGATACCGACGAGAACGCGGTGCGCGCGCTGCGCCGCGCCTTCAAGCTGCACCCGGTTTACAAGCGGGTCGACTCCTGCGCCGCCGAGTTCGCGACCACTACCGCCTATCTGTATTCCACCTACGAGGAGGAGTGCGAGGCCGAGCCGAGCGCGCGCGACAAGATCATGGTGCTGGGCGGCGGCCCCAACCGCATCGGTCAGGGCATCGAGTTCGACTACTGCTGCGTGCACGCCGCGCTGGCGCTGCGCGAGGACGGCTACGAGACCATCATGGTCAACTGCAATCCGGAAACCGTGTCGACCGACTACGACACTTCGGATCGCCTCTACTTCGAGCCGCTGACGCTCGAGGACGTGCTCGAGATCGTCGCCAGGGAGCAGCCGCGCGGCGTCATCGTGCAGTACGGAGGGCAGACGCCGCTCAAGCTCGCGCGCGCGCTGGAGGCGGCCGGCGTGCCGATCATCGGCACCAGCCCGGACTCGATCGACCTGGCTGAAGATCGCGAGCGCTTCCAGCGCCTGATCGAGCGCCTCGGCCTGCGCCAGCCGCCCAACCGCATCGCCCACACGGTGGACGAAGCCCTGGCTCTGGCGCGCGAGATCGGCTATCCGCTGGTGGTGCGGCCGAGCTACGTGCTGGGCGGCCGCGCGATGGAGATCGTGCACGACGACGCCGACCTCTCGCGCTACATCCGCGAGGCGGTGCGGGTGTCGGAAGCTTCTCCCGTGCTGCTCGATCGCTTTCTGGACCACGCAGGCGAAGTCGACGTCGACGTCATCGCCGATCTCGACGGTGAGGTGCTGATCGGCGGCGTGATGGAGCACATCGAGGAGGCCGGTGTGCATTCGGGTGATTCGTCCTGCTCGCTGCCGCCGTATTCGCTGAGCCCGACGGTGCAGACCGAGCTGCGCCGCCAGGTGACGCTGCTGGCGCGCGAGCTCAAGGTGGTCGGGCTCATGAATACCCAGTTCGCGGTGCAGGGCGAGACCATCTATATCCTCGAAGTCAACCCGCGCGCTTCGCGGACCGTGCCCTTCGTATCGAAAGCCACCGGAGTGCCGCTGGCGAAGATTGCCGCGCGCTGCATGACCGGGCGCCGCCTCGCCGAACAGGGCGCCACGCGCGAGGTCGTACCTTCCTACTGGTCGGTCAAGGAGGCGGTGTTCCCCTTCCTCAAGTTCCAGAACGTCGACCCGATCCTCGGCCCCGAAATGCGCTCGACCGGCGAGGTGATGGGCGTCGGGCGGAGCTTTGGTGCCGCCTTCGCTCGCGCCCACGAGGCTGCCGGCATCGCTGCGCCAAGCGCCGGCAAGGCGTTTCTCTCGGTACGCAATGCCGACAAGGAGCAGCTGGTGCCAATCGCGAGCGAGCTGCTGCGACGCGGTTTCTCGATCGTCGCCACCGGCGGCACCCACGCCTATCTGGAGCAACGCGGCATCGCCTGCGAGCGCGTCAACAAGGTGCGCGAAGGTCGCCCGCACATCGTCGACATGATCAAGAACGGCGAAATCGCCTTCATCGTCAACACCACCGAAGGCAAGCAGGCGATCGCCGATTCCTTCTCCATTCGTCGCGAGGCGCTGCAGCAGCGCGTGACCTATTCGACCACCGTGAACGGCGCGCGGGTGCTGCTGCATTCGCTCGACTTCCGCGACGGCGGCGAGGTCCACAGCCTGCAGGAACTGCACCGGGAGCTGGCATGAACAACCGTCCGCCCATGACGAGCAAGGGCGCCGAGCGCCTGCGCGCCGAAGTCGAGCGGCTGAAGAGCGTGGAGCGGCCGCGAATCATCGCCGCCATCGCCGAGGCGCGCGCCCACGGCGACCTCAAGGAAAACGCCGAATATCACGCCGCCCGCGAGATGCAGGGCTTCATCGAAGGGCGCATCGGCGAACTCGAGGCCGCGCTGTCGACCGCCAACGTGATCGACGTGTCGCGCCTCAACGCCGGCAAGCGCATCGTATTCGGCGCCACCGTCGAGCTGGTCGACGAGGACTCCGGCGAAGAGCTGCGCTACCAGATCGTCGGCGACCTCGAGGCCGACATCAAGCAGAAGCTGATCTCGGTGTCGTCACCCTTCGCACGCGTCCTGATCGGCAAGAACGAAGGCGAGAGCTTCGAGTTTCAGGCGCCGAACGGCAGCCGCAGCTACGAGATCGTCGCCGTCCGCTACGCGCAATGAGCGCCGGCGGCCGGCGCGCATGAGCGCGTTGCCCATCCGTCGGCGCCAAGCCGCAGCGGCGCCCGGTACCTGGCCCAACGAGCTGCACCCGCTGCTGGCCCGCGTGTATGCCGCGCGCGGGCTTTGCCCTGGCGAGTCCGCCGCCGCGCGCCTGGCGGGCCTCGCGCCGCCCGACGCGCTGGGCGGCCTCGATCGCGCCTGCAGCGTCCTCGAGGCGGCGATCCGTGCCGATCGAAAAATTTGCGTGGTCGGCGACTTCGACGCCGATGGCGCCACCGGTACCGCGCTCGCCGTGCGTGGCCTGCGCCTGCTGGGCGCGCGCCAAGTCGGCTATCGCGTGCCCAACCGCGCCCGCGAGGGCTACGGCCTGTCCGTCGCCCTGGTCGAATCGCTGGCCGCGACCGAGCGCCCCGATCTGATCCTGACCGTCGACAACGGCATCGCCAGCCACGCCGGGGTCGCCGCGGCGCGCGCTCGCGGCATCGACGTGGTGGTGACCGATCACCACCTGCCCGGCGCGGAACTGCCGCCCGCGCTCGCGATCGTCAATCCCAACTGCCCGGGAGATGCGTTTCCGAGCAAGGCGCTGGCGGGCGTCGGCGTCATGTTCTATCTGCTGCTGGCGCTGCGCGCGCGGCTCTTCGGCGCCGCCGGGCCGCGCCCGGACCTAGGCGCGCTGCTCGATCTGGTGGCGCTCGGCACGGTGGCCGACCTGGTGCCGCTCGACGCCAATAACCGCATCCTGGTCGAGGCAGGCCTGCGCCGCATTCGCGCCGGGCGCTGTGTACCCGGCATCGCTGCGCTGTTCCGCGCGGCCCGTCGCGATCCCGCCCGCGCGGTGGCGAGCGATCTCGGCTTCGCGCTCGCTCCGCGCATCAACGCGGCAGGGCGGCTCGAAGACATGGGCCTCGGCATCGAGTGCCTGCTGAGCGACGCTGCCGAGCCGGCCGATGCGCTGGCCGCCGAGCTCTCGCGCATCAACGCCGAGCGCCAGGAGCTGCAGGCGAGCATGGTGGAGCAGGCGGAAAGCCTGGTTGCCGCGGTGCTGGCGCGCGCCGACGGCGCCGCGCTGCCGTACGGCATCGTGCTCCACGAAGCCGGCTGGCACCCCGGCGTGGTGGGCTTGGTCGCTTCCCGGCTCAAGGAGCGCCTGCACCGCCCGGTGGTCGCCTGCGCGCCCGCGGACGGGCACGGCGGCGAGCTGCGCGGCTCGGCGCGCTCGATTCCGGGCTTCCACCTCCGCGATGCGCTGGCTGAAGTCGATGCCCGCAAGCCTGGGCTGATCCTGCGCTTTGGCGGACACGCGATGGCCGCCGGGCTCAGCCTGGCCCCACAGCGCCTGGCGGAGTTTGCCGCCGAGTTCGACGCCGTCGCGCGGCGACGGATCGATCCGCCCGCGCTGGAGCGTTTCGTCTGGAGCGATGGCGAGCTCGCGCCGGGCGACTTTTCGGTCGAGGCCGCGCGCGCGCTCCGCTACGGCGGACCGTGGGGGCAGGGCTTCGAGGAACCCGCCTTCGACAATGCCTTCGCGGTCGAATCCTGGCGCATGGTGGGCGAACGTCACCTCAAGCTCAGGCTGCAGCCAGCCGCCAGGGCGCCGGTCAACGCCATCGTCTTCGGCGGCGCGGAACAGGGCCCGCCCCCGCCGCGCCTGCGCGCGCTGTTCCACCTCGACCTCAACGAGTGGAATGGCCGCGAATCGCTGCAGCTCCTGGTGCGACAGATCGAACCCGCGTAAGGGAAGCGCACACAAAGCGAGATCGTCGGCCAAGCGGGTCGAGCCATGCCGGCTCGTCCACGTCGGGGCCATATCCCCGACGTTTTCCGATCCGGTCGGCGTCTGTCAACGCTCGGGCGGAATCTGCAGCGGACCCACCTCAACCTTGCCCTCGGGCAGCTTCTCGAAAAGTGTGGCGCGTTGTAAGTTGCCGAACCCCGCGTATACTGTCGCAGATCGGATCGCGGAAATCGTGGGGGTTTCATGATGACGGCAACTCGATTTTTCCTATTCTCATGCACCGCCTCGCTGTTCGCCGCGCTGGCGGGTTTTGCCCCGGCCGCACCGGCCGCGCCAGCCGACAACCTCAATGGCGCGCAGGAGCTCAAGCTCAAGCTCATGCCCAGCGCCGGGCCGTTGACGTGGGATGTGACTTCACTCGATGCCGTGGGCTGCAATGCCAACGAAACGAAATTCACCGTTGCGATCAGCGGCACCACCGGTGCCGAATACTGGAACACCAAGGTCACAGCGGCCGGCAAACGCTACATGAACGAGACCGTTGCGTGGCCCGCTTCGGACGGCAGCTGGCCTTGGCGCCTTTATGACAAAGACACCGGTGGTCCGGTCACGGCGTCGTTCCCGCTGCCCCCCGACACGCCGATCACCATCGATTTCGAGTATGTGATGACCGCGGGTGCTTCGGTGCCGGTGGTGTTCCACCGCCAGGTGGTGCTGGACAAGTGCAATGGCGGCACCATCCAGAGCGACACGCGCATGCTGGAATGGGATGCACTGTCCCTGGTTTCGGTGGGTTGTGCGGCGGAGTCCACCCAATTCACAGCCCGCGTCAGCGGCTATCAGGGCACCGAAGTGTGGCGCACCCTGGTCGATGCGGGTGGCAACCGCTACATGGATCAGGAGTTTGCGGGCCCGCTCGGCGACGGTAACTGGGATTGGTTCCTGTTCGACGACAACTCGGGTGGACCCACCACAGCGTCGTTCCCGTTGCCGCCGGATACACCGATCACCGTCCATTTCGCAATGATCGACGGTGCCGGCGGACCGATCCTGTACAGCCGCAAGTTGGTGCTCGACAAGTGCAACGGCGGCAGCATCGTCAGCGATACCGTGCGCCCGGAGTGGCATGTACATTCGCTGGATTCCGTCGGCTGCAACGCGAACGACATCGCCTTCACGACCAGCCTGACCGGATTCGAGGGTGGGCCCGAGTACATGCGGACCACGGTCGATGCGGCTGGCTTGCGCTACATGGATGAATCCTTCGCTGTATGGGGTGGCAATCAGACGTACTACTGGAGTCTTTACGACAATAACTCCGGCGGTCCGGTTGGCGCCAATTTCCCGTTGCCGCCAGATACCCCGATCGAGGTCGGTTTCCACCTGATCCAGGGTGCGTTCGGTCCGGATGTGTTCCTGAGCAAGGTGACCCTCGACAAGTGCAACGGCGGCAGCATCGTTTCCAACCAGGAGGCCTCCATGCGGGATGACCGCATCTTCGCCGATGGTCTGGACGACACGCCGCCGCTGATCCCGTGAGTATTCACCTCGCCGCGCCGGCCCGGAAAACCCCGGACCGGCACGGTTACCCGGGCGGCTCGGCGACATGCGCTTGGCCGGCGGCGCGCCAATCAGCATGCTCGCAGCATGAACATGATCCTGTTGCGACGGGCACAGGTGCATGCCCCGGAAGTGTTGGGGCGCTGCGACCTGCTGCTCGGCGGCGGCCGCGTGGGGCGTGTCCGATTTTTTGTGTGTGAAGCGGTTGGATTCTGACGTCTTTTTCAGCGGGCGAGCGTGAACCGGTCTTCGTAGAGTATCGCGAACTGGTTCATTGCCGCCTTCCACTCGCGGGTCGTGCGGCTCCATTCTGCGGCGATGTTGCGCAAGGCCAGCCAGATCAGCTTGGTGGCCACCTGGTCGCTGGGAAAGTGGCCGCGAGTCTTGATGATCTTGCGCAGGCGCGCGTGCACGCTTTCGATCGCGTTGGTCGTGTAGATCACCCGGCGCACGTCCGGCGAGAACGCGAAGAACGGCACTACGCGTGTCCAGGCACGGTGCCAAGCGGCGACCACCGTCGGGAAGCGCTCGCTCCAGGGGCTGAGGTTTCCCCACTTTTCCGTCTGCCGAAACAACGACTTGGCGTCGCTTTGGTGGAGCGCGTGACACGGATGAGGCATCCTTGAGGTGATCAAGGCCGACAGGAGACCCCATCCGTGCACGCCTCCGAAGTATTGCGCAAGTGCATCCCTGATGCACTGTCGACCCTCCACACGCATACCGCGCGAGTCCTGCTGCGCGGCGTGGATGCCTTGGTCCGCGGTCGCCGCTTGGTGCTGATGGATTTGGCGCGATCCTGGCCTGGTGCCGAGCGCGTCTGGGCGCCGCTGAAGGCCCTGGACCGGCTGTTGTCGAACGTGCGCGTAGCGCGAGCTCGAGAGGCGATCTACGCGGAGAACGCGCGATGGCTAGGTAGCTACAGACCGTTGCGATTCTCCATCAGTCCGTGGGCCAGATAGCCCAGCACGGCCGGCGCGGCATCGCTCTTGCGATACAGCCGAGCATCGGGATCGGTGGTCGATGCATGCGTCTGGTTGCTGCGCTTTTCGCCCTTGAAGTCCACCTCGGCGTTGCGACCGCCTGAAGTCGGTGGCTCGCCGCTGCCGTCCTTGGGCTTGAAGCTCTTGTGCGAGGCCCAAGCCTGGATCAGCGTGCCATCCACGCTGAAGTGCTCGTCGGAAGTCAGGCCTTGCCACTGGGCCAAGGCCAGCACTTGATCGAAGAACTCGCGCGCCATGTCCTGATTGAGCAACCAATCGCGGTTGGCCGAGAAGGTCGACGCATCCCACACCGCCTGATCCGTCGTCAGCCCCACGAACCAGCGAAACAGCAGGTTGTAGTTCATCTGCTCCATCAGCTGCCGCTCGCTGCGCACCGTGAACAAGATCTGCAGCAGCAGCGCGCGAAACAACTGCTCGGGCGGTATCGACGGCCGGCCGGTATCCGAGTACAAAGGCTCGAACTGATCGCTCATCGCTGCCAGGATCGAGTCCACCACCACACGCAGGCTCCGCAGCGGATGGTTCCGCGGAATCCGGTCTTCAGTGGAGACGTAGCTGAACAACTGGTCCTGCCGAAGGTCCGTGCCGCGCATCGTTGATCACGTCTAACCGTAAAGGTGGCTGATTGTAGTGGAAGGCGGGTTTTTCAGCACCCTGCTAGTCGTTGGTTTTGGCAGAAGGAAAAGTGGGGAACCCTCAGCGTTGGGCAGGCACTGACTGACGGTACGTGTGCCAACATGGCCGGTGCGGCTACCGACAAGTCGTTCGTCAGAGAGGCTGAGCGCTGCCCTAAAGTACTTGACAGCAAACCCCACACGCACAACAGGAAATTGCACCACAACACGTCATTGTCCCCGGCGGGGGCTTACAGAAGCCAGTGCAGCAATTTGGCGCGCCTCCGCCCATGAGTGAGGCGCTTGGTCCAGATGACGAATCGACGCCGCCCTGCGTTGCGTCGGGAATGCTGCCGCCAAATTTAACGCTCAGAACATTGGCGGGCATAATTTCTACTTGCACCTTGACAACCGTGCTTCGTTCCTCAGTCGCTACGTCAATCGCTGCTTCACGGCCATCCAAAAACGCTTGTATCGATGGCTCGGCCAGCAACTGCCAAGCGCCCGAACTGAGCTCGTATACCACCATTTTTACGTAAGCTGTTCCGATACCCGTTTCTGTTATCAGAGGATCAACGGAGAAGTCGAGCCTCAGCCCTGCACCCCCCTCTGGTTCCTGATATCGGACGCTCGCTTCCTTTCCGCGTTCTACAACGGCACTAGAAGTACCGACGCTGGTTCCGTCTCGCTCAACATCGAAGTGAACTTGAAAATACTTCGCTGCATTAGGCGCACCTGAGGCAGCCGCTCTGTCACTCGCATTCGCAAGCGATAGCCCCACAAGACACAGAATAACCAAGACAAGTCTCATGAAAATACCCTCTCTCAGTCAGACTAGTACGATGCACATCCGTTCTCTTGAAGCGAAGCTATGGTACCGTCGTCTTTCGGAGAACACAAACTGGGTGCCTCGCTTCCTCGCTACTGCATTGAACCGGCTGGGCGGCAAACTGATCCTGGTCACCAACACCAAGATCGGCGCCAAGGAAATCATCGCGCGATACCCTGAGGTTCGGCGCCAATCAGGCACTGGAATGGGTCAGCGTCCTCAACGCTCGGGCGGGATCTGCAGCGGACCCACCTCAACCTTGCCCTCGGGCAGCTTCTCGAAAAGGCTGTCCTGCCACTCCCAGTACTGTTCTGGCTTCCAATACTTGTTGGCGTAGTAGAGAGCACCGTCAACCGCTTCAAAATCCCCGTTGGGGAGGCGCAGGCTGACGATAAGTGTACCAACGTGACCGGTACGGCTACCGGTAATTTGCCGACGTGCCAACAACAGAGCCTTGTCTTCGCGCTTCTTGGCGATCTCGTCGCCATATTCATTGAAAACTGCTTGGCCGGCCACAACTGCCTGGCGCTGCTCGTCGCTGTCGAGTTCGTGCCAAAACTTTTCGCGGGTGGCGATGAAGGCGGGATAGCCGCGCTCGGCGGCGAGGTCCGCCCACACGTAGCCCATCACGCGGTCCATCGGCACCCCGTCTCCGACCCAGAGCATCTGCGCGATCATGGCTTGGGACGGTTTATCCGCATAGCGTGCGGCACGACGAAAAGCAGTGATTGCATCCGTTGCACGATTTTGTTCGTAAGCTGCTATTCCTCTGTTCCGCCAATAAAGATCCGGATGCGAACGTACAAATGAATCGCGTTGCGTGAAGGGCAGCTGGGGTCCGGCGGCAAGTGAGTATTTCATAGAGATTCCACACACCAATTCCAGGATGCCAATTATAATGGAGAATTTGCTTGCAGAGAGTTTCATAGTAAAAAAAGCATGGCAATAGTACAAGCCCCTTTACGGGTCGGAGCACATCCTTGTGCCTATTCGAAAACAAAAGTCCCACTCATCATTTACTTGGAGGGACGCAGCAAATACATGGGCCTCCGATTAGCCACATGCCCCCGTTCGCTCCGCATCCAAAGCATTGCACGCAGCCAGGTGGCGGCGCATGAACTGACGCGAAAGCTTGTGCGATTCCATAGACAAACGACAACGCCACAACAGTCCCAATGACAATATTTTTTATTTTTATAGGAATAATCTTCATATCAATTATCTCCATGAAGTAGATGAGATTGTTCTATAGACGATATATCATCGAGCGTCTGCTCGACGCCATCCTCTACTGGTGCCACGTGCATCCACTGAACAATACCCTCCCTGTCAACGATCATCCTCGGAACCGGATGCACCTGCATCAAGGAAACCATTTTTCTGGATTCGAGCTGCACCGCTGGATAGCCACCCTGCCCTTCGGCAACATGGCCTGGGAGCATGTCTGCGGGGGCGGCGGAACCGCCGTACGTTTCGACGAGTTCACCCGAGTCCACGATCCGCTGATGGATGGCCGCAATCTAAGATTTGACCTCCTTGCAGACGCGGGATTGAAGCAGTAGAAGAGCTGCAGGCGGCCTTGGAGAGGCGGGCTCGTCCACGTCTGGACCATGTCTACAATGTTTTCTGGTCCGGTCGGCGTCCTCAATGCTCGGCCGGGATCTGCAGCGGACCCACCTCAACCTTGCCCTCGGGCAGCTTCTCGAAAAGGCTATCCTGCCACTGCCAGTACGGTTCGGGTTTCCAGTACTTGTCGGCGTAGTACAGGGAGCCGTCGGTTCTTTCCATATTGCCGGTTTCATGCACGTATTGGCGAACGATGAGCGTTCCCACATGCCCCGTGCGGCTGCCGGTGATCTTGCTTCGGGAAAGGCGAAGTGCCGCCTCCTCGCGTCGTTTGGCGGCTTGATCGGCATACTCGTCGAAGATGGCCTGCCCGGCGACAGCCGCGTCGCGCTGCTCCTGGGCATCGAGTTCGTGCCAGAGCCTCTCGCGGGTGGCGATGAAGGCGGGATAACCGCGCTCGGCGGCGAGATCGGCCCACACGTAACCCATGACGCGATCCACTGGGACGCCATCGCCGTTCCAGAGCATCTGCGCGATCATCGCCTGCGACGGCTTGTCCGCATAGCGCGCGGCACGCAGAAACTTGGTCATGGCCTCCTGATAGCGGCCGCGCTCATAATCGCTGCTCCCCTGACGGCGCCAGTAAAGATCAGGATGGGCGAGGGTGAATGCATCCAGTTGGGTAAAAGGCGGAGGAGCAGCCACAACCGGCTGTGCCGCTGGCAAGCCTAATGTGGTAATTGCAAATATCAATGCGATCAACCGAGTGGAATCCATGATTGTGCCTGACGATCGAGTTCTCGAACGTGGCAGCTGTGGCCAGCCACAGATGCCACTTTGCCGGTGAACGCTGCGCTGACAAAAACCGAATCCATCCGTTTCATATCGCAGTTCCGTTTTGCAAAACGACTGCTTCGACCCGTATCACAGTCGCGGCGGTCGGTCAAGCGTCTGATCGACGACAAACGGTCGGTACCGGCGTTGGAGCGTCGCGCTCACCTTGTGGCCTGAGGTGGAGGCGTGTTTTCCGTGCCCTCTGTGCCCTGCGTGGGGAAGGCTCCTGCTTCTCCTTCGTGTTCTTCGTGCCTTCGTGTCCCGTGCTCTCCCGCAGGTGTGCGGCGGTGCAGCATGAGCGTGCGATTTGCTATGCTTTGCGACCCTTTTTTGTCGCGAAGAATCACCATGATCGAAACCAATCCGATCCATGCGCGCCTCGCCGATCTCGCCGATCGGGTGGCGTCGCTCAGGGGGTATCTTTGACTTCGATGCCAAGGCCGAGCGCCTGGAGGAAGTCACTCGCGAACTGGAAAGCCCCGACGTCTGGGACGAGCCGGCCCGCGCGCAGGCGCTGGGCAAGGAGCGCGCCGACCTGGCGCGCGTGGTCGAGGGCATTCGCGGCCTGAGCGGCGATCTTGCCGAGGCCGGCGATCTGCTCGAGCTCGCCATCTCCGAGCAGGACGACGCCACGGCGCTGGCGGTGGACGCCGACGCGGCGGCGCTGGAGCGGCGCGTGGAGGAGCTCGAGTTCCGGCGCATGTTTTCCGGCGAGATGGACGCCTGCAACGCCTTCGTCGACATCCAGGCCGGTGCGGGCGGCACCGAGGCGCAGGACTGGGCGGAAATGCTGCTGCGCATGTACCTGCACTGGGCGGAATCCCGCGGCTGGAGGACCGAGCTGATGGAGGTCTCCTCGGGCGAAGTCGCCGGCATCAAGAGCGCGACCTTCCGCGTCGAGGGCGATCACGCCTACGGCTGGCTGAAGACCGAGATCGGCGTGCACCGCCTGGTGCGCAAGTCGCCGTTCGATTCGGACAACCGGCGCCATACGAGCTTTACCTCGGTGTTCGTGTCGCCGGAAGTCGACGACGACATCGAGATCGACATCAATCCGGCCGACCTCAAGACCGACGTCTATCGCTCCTCCGGCGCCGGCGGCCAACACGTCAACAAGACCGAATCCGCGGTGCGCATCACTCACGTGCCTTCCGGAATCGTGGTCGCCTGCCAGGTCGAGCGCAGCCAGCACGCCAACCGCGATCGCGCCATGAAGATGCTGCGCGCGCGCCTCTATGAGCAGGAAGTCGCCAGGCGCAACGCCGCCAAGGATGCGGTGGAGGCCGGCAAGTCCGACATCGGCTGGGGCAACCAGATTCGCAACTACGTGCTGGACCAGTCGCGCATCAAGGACCTGCGCACCGGCATCGAGCGCAGCGACACGCAGAAAGTGCTGGACGGCGACCTCGACGAATTCGTCGAGGCAAGCCTCAAGGCCGGTCTCGACGCGGGCGCGCGCCGCGCCGACGCTTGAACGGGAATCAAGGCGATGACGGGAACCAAAATTCCATCGACTCAATCCGTCGGCAGTGCCAGCGCAGGCGAGACGACTCGGTCTGGGGAACAGCCTGAGTCCCTCCACGAAGAGGAGCACAAGCTGATCGCCGAGCGTCGCGCCAAGCTGCAGGCGCTACGCGCCGAGCGAGGCGCCTACCCGAACGATTACCGCATCGACGCCCTGGCCGGAGAGCTGCAGGCAGAGTATGCGGACGCCGAACGCTGGAGCAGCGAGGCGCTGGCGGAAAGCGGGCGGCAGGTCGCGCTGGCTGGGCGCATGATGCTGAAGCGGGTGCAGGGCAAGGTCAGCTTCGTGCAGCTGCAGGACCGCAGCGGTCGCATCCAGCTGTTCCTCCAGCAGGCCGCGATCGGCGCCGAGAGCTACGAGGCGTTCAAGTCCTGGGACGTGGGCGACATCGTCGGCGCCAAGGGCTCGCTGATGCGCACGCGCACCGGCGAGCTGTCCTTGCGGGTGGAAGAGCTGCGCCTGCTGGTGAAGTCGCTGCGCCCGCTGCCCGACAAGTTCCACGGCCTCGCCGACGTCGAGCAGCGCTATCGCCAGCGCTACGTCGACCTGATCGTGACGCCGGAGTCGCGGCGCGTGTTCGAGCTGCGCTCGAACGTGATCCGCGTCATGCGGCAATGGCTGGAAGCCGCGCCGCGCGGCTTCATGGAGGTGGAAACGCCGATGATGCATCCGATTCCGGGCGGCGCCACCGCGCGGCCCTTCGTGACGCATCACAACGCCCTCGATCTCGACCTCTACCTGCGGGTCGCGCCCGAGCTGTACCTGAAGCGTCTGCTGGTCGGCGGCTTCGAGCGGGTCTACGAAATCAACCGCAACTTCCGCAACGAGGGCGTGTCGACCCGGCACAACCCCGAGTTCACCATGCTCGAGCTGTATCAGGCCTACGCCGACTACCACATGATCATGGACCTGACCGAGGCCATGCTGAAGGCGGTGGCGGCCGAGACCCTCGGGCGCAGCGAGCTCCGCTGGGAAGGGCAGGCGATCGACTTCGCCGCCCCGTTCCGGCGCTGGTCGATGGCGGATGCGGTGCGCGAACACAACCCCGCGATCGGCGCCGCCGAGATCCGCGACCGCGACGCGCTCGCCGGCCACTGTCGGCGGCTCGGGATCGCGCCCAAGTCCGGCTGGGGCTGGGGCCGGATGCTGCTGGAGATCTTCGAGGCGACGGTCGAATCCACGCTGATCCAGCCGACCTTCATCACCGGCTATCCGCTCGAGGTTTCCCCGCTGGCGCGCGCCAGCGACCAAGATCCGGAGCTGACCGACCGCTTTGAGCTGTTCATCGGCGCGCGCGAGCTCGCCAACGGTTTTTCCGAGCTGAACGATCCCGAGGACCAGGCGCGCCGCTTCCGCGCCCAGGTCGAAGCGCGCGACTCTGGCGACGACGAGGCCATGCACTTCGACGCCGACTACATTCGCGCGCTGGAGTACGGCATGCCGCCGGCCGGCGGCCTCGGCGTCGGTATCGATCGGCTGATCATGCTGCTGGCCGACGTGCCTTCGATTCGCGACGTGCTGCTGTTCCCCTACATGCGACCGCAGGCCTGAACCGGCCGCCCTCGCGGTCCGCCGCGCGTGGCGCTTCCGTTCGCCTGCGGATGGTATGAACATTGCAAGGAGTGGAGCGAAGTAAGAACGCAGGGGGTGTCATGGCGAATCCAGAAAAGCACGATGGAACCCGTGCGGCGCGCATGCCGTTTCGGTCCACCGTGCTGATCAGCCAGGGACAGGACAGCTGGAGCGGTGAGGCTTTGGATATTTCGGCCACCGGCATGCGGGTGACGCGGCCGGCCGACTGGCTGGGCGCACAGGGCGAGGTGTTCGTGCTGGATTTGCTGATCGGCGAATCCCTCAACATCCATCTCGAGGCCGAGCTCGCGCGGATCAGCGAGAGCGAGCTCGGTTTCGCCTTCTGGCGCATTCCGGAAGACCGCGAGATTCCGCTGTGGAGCCTGCTGGGCAGCTATGCTGACAGCAATGAGCGCTACGACCAGTACGCAGACCTGGAATAGATCGAACCGCTTGATCCCAGTGGTTAGCCTGGCGCCGCTGGAGTCCATCATCCTTGGCTGCAACGACTGAGGGCCGCTGAGGCGCCTTCGCGGGCATGACAGGCTGAGTCAGGCCTTTCTCGGGCGACCCTGAGCCCGCGCAATCGCGACCGGGCACCTGCCGCGTGGGCACCACGAAATGAACGACGAACGATCCTGGTATACCGAAGCGGGTTATGGCCCTCAGGGCTTCATCCGCGCGCTGCGGCTTACCGAGCGCGATGGCCGCTGGCAGGAAGTTGCGGGTGAAGCGCGGGCCGGGGGTGCGCAGCGACTCGCCGGCGTCGCGCTGCCCGGCATCGTCAATCTCCACTCCCACGCCTTCCAGCGCGCGATGGCCGGCCTCGCCGAACGGCGCGCGCCGGCGGGCAGCGGCGAAGACAGCTTCTGGACCTGGCGCGAAGTGATGTACGCCTTCGCCGGCCGCATCGGGCCGGACGAGCTGCGGGCGATCGCCACGCAGCTCTATGTGGAGATGCTGAAGGCCGGCTACACCCAGGTTTGCGAGTTCCACTATTTGCATCATCAGCCGGACGGCACGCCCTATGCCGATTCCGCGGCGATGTCGCTGGCGCTGATCGAGGCTGCGTGCGAGGCGGGCATCGGCCTCACCCTGCTGCCGACCCTCTACATGACGGGGGGATTCGATCAGCGACCATTGGCCGCGCGACAGCGCCGCTTCGGTCACGAAGTCGAGGCTTTCCTGCGCCTGGTGGAGCGGCTGCGCGGGGAATCCGCGGAGAACCTGCGGGTCGGTATCGCCCTGCATTCTCTGCGCGCGGTGCCGCCCTTCGCGCTGACCGAGCTGCTGGCCGCCGAGCCGGCCCGCGAGGGACCGCTGCACATCCACGTTGCCGAGCAGATCGGTGAAGTCGAGGAGTGTCTGGCGCTGCGCGGGCAGCGACCGGTCGACTGGCTTTACGAGCACGCGGCGGTGGATGCCCGCTGGTGCCTGGTACACGCAACCCATCTGTCGCCCGACGAGCTCGCGCGGATCGCGGCGAGCGGTGCGGTGGTCGGTCTGTGTCCGACGACCGAAGCCAATCTCGGTGATGGTCTCTTTCCGCTCGAGGCATTTCTGGGGGCCGAAGGGCGCTTTGGAATCGGCTCGGACAGCCAGATTTCGGTGTCGCCGGTCGAGGAACTACGTTGGCTTGAGTATGGCCAGCGGCTCGCCACGCGGCGCCGCGCGATCGCCGCGGCGTCGGGCGGCAGCGTCGGCGAGCGGCTTCTGGCGGCGGCGTACGCCGGTGGCGCCCAGGCAGGTGGCGTCGACGGTTGCGCGCTCGTGCCCGGTCGACGCGCAGACCTGCTGGTGCTGGATGCCGGATCGCCCATTCTGGCCGGTGCCGATTGCGCTACCATGATCGACAGCTTCGTGTTTTCGGGCAATGCGCCCGTGGTGCGCGATGTGATGGTCGCCGGTCGGTGGCGGGTTCGCGACTTTCATCACTTCGACGAAGCGCGCATTGTCAGGCGCTACCGCGAGACGATGGCGCGGCTGGGGGCCGGCTGAGGGACGCGCCGACCGCGACGGTATCCATTTCTGCGGAGGTTTGCTCCATGCAGTTCGCGGACGATCTTGGCAAGCTCATCCTGCGCGTCGCGCTCGGCGTGCTGATCTTGTTCCACGGCGTCGCCAAGCTGCTGCATGGTGTCGACGGCATCGTGCAGTCGGTGGCTGCACTCGGCGTGCCCGGAACTTTCGGCTACGCCGTCTACCTCGGCGAAGTCGTCGCGCCCCTGCTGCTCATCATCGGCCTGTGGGCACGGCTTGGTGGCCTTCTGGTCGCGATCAACATGACGGTCGCGGTCCTTCTGGTGCACACCAGCCAGTTCTTCAGCCTCGGGCCCGATACCGGTTGGGCGCTGCAGCTGCAGGGCATGTACTTCTGCGCCGCGCTCAGTGTGCTGTTCCTCGGCGCCGGCCGCTTCAGCGTCGGTGGCGCCCGCGGCTTCTGGAACTGAGCGCCGCTCAGACTTCGAGCGAAGCCAGGTTGCCGCGCGTTTCGAGCCACTGTCGCCGGTCGGCCGCGCGCTTGCGCGAGAGCAGCATGTCCATCACCTGCGGGGTGTCGTCGCCGGCTTCGACCGTGAGCTGCACCAAGCGGCGCGTGTCTGGGTGGATGGTTGATTCGCGCAGCTGTGCCGGGTTCATTTCGCCGAGGCCCTTGAAGCGCGTGACGCTGACGGCGCCGCGTATCCGCTCGCGCTCGATCCGCGCCAAGGTCGCGTCGCGCTCGGATTCGTCGAGACAGTAGAAGACCTGCTTGCCGACGTCGACTCGAAACAGCGGCGGCATGGCGACGAAGACGTGGCCCTCGCGCACCAGGCGCGGGAAGTGGCGCAGGAACAGGGCCGAAAGCAAGGTGGCGATGTGCAGGCCGTCGGAGTCGGCGTCGGCGAGGATGACGATCTTGCCGTAACGCAGGCCGTCAATGTCGTCGCGCCCCGGATCGCAGCCGATCGCGACCGCCAGGTCGTGTACTTCCTGCGAGCCGAGTACCGAACTCGATTCGACCTCCCAGGTGTTCAGGATCTTGCCGCGCAGCGGCAGGATCGCCTGAAAATCCTTGTCGCGCGCCTGGCGTGCGGAGCCGCCGGCGGAGTCGCCCTCGACCAGGAACAGCTCGGTGCGGGACAGGTCGCTCGAGGCGCAGTCGGCCAGTTTGCCGGGCAGGGCGGGGCCCTGGGTGACCTTTTTGCGCACGACCTGGCGTTCGGCCTTGAGTCGTTGCGCAGCACGCTCGATCGCGAGCTGGGCGATCTTCTCGCCCACCGCGACGTGCTGGTTCAGATACAGCGCGAAATCGTCGTGCACTACGTTTTCGACCAGCGCAGCGGCGTCACGCGAGGACAGGCGCTCCTTGGTCTGGCCGGAAAACTGTGGGTCGCTGATCTTCAGCGAGAGCACGAAGCTCAGGCGGTCCCAGACGTCCTCGGGGGCCAGTCTGATACCCCGCGGCAGCAGGCTGCGGAACTCGCAGAACTCTCGCAGGGCATGGGTCAACCCGGAGCGCAGGCCGTTTACGTGCGTGCCACCCTGGGCGGTCGGTATCAGGTTCACGTAGCTTTCCTGGATCAGCTCGCCCTGCGGCAGCCAGGCCAGGGCAAACTCCAGCTCGCCGCTCTCGCGCTCACTCTTGCCGACGTGGAGCTCCGGCGGCAGTCGCTCGACGCCGGCCAGCATCGAATCGAGATAGTCGCGCAGACCATCCTCGTAGCGCCACTGCGCGCGCTCTCCGCTGGCTTCATCGTGTAGCGTCACCTGCAGGCCGGCGCAGAGCACCGCCTTGGCGCGCAGCACGTGCTTCAGGCGACCCAGAGCGATCTTCGGCGAATCAAAGTACTTGGGGTCCGGCCAGAAGCGCAGACTGGTGCCGCTCTGGCGCCGCGGCGCGCTGCCGATCAACTCCAGCGGCCCGCTCGGCACGCCGTCTCGAAAGCTCATGTGGTGCACCTGTCCATCGCGGCGGATGGTCACCTCGAGCCGCGACGACAGCGCGTTGACGACTGACACGCCGACGCCGTGCAGGCCGCCCGAATAGCGGTAGCTGCGGTTGTTGAACTTGCCTCCCGCGTGCAGCCGAGTCAGGATCAGTTCGATGCCGGGAACGCCCTCCTCGGGATGGAGGTCGACGGGCATGCCGCGGCCATCGTCGCTCACCTCGACCGAGCCGTCCGCAAAGACCGTCACCGCAATCGACCTGGCGTAGCCAGCCAGCGCTTCGTCCACCGAGTTGTCGATGACCTCGCGGGCCAGGTGGTTGGGCCGGGAGGTGTCGGTATACATCCCGGGCCGGCGCTTGACTGGCTCCAGTCCGGACAGGACCTCGATATCGGCGGCTTGGTAGCGAGCGTTCATGCAGGTGCGGATCGATGTCCCGAAGAAATCAGCGCAGCATGGCGAGTGCGATCGCACCGATCAAGCCCCGGCCTCTTCCAGCGACACATGAGCCTGGAAGGAGGCGCAGGCACGGAAGCGCGAGAGCGTCGTGGTATTGTTGTTGGTTCAGGGGTAGTGGCGCCGCGGAAGCTGACCAGCCGACCGTGGCGAATGGGCTGCGAACTGCCTCGTGTTGGTCGGCCTCGGCAGAGCTGGAGTCGGACGCGAGTTTCGCCGATTGTCCGGAGGCCAGACCATGCGCGAGCGCCCGTCTTTCGTGAATCTGACGCGAGTACGTTTGGCAGCCACCCGGCAGAACCAGCAGCGCTGGCTGATCTGCGGCCTGACGCTGCTGCTTGCGGTGGCGTTGTTGCTGCCGGCCCACGTCGCACTCGGTGAGCTGGGGCAGAGCCACCTGCAGCTTGCGCAGCTCGTTGGTAGCTTGGCGCTGCTTGCGCTTCTCGCGGTTCTGCCGAGCTTTCTTCCGGTCGGGGTGGCGCTGGTTCTTGCGGCGCTCGGCCTCGCGCTGCTGCTTTTCGTGCATCTGTTCTTTTATGGGCTCGTGCAGTTTTCCGGCGCCGGGTTCGGCGACGAAGTGTTCCTGCACCTGGGTGGAAAATCGTTGGAACTGGCCTGGCAGCAGTATCCGGGGCTATTCGTCGGCCTGGCCGGGTTGATTCTTGCCTCTGTGCTGTTGGTGCGACTAGCCGCATGGCGGCTCAGGCGCTTGCGCGCGCGAACGGGCCTTCTGCTCGCGGCAACAGCGCTCATCTGCGTCGGTTTTAGCCACCAGGGCCTCCCGGAGTGGATGCTATTCGATGCCGCCCGCCGCTGGTACGCTCCGCTCGAGCTCGATCTGCCGCCGGCGGAGCTCGATCGCTGGCGTGCCAGCGGTCTGGTCGAGGTCGACCTGCCGAAGAAGTCGTCGCTGACGGCGCATCCGGCCACGCCGCCGCGCAATCTGATCCTGATCTATCTCGAGTCGGTGGGCCTGCGCGTGGTCCAGCACCCGCGATATCCGCGCCTGATGCCGGAGCTCGCGGAACTCGTCGCGCGCGATTCACTACTGCCGAACTATCAGACTGCCGGCTTCATCACCATCGAGGGCATTGTCAATTCGCAGTGTGGAACGCTGTTTCCGTTCCAGCGTGACAGTGATTCTCTTGCCGGCCACGACGGTCTGGCGGAACAGCAGGCTTGCCTCGCCGACGTGCTGCATCGTGCGGGCTATCGGCAGAGCTACCTGGGCGGTGCCGGAATCAACTTCGCCGGCAAGGGGGCGTTTCTTGCCGCACATGGCTACGATCGAATACTCGGCATGGAGCATTGGCGCGAGCTCGGACTTTGGCCGCGCGAGGGCGGCTGGGGCCTCGGCGATCCCGATTTATACGATCAGGCTTTCATGGAGCTCGAGCGCTTGCGTGCAGAGGGCCGGCCGTTCAATCTCAGCCTGCTGACCATCGGCACGCATCTGCCTGGTTACTCGTACTCCGAGTGCGAGACCTATTCTGCAGAGCCCTTCATCAACGCGCTGCACTGCAGCGACCAGTTGCTCCGACGCTGGCTGCAACGAATCGAGAGTGCGGGTTTCCTGCGGGATACCCTGGTCGTGATCACCGCGGATCACCATGTCTTCCCCAGCCCCGCCATGCGGCGGCTGTTCGGCGATGCGGCGGTGGAAGACAAGCGCCTGCCGCTGGTGGTGCTGGGCGCAAGAGCCGCGGGCGCGGTGCGGAGCAGCGCGGGTGCGAGCTACGATCTGGCGCCGACCGTGCTCGATCTGCTCGGCGTGGAGCACGATGCGCGCTTTGCGCTGGGGCGCTCGCTGCTGCGCGAAGAATCGCGGCGCGACTACTTCTTGAGCCGCTATCTGGACGTGTATCGAGGGGAGCGGATTGGGGCCGGCGATGCGGGCTGCGCGGCCGGGATTCCGCTGGCGCCCCTTAGCCGCTGCGCCAAGGACGAGCTGATGGCGCTGCTGGGAATGCAGAACCGCGCGCTGTCGATTGCTGCGGAGACGTCCGTCGACTGCGGTCGACCCGGGTCCGCTCGCATTCGGGTGCCCGACGATCCGGCAGGCGCGCTGGAATTCCTGCTTGGTGGTGAGAATCAGGCGGCGCGATTCACGCGGCGCTCCCGCACGGTTTCGGCAGTGGACCCAGGGTTACGCGTAGCCGCGTTCGATGCCGACGGCAAGCTTTACGCGCGACAATTCTGGACGCAGGATGAATCCACCGCCTTGGCAGAACCGCCGGCAGTCGAGGGCACACGAACTGCGCTGATTGTCTGGCGCGGCGCGCCGGGTGCGGTGATTCCGGGTTGGCTCGGATCGTTTCTGGCCGATGGTAGCGCTGCGGCGCTGGTCGACGCGAATGGTGGCTTGCATGCGCTGACTCGAACGCGATTGGACGGCGTCGTGGAATACGGCCTCGACGACGGGCAGTGCGCCTTGCTCACGTCGTGAGGCGCCGCGCCGCAGCCGCTTCGGTGCTCGCCGCGCTCCTCGGTGTTGGCTGCGAGCAACGTTTTGACGTTCCGCCGCTCAGCACGCAGGAAGCGGCTGGGACAGCCGCCGCTGCGCCGTTTTGTCCCGTGCTGGCTTGGGGGCCGCGTCTTGCCTATGCCGGCGAGCGCTTCAATTCTCAGCTCGATGGATCGTCCGCTTTCTGGGTCAAGACCGAGTGCGCGCCGGAGCGTGTAATGCTGGTTTTCAATCAGCGCCTGATCGAGGCGACCCGCCGCTTGCCGGTCGTGACCGCCTCGCTGAACGCCGACCGCTACCTTCTCGACGCGGGCAGCCACCGGCTTGCGCTGTACGACCCGCATTCACGCAGTCGCTTGCCGATCGGCGAGTTTCGCGTGCTGCAGGCGCGCAGGCCGGTAGAGCTGCCGCCGCCGCCTCTGCGCTGGCCAGCGGTCGCGGCGCCGATCGAGCTGCCGTTGATCATCGCGCATGCGGGCGGTGGCCTGGATGGCCGGCGCTACCTCAATTCAATCGAGGCGCTGGACCACAACTATGCGCTGGGGCACCGGGTGTTCGAGCTCGATTTCGCTTGGACCAGCGATCGGCAGCTAGTCGCGATCCATGACTGGCTGGCGAGCTGGCAGATGCTGTTTCCCGAGGCCGATCACCTCGCCCCGTCTGATTACCCCGAATTTCTCGCCGCGCGGATGCTCGCGGATCAGACTCAGATCGACCTTCTGCGCCTGCGCGTCTGGCTGCGCGAACATCCCGACGCCTGGATCGTCACCGACATCCACGGCGAGCCGCTGGCCGGGCTGCAGCATCTGAAGGCAAAGCTGGGCCCCCGGCAGAAGCAGCTGATCCCGCAGATGTATCACGCCCATCGCTATGCGGACATCCGCGCGCTCGGTTATGAGCAGATCATCTTCACGCTGTATGCGAGCAGCCTCGATACGGATTCGCTGCTCGAATTCATCCGCGGTACGCCGCTCTTTGCGGTGACCCTCAACCCCTCGCGCCCCGACGCCGAGCGGCTGATTGCCGAGCTCTCGCGCGAGAAGATTCCCGTGTATGTGCACACTTTCAACGCCTTGGAGGACTTCGCAAGCTTTCGCGCGCGGGGCGTGCACGGTTTGTACAGCGACTTTCTGTATCTCGACAAAGAGGGACGCATCGAGCGGCAGTGATTCCCAGCGCCTCTCTTGGGCGGGGAAATCGGGCATGAATCCAGGCGCGCGGTGGTCTGCCTGGGTCGCTGACCGAGCAGCACGCTCCTCCGACCGCGTCATCTGGAGGCTCGTTGCGCGACGATGGCTTTTCGCTTGGTCCAGCAGACGCAGCGGCTCCCATGCGGACGCGGGATGCGACGGGAGAATATGCGGCAGTCCAGACACGCCACCGGGTGCATTCGTGAGTAGAGACTGCCGGGCGCAATCGCTGCTGCGCCTGTCGCGGGCGCAAAAAAAAGGGCCTCCCGCGAGGGAGGCCCTGAAGGTGTTTCCTGGCCCGGGCGGCGAGCCGCGCCGGGCGGGGACGAGGGGTGGTCCGCGCCGCGGACC
>CAZORA010000039.1:765-22965 GCA_964582225.1 uncultured Dokdonella sp. | reverse complement strand
GCCACTTCGGGCATAGGCGGATCAAGTACTTACGGGATTAGCTGCGGAACTTGGGGTGCACGCCTCCGAAGTATTGCGCAAGTGCATTCCTGATGCACTGTCGACCCTCCACACGCATACCGCGCGAGTCCTGCTGCGCGGCGTGGATGCCTTGGTCCGCGGTCGCCGCTTGGTGCTGATGGATTTGGCGCGATCCTGGCCTGGTGCCGAGCGCGTCTGGGCGCCGCTGAAGGCCCTGGACCGGCTGTTGTCGAACGTGCGCGTAGCGCGAGCTCGAGAGGCGATCTACGCGGAGAACGCGCGATGGCTAGGTAGCTACTGCGGCCCGCAGCCGGTCGTGGCGGTGGACTGGAGTACGCTCAAGGCCGACGAGCCCCAGCATCTGCTGCGCGCCGGGCTCGCGGTGGGCGGGCGCACGTTGACGATCTGGGAGGAGGTTCATCCGCAAGAGGCCGTGGGGAGTGCGCAGGTTCACCGTCGCTTCCTGGAGCGGCTCGCCCGGATGTTTCCGGACGGCGTGCAGGTGTATCTGCTGACGGATGCCGGTTTTGGCTGCCCTTGGTTCGCCGCCGCCGAGGCGCTCGGCTTCCAGTGCGTGGGTCGCTTGCGCGGTACCGCGAAGGTCAAGCCGGTTGAGGAAGAAGACGTGTCCGAGAACTGGGTGGGTTGCCGCAACCTGCACGAGCTGGCGCTGACCAGACCGCGCGATCTGGGCCGGTTTGAAATCACCCGTAGCAGCCGGGCGCAGGCACGTCTGGTGGTCGCAACGAAGCCCGGGAAAGGGCGGGTCCATCGCAATCGTCGCGGCCAGCGAGCCGGCAGCTCGGCTTCGCGCGCGCAGGCCCGCGGCCAGCGCGAGCCATGGGTGTTGCGCGTATCGCCCGGCCTCGCAGCGCTCGACGCCCGTGCACTCGTCGCGCTCTACGCGCAGCGCATGCAGATCGAGGAGGCCTTCCGAGACCTCAAGAGCGAGCGCTATGGGGCCGGCTTCGAGCTGAGCCTGACGCGCAAAGGAGCACGGATCGAAGCCTTGCTGCTGCTCCACGCGCTGGCCACCCTGGCCGCCTGGATCGCCGGTCATCGCGTGCAGCAGCAGGGGGAGTGCTGGCGCTATCAGCCCCACCGGCAAGCTTGGCGCCGGGGTGCGCTCAGCCTCATCAGGATCGGCTGGGAAGCCATCAGGCAAGGCTGGCTGAAGAACATCCGAAGACCCCCACCTTGTTCCGGAAACATGCCGCCTGACCCGCTCCTCCAACCAGCGAAATGCGTGTGAAAAAGCGGGGAAACCTCAGCTCCCGAAGCCCGGCCTTGCGCCGGGCTTCGTATTTCCGTCCAGACGCCATTTTTCACTTGTGGTTCGCCCGCCGCCGCTTCGTGCCTTCCGCCTAGCGCACGGCGGCGCGGTTGCGCCCCGGCCGCGCTCGCATGACCTTGGCGAGCTGGGACTTCTTCACGAGGCCGTCCATGACGGTCATCAGGGCGCGCTGATCCTCGTCGGGCAGCGCATCGACCTCCTGCACGAGCTGGTGCAGCTCGTGGTTGCGGATCGCGACCTCGGCGCTCGGCTCGGTGCGACCGACCAGTTCGTCGAGGCTGACCTTGAGGATGTCGGCGATCTTCACCGCCATCTCCAGGTGCGGCACGTGGCCGCCGCGCTCCCAGCGGTTGTAGCTGCGCGCCGGCATGCCGAGCAGTTCGGCCAGGCGCGTCTGCGTCAGTCCGCGTTCGGTGCGCAGCAGGCGCAGGCGTTCGGCAAATCCGTCCATCTCGATGTCCACGGGGGAAAGCGGGGTCGGCGGCGCAACCCGGCAGGGGAACCCGGGGGCTGGTTCCAACACGCCTACGTGGTGCGCGCCTGCGCGGGGGCCACCTGCGGAGACAACACCAATCCCGGGGTAGCGGTGAAGATCACCTCCATGCCCGTGCTGCTGGTGAGCGCCACGACGACCTACATCCACACCGATCTGCTGGGCAGCCCGGTAGCGGAGACGGACGCGACGGGCGCGGTGCTCAAGGACCGGGCGTACTATCCTTGGGGCGCGCCGACGAACGACGAATATGAGCAGGGCCCGGGCTACACCGGTCACGTGACCGACGCGCTGACCCGGCTGAGCTACATGCAGCAGCGGTATTACGATCCGGTGGCGGGGAGGTTCCTCTCCGTCGATCCGGTCGCAGCGGACGCCAGTACGGGAGGGAATTTCAATCGGTATTGGTATGCCAATAACAATCCGTACAGGTTTACGGATCCGGATGGGCGCGAAAGCGTCGGGGAGATGATCGATTCTGGTGCGCAGGGGGTGTGGGCCAGTTTCCTGTGTAGGCTGGGCAGTCGCGTATTCGTTCTGGACAGTGCTGGGAGCAGAAGGCGTAAGCCAAGCTTATGACAAGGGCTGGTCGAATCTAGGGGCGGGCAATAAGGCTGATGCTATTTTAGAGCTGGCCGCCGTCCTGCCGCCGGTTAAGATTGTTAAAGAAGCGTCGGTCGTGGCCAAGGCTCTTGAGCCAAGTGCGAAGACAGTTGAAAAAGTTGCGCGGCAATTGAAAAATGATGGACTGAAATCACTCTTGAAGTCTCAGCAAAAACTTGAGCGCCGCCTCGCTGAGCACACGGAAAAGCTGCAGTCAATAAAAGAGGCTGGCGGATATACGAGCTCTGTGGAGAGGGAAATAACTGGGTTTAAAAAGGAGCTAAATGCAATCAAAAGCACTCTTGAAAAAGCTTGCGCTGCTCCCGTCGGGTCTCATATAAAGTCATGTTAATTAATAAAGACTATGGAAAATTGGTCGTTGAGGTGGCTGATATTTTAAGCCGCCAATGCGGTAGTGATCTTTCTGTTTATGATTTTGAGGGAGAACCAGGGACGCATCGGGTAGCTTATTCAATTGTCGAAATATTGGAATCTTCGGAAAAACTGATACAGCTCATGGATCGATTGTGCAGGATGCACGACGAGTCAACAAATGCTTCATCGGAAATTATTCAGGATTTTAGGGATGAAATTCAACACATGCTCTATCACATTAGGGATTCAGGTGTATTTTCCGATCTGTTAGATATGAATGAATAGAGGTCAGATAAAGGGGACGGGGATAAATGATAAAGGGGCCGGAGGCTGAGGTTTCCCCACGTTCTCGCGAGCAAGGACATGTGATAAAGGGGACGGAGTAATTATCCGTTTGAATTCCAAAGCACAGAGCCGCAAGTTGGGATGAAGCGAAGCGCAATCCTCGCCTGCGCCAGTGACATGCCTGATGCCCGTTCGTACTGCAAGGCCCGGCCACGCGCCGGGCTTTGCATTTGGACGTTCAGCCGTCGGGATGAGACGTTGGATTACCGCCCGCCCTGAGCGAGCAAGGAATCGAGCACTTCGCTGACGAGTCGCTGCTTGGCCTTGGGCAGGGCCTGCACGCGTTCGAGCTGCTGCTGGAGCTTTGGCGCCGGCCCGCGCTTGCCGGCGCGTTGAGCCGGTGTGCCGATGAGTTCTTCCACCGTGACACCGAGCGCCTGCGCGAGCGGCGGCAGGGTCGAGATCGGCACGCGGCGCTGCCCGCTCTCGTAGGCGGTGACGGCCTGCTGGGAGACGCCGAGCTGCTCGGCGAGCTGGACCTGGGTCAGTTGGCGCTCC
Organism: uncultured Dokdonella sp.; assembly: GCA_964582225.1. Lineage (GTDB taxonomy): Bacteria > Pseudomonadota > Gammaproteobacteria > Xanthomonadales > Rhodanobacteraceae > Dokdonella_A. Next base: position 19,336 of record CAZORA010000039.1, on the reverse strand, counting down.
TTGCGCAGCGCGGCGAGGCGTTCGCCGAAGGCGACAAAAAACGCGCGTTCTTGGTTGCTGATGGCCACGGGGTGGTGTGCTGTGCTGTGTCGGTGCGGCATACCGTAACCCCGAGGTTCTGCTATCGCGCTTGAACATACTACGAAAACGTGTAACAGCGAATCGTGGTTTTTTGTTGCCGAACCCCCTTGACAGGTTTTTGCGAGGAGCCCCGATGCCGCGTTCTTCCCGCTTGCCGCTGGCATCGCCGTTGCCAGCCGATCCGGCCTTGCGCACGCCGCTGGCTGCAGCCGAGGTTCCCGTGGCCGAGGTGGTCGGCGAGGACGACGTGCGGTTTGTGCGCAGTGGCCGGGCGTACCGCGTGCGCGGCCTGGCTCGGAACCTGTCGGCGGAGTCGTTGAAGGTGACGCTGCGCGTGTCGTCGGGCGAGCGGCTGTATCTGGACACGCTGGATCTGTATCAGGCGCGCGGGCGAGGTGCGTTCGCGAAGGGCGCGGCGCTCGAACTGGGCGTGTCGGAAGAAACGATCGCCGGCGACCTGTCGGCGCTGGTGCTGGGGTTGGAGCCGTTGCAGGAAGCGGCGATCCGCGGCGCGCTGGCGCCGGACCGTTCGGCCGAGCTGCCTTCGCTGTCGGAAGCCGACGAGGCGGCAGGCTTGGTGCTGTTGCGCGATCCCGATCTGGCCTCGCGCATCGTGTGCGACGTGGAAGCAATCGGCGTGGTCGGCGAAGGCGACAACGCACTGGTCGGCTATCTGGCGATGACCTCGCGGCTGCTCGACAAGCCGCTCGCCGTACTGATCCAGAGCACCAGCGCAGCCGGCAAATCGACCTTGATGGACGCGCTGCTGTCGCTGATGCCGGAGAGCCAGCGCGTGCACTACTCGGCGATGACGGGGCAGAGCCTGTTCTACCTTGGCGAAGGGGATCTCAAACACAAGATCCTCGCGATCGCCGAGGAAGAAGGCGTGCGTCAGGCGGCGTATGCGCTCAAGCTGTTGCAGAGCCAGGGCGAGCTGACGATCGCCTCGACCGGTAAAGACCCGCAGACCGGCAAGCTGGTCACTGCGGAGTACCACGTGTCCGGCCCGGTGATGCTGTGCCTGACGACGACGGCGATCGACATCGACGAGGAGCTGCTCAACCGCTGCCTGGTGCTGACGATCAACGAGACGGCCGAGCAGACGGCGGCGATCCAGCAACGGCAGCGGCAGGCGAGGACGCTGGCGGGCCTCACGGCGAAGGTGCGCAGCGATCACATCCTCAGCGCGCACCGCGCCGCGCAGACCCTGCTGCGGCCGCTGGCGGTGGTGAACCCTTACGCGGAAAGCCTCACCTTCGCCTCGGATCGCGTGCGGCTGCGGCGCGACCACGTGAAGTACCTCGCGCTGATCGACGCGATCGCGCTGCTGCACCAGCACCAGAGGAAAGTGCATCGGCTCGATGTCGATGGCGCGAGCGTCGAATACGTTGAAGTGACGCCGGCCGACATCGCGTTGGCGAACCGGCTCGCGCATGCCGTGCTCGGCCGGAGCCTCGACGAACTGCCGCCGCAGACGCGGCGCGTACTGGCACAGCTCGATGCCTGGGTCGGCGAGCAGGTCGCCACGCTTGGCATCGCGCGCTCGGCGCTGGCGTTCACGCGTCGGCAGGTGCGTACGATGCTCGGGCTGTCGGACACGCAGCTGCGCGTACACCTGGATCGGCTGGTGACGCTGGACTACGTGGCGCAGCACGGCGGCAAGCCGGGGCAGCGGTTCACCTATGGCCTGCTGTTTGATGGCGATGCCGAGACGGATGCGCCGCAGCTGATGGGGCTGTCCGAGGCCCCGCACAAAACCTCGCGGGGCAAATCGGCGACCTCGCGGGGCGAAACGCCTGACCTCGCGGGGGCGTCGCGGCCCGATCGCGGCGGGGGTGCGCGGCGCTTGCGGGGCGGTCAAATCCCCCTCAAACCCAAGCCTGACGCGGCCTTGCCGGCGGCACAGGCCGCGAAGCCGAAGAACGCACGTCGCGGGCCGCCTGTTCCGACGTTGGAACTCGCGGCCTCGCCGCTGGCTTCGCCGGAGGTCACGCCATGATCGCCGTCCGTCAACCCGGCCAGACCACGGCGCGCTCGCGCCTCTTGGACACGCCACGCACGCCGGAGAGCGTCGCAGCGTGGGCCTTGCGTCACCTGGACGCACTGGAAGTGCGGCAGATGAGCAAGGTCAGCCTCAAAGCGCGCAAGTCGCACCTGGCGCACTTCAACGCGTGGTGCGTGGAGCACGCGCTGGATCGGATCGAGGACGTGACGCATGCGCAGGTCGAGGCGTTCCAGCGCCACCTGTTCCGCTATCGGCGACGCGATGGACAGCCGCTGTCGGCGAGCGGCCAGAATGCGATCCTCGGTGCGGTCAACACGTTGTTCAGCTGGCTGGTCAAGCATCGGCACCTGCCGTCGAACCCGGCGGCCGACGTGGAACTGCCGCGCATCCCGAAGGGTCTGCGCGATCCGATGACGTTGAGTGAGGTCGAGGCGGTGCTGGCGCAACCGGACGTGAGCTATGCGCAGGGTCTGCGCGATCGGGCGATGCTGGAACTGCTGTACGGCACCGGCATCCGTCGCATGGAGCTGGCGGCGCTGAACACGAACGACATCGAGCGCGAGCGCGGCACCTTGCACGTACGGCGTGGCAAGGGCGGAAAGGGCCGCTTCGTGCCGATCGGCGAACGCGCCCTGGCGTGGGTGACCAAGTACGAAACCCAGGCGCGGCCGCTGCTCGCGAGCGATCCGCATGAGCCGGCGCTGCTCCTCAACATCGACGGCAAGCGCCTGTCGATGAACGCGCTGAGCTGGCGCGTGCGGCAGTATCTGGACAAGGCGGGCGTGCACAAGGCCGGCGCCTGTCACCTGTTCCGGCACACGATGGCCACCGCGATGCTCGACAACGGCGCCGACGTGCGCCACGTGCAGGAGATGCTCGGCCACGCCGACATCGGCACGACGCAGTTCTACACGAAGGTGTCGATCGCCAAGCTGCAGGCGGTGCATGCGGCCACGCACCCGGCAGCGCGGCTGCTGCGCGATGGATCGCCGGACGACACCGACGACTGACGAGACCGCCTGCGAGGTTCTTGAATCGACATTCCTCCTGTTCGATCCGGGAGGACATCGCGTGCGCACGGGATGTCGGCGTAGAATCGCACTCGACGTGGATCGGGAAATATAGCCATGAATGCCGTAGCTCCCCTGAGCCTTCGCGAGAAGCTGCACGCGCTGGCCGACCAGTTGCCGGCGAACGCGACCTGGGACGACGTGCGCGAGGAAGTGGCGTTCTGGGAGTCGGTCGAGCGCGGCCTGGCCGACGCCAAGGCCGGACGCGTGACCTCGCATGCGGACGTGCGCAAGCGCTTCGGCCTCGACGCCGAATGAGGATCGACTGGACGGCCGAAGCGCTCGCCGAACTGGAATCGATCAAGCTTCATATCGCGCAAGAGTCACCGCAGGTCGCGCACGCGATGACGCGGCGCCTGATCGAACGTTGCGAGCAGTTGACGATCGCGCCGCACGGCGCGCCGATGTTGCCGCGTTACGGGCGCGACGACTTGCGCATGCTGTACGAGCGGCCGTACCGGATCGTGTATCAGATCCACGCCGACCGGATCGAGATCGTGACTCTGTGGCACTACCGGCAGCGCGAGCCGAAGCGGATCGGCTGAACGGGCGACGTCGAGGTCTTGCGGACTTGCGCGGTGGTTGCGTGTCGTCCTCCCACCGCCGTCACGGCGCTTGCATGCGCCTGCGCTGCTCAGTCGCACGCTCCTTCGCGCTTCGTCGCGGCAAGCGCCGCGCCGGCTGCCGCGTCCATCCCTGGCCGGCTTCGTTCGTCGTCGCGCTTCGGTCGAACACGCTCGGCTCCTGCCTCGCGGTCGTGCGCGCCGCCTGCGCCCGTGCGCCATCTTCCTGTCAGCTCAGGCGCGTCCGTTGCGCGCTGCGCGCGCCACGCGCGCGCCTTCGCCCGCGGCCATGTTACATAACGCGCCGTTTTGCGCCCCTGTCCGCCGGTCGCCGCTGTCGTCGTCGAGCCGGTCACTTACGGCGGTCGTCGGCCAGGGGTTCGCGCTGCGCGCCGCAAAACACGTCGTTATGCAAAATGGCCGCAGCACTGTCCCTGTGCTCGTCAAGGTGCCGCGCTCCCGGCGCGGCGTGCACCAGCGTCCTGCCCGCTGCGCGGCTGCGCGCCGTTCGTGGCTTGCGTCGGTCGCCTCCTGCGTGTGTGCCACGCGCGCATCCCGGCGCGCGCGGAGCGGCCTCGTGCGGGCGCGCACGCATTGCGCGCGGGTTGCGTTGCGCCGCTTCGGCTGCGCCATCACCGCGCGCCGGTCGGCAGAGGAAGGGTCAGACGCCGATCGAGCGCCCCAAGTTCCGCAGCTAGCGACGCAAGTGTTTGATCGCAAAGATGTGCGACGTGCAAAAATGACACTACGAGACGTTTTCGACGCGCGGGATGGGTAGGTTCAGGGCCTCGAAGAGTGCGATCTGCTCGGGCTGAAGGCGGCTGCACCCGGTGACGGGTTTGCCCTCGATCTGCACGCGGTGCTGCTGGATCTGACGCAGGAGAGCGAGCGCGCGCTGCGGGGAGAAGGGGTGATTGGCGGCCTGGAGCCGCATCCGCATGACGCGGTGGAGGAGCAGCGCGAGGAAGCAGATCAGGGCGTGGGCGCGGATGCGCTCGGGCAGGCGGTGGTGGACCGGTGCGATCTCGATGTCGCTTTTGAGCACGCGGAAGCCGCGCTCGATATCGGCCAGGGATCGGTAGCGCGCGATGGCTTCCCTGGCGCCGAGCTTGGTGTTGGTGACCAGGAGAAGCTTGCCGTCCAGCCGTTCGGCGTTCTCCAGCGCGGCTTCATCGCGCTCGAAGCGGAAGCGATCGGCGTCGAGGTCGGCCTTGAGGATGCGGCTCAGGCCCGCTTCCTTGACCTTCTCGCCGAAGCGCAGAGAGGCCTTGCGGTCGGTGGACCTGCGCCCGCGCAGCGGCTTGCCCGCCTCGGCGTCGTCCAGCCGCTGGGCCATGCGCTCGCCCTCGGCTTCGATCTGCTGGCGCCGCTTGGCGGTCTGTTCGCCCGCGCGCTCGGGATCGTGGGCCACGATCAGGCGGCGGCCATCCCAACGGCCAACGCCAACGCCCTGCTGGATCTTCATTCCCGCCACGCGCTCGCCGAAGTCGGCGTAGCGGCGAGCGGGAACCGCCAGGACGTACTCGACGTTCCGGCCCGCGGCGGTGCGCAGCTTCTCCACCTCTTCCAGGTTGTCCAGGCTCAGCAGCCCGCGATTGGCCACCAGCACCACGCGCTCGATCCGGTAGCGCCCGATCGCCTTCTCGATTGCCGGCAGCAGAGTCGTGACTTCGCCTACGTTGCCGGCATGGACTTCATGCGCGATCGGCAGGCCTTCCGCAGTCTGGATTACACCCAGCACGAACTGGCGGGCGATGCCCCGAGTTTCCTTGTTGAGACCGAAGGCGCGCACGTCGTCGGCGACCGCGCCCTCGCCGTGGATGCGCACCGTGGTGAGGTCATAGAACACGATCGACAGCGACTGATCGAGGAGCGGGCGAAGCTGGGCCGCCACCGCACGTTCCACGGCATCGATGTGATCCATCAGGGCATCCATTGCCCGCAGCAGCTGGTCGTGCGTCACCTTCTCGGGCGCCTCCGGCAGGCTGACGGTCTCGAGCCAGCGCAAGACGCCCAGCTTCGAGCTGGGCTCGCACAGGCGGTTGAAAACCATCGCACGCACCAGGGCCGCCGCGTCGAACCGGCGGCGCGAGGAGCGCAGCGCGCGGCGCAGGGCCGCGCCCAGGCCGAGCTGCTGCCACAGCTCGTGCAGGGCGAACAAATCCCCGAACGCACGCGCGGGATCGAACACCACCGCCGGCGCTTCCACCGACCGCCCGAGCGCCCGCTGCAGCCCGTTGATCAGGGGATCGAGATCTTTGTCGGCGAGCTGGTCGAGGCGGCCCAAGTTGGCGATCACGCGCTGGCGCGGCTTTCCGGCTTCGTTGCGGAAAGACTCCACCAGCTGCAGGTAGGCGCGGCCGCCGGAGCGCGTGATGCGGGTAAACATGTTGCTACTTTACACGCCAGTGGATCCGCATACAACACCGCGAGGAGCCACAACGTGTGACTACACTAATCTTCCAAATTGACACCGAAAAGCCCGCTATTCCGCGCCCCCAATGGTCATCGCATGCCTCAGGGCGCGACTGAACTGCGGAACTTGGGTGAACCTACCCGTCCCGCGCGTCGAAAACGTCTCGTAGTGTCATTTTTGCACGTAGCACATCTTTGCGATCAAGCACTTGCGTCGCTAGCTGCGGAACTTGGGGGGGCAACGGTGGGAGGGGCCGCGAGGCGGGCCGCAGGCGCTGGGTCCTGGCGTGCGCCGCGAGAGGGTGGGATTCAGCGGGGGCGGGTCGCGGGCGCCGCAGTGGATTCCGCGGGCGCCGTGCTCCGCCGCAGGAGGTTCAGCGCCAGCGCCAGATGGATCGGCAGCAGCAGGAAGATCCAGTGCGCGTTGGCCTGCGGGAACCAGGGCAGGATCTTGGAAAACAGCGCCAGCGCGGCGATCAGCACCACCAGCCAGGCGAGACCGCGCGCGAACGCGTCGGCGCGCCATCCCGCGCGTCGCAGGCCGAAGGTCGCCGGTACCAGCAGCAGACACAGCGGGTTGAGCAGGGCCAGGTTCTCGTTGCGCCAGGCCGCTTGGTGTTCGGTGCCGAACCAGAGAAACAGCAGCAGTAGGCCGCCGATGCCGCAGGCCAGTTCGAAGGCGCCGCCGAAGAGGGCGAGCGGCATGCGCGCCACCGCGCCGCGCCGCCGGCCCAGCCAAACCAGCGCGCCGCCCAGGCCGAGGCCGAGCAACAGGAAGGGCCAGCGCAGGTCCGGCGGCAGTGGCGGCGGCTCGGTGACTCGGTTCGGCGCGAGCGCCGCGGTGGCGGCAACCAGCGGCCGGCCGTCGGCCAGGCGCGCGCCGGCGACGACGTCGGCGAGCGTCATCGGCACGAAGCTTTCCTCCCAGAAGTCGATGCGCTGGTCGGCAAAGGGGCCGAGGCCGAGGTCGATCAGGAGCATCAGCGCCGGCTGCGGCGCCATCAGTCGCAGGGCGTCGATGCGCCAGGTATAGCCGCGCGAGCGGCCTTCGCTTTGCGCCTTGAGGATTCCCCCAAGCGCGCGGTCGAGCGCGTCGCGCACCCGCGTCGAGCAGTTGGAGAGGAAATAGTCATAGCGATAGAGCGCGTTTTCCGGCCGCGCGTTCCACTCGAGGAAGGTGGCGAGCGCGCCGGACTGCGCAGCGCTGAGATCGAGCCGCTGCTCGATCACCGAGCGGCCTTCGGCGCGATAGACCGCGAGATCTTCGTCCAGGGCGTCGGCGACGATCCGGTAGCGCATGCGCCCGCGCACGAAGTTGAGCAGGAAGTCGTCCTCGCCAAAGTCGAACATGCCGTAGTTGTAGGCGGCGGCGCTGCCGCCCGACGGGTCGCGCAGGACGATTGCGTTGTGCCCGAAGCGCTCGAAGTAGAGCGCACCTGGGCCGACCGTGAGCAGGCTGACGCTGGGCGCTGATCGGGGCTCGGAACGCGCTGCCGCGACGACGTCGTTCGTCGGCGCCGGGAGCTGCGCGAGAAGCACCGGCGGCAGCAACAGGCATCCGGCGAGCAGGGTGCGGGCCAGCCACGACACGGCGCCCGTAGGACACCGGCGCGTGGCCGTCGCTCTCTCGTTTTCTTGGCCTGCGTCGCGCCGGCCGTCAGGCCTCATGCACGCGCACCGACAGCTGCTGCACGCGGCGCGGGTCGGCTTTGGTCACCTGGAAGTGGAAGCCGCCGAAGGCGGTTTCCTCGCCGACCTGCGGCGGATGCCCCATGCGGACTGTCAGCAGTCCGCCGATGGTGTCCCCTTCGCTGCCGTCCAGATCGCAGGCGAAGCGCTGGTTGAACTCGCTGACCGGAGTCAGGCCGTTGACCACGAAATCACCGCGAGCGGTGGTCTGGATCATGCTGTGATCGGCGTCGTCGTCGTCGTGTTCGTCGTCGATGTCGCCGACGATTTCTTCGAGCACGTCCTCGATGGTCAACAGGCCGGCAACGCCACCATATTCGTCGACCACGATGGCCATATGGTTGCGCGACAGGCGAAACTCCTTGAGCAGGATGTTCAGGCGTTTGGATTCCGGGATCATGGTGGCCGGCCGCAGCAGCTTGCGCAGATCGCAGCCACCGCCCTGGGCAAGGCAGCGCAGCAGGTCCTTGGCCAGCAGGATGCCGAGGATCTCGTCCTTGTCGCCGGCGTGCACCGGGAAGCGCGAGTGCCCGGATTCGAGCACTTCGGCGAGAATTTGCGAAAGGCTCGCGTCGACCGGCAGCGACACCATCTGTGCGCGCGGCACCATCACGTCGCCGGCGCTCAGGTCGGCGACCTCGATTGCGCCCTTGACCATCGACAGCGTGTCGTTGGACATCAGGCCGATGGCCTGGGCGTGGCGCAGCTCTTCGAGCAGTTCTTCGCGGTTCTGGGGCTCTCCGGAGATGGCCTGGGTCAGGCGTTCAAACCAGGATCTCGGAGAGGGACTACTGGGAGGGTCCTCGCTCATTGGCGGTTTCGGCATGCCCGAGGGCGGTTTTCGAAGTGTAGCAAAGTCACCGCCGGGGGCTCTCGACCTGACCTCAGTCACGGCTGACATAAGGGTCGGCGATGCCGAGGCGGGCGAGCGCGCAGCGCTCGATCGCTTCCATCGCCTCCGCTTCCGTTTCGTTCTGATGGTCGTGGCCGAGCAGGTGCAGGACGCCGTGGATGGTGAGGTGAGCGTAGTGGTCACGGGTGCGCTTGCCCTGTTCGGCGGCCTCGCGCGCAACCACCGCGGCGCAGATGACCAGATCGCCGAGCAGGCGGCTCTTCTCGCCCGGCAGCGGCTCGTACGGGAAGCTGAGCACGTTGGTTGCGTAGTCGCGCCCGCGGAAGCGGCGGTTGAAGTCGCGCCCCGCCGCTTCGGCGACGATCAGCAGGTTGATCTCCACCGCGCCGCGCCGCCCGGCGAGTTCGGGCACCGCGCCGATCCAGCGCTCGAACGAGGGTCGCAGCGGCACGCCGCGCCGGCCGGCCTCGTTGCGCAGCCAGAGCATCAGCTTCATGCGGCGCGCACCGTTTCGCTCAGGCGCCCGGATGGTGCGACTTTGCGCCAGCCGCCTCGCGCTTCTCGTAGGCGCGCACGATCCGCTGCACCAGCGGGTGGCGCACCACGTCGTGGGCGGTGAAGAAGCTGAAGCTCACCCCGTCGACTTCGCGCAGCACCTCGATCGCGTCGCGCAGCCCCGAAGTCACCTGCCGCGGCAGGTCGGTCTGGCTGATGTCGCCGGTAACCACCGCGATCGAGCCGAAACCGATGCGGGTCAGGAACATCTTCATCTGCTCGATGGTGGTGTTCTGCGCCTCGTCGAGGATCACGAAGGAGTCGTTCAGGGTGCGCCCGCGCATGTAGGCGAGCGGTGCGATCTCGATCACGTTGCGCTCGATCAGCTTCATCACCCGCTCGATGCCGAGCATCTCGTAGAGCGCGTCGTAGAGCGGGCGCAGGTAGGGGTCGACCTTCTGCGTGAGATCGCCCGGCAGAAAACCGAGCTTCTCGCCCGCCTCGACCGCCGGACGCACCAGGATCAGGCGCTGCACGCGGCTGTCGTTGAGCGCGTCGACCGCCATCGCCACCGCGAGCCAGGTCTTGCCGGTGCCGGCCGGGCCGATGCCGAAGTTGATGTCGTGCGCGCGCATCGCCTGCAGGTAGCGGCGCTGGTTGGCGCCGCGGCCGCGAACCGTGCCGCGCTTCACCCGGATCGCGACTTCCGCGCCGGCTTCCGTCTGCGCGGCCGGATCGAGCGATTCGGCGCCGGCCTCGCTCAGCAACAAATCGATCTGGCGGTGGTCAAGCACGTCCGCGGCGGCGCTGGCGTAGAGCGCGCGCAGCAGGCGCTCGGCGCGGCGCACGGCCGGTTCTTCGCCGCTCAGGCGGAACAGATTGCCGCGACTGGCGATTTCCACGCCGAGGCGCAGCTCGATCTGGCGCAGATGCGCGTCGAAGGGCCCGGCGAGGTTGGCGAGGCGCTCCACATCGTCCGGCTCGAGGGCGAAATCGCGATGGAAGAGGCTGCTCATCGCGGCCGCCGCGCCGGCAGGAGCTTCGAGTTCACGCCGCCTGCTCGCCGCGCACGACCCGCCCGCGCAGCGAGTTGCTGAGCGCAGCGCTGATCGTGACGTCGACGAACTGGCCGATCAGACTCGGCGGCCCGGCGAAGTTCACCTGGCGCATGTTCTCGGTCTTGCCGGTCAGCTCGTTGGCGCTCCTGCGGCTGGGGCCCTCGGCGAGCACGCGCTGGGTGCTGCCGACCATGGCCGAGCTGAGCCGCGCCGCGTTCTCGTTGAGCCGGGCCTGCAGGCGCTCCAGGCGCTCGTGCTTCACCGCCTCGGGAGTCGGGTCGGGCAGGCTCGCGGCCGGAGTGCCGGGGCGCTTGGAGTAGATGAAGGAGAAGCTCTGGTCGAAGCCGACCTCGTCGATCAGGCGCATGGTGGCCTCGAAGTCCGCGTCGGTCTCGTCGGGGAAGCCGACGATGAAGTCCGAGGAGATGCACATGTCGGGGCGGGCGGCGTGCAGCCGCGCAATCCGCTCCTTGTACTGCGCGGCGGTGTAGCCGCGCTTCATGGCGGCGAGGATGCGGTCCGAGCCCGACTGCACCGGCAGGTGCAGGAAGTTGGCGAGCTTGGGCACGCTGACGTAGGCCTCGATCATCGAGTCGCTGACGTCGAGCGGGTGCGAAGTGGTGAAGCGGATGCGGCCAATCCCCTCGATTTCGGCCACCGCGTGGATCAGCAGACCGAGATCGGCGCTGCCGCCGCCGAACATCGGGCCGCGGTAGGCATTCACGTTCTGGCCGAGCAGGGTCACCTCGCGCACGCCCTGCTCGGCGAGGCTGGCGATTTCCGCCAGCACGTCGTCGAAGGGGCGGCTCATCTCCTCGCCGCGGGTGTAGGGCACGACGCAGAAAGAGCAGTACTTCGAGCAACCCTCCATGATCGAGACGAAGGCCGCCGGCCCCTCTGCGCGCGGCTCCGGCAGGCAGTCGAACTTTTCGATCTCGGGAAAGGAAATGTCGATTTGCGGACGCTCGGTCTTGCGCCGTGCCTCGATCATCTGCGGCAGACGATGCAGGGTCTGCGGTCCGAACACCAGGTCGACGAAGGGCGCGCGCTGGACGATGCCGGCGCCTTCCTGGCTCGCCACGCAGCCACCGACCCCGATCAGCACCGGCTTGCCGTCCTGCTTGTGCTCGCGCCAGCGACCGAGCTGGCTGAAGACCTTTTCCTGCGCCTTTTCGCGCACCGCGCAGGTGTTGACCAGGATGACGTCAGCCTCCGCCTCGTCGTCGGTCAGCTCGAGCCCGTGCGAAGCCCTGAGAACTTCCGCCATGCGCGCCGAGTCGTAGACGTTCATCTGGCAGCCGTAGGTCTTGATGAAAAGCTTGCCGGGCATCGCCTTCGATCGAAAGTAGAAACCTCTAGTCTAACAGGCGCTGGTCGACGCAAGCCGCTGGTGGCGCTTGGCTTTCGGTGCAATTCGTTGGAAACTCGGGGCATGCGAGCCACGCAATCATGAGAATGCGCGCGCTTCGGCGGATCGGTTTCGGTCTGCTGCCGGCGTTGCTGTGCCTCGGGCCGTTGCCGCGGGCGGCGGCCGGCGTGCTCTACAAGTGTGCGGCCGAGGACGGCAGCACCGCCTACGTGAGCTCGCGCAGCGGCTACCGAAGCTGCAGCGTGGTGGCGAGTTTTCCGGACGCACCGGCGGCAAAGCCGGCGCCCAAGACGGCGCCGCCGCGCGCTGCGTCGGCCCGAGCGCCGAGCAGCGGCTGGAGCTACGAGGAGAACCGGGCGGACTTCACGGACGTGATGGGTGCCGCCGCAGTCCATCCCGCCACAGCTGCGCGGGCGGACTTTCGCGCGGTGCTCGGCAGCGTGCAGAGCACCGCGCGACGGCTCGAGCCAGTCGATTTTTCCGCGGTGGTGGCCGAGGTCTCGAGCAGCGCCCGGATGCCCGAGCCGCCGCTCTACATCGCCGCGCCCTATCGCATGCGCGCGCCGAACACGACCGAGCCCTTGTCGCCGATACCCGCAGCGGCGAGTGCCGCGCGGCCCTCGCCGATACCCGCAGCGGCGAGTGCCGCGCGGCCCTCGGCGCCGCGCGTGCTGCGCGGCGCGGTGTATCGCGTGGCGCGCGCCGGCGGCATCACCGAATACACCAACGTGCGCCCGGCGCAGGGCAAGTTCGCGGTGCTGTTCACCTATATCGCCACCTGCATCGCCTGCGACCTGCGCTCGACCATCGACTTCGCGCACACCGCGCTCAACTTCGAATCGTTCAAGGATTCGATCGCGCGCGCCGCCGCCGACTACGGCGTGGACCGTGCCCTGCTGCGTGCGGTGATCCACGCCGAATCGGCCTTCAACCCGCTGGCGGTGTCGCGCAAGGGCGCGCAGGGCCTCATGCAGCTGATGCCGGCGACGGCCGACGATCTCGGCGTCGCTGACGCCTTCGACGCCGAGCAGAACATCCGCGGCGGCGCGGCCTATCTGAGTCAGCTCATGCAGCTGTTCGAGGGCGATACGCGGCTCGCCACGGCCGCCTACAACGCCGGCCCGAACGCGGTACGCAAGTACGGTGGCGTACCGCCCTACGATGAGACTCGAGTCTACGTGGAGCGGGTCGCGACCCTTCAGGATCGCTACCGGAAGGCCGAGGCGGGCCCTCTCGCCGCGGCCGCGCCCGCTCCCGAGCCGCGCTCTTAGGGAGCATCTGAACCAGTCGACACGTTCGTCACTTCCGCGAAGGCGGGAGTCCAGTGTCTTTGATTTCAAGGACTTGAAGTCGCTGAATGCCCGCCTTCGCGGGCATGGCGGGCTGGTTCAGACATTCCTTAGCCGTCCGTCGAATTCGGGCAGCGGCGCCGGCGCTACTTGACGCCGTGCATCCAGCGTCGGATCAGTGGACTCAGGACCAGCACCGCCAGACCGGAGCCGATGCCGATTTTGGCCGAGAACACGAACAGCTCGTCGTATTTCAGCAGCGCCGCGGCGACGTCGAGTACCGCGTTTTCCGGGATTTCCAGCGCCGACAGCTTGCCCAGCTCGGCCGCCAGCACTTCTGAATAGGAAGTGCCGAGAAACCAGCCGCCCATCATCAGGCCGACCACCCGCGGCACCGACAGCGCGGTGACCACCGAGAGGCCGATCGGCGACAGCAGCATCTCACCGATCTCGAGCACGAAATAGGCGAGCACGAACCACCAGATCCCGGTCAGGCCGTTGGCTTGTGGATGCCGTGCGCTCCACACCAGAACCAGGAAGGACAGGCCGGCGAAGATCAGCCCGTAGGCGGACTTGGCCGCGCTGCTCGGATTCAGGCCGTGCTTTTCCAGCTGCGGCCAGAGCCAAGCGAAGCCCGGCGCGAGGATCAGGATGAAGAAGGCGCCGAGCGAGGTGAGCTGGCTCGCGCTCCACGCGATGCCCAGCGCCTGGTGGTTCATCGCCCGATCGGAAAACAGCACCCACGAGCCGTAGGTCTGCTCGTAGAGCGTGAAGAACACCAGGCAGAAGCCGATGAAGGCCAGCACCATGAACATCTGCTGGCGCTCGACTTTCGTGCAACGGGTGAACATGAACCAGAGGATGCCGCTCAACAGGCAGGCCGTGACCACATGCATGGCGAGCAGCACCGGGCTTGGCTCGAACAGGCCCGGAATCAGGTTCAGAAACAGCGAATGGGACTGAATCAGACCCCAGACGACCACCACGCCCCCGAGCGCGCCGAGATAGATCAGGTGCTCCCGGCTGAGGAAACCGAGGCGGCGCTCGCGCAGGCGTTGCGGATGCGGCGGCTCGGCGTGGCCCATCAGGTATTTCTGCCCGTACAGGAAGTTGGCCAGCCCCGCCAGCATGCCCACTCCCGCCGCGCCGAAACCCCAGCCCCAGCCGAAGGTTTCGCCAAGCCAGCCGCAGAGCACGCCGGAGATCGTCGCGCCCAGATTGATTCCGGCGTAGAAGATACTGAAGCCGGAATCGCGGCGCGGGTCGTTGTCGCCGTAGAGCTTGCCGACGATGGTCGAGATGTTGGGCTTCAGAAAGCCTACCCCGGTGATGATCAGGGCCAGCGAGAAATAGAACGCTTGCAGGGCCGCCCCGTCGCGCACCACCAGGCCGTCGACCCGGCTCGCGGGGTGTCCCTCGATGGCCATGCCAAGGTGTCCCAACACCAGCAGAATGCCGCCGAACACCACCGCCTTGCGCATGCCCAGCCAGCGATCGGCCAACAGTCCTCCGATCACCGGCATCGCGTACACCAGTCCGCCGTAGGCGCCGATCAGGTTGTAGCCGTGCTCGTCGCTGAACAGGTGGTACTTGATCAGGTACAGCAGCAGCAGCGCCTTCATCCCGTAGAACGAGAAGCGCTCCCACATCTCGGTGAAAAAGCAGACGTAGAGGCCCTTGGGGTGGCCGAGAAACTCATCGGGACGCGAACCGTCCAGTGCAGCTGCGGTGGCGCTCATCGGTGGGACGCGGTGGGGCCGGGAGCCGCAGTGTAGCGGCATCCTCGAACTCATCCGGTGCGGACATGCGCAACGGCGGCACACCCGGTCGGAATCGATCCGACGAATTTCGATTGACCCGATTCCATGTTTGGCGGAACCTCCGCGCCATCGCTCGGCACGGATCGTGCATGATTACCGCCGTGGATCGATCGGGAGCGTGAGCTGGTGCCCGGAGCGGCGCGTCGGAACCTCGAGCGTTTCCGCTCGGAAGGAGCCGGTGCGTTTCGCCGGAAGCGGGATGATCGCGGGCTTCGTCGCCCCTGCCGGTCTCGGGTCGCGGCGGCCCATGTGGATGACAACACTTGCGAGGGTTGCGACATGCGTGGGCTGCATTGGCTTCGAGCTGCGATGTTCGTCGTCGTTCTGGGCGTCGGGTTCACGGTCGCCGCGGCGCCGCTTGGGGCGGCTTCGAGTTTCCCGACTGGCGGCCTGCAGCCGGCGAGCGTGGACGGGACGGGAGTGGTGGCGACCAAGCCTGCCGGGATGCAGCTTGGTGCGGCGTTCGATCTCTGCTTCGTCACGCACCTGAACTCGCCCGACTTCGAATACATCGACCGCGTGGACTTCGATTTGCCGGACGACTGGCTCGTCAACTCGGTTGCGCCCAACTCGATGCCGGTCGCCAACGGTTGCCCGCCGCGATTGCCCATCGTTTCCGGCGTCGATCCGGGGAACCGGATCTTCTGGCAAGGACAGGGCACCGCGCCCACGAGTTGCGGCGCCTGGAATCCGACTCCTGCTGGTTTCGACTTCCAGTTTTGCGCCAACGTGACGATTCCTGACACGCGCAGTGCGCCTTGGTCGGTCGACTGGGACATCGTCGGGGATGGTTTTGGAGCAGCGCCGCACGCCGCGGCGGGCACCATGCCGCTGCCGCTTGCCTGCAAGACGCTCAACCACGATCTCCCCGCGAACGTTGATGGAACCTGGGTCTTCTGGGAAACCGGCGCGGTCATCGACGGCGGGTGGCATGACACTGGCGCCAATCTTCTGGTCTGGAAAGCCGGCAGGATCAATTTCGATTGGCGGGGTGCGGCGACGAATGCCGGCCTCACCATCGGTGGCGACTACGCGGTGCTGGCTCCTGGCGCCGTGGTCGGCGCGGACTCGATCTTCGAGACTTTGGGCGCACACGCGGCCTGGAGCGCGGGTGCGGAAGGTTACCTGGGATTTCGCACGACCTGCACCACCGCAGCCCAGTGCTATGGCTACGCCCAT
The DNA here is from genome assembly GCA_964582225.1 of uncultured Dokdonella sp. Taxonomy (GTDB): domain Bacteria; phylum Pseudomonadota; class Gammaproteobacteria; order Xanthomonadales; family Rhodanobacteraceae; genus Dokdonella_A. Next base: position 3,450 of record CAZORA010000039.1, on the reverse strand, counting down.
CTGCACACCACCGGCCCGACCGGCTACCCGGCGACGCTCGGCGAGTACTGCTTCGGTACGGACGGCAACGATGTGACGATTCCGGTGGTCCACACGGTCATCTCGAGCGTCGGTTCTCCCGGAGGCGGGATCACCCCGAGCATCGCGCAGACGGTGAGCGACGGCGAGGTCCTGGCGTTCATTCTCCAGGCCGATGCGGGCCACTCTATCGATGACGTCGGCGGTACCTGTGGCGGCACCCTGAGCGGAGCCACGTTCACCACCAATCCGATCACCGCGGACTGCAGCGTGATCGCCAACTTCAAGCCGAACGGCGCCCCTCCGGTTTGCCATGCGCTCGACCACGCGATCGCTGCGAATTCCGATGGCAGCTGGTTCTATTGGGAGACTGGCGCAGTCATCGACGGAGGCTACCACCACGATGCCAACTTCAACGCATTTGCGGACGTCGGCGACCTGAGCTTCTACTGGTCGCTCTCGCCGCTCAGTGCCGGCCTCAGCGCGGCCGGAGACTTTGCGGTGTTGAATCAGGGAGCCGTGGTCGGCGCCGGCGCCACGTTTTCCAATGATCCCAACCTGACGCCCGCGGCATGGCGCGCGGGTGCCGATGGCTATCTCGGCTTTCGCTTCCCCTGCAGCACGGCGGCGCAGTGTTACGGCTACGCCCACATGAGGACGACCGGCGCGAGCGGCTATCCGGCGAGGCTCGTCGATTACTGCTTCGATCCGGACGGCGACGACATCGAGATTCCGGTGACCCACACCGTCACGCCCAGTGTGGGCTCGCCCGGCGGGACGATCGCGCCGGACACCCCGCGCGCGGTGGTGGACGGACATCGCGCGACATTCACTCTTACGGTCGACAATTACGGCTCCAGCATCGACAGCGTCGGCGGCACTTGCGGCGGCACGTTGAGCGGCGACGTATTCACCACGAATCCGGTCACGGCGGACTGCACCGTCATCGTCAACTTCAAGCCCAACGGCGCCGGGCTCGTCTGCAGAACGCTCGACCACCCCGTCGCCGCGAGCGCGGAGGGCAGCTGGTTCAACTGGGAAGATGGCACCGTACATGATGGTGCTCTTCCGCCCGCAGGCTCCAATTTCAACGCCTTCCAATATCTCGACGATCTGTATTTTTCCTGGCCCAGCTGGCCGAGCGATGCGGCCGTCACCATCGACGGTGACTACGCGGTGTTGTTTCCTGGCGAAGTGGTCGGCCCTGGCTCCGTCTTCAACACCTACGACAATGACACCCCGACGCAATGGCGCACGGGCGTGGACGGATACCTTGGTTTTCGCTTCTCCTGCAGCAGCGCGGCGCAGTGCTACGGGTATGCGCGCCTGGCGACGACAGGCCCGCACGGCTATCCGGCGACCCTGATCGACTATTGCTACGACCGGCTCGGCAATTACGTCACGATTCCAGGCACCCCACCGACGACGCATACGGTGACGGCGAGCGTCGCTACGCCGTCGGGCACGATCACGCCGAGCGGCCCGCGGACCGTGGATCGCGGCAGCCCCGCGACGTTCACGTTGACAGCGGCTCCCGGCTACGAGATCGACACGGTCGGCGGTACCTGCGGCGGCACTCGCAGCGGCAACTCCTTCACGACGAACCCGATCATGCGGGACTGTACCGTCGTGGCCAACTTCAAGTCGGCCAGCAGCGGCAGCTTCGTCTGCCGCATGCTGAACCGCGCGATCACGCCGAGCTTCGGCGGCACCGGGTTCAACTGGGAGAGTGGTACATCCCAGGACGGCAGCGTCGCCGACGAGAACTTCCGCGCCTTCAGCTATGGTTACTTGTCGTTCTTTTGGGAAAGTCCGGCGGCGAATGCCGGCCTTGTCGTCAGCGGCAGCTTTCCGGTACTTGCGCCCGGCAGCGTAGTGGGTCCGAGCGCGTCGTTCAGCAAGGGCAGCCAGGCCGGGGTCTGGCGTAACGGAGCCAACGGCTATCTGGGCTTTCGCTTCGCCTGCAGCACGGCTCCGCAGTGCTACGGCTACGCGCACATGATCACGAGCCCACCGGTAGGCTTTCCAGCGACCGTTGTCGAATCCTGCTTTGACCGGGACGGAAACGCCGTCACGATACCGAGCGTTCCGCCCCCGCCTCGCACGGTCACGCCGAGTATTGGCAGCGGCGACGGCAGCATCTCGCCGAGCACGCCGCAGACCGTAACCGATGGTGATTCCGTCGTCTTCACCCTGACCCCGGATCCGAACTTCAAGATCGACCGTGTTGACGGGACCTGCGGCGGCACGCTCAGCGACAGCACATACACGACCGCTGCGATCCATGCGGACTGCACGGTGGTTGTCCACTTCAGGCCGAACGATTGGATGGTGACGGCAAGTGCGGGCGGGCACGGCACGATCGCGCCGGCGAGCCAGAGCGTGAGTCCCGGCGGCACGGCGAGCTTCACGCTGACGCCGGACGTCGGCTATCACGTGGAGAGCGTGAGCGGCGACACCTGCACGGTGACGGGCAGCGGGTCGAGCTGGAGCGCGGCGAACATTCAGGCCGACTGCGCGGTCACGGCGAGCTTCGCGATCGACCAGTTCACGGTGACGGCGAGCGCGGGCGGGCACGGCACGATCGCGCCGGCGAGCCAGAGCGTGAACTACGGCGGCACGGCGAGCTTCACGCTGACGCCGGACGTCGGCTATCACGTGGAGAGC
>CAZORA010000039.1:0-665 GCA_964582225.1 uncultured Dokdonella sp. | reverse complement strand
GTCGAGCTGGAGCGCGGCGAACATTCAGGCCGACTGCGCGGTCACGGCGAGCTTCTCTGCCAATTGGGCCGCAATCAGCGCGATGGTGGCGGCGCCGGTCGGCGCGGTCACGCTCGACCCGCAGCCCGATGCGGATGCCAGGAAGTCTTACTACACGTGGCAAGCCGACGGGTGGCAGCCCGAGTTCGTGCGCGCCGAATTCGTGATCACGGCCGGCAGTGGGCTGGCGGAAGCGGGCGACCTGGAGCTCGAGTACCTCGACATCGACGACGGCACCTGGAAATCGCTGCCGCTGGACTTCCATGTCGGTCCAGGTCAGTGGACCGGCGAGTTCGGTCCGGCGAGCGGTTTTCCGCTGGTGGGTCCGGCGCAATCGCAGTTCCGCGCCACCTTCCACGCGGGCGGCCGCTACACGACCACGGCCAGCATCGTCGGGGTGAACTCCGGGCTGAACTTGGCCAGCAGCGCGGCGGTGGTGACGGACGTGGTGCAGCTCGTGCTGCAGCCGGCGCCGACAGCGGCGGCGGGGGTGATCGGTGAGCCGGTGACGTCGAGCATGCGTCTGGCGAACGCGGGTTCGGCCGGGCTGGGTTCGACGGCCCCCGCACCGAACGACGAGGACGTACTGGCGCAGCTCACGATCGACCACGCGAGCAACCTCGCGG
>CAZORA010000038.1:0-23282 GCA_964582225.1 uncultured Dokdonella sp. | reverse complement strand
AACAAGTCGACACGCTCGTCACTCCCGCGAAGGCCGGAGTCCAGTGCCTTTGATTCCAAGGGCTTGAGGTCGCTGGATGCCCGCCTTCGCGGGCATGACGGCTTGCTCGGACATTCTCTGACCACCCACTCGGATTCCCGCGTGAACACTCCAAGCAGTCCGCGTCTGCTGCGCGAGCTCGAGCCCAATCTGAGCGTGATGCTGCGCGAAGGCTACGGCTGGAGCGAGCTGCGCGCCGATGCCGTGGCCGGACTCACCGTCGCCGTGGTGGCGCTGCCGCTGGCGATGGCGCTGGCGATTGCCAGCGGCGCCTCGCCCGACCGGGGGCTGGTGACCGCCATCGTCGCCGGCTTCCTGATTTCCGCGCTGGGCGGCTCGCGGGTGCAGATCGGCGGACCTACCGCGGCCTTCATTCCGGTGGTTTTCGTGGTGATCCAGCAGCACGGCTACGGCGGGCTGATCCTGTGCACCCTGCTGGCCGGGCTGATGCTGGTCGCGGCCGCCCTGCTGCGGCTCGGCACGCTGATGAAGTACATGCCGCAGCCGGTCATCACCGGCTTCACCGCGGGCATCGCGGTCAGCATCTTCTCGAGCCAGGTGAAGGACGCGCTGGGCCTCGACATGGGCGAGGTGCCGGCCGAGTTCCTGGCGCGCTGGCAGGCCTACGCCGCGCACCTCGGCAGCGCGCAGCCGGCGACCATCGCGCTCACCGTGCTGGGCGTCGCCGTCATCGTCGCGCTGCGCCGCTGGCGGCCCAGCTGGCCGGGCTTCCTGATCGCCCTGGTCGCCTGCAGCCTGGCGGCGCTGCTGCTGCCGGCGGAAACCATCGCCGACCGCTTCGGCGCGCTGCAGGCGACCGTGCCGCAGTTCAGCCTGCCGGAAATCCCGCTCGACCGAATCTCCAGCCTGCTGCCGAGCGCCTTCACCATCGCCTTCCTCGCCGGGGTCGAGTCGCTGCTGTCGGCGGTGGTGGCCGACGGCATGACCGGGCGACGGCACCGCTCCAACGCCGAGCTGCTCGGCCAGGGCGTGGCCAACCTGGCCTCGGCGCTGGCCGGCAGCCTGCCGGCCACCGGCGCGATCGCTCGCACCGCCACCAACATTCGCAGCGGCGGGCGCACGGCGGCCGCCGGCATGCTGCACGCCGCCTTCCTGCTGATCTTCACCCTGCTGCTGGCCTCGCTGATGGGCTACGTGCCGCTGGCCGGACTGGCCGCGATCCTGCTGATCGTGGCCTGGAACATCAGCGAGATCGAGGCTTTCCGCCACACCATGGCGGCGCCCTACGGGGATCGCGTGGTGCTGCTGCTCACCTTCGGCCTGACCGTCGCCTTCGACCTCACGGTGGCGATCGAGGCGGGCCTGGTGGTGGCGGCCTTCGTCTTCATGTTCCGCATGGCCGAAACCGTCGAGGTCAGCGCCGGAGTGCGCCTGATCGAGGGCGACGCCGAGGAAAACCCGGACGACGCGCGCCAGCGCGAGCGCCTGCCGGCCGGCGTCGAGGCTTTCCAGATCAGCGGGCCGCTGTTCTTCGGCGCGGCGAGTCGCCTCGACGACCTGCTCGACCAGTTCCGGGTAGCGCCCAAGGTCTTCATCCTGCGCATGCGCCTGGTGCCGATGATCGACGCCAGCGGCGTGCACGCGCTGCGCGGGCTGATGGAGCGCTGCCGCAAGCGCGGCATCGTGCTGATCGTCTCCGGCCTGCAGGCCCAGCCGCGCCGCGTCCTCGCCCAGATGGGCATCGTCGCCGACGAGCGCGACCTGCACTTCGTCGCCGGCTTCGACGCCGCGGTGGCGCGCGCGGCGCAGATCGCCGGCACCGAGCCGGCGTAGCGCGCCGGCGCGGCGAGGGACTACTTCTTCTTCGGCAGGTAGAGGTCGGTGATGCTGCCCTCGTAGACCTCGGCGGCCATGCCGACCGACTCACCGAGAGTCGGGTGCGGGTGCACGGTCAGGCCGATGTCGGCCGCCTCGGCGCCCATCTCGATCGCCAGCGCCACTTCGCTGATCAGCTCGCCGGCGTTGGGGCCGACGATGCCGCCGCCGATCACCCGATTGCTGGCGCGGTCGAACAGCAGCTTGGTGAAGCCTTCGGTGCGGCCGATGCCGATCGCGCGTCCGGAGGCCGCGTGCGGGAACTTGCCGACGCCGTAGTCGAGGCCGGCCTTCTTCGCCTCGGCCTCGGTGACGCCGACCCAGGCGATTTCCGGATCGGTGTAGGCCACCGAGGGAATCACCCGCGCCACGAATTCGCTCTTCAGCCCGGCGGCGACTTCGGCCGCCACCTTGCCCTCGTGGCTCGCCTTGTGCGCCAGCATCGGCTGGCCCACCAGGTCGCCAATGGCGAAGATGTGCGGCACGTTGGTGCGCATCTCGCGGCTGACCGGGATGAAGCCGCGCTCGCTCACCTGTACCCCGGCCGCCTCGGCGCCGATGCGGGCGCCGTTCGGCGCGCGCCCCACCGCGACCAGCACCCGGTCGTAGAGCTGCGGCGCGGGCGCGTTGTCGCCATCGAAGCTGGCCTCGAGGCCGTTCTCCCGCGCCTCGATCTTCGTCACCTTCAGCTTCAGGTGGATCCCGGCGTAGCGCTTGCCGAGGCGCTGCGCGAGCGGACGCACCAGATCCGGATCGGCGCCCGGCATCAGCTGGTCCATCAGCTCGACCACGGTCACCTCGCTGCCGAGCGCGTCGTAGACGCAGGCCATCTCCAGACCAATGATGCCGCCGCCGACCACCAGCAGGCGCTTGGGCACCTCGGCCAGCGCCAGTGCGTCGGTCGAATCCATCATGCGTGGGTCATCCCAAGGGAAGCCCGGCAGCTTCACCGCCTGCGAACCCGCGGCGATGATCGCCTTCTCGAAGCGCAGCAGGCTGCTCGCGCCGTCCTTGCCGCTGATCTCGATTTCGTGCGGCGAGACGAAGCGGGCGCTGCCCTCGAGCACCCGGACCTTGCGCTGCTTCGCCATGCTGGCCAGACCGCCGGTGAGCTGGGCGACCACCTTGTCCTTGCTCGCGCGCAGCCGCGCGAGGTCGATCCTCGGCTTGCCGAACTCGACACCGATGTCCGCTGCGTGGGCCGCCTCGTCGATCACGCGGGCCGCGTGCAGCAGGGCCTTGGACGGAATGCAGCCAACGTTGAGACAGACCCCGCCGAGGGTCGGATAGCGCTCGATCAGGACCGTGTCCTGGCCGAGGTCGGCGGCGCGGAAGGCCGCCGTGTAGCCGCCGGGACCGGCGCCCAGCACGACCACCTGGCAGCGGAAGTCGGGCTCGCGGCCCGCGGCGACGGTGGCAGCGGGCGCGGGGGTAACGGGTGCAGCAGCAGCGGCGGGGGCCGCAGCGGGCGCCGCCCCGGGCGCGGTGGCTGCGGCCGGCGCTTGCGGCGCCGCGGCCGCGTCGGCCGTCTCCAGCAGCGCGATCACGTCGCCTTCGGCCACCTCGTCGCCCAGCTTCACCCGCAGCTCGCGGATCACCCCGGCAGCGCTGGCCGGCACCTCCATGGTCGCCTTGTCCGACTCCAGGGTGATCAGGCTCTGCTCGAGCGCCACCGCGTCGCCGACCCGGACCAGCACCTCGATGACCGGCACGCCCTTGAAGCCGCCGATGTCGGGAACCTTGAGTTCGATCGTGCTCGCCATGCCCGCGCCCTCAGAGCAGCACGCGGCGCATGTCGGCGAGCAGGCTCGCCAGATGCGCGGTGAAGCGCGCCGCGGCGGCGCCGTCGATCACGCGATGGTCGTAGCTGAGCGACAGCGGCAGCAGCAGCCGCGGCTTGAACTTCTCGCCGTTCCAGACCGGCTTCATGGCCGACTTCGAGACGCCGAGGATCGCCACCTCCGGGGCGTTCACGATCGGCGTGAACGAAGTGCCGCCGATGCCGCCCAGGCTCGAGATCGAGAAGCAGCCGCCGGCCATGTCGGCCGGGCCGAGCTTGCCATCGCGCGCCTTCTTCGCCAGCGCCGCGCTCTCCGCGGCGATCTCCAGCACGCCCTTGCGGTCGACGTCGCGAATCACCGGCACCACCAGGCCGTTCGGGGTGTCGGCGGCAAAGCCGATGTGGAAGTATTTCTTGAGGATCAGATGCTCGCCGGAGGGGTCCAGCGAGGCGTTGAACTCGGGGAATTTCCTGAGCGCCGCGACCACCGCCTTGAGCAGGAAGGCGAGCAGGGTGAGCTTGACGCCGGCCTTCTCGTTTTCCTTGTTCAACTCGACCCGCAGGGCTTCGAGCGCGGTGATGTCGGCGTCGTCGTGCTGGGTGACGTGCGGAATCATCGCCCAGTTGCGCGCCAGGTTGGCGCCGGAGATCTTCTTGATCTTCGAGCGCGAAACCACCTCGATCTCGCCGAAGCGGGAGAAGTCGACGTCGGGCCAGGGCAGCAGCTCCAGACCGGCGCCGCTCGCGACCCGCGCGCCGCCCCCCGAGGCCAGGCTGACCTTGACGAAGTCCTGCACGTCCTTGCGCGAAATGCGACCCTTGCGCTCGCTGCCGCGCACGCGGCCCAGGTCGACGCCGAGTTCGCGCGCGAAGCGGCGCACCGCGGGGCTCGCATAGGGCACCTGGCCGGGCGCCACCGTGCCCGCGCCGAAGGGAATCGGCGGGCTGTGGGTGTCGGCTTCCTCGGAAGCGAACTCGACCAGCGAATGGGTCGGCGCGGCGGCCGGCGCGGCCGCGGTCGGTGCAGGCGCGGGTGCAGGTGCGGGTGCGGGTGTCGGTGCAGGTGCCGGCGCGGGAGCCGCTGCCGGTGCGGCAGGCGCGGCAGCGGGCGCTGCGGCTTGCGCCGCCGGGGCCGCCTCTTCGCCCTCGACCACCGCGATCACGGCGCCCTCGGAGACTTCGTCGCCGAGCTTGACCCGCACTTCGCGCACCACGCCGTCGAAGGGCGCCGGCACCTCCATCGTCGCCTTGTCCGACTCCAGCGTGACCAGCCCCTGCTCGCGGCGGACCGTATCGCCAGGCTTCACCAGCACCTCGATGACCGGGATGTTGCTGAAATTGCCGATGTCCGGCACGCGGACTTCGTGGGTGCTGCTCATGATCCCTCCGGTCGAATCGCAGGTCGCTGCGCGACAAAGCCCTTATTGTGGCGCCGATCCACGCGCGCGGCCAGCGGCGGCGGCGAGCGCAGGCGGGCGGCAGCGCGGACCGGCAATCATCCACGCGCGGAACTCACCGGCGCCCGCCGGCAGCGCTGCCCGGCGCCGGGTTCATCGACGCAGTTCGCCGGGAGCCGAGGCGCGGAGATTTCCTCAGCCCGCGGGCGGCAGCGGCGCGTTGGCGGTGGGGTTGTCGGGATTTTCGCGCAGCCAGAGCATGGCGGAGCGCACGCGCTGGTAGCCGCTCGGGTGGTCGTAGAAGAGGATTTCCTCGAGCCAGCCGGGGTGGATCTTGCGGTAGCTCGACAGGCGCATGGCGACCATGGCGAAGCCGTGCGGCTCGCGCGCGGCGTTGAGGCCGTAGAGGTCGGCTTCGGCCTCGGCCTGCCGCGAGATGGTGTTGGTGACCGGCGTGGCGAAGAAGAAGAACAGGCTCAGGATCGCCCAGGCGAGCGGCAGCGCGGCGGGGTCGGCGCGCCCGCGCAGGCCCAGACGCGCGCCCCAGCGGGCCAGCGACCAGTCGAACAGGCGCGCAGTGAGCCAGAAGCCCAGAGCGAGCACCAGGGTCAGGTAGACCGTCAGGCGCAGCACGTGATTGAGCACGTAGTGACCCATTTCGTGGCCCAGCACGGCCTTGATCTCGGGCAGTGAAGTGCGTTCCAGCAGGTTGTCGTTGAGGGCGATGCGGGTGGTGCCGGCGAAGCCCGCGACGTTGGCGCTGATGCGGGTGGTCTGGCGCGAGGCGTCGACCTCGAACACGTTGCGGGTCGGCACCTGGTTGGCGCGCGCGAGCGAGAGCACCGCTTCGCGCACCGGACCTTCGCGCAGCGGGCGGTAGTCGTTGAACAGCGGCTCGACCAGGACCGGGGCGAGGGCTGCCGCAAACACGATGAAGACGAGCGCGCCGCCGCTGGCCCAGATCCACCAGCGCGCGCCGACGCGGCGCAGCGCGGCATAGAGGGCGGCGAGCAGCCAGGGCACCACGATCAGGCCGATTGCGAGCCCCTTGAGGCCGTCGCCGAACCAGGCGCCGAAGCCCTGCGTGGCGAGGCCGTAGGCGTGCTCGCGGAAGAAGCCGCTGTAGATCGCGAGCGGCAGGCTCAGCGCCCAGCTGGCCAACAGCCACAGCGCGCCGTAGGTCGCGACCTGCAGGCTGGGTCGCCGGCTGAGCCGCTCACCGAAGTCGCGCATGCGCCGCGACAGACCGCTGAACAGAAGCAGCGCGGCAACCCCGAGACCGTACAGCGTGCTCCACAGCAGCAGCCAGTAGCCACCCTCGAAATAGGCGTCGGAGCGCGCCCGCTGCTCGGGCGAGAGGAGCTCGAGATAGGCTTCGGTGGCGCGCTCGACGTCGAAGCTCGCGCCGGGGCGCGCGACGGCTGGAATCTGCAGGCCGGGCGGCAGCTCGCGGACCAGGCTCGGGTCCGCCTGCGCCAACGCGACGCCGGCGAGGAGAAGCAGCAGAAGTGCGAACGGTCCGCGCAGTCGATGCATCAGGATCTCCTCGAAGGTGGCGGCCCGTCGGCCGCGCTGAATCAGCTCTTCTTCCCCGCCGCAGGTTCCACGGAATCCACGCGCAGCGCGGCCAGATCGGCCAGCACCTGCTTCGAGTTCTGCTGCGGATCGACGTCGACGTAGCGGCGCGCGACCTTGCCTTGCGGGTCGATCAGGAAGGTCTCGCGCTTGGCGTACTGCACGCCGGCGCGGGCAGTGAGCACGCCGTAGGCGCGCGCGGTCTCGCCCTTGGCGTCGGAAAGCAGCCGGAACGGCACGTGATACTTCTCGGCGAACTCGGCGTGCGAGTCGACGTCGTCGAGGCTGACGCCGAGCACGTCGGCGCCGGCGCGGCGGATTTCGACGATGTCGTCGCGGAAGGCGCAGACCTCGGTGGTGCAGCCGGGGGTGAAGTCCTTGGGATAGAAATAGAGCACCAGCCAGCGGCCGCGCTCGCCGTCCAGGCTGTGCCAGTCGCCTTTCTGGTCCTGCAGGCGAAACCCGGGGGCCTGCTCGCCGACCGCGGGGCCGGCTGCTGCGGGCGCGTCGGCGGCGCCGGCAAGCGCGGGCGCGGCCACCATCATCAGCAGCAGGGAAAGCAGGCGTTTCACGTCGAACTCCAAACGGCCGCCGGTGCGGGCACGCGGCCGAGTCTAGCGCCTGGCGAGCGGCGGGAAGCGGGTGGCGTCGTAGCCGCCGACCTCGAACTCCAGCGTGCGCGGCGCCTGGCCCTTCTCGCTGACGCCGATCCGCAGGCGCTGTGCCTGCGCCATGCGCTCGATGAAGCGGGCGTCGTCGGAGATGAAGATGGCCGGCTCACCCGAGTCCGGCAGGTGCGCCTTGAACCTGACCGGCGCCGCGTCGTCGAACTGCAGCTCGAGCGTGCAGGGCGAGCCGCAGCCGAAGCCCTTGCCGCGGCCGAACAGGTAGGCGCTCTGGCCCCAGTCGGAATGGCGGCGCAGGATCAGGCGCACCTGCTTTTCCGGCAGGCGGTCGGCGCTGTAGATCGAGGCGGTGATCTGGTCACCGCCGGACTCCTGGCCGGCCTGGTAACTCCACAGGCGCTCGAGCCGGCGGCGGCGACTTTCCGCATCGGCCTTGGCGGTGACCTCGGTGAGCGACGCGGCCACCTCGGCGGCGGCCGCGGTGCCGGGGAAGCGCTCGCCGATCTCCTTGCCGATCGGCGCGGCAAGCTCCCAGGATTCCTGCGCCAAAAGGGTCCGATACATCTCGAGCTCCTTGGCGGCCTGCGCTTCGGCGGCGGCCTGCGCCTGGGCGGCGGGATCGGCCTGCGGCGCCTGCGAGCAGCCGGCGAGCAGCAGCGCGCCGAGGGCGGCGGCAAGAATCAGGCGGGTGGACATCATCGGCTTGCTCCGGGCGCAGAACGAACGCACAGTGTAGGCGATCGCTCCTTGCGCTCGGCCTGGGTCAAGCGAGCGCCGCGCGGGCGGCGCTAGCATGGCCCCATGTCGAGTCTCGTCCCGCCCGGCCTGCGCAAGTTCATCCACGTCGACATGGACGCCTTCTACGCCTCGGTCGAGCAGCGCGACGATCCGAGCCTGCGCGGGCGGCCGGTGGTGGTGGCCTGGCGCGGGGCACGCTCGGTGGTCTGCGCGGCGAGCTACGAGGCGCGCCGCTACGGCGTGCGCTCGGCGATGCCGGCGCTGCGCGCCGAGCGCCTGTGCCCGGACGCCATCTTCGTGCCGCCCGACTTCGTGCGCTACAAGGCGGTGTCGCGGCAGGTGCGGGCGATCCTGCTCGAGCACACCGACCTGGTCGAACCGCTGTCCCTCGACGAGGCCTATCTCGACGTCACCGAGCCGAAGTCCGCGCTCGGCTCGGCGACCGCGATCGCCCGCGCGATTCGCGCCCGAGTCCGCGCCGAGACCGGACTCACCGCCTCGGCCGGGGTCGCTCCGGCCAAGTTCCTGGCCAAGATCGCTTCCGACTGGAACAAGCCGGACGGCCTCTGCGTGATCCAGCCCGAGGAGGTGGAAGCCTTCCTGACGCCGCTGCCGGTAGCCCGCATCCACGGCGTCGGCAAGGTGATGGAAGCCCGCCTCGCGGCGCTCGGCGTGCGCACCGTGGGGGAGCTGCGCGAGCTCGATCCGCACGCGCTCGAGGCGCGCTTCGGCCGCTACGGCCGGCGCCTGTCCGAGCTTGCCCACGGCGTCGACCGCGGCGAAGTGCGCCCCGATCGGCCGACCCGGTCGATCTCGACCGAAGACACCCTCGAGCACGACCTGCCGCTGGCCGAACTCGAAGGCCTGATCGCGACCCTCGCGCGGCGCACCTGGGCGGCGGCCCGGCGCACGCCGCGAATCGCCCGCACCGCGGTGCTCAAGCTCAAGACCCGCGAGTTCCGCATCCTGACCCGCAGCCACACCCCTGAGCACCCGCCCGGCTCCGCGGACGAGCTCGCCGCGCTCGCGCTCGACCTGCGCGCGCGGGTGGTGCTTCCACCCGCCACGCTCTATCGCCTGGTCGGAGTCGGCCTCGGCAACTTCCTCGACCCGGACGACACACCGCTGCAGGCGGAGCTGTTCGAGGACTGAGCGAGCCCTCGTGCTCGTCTGGGGTTCGCTCTCGGCCAGCCCACCTTCTTTACAAAATTCAGTAGCAGCTTAGCCCGGCGATCGACGTGAGCCTCATCAAATTCACCGAGCCGCCGGAATATCCGGGAAACACAGGCCACCAACTCAGTACAGCATGATTACAATCAGAAAATTTGATTTGTACGCTTCCCCAGCGCGTCGTATAGGTATTTACCGGCGAATAAAAAGGCGGGAATCGTGCGCCGGTGCCTTCTTTCAGGAACAAATCGGCGTATACGGTATCTCCCTGATACGCCCCAACCCCACCAAAATAGGCCATTCCCCCATTCGCGGCGTAGGAGTACCACGTGATTACGAATTGATTGTTCGCCAGCACCTCGAATACCAAACCTGCTTCGCCCCTTGCGGCCGCATCCACCCATGTTCCACTGATACCTGGTTTAACCGTGAACCCTCCGCCGGTTCCGTGTGCCGCAACCGTTACGATCACCGTTGCGCCGATACTCCAGCCACTCGCGTTTTTTGCCCGCACGGTCACCGTGTTCTTCAATGGCGAACTTGCATTGTTCTGAGGCATTTGCAGCAGCACCGAGACCCCGCCGGATGAAGGAAGGAGACCCATGCTGTCAGTCCAAGTATATTGAGTTGGCGATCCGCTGCAGGTTGCGCTTAAAAATACGCTCCCTCCAGTCCAAGGCAAATTAACCGGTGCGGCCGCAAGCGTGCAGTTTGGGACGCTCCCTCCTCCTCCAATTTGAATCGGGTTGAAAGTGACCCAGCCATCACTGCAATAACCTGCGTTCACACCACAAGTTGAAGAATACTCCATGATAAACAGGTGGGGATAATACGTTCCGGCAGGTGGTTGCGTCACAAGTAACGGAACGGTAACGTCCACATTCGTATATGAATGACCTGGTTGCAACTGTCCGGTACCCGGGAATTGGTATTTCGCCAGCTGATATCCTGTCGCACCCCCACCTTGATACGGCGACGCCAACAACCAGAATTCCAATCGTAACCTACCGGTGGTATTGTAACTGGAGGTGTTGTGGATCCGGCTCGCGGTCATCCGTACCGTATTCGATGCGAGCCGAAGATCGTACGATACCGTCCCCTCGAACACCACGGGATTCACTGCTGCCTCCTGTCCAGCCGACTTCGCAGTAGATGCCTGTATGTCCTCGATCGTGTCAACGTAGTGACCATCCTCAGCCATCACGTTTCTTCCAGAGATTCCTAGATACAAGACGAACGCACACAAGAGGACCAAGCCCTTCACTACGACACGATGGCACGGCCTTCCTCGCGCGCCCGACTTATCCGGAGAAAATATTGTCGTTGTCATTTTTGTCCCCTCCTTAAATATTCTGAGACAGTCGGGGCGCGCGTTCACCCTTCGCAAAACACATGCCCCCCAGCGCAGATCCTGCTCAAGCGCACCCCATGTAGGTCATTTCAGATCTTTTCGCAATCGGAAACGGCAGTTTTCGCTCGCTTTCAGGGCACAACAATCGCGGCGCCGCTCTTGTCATAGGCATACTCGAGGGCTTTGGCTGGAAAACCCGAAGGGCCGGTCGTCGTCAACCGGATGTAGCCGTAGTTGAGCACGCCAGTTTGGGAGTTTCGAAACCTGACGCCCAAATAGCCGTTGGCACCGCCCCACCAGTTCCAAAGATAGTCATTGTCGCTGCTGAAGTTGCGCGATGGCCCAACGACCGCCCCGGAGCGCAGCACGGCGAACTCTCCGGCGGCGTCAACGACACCCGCTCCCGAGCCTCCATACCAATAGACTCCAAGATTTCCTCCACCGAAATCGTAGAAATTGACGTTGTCCGTCCGACTGCCGTCATAAGTGCCAAATTGTCCTCTGGCAAAATCGAACGTGCTTCCATCAAAGGTTGCAAGAAGCGGTATATTGATTACGCCACTGACGATGTTTGGGCCGCGATTTCCAGCACCCAAGCGGGCGGTCCAAGCGGAATCCGAATCGGAATATCCCATAACTAGAACTTTGCCAACGTCGAGTACCGTCGCGGTCAGCGTATTATGTACCTGGTTCGGACTCACAGGTGCGTCATAACGAAAGCGCAGTGCGCCCCCTCCGGTGTAGGATACCGTGGGGTGCTTATTGGTCGTGAGATCCTCGTGGAGGCCTGTCAAATAAACGTTACGAGCAGGATCCACTGCAAGCACGGATTTATCATAAGATTCAACGTTGAGTCCGAAGAGCGCGCGCATCCACCTGAGCGCACCGTTGCGCGTATACGACAAAAGCCTTACTTCATAAGCACTATCACCGTGACTTGCGACATAGACATTTCCATCGTCGTCCGAAACTATCGCATAGCCCCTACCCCACCATTCGAAACTTCTGTATGTGCGCTTCCAACGCTGCACTCCGCTGCCCTTATAGGAGACAGTCATCACCTGAGCGATAGAATCGTCGGTCCAACCGGCGATCGTGATATTGTTTGCCCCGTCGATGGTGATGGCGTTGCCCACAGTGTGCTCACCCTGCTGGCCCGTGGAGGCTTCATACTTGGCCCAGCGTTCAACCCCGCCGCCCGTGTACGAAATCAGCAACATCCTGCTGGAGGACGGACAGCCCGAACAATGATCGGCTGAACCAGTTACATATACATTTCGATTCGAGTCGATCGCAATCCGGTCGCCCAAGAGATTAGGGAAACCCGCCGGGCCAATTTTGGTTCGCGTCCAACGTTCGGCACCCCCACCGGTATAGGAAATGGTCAAGAGTTGGTACGACCCGGTGCTTGTGTGCACGTACCCAGTGATGTAAAGATTGCGCATGGAATCCACTGCGATCCCCGTGGGATACAGATCTCCACCTGCGATCGCTTTACGTCTGACCCAGCGCTGCGTGCCGTTCCCCGTGTAGGAGACCGTGAGGAGTTCTAGGTGCGTGCCATTCCAGATCGTTCCGGATACATACACGTTGCGATCACCGTCCACCGTGATCGCGCCCGGTTCGGCGCCGGCATATCCGGGCAGCCGCATCCCCCAACGCACCCCGCCGTTGACCGTAAGGGAAAAGGTGTAGGGCAGGTTGCCGGCCGTCCCGGTCACATAGATATTCCCGGCGGCATCGGCGGCAGTAGCTATCGGATCGATACCGTCTCCGCTCGCCGTGATCCAGAACTTTGACCATCGCTCCACGCCGAGGCCAGCTTGGGGCTGCGCCTGCATGACCGGCGTGGGTTTGGACATCGGCGCCGGCTGCACGGGAGCGGCGGCGGCAGGCGTGATGCAGACGATGAGCGCACAAACGAGCGCGGCGCATGCGGTGCGCTCAAGCGCAGTAAACAAGTCCAGGAACGATCGACGACTCATGGCATCCCCCTTAATGCACGTGTGCGTGTTTTCGTATACAGCGAGCTCGCGAGACTGTCAAGCTCTTGTATTGGGCCAGTACATCCTGCACTGATTGCCGAACCGGTCGGCGAGTATATCGAGCGGGGTGCGCAGGGCGATGCCGTGGTGGGGGCGTTCGGCGTTGTACCAGTGCAGCCATTCGAACAGGCGCTCGTTGAAGGCATCGACGTCGTCGAACAGCAGCGTCTCGTAGTAATCGACGAACTCGTCTTGGATGGTGCGGTTGAAGCGCTCGCAGTGGGCGTTCATCTTGGGCGTGCGCGGGGCGCTGTGCCAATGCACGAGGCCGTGGGCCACGGTGGCGTCGTGGAAGTCCTTGGCAAACTCGCCGCCGTTGTCGGAGAGCACCCGCCGCAGCGGTGCCGGGAACACGATCTGGGCGCAGCGCAGGGTCAGGGCGGCGTGGGCGCTGGTACGGGTACGGAATGCCAAGGCAAAGCTGAAGCGGCTGGCCAGATCGACGCAGGTGATGAGGTATCTTGCCAAGCCATCCTTGCGGCGTTCGATCGTATCGAGGGCCAGGCAATCGCCGGGGCCTTCGGGCCGGTAGCCCTTGGGCTTGCGGACCCGCGGCCGCCGTTGTACCCGGCCCTGATGGAAGCGTGAGACTCGCAAGGGGGCGTGACGCATCTTGTCCGGCGCGTCGGCGATCAACCGCCCGATGGTGCGAACCGACGGGCAGCGCAGTTGCCGCCGCTGGCACCAAGCGGCAAGGA
The DNA here is from genome assembly GCA_964582225.1 of uncultured Dokdonella sp. Taxonomy (GTDB): domain Bacteria; phylum Pseudomonadota; class Gammaproteobacteria; order Xanthomonadales; family Rhodanobacteraceae; genus Dokdonella_A. Next base: position 10,027 of record CAZORA010000038.1, on the reverse strand, counting down.
ACGGGTGCAGCTTCTCCTTGCCGAGGTTCGGGTGCGCCGTTCGCAGGCGTCGCAGCTCCGCCACCAATGCAGCGGGCCAACAACGTTGCCGGAGACGGCGCGGCCGCGTGCTCAACGGCGCGCATGCCGCGGGCTTGCCGCCGCCGGCGCGCAACCGCTCTCGCCATGCGTACAACGTTCGGCGTGACACCCCGAACGCTTCCTGCGTCGCCGCCAGCCCATGCTTCTCCCAGAAGCACAGGATCCGAAAACGTTGCTCTGCATCGGCACTGATCATGCTCCAACAAAGAGCACGATCGGCCATCGCGTAAAAGCCCCTTACCCGATATCCAATCCGCTTGACCTGCACTCCTCCATCCTCCTCGTGGAGTGCAGAATGTTTCTGGCCTCAGTCAGAAAATGCGGCGTATTCGTGGGCGCGTGCTCAATTTGCCGCGGCCAGCTGCTGCAGCTGTTCGGCCTGGTCCGCGCGGGCGAGAGCGTCGAGGAGTTCGTCGAGGTCGCCGGCGATGATTTCGGGGAGGCGGTAGAGGGTCAGGTTGATGCGGTGGTCGGTGACCCGGCCCTGGGGAAAGTTGTAGGTGCGGATGCGCTGGCTGCGGTCGCCGGAGCCGACCTGGAGCTTGCGCGACTGCGCCTGTGCGGCGGCCTGCTGGCTTTGCGCCTGGTCGAGCAGGCGGGCCTTGAGCAGGGCCAGCGCGCGGGCGCGGTTCTTGTGCTGGCTGCGTTCGTCCTGGCACTCGACCACGATGCCGCTCGGCAGGTGGGTGATGCGGATTGCGGAGTCGGTCTTGTTGACGTGCTGACCACCGGCGCCGGAGGCGCGGAAGGTGTCGACCTTGAGTTCGGCCGGGCTGATTTCGACGTCGTCGACGGCGGCGAGCTCGGGCAGGATCGCGACCGTCGCGGCGGAGGTGTGGATGCGACCCTGGGCTTCGGTTTCGGGCACCCGCTGTACGCGGTGGGTACCGGATTCGAACTTGAGGCGCGACCAGGCGCCGTCGCCTTCGACGCGGGCGACCACTTCCTTGTAGCCGCCGTGCTCGCCTTCGTGGGCGGAGAGGATTTCGCTCTGCCAGCCGCGGGTTTCGGCGTAGCGCAGATACATGCGCAGCAGGTCGCCGGCGAACAGCGCCGCTTCGTCGCCGCCGGTGCCGGCGCGCACCTCGAGAAACAGGCTGCCATCGTCGCGCGGGTCATGGGGCAGGAGCAGGCGGTTCAGGTCTTCCTCGAGCGCGCCGCGGCGGGCTTCGAGGGTTTCGATCTCGGCGGCGGCGAGATCGCGCAGCTCGGCGTCGGCCAGCATCGTCTGCGCCGCGGCGAGCTGGCGGGCGGCTTCGTCCCAGCCGTGCAGGGCGGCGGCAAGCGGGGTCAGGCGCGCGTGCTCGCGGGAGATCTCGCGCAGGCGGGCGGCGTCGGCCAGGACTTCCGGGCTGGCGAGCAGGCGTTCGAGCTCTTGGTGGCGCTCGGCGAGCTGTTCGAGGCGACGGCGGATGGTAGGCAGCATGCGGACGGGGTTCGTGGCGGGGCGGACCGCCGCGCTGCGCGCGACGGCGGCGAGGCTCAGTCGGATTCTGCGTCGGCGCCGTGCAGGTCGAGCAGACGCCCGGCGGCGTGCAGCAGTTCCTCGTCGCCGCGCAGCACCGCTTCGCGCAGGCCGACGCTGGGCGCGTGCATCAGTTTGTTGGTCAGGCCGTGGGCGAGGAAATCGAGCGCTTCCTCGGGCGAACTGCCGCGGCTCAACAGGGCGCGCGCCTTGGCCAGCACGCGATCGCGGTTCGCTTCGGCGTTGCGGCGGAGCTCGATCACCGGGTTCGGCAATTCGAGGGTGCGCCACCAGCCCATGAAGTGCTCGACCGAGAGTTCGATCATTGCCTCGGCTTCCTGTGCAGCTTCGCGGCGTGAGCGCAGGCCATCGTCGATCACTTCGCGCAGGTCGTCGATCGTGTAGAGGTACACGTCCTCGAGCTTCGCGACCGCCGATTCGATGTCGCGGGGTACGGCGAGATCGACCAGGAACATGGGCCGGCGGCGGCGGCGGTCGAGCGCGCTGAGCATCATTTCCCGGGTCAGCACCGGTTCGCGGCTGGCGGTCGAGGAGATGACGATATCGGCTTCAGCCAAGTGCCTCGGCAGGTCGGCAAGGGCGACCGCATAGCCGCCGAAACGCTCGGCAAGCGTCTGCGCATTGGCCAGAGTGCGATTGGCCACGATCAGCCGGCGCACCTTGGCCTGAGCCAAGTGCCGCGCGGCGAGCTCGATGGTGTCGCCGGCGCCGATCAGCAGCACGCAGGCGTCGGCCAGATCGGCGAACAGGTGTTCCGCCATGCGCACGGCGGTGAAGGCGACCGATACCGGATTGGCGCCGATCCGGGTGTCGGAGCGGACCCGTTTGGCGACGGCGAAGGTGTTCTGCAGCAGGCGCTCGAGCGGCGCCTTCAGGGTGCGCGCCTCGCGCGCGTAGCCGTAGGCGTCCTTGACCTGCCCGAGGATCTGCGGTTCGCCGAGGATCATCGATTCGAGGCCGGCGGCCACCCGGAACAGGTGTCGCACTGCGCCCGCGTCCCGGTGCCGGTAGAGAAATTCGTCGAGCCGCGCGTGGCGCATGTCCTGGTGGCGCTCGAGCCAGGCCGCCGGCGTCGCTTCCTCTCCCGCTTCGACCGTGCAGTAGAGCTCGGTGCGGTTGCAGGTGGAGAGGATCAGCGCCTCGTGTACCCCGGGTTGTGCCGCAAGCTCGACCAGCGCGGTTCCAGTGGCCTCGGGTGGAAAGGCCACACGTTCGCGCAGGGCAACTGGAGCGGTGAGGTGATTGAGTCCGAGGGCAATCAGCGCCATGAGGTGAAGCCCGGGCGGCTTGCGACCGCGCCGCCGGAGAAGTCGTGCTTGGACAGGATCGGCTAAGCTTAGTGTATCGCCCGCTGTGCGCCCGCAACATACGATCCCGATGCACCCGCCTAGCGCCCTTCTCCACGGCGGCGTCCGTGCCCGCCTGACGGCGCGTGGGGCTGTCGCGTTTGGCCTGTTGGTTCTGCTGTGCGCCTGTGCGAGCTCACCAAGCCGTCGTGCCCTGCCGGCCGGCAAGACCGCGATCCCCATAGCACAGGCCGACGCGCAGGACGAACTTCTGCAGCTTCTCGCCGGCCAGTTTGCCCTGTTGGACGGAGAGCCGCGGACCGCGGCCGATCATTTCCTGCGCGCGGCGGAGCTTTCCGATGATCCGGCGGTCAGCGAAACCGCGGTGCAGCTCGCGATCGGAGCGCGCGACTGGGGGTTGGCGCGGCGCGCGCTGATCCGCTGGCGAGCACTGTCGCCAGGGCAGCCCGGCCTGCTGGCGGCGCAGGCCGCCATCGCGCTGGGTGAAAACCGCGGCGAAGAGGCCTTCGACCAGCTGCATCAGCTGGCCGCGCGGGCAGACGTCGAGGCTTGGCGCGGGATCGCCCGGGTGCTGCTGGGCGTGGCCGATCGCCAGGCCGCGGCGGCGCTTTTGAGACGTCTCGATGGACCCGTGCAGCTCGGTGGCGAGGAGTCCAACTGGATCGCGGTCAGCCAGCTCGCCTTCCGCCTCGAGGACCGGGTCGAGGCGCGCCGGCTGGCCAACGCGGCAGTTGCGCGCTTCCACAGTGCCGAAGGCTATCGCTGGGCGGCGCGGCTTGCCTTCGATCTCGAGGATCGAGCAGCAGCGCGAGAGCTCTATGCCGAAGGGGTGCGCCGGCATCCGGCCGACTCGCGGCTGCGCGCGGCCTATGCCGATCTGCTGGCCGATGCCGGCGATCGTGCGGCGGCGGCGCGGGTTCTGGCCAAGGGCAAGCAGGACGACCGCACGTTCGCCGCGCGCGCCGCCTATGCGGCCCACGACGATGACCGCAAGGCGCTGGCGATCGTGTATCGCGAGGCGCAAGCGGACGGCCCGCCCTACAGCCAGGCGCGAATCTACCTGCTGGCGCAGCTGGCCGAAATGCAGGAACAGCGCGCGCGCGCGCTGGAGTGGTATGCGCAAATCGGCGAGGACGACGAACGCTGGTTCGACGCGCAGACGCGCCGCGCGGTGCTGCTCGACGGAATGGGCCGGATCGACCAAGCGCTGCGTCTGTTGCACCAAGTCGAGCAGGCCGCGGTCGGCGATCGCGAGCGGCTGCTGCGCGCGTACTTGATCGAAGCCAACGTACTCGCCCGCCGCGGTCGTCTCGACGAGGCGCGCGCCGTGTATGTGCGCGGGATGGAGGCCGCGCCGGGCGACTCCGATCTGCTCTATTCGCGCGCGCTGATGGAAATCGAACATGGACAGGTGACCGCGGGAGAGCGCGACCTGCGACAGATCATCGCGGTCGAACCCGACAACCCGGAAGCGCTCAATGCGCTCGGTTATACCCTGGCCGACCACGCCCGCAAGGGTGATCCGGCGCTCGATGAGGCGCGCGTTCTGCTCGACCGCGCGCTCACGCTGAAGCCGGATGAGCCGGCGATCCTGGATTCGATGGGCTGGCTGCACTTTCGTACGGGCGAGCTCGATCAGGCGCTGACGCTGCTGCGGCGGGCCTGGGCCGGCCAGACCGACGCCGAGATCGCGGCACACCTGGGCGAGGCGCTGTGGGTCAAGGGCGAGCACGCCGAGGCGCGCAGGATCTGGGACGCCGGGCGCCGCAAGGAAGCGGACAACCGCGTGTTGCTCGACACCATCCGGCGCCTCGATTCGTGAGCGTAGCGAGGCTGTCGGCGGTGGCGGTGGTGCTGCTACTTCTGAACGGCTGTGTCGCGCAGCGGCCGCGGCCGGCGCTGCCCTCCGACGAGGCGCTGGCGCGGCAGGCGCAGCGCGAGCACGTGTTGCGCGCGCTGCCTGGTTGGCGCGCGGCGGGACGCTTTGCGGTGGCGGACGACAACGCGAGCGGCAGCGGCTCGTTCGAATGGGTGCAGGAAGGCGCGGCGTTCCGCTTCCGTCTGCACGCGCCGATCAGCGGCAAGACCTGGCAACTGAGCGGTGACGCGCAGGGCGTGCGTCTGCAGGGGCTTCGGCAAGAGACGCTCGAGGCGAGCGACGCGGAAACCCTGCTGCACGCAGAGCTTGGCTGGGAGCTGCCGTTCGCCGCGCTTGGTGACTGGCTGCGCGCTGCGCGCGCCCCAGGGCCGTCGCAAATCGAGTTTCGTGCCGACGGCCTGCCGGCGCGGATCGAGCAGCAGGGCTGGAGCGTTCGATTTCCCGATTACGACTTCGCTTCCGTGCCGCCCCTGCCGCGCAAGGTGTTCGCGCGGCAGGGCGCACGCAGCGTGCGCCTCGCCATCTCGGCATGGACGCTGGCCTCCGGATCGCCGCTGCCCGCGCAAGCACATTGACAGGATCGGCCGGACGAATGACAATTCAACGCTTTACCTACGCTTGAGTGGCTGCGGGTGAGCCATCCGCGGTGGCCGAGCGTCCGCGATTGGGGCGTCGCCAAGCGGTAAGGCACCGGGTTTTGATCCCGGCATTCGCAGGTTCGAATCCTGCCGCCCCAGCCAGCTGCGGCAGCGGAGCACTGGCTTGGAACACTCTGCGCGCGTGACGTTCGCGCATTGGCATAGCTCAGGGGCGCACCGGCTCGGGACCGAGTCAGGCGGCGGGCACGAGGCAGCGAAATGAACAGCGTGGATACCAATCTCAGCGCGGCCGGCATGCAGATCTTTACCGGCAACGCCAATCGCGCGCTCGCCAGCGCCATCTGCGATGCCCTCAACGTGCCTCTCGGCAAGGCACTGGTGGGACGCTTTAGCGATGGGGAGGTGCAGGTCGAGATCGAGGAAAACGTGCGCCGGCAGGAAGTATTCGTGATCCAGCCGACCTGCGCGCCGACCGCTGACAATCTGATGGACCTGCTGGCGCTGATCGACGCGCTGAAGCGTGCGTCCGCGGGCAGCGTGACGGCGGTGATGCCGTACTTTGGCTACGCTCGCCAGGATCGCCGTCCGCGCTCGGCGCGGGTGCCGATCACCGCGCGGGTGGCGGCGGAGATGATCGGCGTGGTCGGCACCGACCGGGTGCTGACCGTGGATTTGCACGCCGACCAGATTCAGGGCTTTTTCGACATCCCGCTCGATAACGTATACGCCTCGCCGGTGCTGCTCGCGGACATCTGGCGCAAGCACGGACGCGACAATCTGATCGTGGTCTCGCCGGACGTTGGCGGCGTGGTGCGCGCGCGCGCCATCGCCAAACGCCTGGACGACGCCGATCTCGCCATCATCGACAAGCGGCGACCGCGACCGAACGAGGCGACGGTGATGAACATCATCGGCGAGGTGGAGAACAAGGTCTGCGTGCTGGTCGATGACATCGTCGACACGGCCGGCACCCTGTGTGCCGCTGCCGCCGCGCTCAAGCGCGAAGGCGCGGCCAAGGTGGTCGCCTACTGCACGCACCCGGTGCTGTCGGGTCCGGCCATCCAGAACATCGAGGCGTCTTCACTCGACGAGCTGGTGGTGACGGACACCATTCCGCTGCGTGCAGCAGCCGCGGATTGCGGCAAGATTCGCCAGCTGTCGGTCGCCGATCTGCTCGCGGAGACGATCCGGCGCATCGCCTATGGCGAGTCGGTGAGCTCACTTTACGTGGACTGAGCAATCCCGACGGATTCCATTCCGCGTTTCGATCACTCTCCTGGTCGCGGGAGAGCCCCCGCCGCGCTCGCGCGGCCCCACTGCAAAGGCAACTCGAGAAAAAAATGGAAACCACCCACGAAATCAAGGTTGAGCGGCGCCACGACGAGGGCAAGGGTGCGAGCCGCCGCCTGCGTCGCGCCGGCTTCGTACCGGCCATCGTCTACGGCGGCGAGCTGGCGCCGGTCAGCATCCAGATGCAGCACAGTGACGTCTGGCACGCCAGCCAGAACGACTGGTTCTATTCGTCGATCCTCGACCTCAATCTCGGCGGCGACGTGCAGAAGGTGCTGCTGCGCGACATGCAGCGGCATCCCTTCCGGCAGCTGGTGATGCACATCGATTTTCAGCGCATCAACGAGAATGAGGCCATCCGCGTGCGCGTGCCGCTGCAGTTCGTCAACGGTGAGATTTCGGCGGCCGGCAAGACTGCAGGTGTCGTGATCATGCACGAGCTGACGGACGTCGAGATATCCTGCCTGCCGAAGGATCTGCCGCGCGGCATTCGCGTCGATCTGGCTGGGCTGAAGCCGGGTGGCGCGGTGCATCTGTCCGAGCTCGAGCTGCCGGAAGGCGTCGAAATCCTTGAACTGCGCTTCGGCAAGGATTACGACCATGTCGTGGTGGTCGCCAAGGAAGTGCGTGCGGAAGTCGAGCCGGCGGCCGAGGGTGAGGGCGCTGCCGCGGCGCCGGTCGCAGCGGCGCCGGCCGCAGCCCCGGCGAAGGGAGACAAGCAGTAAGAGTGCGCCGCGGGGCTCTCCGGCTGTGCGCCCGAGGGCCTCGCAGCGCGGCTGCCGATGGCGGAACTGCGTCTTCTCGTTGGCCTGGGCAACCCTGGCGCCGAACACCTGCAGACCCGACACAACGTCGGGTTCTGGCTGCTCGACGCGTTGGTGAGGCGCGAGAGCGTCCACTTCGGCGTGGAAGCCAGGCTTCGCGGGCTCGCGACACGGATCGAAGTGGACGGCCATTCGCTGCGTCTGCTCGAACCGACGACCTACATGAACGCCAGCGGCGCCTCCGTGGGCGCCGCGCTGCGCTACTGGAAGATCGAGCCGGAGGAGATGCTGGTCGTGCATGACGACCTCGATCTTCCGCCCGGAAGCGCGCGGCTCAAGTTCGACGGCGGCCACGGTGGCCATAACGGACTGCGCGACATCATGGGACAACTGGGCCACGGTCGCTTTCACCGACTGCGGCTCGGCATCGGTCACCCCGGCCAGCCGGGGCGCAACGACCGCGTGCTCGGCTGGGTGCTCGGGCGCCCGTCGAAAGTGGACCAGGACGCCATCCTCGAGGCGATCGCCCGCGCGCTCGAGCTGCTTCCCGAGCTTGTCGCCGGCCGCTTCGAGGAGGCGATGAGAAAGCTGCACAGCACCACCAACCGACCGGCGACCGCGCGGCGCCGCGCACAGGCCGGTCCAGTCTCGGAAAAACCAGAAAACTGAGTTCGCGTGGCGCGCGGAGCGGTTTTCCCCAGCAACGGGTTCAAGCATGGGCATCCAATGCGGGATCGTCGGCCTGCCGAACGTCGGCAAGTCGACCTTGTTCAACGCGCTGACCAGGGCTGGCGCCGCGGCGGCCAATTTTCCGTTCTGCACGATCGACCCCAACGTCGGAGTGGTGCCGGTGCCCGACCCCCGGCTGGCGGAACTGGCGGCGATCGTGCGGCCGCAGAAGGTCGTGCCGACATCGATCGAGTTCGTCGACATCGCCGGGTTGGTGGCCGGCGCCTCGAAGGGGGAAGGGCTCGGCAACAAGTTCCTCGCCCACATTCGCGAGGTGGACGCCATCGCTCACGTGGTGCGCTGCTTCGAGCATGCCGACATCGTGCACGTCGCGGGCCGGGTTGATCCGCTGGCCGATATCGACATCGTCGACACCGAGCTGGCATTGGCCGATCTCGAGTCCGTCGACAAGGCGCTGCTGCGCGCGGAGCGTGCGGCCAAGGCGAACGACAAGGAGGCGCTGGCACGCAGGCCCGTGCTGCAGAAGCTCGCCGCCGGTCTGAACGAGGGCTGTCCGGCGCGCGGAATCGAGCTCGATGCCGACGAAAGGCTGCTGGTGCGGGATCTGTTCCTGCTCACGATGAAGCCGCTGATGTACATCGCCAACGTGCGTGAGGACGGTTTTCAGGACAACCCGCACCTGGACGCCGTACGCGAGCGTGCGCAGGCCGAAGGTGCGGAAGTCGTGCCGGTGTGCGCCTCGATCGAAGAAGAGCTGGCCCAGCTCGATGAAGCCGATCGAGGCGTGTTCCTCGAGGATCTCGGGCTCGCCGAGCCGGGACTCAATCGCGTCATCCGCGCCGCCTACCGCCTGCTCGGGCTGCAGACCTACTTCACCGCCGGCGAAAAGGAGGTGCGCGCCTGGACCGTGCGCAAGAGGTCGACGGCGCCGCAGGCCGCCGGAGTGATCCACAGCGACTTCGAGCGCGGCTTCATTCGCGCGGAAACCGTGAGCTACGAGGATTTCATCCGCTACCGCGGCGAAGCCGGGGCGCGAGAGGCGGGCCGGCTGCGGCTGGAAGGCAAGGACTACGTGGTCCAGGAAGGCGACGTTTTGCACTTCCGCTTCAACGTGTGAAGCTTGGCCTCGTCGTCGTCGCCACGCGGAGCAGCGCGCCTCATGCCCGGCCGTCAATCACAGCTCAAGCTTCGCTTCCTCGCCCAACCGACCGACGTCAACTTCGGCGGCAAGGTGCACGGCGGCGCGGTCATGAAATGGATCGATCAGGCGGGCTACGCGGCCGCGGCCGGCTGGAGCGGCAGCTACTGCGTGACGGTCGCGGTCTGCGGCATCCGCTTCGTGGCGCCGATCCTGATCGGCGAGCTGGTGACCGTGCGCTGTCGGTTGATCCTCACCGGGCATTCGAGCATGCACTTCGCGGTGGAGGTGGCCGCGCGGGATCCGAAGGCCAGCGCGGAGCGCATCGCCACCAGCTGCGTGATCGTGTTCGTCGCCCTCGACGCGCCCGACGGCCGCCCCGAGCCGGTTCCGGCGTGGCAGCCGTCCAGCGAGGAGGACCGTCGTCTGGCCGATTATGCGCGCCGGCTGCTGGATCTTTCGCGGCAGATGGAGGAGGAAGCCGCGCGGGTGAGCCCGGCGCTCGGTAGCTAGGGTCTCGGTCTCGCTGCGCGGACGGCGCCGACCGGGGCCGGCATGGTCGATTCGCGCGTGCACAGAGGTTGACAGCGACTGCCATCTGCAACGAAAATGCGCGGCTTCGTGCGTGAACGATGCATGCGGACGCAAATCCGGCGCGCCGCCGTCTTCGAGCCGCCCGAGATGTGGTTTTGGAGGCAAGCGTCGGCGGCGGCTGGCTTACGCCTTCGGTGGTTCGATCGGTTCGCCGGGAGCGAACCGGAACGCGACGCGAAGCGGCGCGGCCCCGAAGGGG
>CAZORA010000037.1:0-23712 GCA_964582225.1 uncultured Dokdonella sp. | reverse complement strand
GTGCACGCCCATCGGGTCGAAGTTCTCGATCGAGCAGACGATGATGCAGTTGTCCGCGTGGTCGCGGACCACCTCCATCTCCATTTCCTTCCAGCCCAGCACCGACTCCTCGACCAGCACCTCGTGGGTTGGCGACAGGTCGAGGCCGCGCTTGACGATCTCCTCGAATTCCTCGCGGTTGTAGGCGATGCCGCCGCCGGTGCCGCCGAGCGTGAAGCTGGGGCGGATGATGGTCGGGAAGCCGATCTTGGCCTGCGCCGCCAGCGCCTCGTCGTAGCTACGCGCAATCTCGGCGTGCGGGCAGACCAGCCCGATCTCGGCCATCGCCTCCTTGAACAGCTCGCGATCCTCGGCGGTGCGGATCGCCTCGCGCGAGGCGCCGATCAGCTCGACTCCGTACCTTTCCAGCACGCCGTGATCGGCCAGGTCGAGCGCGCAGTTGAGCGCGGTCTGGCCGCCCATCGTCGGCAGCAGCGCGTCCGGCTTCTCCTTGGCGATGATGCGCTCGAGCGTGCGCCGATTGATGGGCTCGATGTAGACCGCGTCGGCCGTATCCGGATCGGTCATGATCGTCGCCGGATTGGAGTTGACGAGGACCACGCGGAAACCTTCCTGCTTGAGCGCCTTGCAGGCCTGCGCGCCCGAATAGTCGAATTCGCAGGCCTGGCCGATGACGATCGGCCCGGCGCCGATGATCAGGATGGTCTTGAGATCGCTTCTTTTGGGCACGGGATTACCTGGTTGCCGGTGATTCCGGCGGCGCGGCGGGCGCCGCCTCCTCGATCACGCGGATGCTGCGAATCGTGTTGCTGGGCACGCTGAGCTCAAAGCCGCCCTGGGCCGGATCGACGCGGAGCGTGAGCGTGGTCTTGGTGTACTTGATGAGGGTTCCGCGGCGCACGGTGTTGAACGTGGTCTCGATCGCAAGTCGGGCACCGACACGCCCGGCGAGATCGGCGTAGGCGATCGGACTGGCAACGAGCTGCGACGGTTCGACGGCGGGCGCCGGCTCTGCAGCCGGCGTCGCACCCGTGGCGAAGACGAAACCAAGCAGGACGATGACGGCGGACAATGCATTTCGGTTCATCTTTCGTATCGCGGCCAGGGCGCGCGCCTCCATGACGTGGGGGATGGGGGAAACCGCGCGGCATGTGCACCACGGCGCTGCGCTGCTTCCCCGACCGCAGTGTCCGATCGGCGGGCCGCGGAGGCAAGACGGGCGAATCGGCCGGACGCGGAGCTGACACCGCGAGCCCCCACGAGCAGGGTCACATGCAGCGGGTTCACGGCGTCGTGGCGCGCAGGCGCGCCGCCTCCATGCTGGCAACGAAGCGGTTGAACAGGCCGCCCACGTCGCGCGGCCCCGGACTCGCTTCGGGGTGACCCTGGAAGCTGAAGGCAGGCGCATCGAGAAGCTCGAAGCCCTGCAGGCTGCCGTCGAACAGCGAACGATGGGTAGCGCGGGCGCGCGCCGGAAGCGAGGCCTCGTCAACGGCGAAGCCATGATTCTGGCTGGTGATCATCACCTTGCCGGTATCCAGATCCTGCACCGGATGATTGGCGCCGTGGTGACCGAACTTGAGTTTGACCACGCGAGCGCCGGTCGCGAGGCCAAGCAGCTGATGCCCGAGACAGATGCCGAACAGCGGCAGCCGAGCTTCGAGCAGCTCGCGCACCGCGTCCACCGCGTAGTCGCAGGGTTCCGGGTCGCCCGGCCCGTTGGACAGGAACACTCCGTCGGGCGCCATCGCCAGCACCTCGCTGGCCGGCGTGCGCGCCGGCACCACGGTGACCGCACAGCCCAGCGCGACCAGCTGGCGCAGCATGTTGCGCTTGATCCCGAAATCCCAGGCCACCACGCGCCACTGCGCCGGCTCCGGCGCCTCGCCGAAGCGCTGCGTATCGAGGTCGTAGCAGCCTTCGCTCCAGGGCTCGGGATGCGCCAGCGTGACCGCCTGCGCCAGATCCATCCCGGCAAGGCCGGGGAAGGCGCGCGCAGCGGCGATCGCGTCGGTCTCCGATATCTCCGCGCCGGTGACGATGCAACCACTTTGGGCGCCGCGCTCGCGCAGAATGCGCGTCAGCCGCCTAGTGTCGATGCCGGCGATCGCCACCGTGCCGTTGCGCCGCAGCCAGGCATCGAGAGTCTCCTCGCTGCGCCAGCTGCTGGCGAGCAGCGGCAGATCGCGGATCACCAGGCCCGCCGCCTGGGCGCCCGCCGATTCCGCGTCGACTCGATTGCAGCCGGTATTGCCGATATGCGGGCAGGTCAGGGTGATGATCTGACGGGCGTAGGACGGATCGGTCAGGATTTCCTGATAACCCGTCATCGAGGTGTTGAACACCACCTCGCCGACGGTTTGTCCTGGCGCACCAACGGACACGCCGCGAAACAGGCTTCCATCGGCCAGCGCGAGAAGGGCAGGAATGCTCATGAATTCGCCTGAAAGTCAGGGATGACACCCGCGTTCCGCAGTCGCGGCGCGCACAGCCGCCGGCGGGACAGGGGAACCGGCCCGCGATGCAGGAGTCAAGGCGAGCACAAATTGTAGGGAGCGCGTCGCCCGCTGTCCATCGTGGGCTTACAATCGACGCTCATGAGTCTCAGCCCATCCGCCGCTGCACCCGCCGCCGCACGCCTGCTCGACCCCCTGCATCTCGACCGCGGCGACACCCTGCTGCGCAGCGAACCCTTCAGCTTCCTGGTGGCACGCGAGCAGTTGCCCGACGGCGTCCGCGGCGAGATCGCGCGCGACTATCCGCGCTACGCTGGCGCCGGCTTTTTCCCCTGGCGCGAGTCCGACTGTGGCCCAGCGGTCAACCGCCTGATCGAGGAACTGAGCTCCGGCGGCTTTGCCGACGCGATCGGTGCGCGCCTCGGCATTCCCGAACTCGGGCACTACCCGAGCATGGTGACGCTCTGCCGCGCGATGAACCGGCGGCACGGAACCATCCACACCGACAGTCGCTCGAAGATCGTCACCGCCCTGCTCTATCTGAACGAAACCTGGCCGCAGACCAGCGACGGTTGCTTGCGCTTTCTCGCCCGTGACGACGACATCGACGCCATGCTGGTGCCGGAAATCCGCCCGCTGTACGGCACCCTGGTCGCCTTTCGGCGCGCCGATAATTCCTTCCACGGCCACCTGCCCTGGGACGGCGAGCGACGCGTGATCCAGATCGCCTGGCTGACCAGCGCCGCCGCGAAGGAGCGAAAGACCCGGCGCGGTCGCTTCTCGCGCCTTTTCAAGCGCCTGTTCGGCGCGATCGATCGCCGGCTAGGCGCGGGCCGCGACCGCAGCGCCGCGCATCGCGACTGAAGGCTCGCGCGGCTCAGTTGCGCGACTGCACTTTCGACAGCAAGCGCAAAATCTCGAGGTAGAGCCAGACCAGGGTGACGACCAGCGCAAAAGCCCCGTACCACTCCATGTACTTCGGCGCGCCGGCGTTGGCGCCGGATTCGATCAGATCGAAGTCGAGGATCAGATTCAGCGCGGCGATCACCACCACGACCACGCTGAAGGCGATGCCAAGGCCACTGCTGGCGTTGATGAAGTCGATCGAGTGGCCGAAGAAGCCCATCACCAGATTGGCCAGGTAGAGCAGCAGGATGCCACCGGTGGCGGCAACGACACCAAGCTTGAATTTCTCGGTGGCGCGAATCAGCCCGCTGCGATAGGTCATCAACATGGCCGCCATGACGCCGAAGGTCAGTCCGACGGCCTGCAGCACGATGCCGGGAAAGCGCATCTCGAAGATCACTGAAAGCGCGCCGATGAAGACCCCTTCGGCGAGCGCGTAGAGCGGTGCCAGAATCGGCGCCCAAGTCTTCTTGAAGACCGTGACGAGAGCCAGGATCAGGCCGACGATCGCGCCGCCGAGCGCGAGCGGCATCAAAGCCGCGGCGCTCTCCGGACCGGCGAAGCGGCTCCAGCTGTACATCGCCCCGACCAGCACCAGCACCAACAGGAAGCCGGTCTTGTTGACGGTGCCGGCGACCGTCATCGTGCCGTCGGTCGAAAGCACGCGCCCGCTGCCGACGTCGAGAAACGTGTTGCTGCCCAGTACCGGGTTACCGCTCTGCATCGTGAAGTCCTCCTGAGGATGAGGAGATACTAGCAGCCCACCCCGTCATTGCGTGTCGTCGGCGATGGCCTGAATCCACTCACCGTGTCGGTGAAGGCATCCGTTCGGTAAGTCAAGGCCTCGCGAATGGAGGCGCCGGGCTCTCGCCTTCGCGGGAGTGATGAACGGGATCGCCCCGTTCAGACCTTTCTCAGGTCGAGTCGGGATACCATCGGCTCCCACGCCCAAGATCCCCGCAGGCTCCCCATGCGCCCCATTCGACCGTCCGCGGTCCTCGCTCTCACCCTGCTGCTGACCGGCGTGGCGACCGCACGTCAGGACGAAGCTCCCTGGAGCCTGCTCGAGCCGAGCAAACTCGGCGTCGACCTGGCCATCGTCGAGGCTGGTCGCATCGACGCCGGGGCGCTGCTCAAAGCCGAAACCCTCCGTCAACGTGAGCCCGGCATGCAGGACAAGCGGCTGCGCGTCGCCGCAGGGATTCCGCTCGCCATCGAGCCGGCGCGCGAGGGTCGCTGGGACCGGCTGGACGATGGCACGCAGGTCTGGCGAGTGCGCCTGCGCGTCGCCGGCGCTACCGACCTGCGGGTCGGGTTCTCGCGCTTCGCCCTGCCGCCGGGTGCGAAGCTCCACGTGATCGGCGCCGACGACTACTATCAAGGCCCCTATGTCGCCGCCGACGCGCTGCACGGCAGCTTCGAATCGCCGCTGGTTCCGGGTGACCAGATCATCGTCGAGCTCCAACTTCCATCAGGCGCGAGGCTCGCCGACGACGCGCTGCGAATCGACTGGATCGGCGCGGGCTTTCGCGATCTCTTCGGCCGCACCAAGATCGGCCAGCCGGGCAGCTCCGGCGCCTGCAACATCAACGTCATCTGCAGCCTCGGCCAGCCCTATCTCGATCAGGCGCGCGCGGTCGCCTACATCGAATTCCGCAACGATGACGACGGCGCTTACTACATGTGCACCGGCACCCTGCTGGCCGACGTGCCACGCAGCGGCAAGAACTGGTTCCTGACCGCCGCCCACTGCATCAACAGCGCAAGCGAAGCCAATTCGATCACCGCCTACTGGAACTACCAGTCCACCCAGTGCGGGTCGAACAAAGCGCCGGCTGGCGGCTATTTCAACGACGACCAGCACGGCGGCAGCCTGCGCGCGCACCGCGCCGACGTCGATTTCAGCCTGCTCGAACTGAGCGGCACGCGCCGTGCGAGCTGGAACCTGTACCCCGCAGGCTGGGACGCGACCGGGGCGACGCCGAGCGGCACCATCGGCGTCCACCACCCTTCCGGCGACGTAACCAAGGTCACCGCCGCCACCCGCGCGCCTTCCAGCATGAGCAGCTGCATCGACACCGGCGGCCCGGCGAACACCCACTGGTGGACCGGCCCCTACAGCCAGGGCACCACCGAAGGCGGCTCTTCCGGCTCCGGCCTGTTCATCCCGAGTGCGGATGGCAGTTCCGGCAAGCGCTTGATCGGCATCCTGAGCGGCGGCGACGCATACTGCAGCTCGAGCTCGCCAACCCAGCCGAACGCTGGCGGCGACTGCTACGGCAAGTTCGCCGTGGCCTGGAATGGCTCCGCGGCGAGCTCGCGCCTGCGCGACTGGCTCGACCCGGGTAACACCGGCACCCGCAGCATCGCGGGCGGCGATCAAGACCCGGGGTCGGAACAGAGGGTGCTGTGGACCCCGCTCGAGCCTCCGCCGATCCTGCGCCAACAGCGGCATCGCCGCGCCGCCAGGCCGTAAGCCCCCGCGACACGCGCCGTGCTGATCGACTCCCACTGCCACCTCGACGCAGCGGAGTTCGACCCCGACCGTGACCAGGTACTGCGGCGCGCTCGTGCCGCCGGGGTCGCCGCGCAGATCATCCCGGCGGTCCGCCTCGAAGGGTTCGCGGCGCTCGACCGCTTCTGTGCGACGCATGCGGATCTGCATCCCGCGCTCGGCCTGCATCCGATGCTCGCCGAGCAGCACCGTCCTGAACACCTGGCGGCTCTGCGCGCCTGGATCCAACGCGCGCGCCCCTGCGCGATTGGCGAATGCGGCCTCGACTTCTTCGGCGAACATCCCGCGGCGGAAATTCAACGTCTGTCCTTCGGCGCTCAGCTCGAACTGGCGCGCGAATTCGAACTGCCGCTGATCCTGCACGCCAGGCGCGCGCTCGAAGAGGTGATCGCCGCACTGCGCAGGATTGGCGGGCTACGCGGCGTGGTGCACAGCTTCTCCGGCAGCGCCGAGCAGGCCCGCCAGCTCTGGCGGCTCGGCTTCCTGATCGGCATCGGCGGCCCGGTGACCTTTCCTCGCGCGCGGCGCCTGCGTCGTCTGGTCGCCGAGACGCCGATCGAGCACCTGCTGCTCGAAACCGACGCCCCCGACCAGCCGCTCGCGGAGCACCGCGGCGAACGCAACGAACCGGCACGCCTGCGCGAGATTTGCGCCACCGTCGCCGAACTTCGCGGCGAGTCCTTCGCAGCGGTCGCCACCGCCACCAGCGCCAACGCGCGTCGCCTATTCGGCCTGCCCTGACTCCGCCGCCGGCGCGAGCAGCCGCGCCAGCGCGCGCGACACGGCCACCATGCCGAAGGTCGCGGTGACGTGGCTCGCTGCGCCAAGACCGTCTCCGCAGTCGAGCGGCAGCGCCGAAGCCCCGACCGGGCGCAGCCCGCAAACGCTGCCATCGGCCTGCGGATAGCGCACGTTCTCGAGCGAATAGACCGCCTGCAAGCCGAAATAGCGCTTCGGGCTGCGCGGAAAATGGAACTCCTCGCGCAGCTTCTTGCGCACCAGCGCGAGCAGCGCGTCGTGCTCGGTGCGCGACAGGTCACGCGCGCGTACCAGGCTCGGGTCGGTGCGCCCACCGGCCGAACCGCAGACGACCAGCGGCAGCTTGCGCCGCCGGCACCAGGCGATCATTTCGACCTTGACCCGAAACGCATCGCAGCAGTCGAGCACCAGATCGAAGCCACGATCGAGCAGTACGGCCAGATTGGAGGGCGTCAGGAACTGGCGATCCGCCTCGACTTGCGCGCTGGGATTGATCCGCCGCAGGCGCTCGGCCATGACCTCCACCTTGGCTCGGCCGAACTCGCCGTCCAGCGCGTGCAGCTGCCGGTTGGTGTTGCCGAGGCAGACCTCATCGGCATCGATCAGGCAAAGCCCGCCCACGCCGCTTCGCGCCAGCGCTTCTACCGCCCACGACCCAACCCCGCCGATGCCGACCACGCAGACCCGTGCGCGAGCGAGCCGGGCAGCGCTACCGGCGCCGTACAGACGGTCGATTCCGGCAAAACGAGGATCGGGTGCCACTGCCATGAGGGCGCGCAGCGTAACATCAGAGCCCCCTGGAGCGGGGCAGACGTCACATTGCCCATTTGCGGGGTACCGAAAGACGCGACCGGGACCACGGCGATGCCGCGAAATCGCGAACCCCGCCGCGCCTACCGGCGCTCCTCCAGCCAATCATGCGCAGTGCGGGTTTCGGCGGATCCTGGCGAGCATTACCATCACCTTTTGACCGGGTCCCGCGCATGCGTCATGTATTCGCCCTGCTCGCCGGGCTGCTGCTCGGCGCGGCGCTGAGCAGCACCGTGTTCAACGTCGTGGCGCGTCGGCACGCCTGGCCGCGGGGCATCATGCACGTCATGGAGCGAGCCCTCGGCGAGGCCGATGCTGCGGTGGACGGCGGGCGCTGCAGCGCCGCCGCCGGCGAACGCAATCGGGATCGTCTGCTGTTGATGTCCGCGGACGTCGAGCGCGCACTGTTGCCCGAAGGCAGCCGCGATCGGGTGCTGAGCCAGTACGCAGCAGAATTGCAGCGGGCGGTGGAAGCTTGGGATCCCGACGCCGACTGCGCGGACCAGACTGCCGCGTTGAGCCGCATCAACCACGCCTGCGACGACTGCCACCGCGACTATCGCTGAGGCGGCGAACGTCGCCGCGCCGCGTCTCAAAAGGTGATGATCTGCGCCGGTGGATCGCGCATGAAGTCGGCGAGATCGGTAGCCAGCGCCGCCAAGCCACCCGGCCAGGCGGCATCGAGCAGCTGCTCGGCAACGATCGGCGTACAGGGATCGGCGCGCTGCGCGCGCAGTAGCCCGGTCAGAACCGTCCGGCTGGCAGCATCCCGCATCAGCAGCGCGATCAGCGCGTGGGCGCGGGCGTAGCGCGCAGCGTGGCTGGAGGCCCCGTCGTCGAGATAGAAGTCACGACCCGAGCGCGCCAGCAGATCGACCAGGGCGCCGCTGCCGTCGGACGACGGCGCGGCAGCGATCAGCGCGCCCCGACTCGCGCTCAGGTCCACTTGCCCGCCCATGCCGCCGGCGCGAAAACGACCAAAGTACTCCGCCAGCCCCTCATTGAGCGGCACCGGCAGGTTGCCGACCGACTCGCGCAGCAGAGCGTGCACCATCTCGTGTCGCAGCACGACGAAGTTGCGCTCGGCGGGCTCCTGCAGACGCACCAGGATCCTCCGCTGCGCCGCCGAGTACGCGCCGTCGGAAGCCGCCAGCTCCGGTTCGCCGACCTCGCGGGCATAGAGGTCCGCAGACGACACGAAGACGATGTCGAGCCGCATCCCCGGCGGCGGCGCGACCCCGAGTTCGTCGCGCAGTGCCCGCTGCACGCCGAGCGCGTCGGCCAGCGCGCGCTGCTCGACGCCCGCCGGAGGCGCGCCGTCGAGCGAACGCACTCGCACTTCGATGGGCGGCAGTCCGGACACTTCGATCAAGCGTCGATCGCGCGCGGTCTCCGGTGGCGGCCGGTCGGAGTAGTGAACGATGCCGTCGGCGTCGGTCCAGCGATGCACGGCGACCGAGCGCGCCGGCGCCTGCGCGGCAACACCGAGGCACGCGGCGCTGGGG
Source organism: uncultured Dokdonella sp. (assembly GCA_964582225.1). GTDB lineage: Bacteria > Pseudomonadota > Gammaproteobacteria > Xanthomonadales > Rhodanobacteraceae > Dokdonella_A. The sequence continues at coordinate 14,761 of CAZORA010000037.1, read as the reverse complement.
GAATCGGGCGATTGTGATGCGTGTGGCGCACGCAGCTCGGCAGGCGCCGAGGCCGGTGCCCTCGAAGTTTCCTCCGCGCGTCGCTCGACTGGCGCGGGGATGGCCATCTCGCCACCCGCCGCTGGAGGCTGCCGCTCATCGCGCTCCGCGCCGCCGCAGGCGCCGAACAGCACGCACACCACGGCAAGCACTGCGACGCGAGCCACGCGCCCGTGGACGCCAAGCATCGAATCGTGCAGCGCACAATTCTTCGGCTGCGAGGGAACGCTCGAGCATGGCCGAGCAGTGAACGATCGATTGCCAACGATCCGCGCGCTCCAGGCCTGTGCCAATACCTTCGCAGATGGAGCCATCATTGGCCGGCCAACCGTCGAGAATCGGCGCTCTGGCGAGCTACTTTTGACTTGTGATTCAATCAATCCGACGCACTCGCGACAGGGCGCATCGCACGCCTTGCCAACTCCGCAAACGATCGCCGCATGATCCCACGACGACGCCCCGTGGCGCCACGAGCTGGCGTTCACGCCGGCTTTGACCGCGAATTGCGGGGCGGCCCTATACTGCCGCGAACCACCACCCGGGAAGACCCTCATGAAGCTGCGCTCGCCCGCTCCGCGCCTGCGTCGTATTGTCGGTTCGTGTCTGCTTTTCCTGCTGGTAGTGGCGCTGGCCGGCTGCAGCCGTCAGCCAGACGGAGTGCCCGCCGTGCAGGGCGAGGGTACGCCCGCCGCGCCAGCGCCGAAGGCGAGCCAGCCGGCGAACTTCGACGTCGCCGACGTTCGCGTCGAGCGCTGGCAGGGACAGCTCGCGATCGTACTCGAGTTCAGCCGCCCGCTCGTCGGCACGCAGGCCTTCGACACCCTGATCACGGTGAGCAACGAAGAGCAAGCCGCGGTCGAAGGCAGCTGGGCGCTGGACGACGAGAACGCGCGCCTGCTGCGCTTTCCCTACGTGAAGGCGAACTCCGACTACACGCTGCAAATCCGCCCCGGCCTGAGCGCGACCGACGGCTCCACGCTCGAACAGCCGATCGAGCGCAAGCTGCACAGTGGCCCACTGGAGCCCTCGGTCGGTTTTGCCTCACAGGGCAGCGTGCTGCCTGCACGCGAGACTCGTGGCCTGCCGGTGGTTTCGATCAACGTCAAGGAAGTCGACGTGCAGTTCCTGCGCGTGCGCGATGCCGAAGTAGCCAACTTCTTCGCCGCCTACCAACGCAACGGCCAGCGCAGCGGCTGGGATCTCGATCCCCAGTGGGGCTGGTACGGGCGCGAGGGCAAACCGCTCATGCAGATCGCCGAATCGGTCTACGCCAACCGCTTCGCCCTGGTCGGCAAGGAGAACGAGCGCAGCCTCAACTATCTGCCGATCCAGAATATTGGCGAGCTGGCGCAGCCGGGCCTCTATTTCGCCAGCATGCAGCGTGCGGGTAGTTTCAGCGACGAATACCAGACCTGCTTCTTCTTCGTCAGCGACATCGGCCTGCACAGCCGCAGCTACAAAGACACCCTGTTCGTGCACGCCGCTTCGCTGCGCAGCGGCATACCGTTGGCCGGAGTGGATCTCGCGGTGCTGGACGCCAAGGGTGAGACCGTGGCCAGCGGGCGCAGCGATGCAGAAGGCAACGCTCAGCTCGCCTACGCGTTCAAATCGAGCGAGGTGCTGGTCGCTCGCAGCGGCAAGGACGTATCCCTGCTGCCCTTCAACCAGCCGGCGCTCGACCTCTCGGACTTCGCCGTGGGCGGTCGCCGGCAGGCCTGGTTCGATGTCTTTGCCTGGTCGGGGCGCGACCTCTATCGCCCCGGCGAAACCGTGCGACTGTCGGCCCTGCTGCGCAACTACGACGGCAAGCCGATCAAGCCGCAGCCGCTGTTTCTGACCCTGAAGCAGCCGGATGGACGAATCTACTCCGAGGCGCGCCTCGAGCCGCGCGAGGGCAACTATTTCGAATGGTCGCGGGAGATTCCGGCAGATGCGCCGACCGGCCGCTGGAACGTGGAATTTCGCACCGACCCGAACAGCGAGCAGGTCTCGCAGGGGTACAGCCTGCGCATCGAGGACTTCCTCCCGGAGCGCATGAAACTCGACCTGTCGAGCCCGCAGGCGCAGCTCTCGCCGGGCGAGGAGCTCGCGCTCGAGGTGCAAGGCGACTATCTGTACGGTGCGCCGGCAGCGGGTAGCCGCTTCAGCGCGCGCCTCACCCTGGCGCCCGACCAGCATCCGGTCGCGAGCCGGCCCGATTTCTTTTTCGGCGATCCCGCGCTGGAACTGCCAAAGCAGGCCGAAGACGCGCTCGACGCCAAGCTGGACGCGCAGGGCCATCTGAGCGCGACGATCAGTCTCGGCGAGGCCACGCAGGCCAGGGGACCGGTCGTCGCGATCGTCGCCGGCAGCCTCTACGAAAGTGGCGGCCGCCCGGTCTCGCGAACCCTCAAGCGGAGCCTCTGGCCAGCCGACGTACTGGTCGGTCTGCGCCCGCTGTTCGACCCTGCGGACGGCGCCGACGCCAACGCCCGCGCCGGCTTTGAAATGCTGCGCAGCGGCGCCGACGGCGTCGCCTTGCCCGGTACCGTCCGCATGACCCTGATGCGCGACCGGCGCGAATATCACTGGGTACACGACGAGGAGAGCGGTTGGCACTTCGAATACCGCGCAAACTGGGAGGAGGTCGAAAAGCGCGACTTTGCGCTCACCGCCGAAAACCCGCTCAAGTTTGACGTGCCGCTCGAATGGGGCAATTACCGCATCGACGTCAGCGATCCTGCCACTGGACTGGTCATGCGCTTCCCGTTCTACGCCGGCTGGAGCTGGGACGACGACAATCGCGGCAGCGAGGCGCGGCCGGACAAGGTCAAGCTTGCGCTCGACAAGGAGGCCTATCGCGCCGGCGAGACCCTGGAAGTGACGGTGACCGCGCCCCAGGCCGGCCCGGGTCTGCTGCTGGTGGAATCCGATCACCTGCTCTATGCAAAAAACATCGACGCGCGTCCCGGCGCCAGCTTCCGCATCCCGGTCACCAAGGACTGGGAGCGCCACGACGTTTATCTCACCGCGCTGGTGTTCCGCGGCGGTTCGGCGGTGGAAAAGATCACCCCGGCGAGGGCGGTAGGCGAGGTCCACATCCCGATCGACCGCAGCGAGCGCGAAGTCGCGGTCGAGATCGAAGCGCCACCGCAAATGAAGCCAGAGCAGGACCTGGCGGTGACGATCAAGGTGCCGGCCTTGGCCGGGGACACCGCCTGGATCACCCTGTCGGCGGTCGACCTGGGCATTTTGAACATCACCCGCTTCGAGGCGCCCGATCCGAACGCCTGGTGGTTTGCGCCGCGCGCCTTCGGCATCGACGCCTACGATCTCTACGGTCGCGTGATCGAGAGCTTCGACGGCAGTTCGGCACGGCTGCGCTACGGCGGCGACATGGCGCTCGAAGCACTGCCCCAGGCAAGGCGTCCGACCGCGCGGGTGCTGACGGTCGATCTGTTCTCCGGCGCGGTTGCGCTCGACGCCAAGGGCGAGGCGCAGGTGTCACTGCACGTGCCCGATTTCAACGGCACCCTGCGAATCAGCGCGGTCGCCTACAGCACCGACCGCTACGGCAGCGCGGCAGTCGAAACCGTCGTTCGCGCGCCGCTGGTAGCCGAAGCATCGATGCCGCGCGTGCTGGCCCCCGGTGACGAGAGCAAGCTGACTCTCGACTTGCAGAACTTCTCCGGCGTCGAGCAGGAGCTCACGATCGATCTCCGCGCCGAAAGCCCACTGGCGATTCGCGACGGTCACCGCACGCTGCGCCTCGCCGATCAGGCCAAGGCGACGCTCGACTTCCCGCTGGCGGCGCTCGACGGCTACGGCGTCGGCCGCGTGCAGCTGCGGGCGCGCGGCGCGGACCTGCATATCGATCGCGACTTCGAAACCGTGGTGCGTGCGGCCTGGCCGGGCGTGCTGCATTCCGAGGTCGCAAGCCTGGAGCAGCTCGCGCCAATCAGCCTCGGCGCTGACGCGCTGAACGGCCTGTTCGCGGACTCGGCGCGCGCGCGGCTGACCGTCTCGAGCCTGCCGCCGCTGCCTTTCCAGAGCGCCCTGCGTGGTCTGCTCGACTACCCCTACGGTTGCGTCGAGCAGACGGCAAGCAAGGGCTACGCGGCACTCACGCTCGATCAACAGACCTCGACGCGGCTGGGTGTACCCGGTCTCTCGCCCGAGGCGCGCCAGACGCGCATGACCGGCGCGATCGGCCGCATCGCCTCGATGCAGGTCGGCTCCGGGCACTTCTCGATGTGGGGCGGCGACAGCTATGTGAACACCTTCCTCACGCCCTACATCACGGGCTTTCTGCTGGACGCCCGCGAGGCCGGCTTCCTGGTGCCGGATGGCGTGCTGCAGAAAGCGCTGCAGCGCCTGAGCGACGACCTGCTCTCCGGCGGACATCCCTACTACAACTACGCCTATAGCGACCACCTGCGCTTCGCCGACGAGGCCTGGTCGGGCTTCGTGCTGGCGCGCGTGCAGCGGGCGCCGCTCGGCACGCTGCGCGCCTTGTTCGACAACGAGCGCAACAAGTCGCTGACCGCCCTGCCGCTGGTCCACCTCGGCATCGCGCTCAAGCTGATGGGCGACCAGCCGCGCGCCGAGAGTGCGGTGGCCGAAGCCTTCGCGCGCAGCCGCGAGCGGCCTGCCTATCTCGGCGACTATGGCTCCGAGCTACGCGACGAGGCGCAGATGGTGGCCCTGGTCGAAACCTACGGCCTCAGCAAGCCCGCGTACCGCAGCCAAGTCTTCGATCTGGCCCGCCGTCTCAGCGCGCGTCAAGGCGCAAATGGGCAGCGCCTATATCTCAGCACCCAGGAGCAGAGCGCGCTGGCAGCGCTCGGCAAAGTGCTGATCGAGGACGCCGACGTGGTGGTCGCGGGCAGCCTCAGCGTCGGCGGCAAGACGAGCGACATCAGCCCCGACCGCATGTGGAGCCGCGAATTCGACGCCGCGGAACTTCGCCAGGGCGTTCGCTTCCAGCCGCGCGGCGACCTGCCGCTCTACGTCAGCAAGGACCTCGCCGGCGTGCCGCGCGCGGCGCCGCCGGTGGACGAGCACTGGGTGTCGATCCAACGCCGGTTCTACACCCTCGACGGCAAGCCCTGGACGCCAGCGCCGCTCAGCGAGGGTGACGCGCTGATCGTCGGCCTGCGGCTCGAAGCACGCGAGGCGATGCCCGACGCCCTGCTGGTGGACCTGCTCCCCGGCGGCTTCGAGATCGAGAACTTCAACCTCACCGACGCCAAGCAGTGGGCCGACGTGGCCATCGAAGGCATCAGCCTGAGCGAGCGCGGCCAGGCCGCCGACGTGCGTCACGAGGAGTTTCGCGACGACCGCTACGTGGCCTCGCTCGATCTCGGCCGCGGCCAGACGGCACAGCTCTTCTATCTGGTGCGGGCAGTCTCGCCGGGCAGCTTCCGGGTGCCGCCGCCGCAAGTGGAGGACATGTACCGTCCCGAGATCCGCGGCGTCGGCGCGAGCCAGCCGGCCTCGATCCAGGTGATCGAGCCGCGCAGCCACTGAGCCACACGCGGCACGTCGGTCCGTGTCTCGCCGGCTGCCTCGAGCGCATTCCCCCAGCGTCCGGCGGCTGCGCCGGACGCTGGGGGCCCTGCTCGCGCTGGCGCTTCTGGCGCTGGCGCTCGACCGCCTGTTTCCCCCGCTGTTACCGTCCGCCGACGGCGCCAGCACGATCGTGCTGGCTCGTGACGGCACGCCTCTGCGCGCCTTCCCGGATACGACCGGCACCTGGCGCCAGCCGATCGAGCCCGAAGCCGTCTCGCCCTTCTACCTCGAAGCTCTGCTGGCCTACGAAGACCGCTGGTTCTGGTATCACCCGGGCGTGAACCCGCTGGCACTGGCTCGCGCCCTGGGTCAGTGGCTCGCGCACCGCCGCGTGATTTCGGGCGGCTCGACCCTGAGCATGCAGGTCGCGCGAATCCTCGAGGACACCCCGCACGACCTGTCCGGAAAGCTGCGTCAAGTGCTGCGCGCCCTGCAGCTTGAAGCGCACCTGCCCAAGCGCGAGATCCTGCGCCTGTACCTGGAACGCGCGCCCTTCGGCGGCACCATCGAGGGCGTGGAAGCTGCGTCACGCGCCTATCTCGGAAAATCCTCGGCGCGCCTGTCGCACGCCGAGGCGGCCCTGCTGGTGGTGCTGCCACAAGCGCCCAGCCGGCTGCGTCCGGATCGCCATCCCGAGGCGGCTCGCCGCGCCCGCGACAAGGTACTCGAGCGCATGGCCGCGCTCGGCGTCTGGAGCGAGGCAGAATGCCGCGACGCGGCGATCGAGTCGGTCGTCGCGCGCAGCCTCCAGCCACCGCTCGACGCCGCCCTGCTGGCCGAACGCCTGCGTCGCGAGGAACCAAACCGACGCAGCATCGACAGCACGATCGACGCCAGCCTGCAGCGCGCCCTCGAGTCCCGCGTCGCCGACTATCTGGTGCGTCTGCCCGAACGCACCTCGGCGGCGCTGCTGGTGATCGACAACACCAGCCTCGAAGCACTTGCCTACGTCGGCTCGGCCCGCTTCGGCAGCGAAGCGCGGCTTGGCCACATCGACATGGTGCGCGCCTGGCGTTCGCCCGGCTCGACCTTGAAGCCCTTCCTCTACGGCCTCGCGCTCGACGACGGATTGATCCACTCGGAAAGCCTGCTGATCGACGCCCCGCAGTCTTTCGGTGATTATCGTCCCGGCAACTTCGGCCTTGCCTTCAACGGCCCGATCGGCGCCGCGGAGGCGCTGCGCCTGTCGCTCAACGTTCCGGCGGTCGAATTGCTCGATCGCGTCGGTCCGCGCCGCTTCGCCGCCCGCCTCGCCCATGCCGGCCTGCAGCTGCGTATGCCGCGGGGCGTCGAGCCTGGGCTGCCAATCATCCTCGGCGGCACCGCGGTGCGCATGGAGGACCTGGTTGGCGCCTACGCGGCCCTCAACCGAGGCGGTCGCGCCGGCCAGGTCCGCTACCGCCCGGATCAGCCGCTGCGCGAAAGACGCCTGCTGTCGGAGGGTGCCGCCTGGATCGTCCGCGAGATGTTGGAGGCCAATCCGCGACCCGGCTACGCCCTCGGCACCTTCGATCCCGGCACGCGGCCGCGGGTGGCCTGGAAAACCGGCACCAGTTATGGATTTCGCGACGCCTGGGCGGTCGGTAGCACTCGTCGCCATACCGCGGCGGTCTGGATCGGCCGCCCCGACGGCACCCCGATGCCCGGCCAGTACGGCGCGATCACCGCTCTGCCCCTGCTGTTCCGCGCGATCGACAGCCTGCCCCGCAGTCCGCTCGCCGCCACCCCCGAACCACCACCCGCAAGCGTCAGCGAAGTCGAAATCTGCTGGCCACTCGGCCTCGCCCGCGACCCGGCCCGCCCGGATCTCTGCCACCAGAAGCACCAGGCCTGGGTACTCGACGGCGTGATCCCGCCAACCCCGCCAGAACGCGACGCCGCGAACTGGAGCAGCGGTCTCGTTCACCTGTGGCTCGACCCGCGCAGCGGCCAGCGCCTCAGTCCATCCTGCGCGCTGGCCGGCGCGCAGGAGCAGGATATCGCCCGCTGGCCCGCGCGCGCCTACCCCTGGCTTTCCGCCGCCACTCGTCGCCGCGCCAACCTGCCGCCGCTCGCGCCCGGCTGCGCCGACGACGGCCTTGAAGCCGTCCAGCCGATCCGCATCGACGGCCTCGCCGATCGCGCCGTGCTGGCCCGCGCCCCAAATGCCAGCCAGCCCGTCAGCGTCCGCCTGCGCGCCCTCGGCGCCAGCGGCGAAGTGCTCTGGCTGATCGATGGCCGTCTCGCCGGCGGAAGTCGCGCCACCGGTCCTTTCGAACACGCTTTCCCCGAACCCGGGCAACATGTGGTGACCGCGCTGGCCGAAGGCGGCGCCTACGCACAGCTGCGGCTCAGGGTGCTGCGCTAGGAGCATCTGAACAAGTCGACATTTGCCCGCACTCGCTCCGGCAAAGGCGGGAGCCCAGCGCCCTTGCCTGCGCCAGCACGAAGTCAATGAATGCCTGCCGTCTCGGCAAGGTGCATCAAATTGCCATTGCACACAACGACTTGCAAAACCAGTTTGATGTGTTTTATTTCGATTGCGCCGCATCCTGCAGCCCCAGTATCCCTGACGGCCTAGAATGCGCTCATGCGCCCCGGCACCGTCCGCCTATTCCTGACCCTGCCCCACGCCTGCGGCTACTATGGCGAGCGCACGGCGCAGAACCTGGTGATCGATCCGAGCGCGCCGGAGCTGCCGGAGCTCTACGATCTGGCGGTTCGCAGCGGCTATCGGCGCGCCGGTGGGCATGTGTACCGCCCGCAGTGTCCAGGTTGCAGCGCCTGCATCCCCTGCCGGGTGCCGGTCGCGCGCTTCCGACCAGACCGCAGCCAGCGGCGCTGTGTGGCGCGCAACGTCGATCTCGAACTCCGCGTGGCGCCGGCGACGTTCAGCGATGAAAGTTTTGCGCTCTATGGCCGCTACCTCGGCGCACGCCACCGCCACGGCGGCATGGACGATCCGCGACCCGAGGACTTCACGCGTTTTCTGTTCACCGGCTGGAGCCCGACTCGCTTCCTCGAGCTACGCCTGAACGGGCGGCTGTTGTGCGTCGCCGTTACCGACTTTTGCGTCAGCGGCCTCTCTGCCGTCTACACGTTTTTCGAGCCTGAGGAATCCGCGCGCGGTCTCGGCAGCTACGCGATCCTGAGCCAGATCCGCCTCGCGGCCGAACGTGGGCTGCCGCACGTCTACCTGGGCTACTGGATCCAGGCTCACCCGAAAATGGACTACAAAATGCGTTTCCGACCGCTGGAAATCCTGCGCGGCGGCAGCTGGAAAGAGCTCGATCGGGGCCCTCCGGCTCCTCCGTCGATCGACGCCGCCGGGCCGTCCGAATAGCCACGCCGCGGAGACCTCACGCATGCACGTGCCCGACTGGATCCTCCACGCCGAGTTCCTTCAGGTGCCGGCGCTGCGCTGGCTGCTCGCGCTGTTGCTCGGCGGCACCTGCGGGTTCCTGGCGCTGATCACGCTGCGTCGCCTGGGGCACCGCTTCCTGCAGCTCGGTGAACACGGCAAGGCCGCTGTGGCGATCGCGCTGGCGGCGGCCCTGCAGCGGAGCAGCGTGCCGCTGGTCCTGCTGCTGTTCATCCTGCTCGCCTGCCGGCTGCTGGCAGGCCCCGAACTTCTGCTGCTCTGGCTCGACCGCGGTATTTTCCTCTGCGCCGCGCTGCAGCTCGGACTGTGGGCCAACGCCGCCACTCAGAGCCTGAGCCAACATCGCCTGGGCGTCGGCGCGGCGACCAACCCGGTGGTGACCACGGTATTGGCCTGGTTCGTCCGCATCTTGGTGTGGGCGACGTTGATTCTCGCGGTACTCGCCAACGTCGGAGTCAACATCACCGCCTTTGTCGCCAGTCTCGGCATCGGTGGCGTAGCGATGGCGCTGGCGCTGCAGAACGTGCTGGGTGATCTGTTCGCTTCGCTCAGCATCGGCCTGGACAAGCCGTTCGCGATCGGCGACTTCATCGCCTTCGACGACAAGTCTGGGCACGTGCTGCGCGTCGGCATCAAGACCACGCGAGTGCGCGCGCAGTCGGGCGAGGAGCTGGTGATCGGCAACGCCGAACTCCTGAGCAAGCCGATCCACAACTACGGGCGCCTGCAGCAGCGCTTCGCCGAGCTTCGCTTCGGCGTCGTGCCGGACACGCCCGCAGCGCGCGTGGACGAGCTGGTCCAGCGCCTGCGTCTTTTGGGCGCGGGTTTCGACGACCTGCGTCTGGAGCGGGCTCATTTCGTGCGAATCGGCGACAGCGCGCTCGAAATCGCGCTCGCCTGGACCACGCAGAGTGCCGATTACGGCAGCCATCTGGACGTACAGCAGCGCATCAACCTGCAGATCCTCGAACTCCTCGCCAAGCTCGGCGTGCGTCTGGCCGCACCGCTGCGAGAAATTCGCCACTCGAGCGGTGCTGTGGAGACAGCTCGATGAGGCTGCCGGTCGAACCCCAACGCACCCGCCCGAGTCCGCCTGGTCTGACCCGGCTCTGGTGGCTCGCCCTGCTCGCCCTGTCGTTCTCGCCCTGCGGTTGCGCTGCGCCGCCCACCGCGCAGTGGTTCAGCGCATTCTTGGACGGACGCAAGGTGGGCTCGTTCGAAATCCAGCGGACGCTGCACGACGGCACGGTGGAAACCCGCCAGACGCTCGACCTGGTGCTCGATCGCGGCGGGGCGCAGGTTGCCCTGCGCAACGAAGAGCGTGCCACCGAGACCGTTGCCGGCGAGCCGCTCGCCTTCTCGACGAGCAGTCAGCTGTCTTCGGGCACGCCGAGCGTGATCGAAGGCAAGGTGCACGCGGGTCGGATCGTTGCCCGGATCAGCGGCGTGGGCGATCAGCGCGAGCTGCATCTCGATTGGCCTGTTGGCGCCCTGCTGCCCGAGGGCCTGCGTCTCGCGGCTCTGCGCGCCGGCCTCGAGCCAGGCAGCCACCATCGGCTGAGCGCCTTCCAGGCCGGCACACTGGAAGCCGCCAGCCTGGATACGAGCGTCGGCAAGGTGGAGTCGGTCGTGTTGCCCGACGGACGCAAGGATCTGCTGCGCCTCGATCAAACCCTGACGCTCAGTGGCGGCCGCCTGCGCAGCAGCACCTGGGTCGACGCCGAGTTGACCACCTGGAAGCTGGTCATGCCGGTCATGGGCATGGAGCTCGTCCTGGTCGCCTGCGACCGCGCCTGCGCCAGCGCGCCGAACCAACCTGGAGACCTCTTCCAGCGCACCCTGGTGCAGGCGCCGCGACCGCTCGACCGCGCCGAGCGAGAAGGTACGCTCGTCTATACCCTGCATCTGCGCGATGCCGCTGCGAACTCCGCCCTGCCCGACACCGGCGAGCAGACCGCCGTCGCGATCGGGCACAGCTGGCAGGTGACGATCCACGCTCAGGCCGCGCCGAACTCGCGGCCCGGCCCGCAGGCAGGCGACCTGCAGGCCACCGACTGGCTGCAGAGCGACGCACCCGAGATCCTTGCCCTGATGCGGCGCGCCGTCGCCAAGGCGGAGACCCCGCTCGCGCGCATGCAGGCAATCGAGCAGTTCGTGCGCGGCTACATCGACGACAAGAACCTCGAGGTTGGCTATGCCTCTGCGCTCGAGGTCGCCCGCGAGCCGTCCGGCGACTGTACCGAACACGCGGTGCTGGTAGCGGCGCTCGCTCGCGCGGCAGGCATTCCCGCCCGCGTGGTCAACGGCCTCGCCTACGCGCCTGCCTTCGTCGGCCGCGGCGAAGTCTTCGTGCCGCATGCCTGGACCGAAGCCTGGCTTGGCGAGCACTGGCAGAGCTTCGATGCGGCGCTGGCCGGGTTCGACGCGACGCACATTGCGCTATCGATCGGCGACGGCGACCCGTGGCGCTTCTACGCCGGCCTCGAGCTGCTCGGCAACGTGTCGATCGAGAGCATCGAAATCGGCGAGGCGGTCGTACGCGACAGCGCGATCGGGTCAAAGCCGCATTGAGGGATGCAGCAGCTGTCGCAGAAACAGCGCCGGCAGGCGCGGTTCGATCAAGACCGTGACGACCAGCCCGTACACCGCGCCCCAGAGATGCGCAGCATGGTTGATGCGGTCGACGCGACGCCGGCCCATGTAGACGGTGTAGACAAGGAAGGCCAGCGCGAAGACGATCGCCGGCACCGGCACGATGAAAACGAAGATCATCGCCCAGGGCCGCAGGAGGATGAAACCGAACAGGATGGCCAGCACCGCGCCGGAAGCTCCGAGGCTGCGGTAGCTGGCGTCGTCGCGGTGCGCGAGCCACCCCGGCAGCGCCGACACCAGAAGCCCGCCGGCGTAGAACAGCAGATAGCCGGTAGCGCCCACATAGCCCGCGTAGAACGACTCCATCAGGCTGCCGAACGAATACAGGGTGATCATGTTGAACGCGAGGTGCCAAAGGTCGGCGTGGACCAAGCCCGAGCTCAGCAGGCGCCAGTATTCGCCGCCGCGAGTGATCGCCGGCGGCCACAGCAGCAGGCGTTCGGTCAGCCGCGGGCGCGAGAAGCCGGCAACAGAAACCGCACAGGTGATGACGACGATGGCCAAGGTGACGGACATGGATGCGCGAAAAATCCCTTGCGGCTGTCGGACCGGCCGCCAGCGGCGATTGTCGGCCAGATCGGGCCGCGTTTACCAAGACCACCCGAACCGCGACAGCGCGGCGAAACCGCGCAACCGATCGCGCCTTCCGGCGCTCCTACCGGGGGCGGAGCGTACGACACCGCGGGGCTTCAGATCAGGCCAGGCGGGTTCCGTTTGGAACGGGCCGCTCCGGCACCGCGAGCACCACGCCGTCCGGGCCGGGGAATCCGGTCAGCAGGAACTGCGACCGAAATGGACCGATCTGCTTCTCGGGAAAATTGATGACGCCGATGATCTGGCGTCCCGACAGCTCCTCCGCAGCGTAAAGCTCGGTGATCTGCGCGCTGGTCCTGAGCTCGCCCCAGGGCCCGAAATCGGCCCAGATTCGCCAGGCTGGCCGCCGCGCCTGCGGAAACGGCTCCGCGCGGGTGATGGTTCCGACGACGATCAGGAGCTTCTCGAAATCAGCCCAGCTGGCGCGCTCCGGCGTCACGAAGGCGCGTCCTCCTCCAGATCGACCCCGGCCTCCAGCGCCGCGGCGCGATGCGCCGCCAGGAGCGCGAGAAACGCTGCTTCCGGCATCGGGCGGGCCAACAGGAAGCCTTGCAGCAAATCGCAGCCCTCATCCATCAGGAAACGTCGCTGCGCCTCGGTCTCGAGGCCTTCCGCAACGACCCCGAGGCCGAGCGCGCGACCCATGCTGATCAGGGTGCGCACGAGGGTCACGCCGGTTTCGCTTCCGTCCAGCTCGGCGATGAAGCTGCGATCGATCTTCAGCTCATCCAGCGGCAGGCGCGAGAGATAGGAGAGCGACGAGTAGCCGGTGCCGAAGTCATCCAGCAGGACGCGAATGCCGAGGCCGCGCAGTTCGCGCAGCTTGTCGGCGACCTCGGACAGTTGCCCCAGCACGACGTTTTCGGTGATCTCCAGCTTGAGCAGAGACGGATCGGCGCCCGTTTCCTGCAGGATGCGCTGCACTCCCGACAGGAAGCCTGCGTGCAGAAGCTGTTTTCCGCTCACGTTGACGGCGAGGAACAGATTCTCGGTCAGCGGGCTTTCCGCCCACCTCGCCAGCACCCTGCAGGCCTCGAGCTTGACCCACCCTCCGAGCGCCAGGATCAGTCCGCGCTCCTCGGCAATCGGGATGAAAACGTCGGGCGGCACCAACTGTCCGTCGCCGCGCGTCCAGCGCAGCAGCACTTCGGCGCCGACGACGCGCCCGTCGCGATTCACTTCGGGTTGGAAGTGCAGCGTGAAGCCGCGCGCGCCGGAATGCACCGCGTCACTCAGCTCACCGGCGAGCGCCTCGTGCCTGCGCAGATCCGCGCGCATGCTCTCGTCGAAGCGCCGAATTCGGTCGCGCCCGGCCTCCTTGGCCGCGTACATCGCAAGCTCGATGTCGGTCAGCAGTGAATCAAACGAATTGCGGGTTCCGATGGGAGTCCAGCCGATGCTTGCGGTGATCCGGATCGGCGGGCCGTCGTCCATCTCGAACGATTCGCTCAGGCTTTCGCGCACCCGCTCCGCGCAAAGCAGCGCGCGGGACGAAAGCCTATCGCTCCCCGATGCCGCCGACGCTTCCGCACCATTGGGCGGGTCAGGCACGAGCAGCACATAGGTGCCGCCGCCAAAGCGAGCGACGACGATGTCTTCATCGAAACACGCGCGCAGTCGCCGCGCCACCCGCAGCAACAGCTGATCTCCCACCAAGTGGCCGCGCAATTCGTTGATTTGTTTGAAATGATCGAGATCGAGCATCAGCAGGGCCGCGCTGCCCGCTGCGCCGCTGTCCAGCAGGTGCTGTACCCGCGCCTGCAGGAAATTCCGGTTGGGAAGCTCGGTCAGCGGATCGAAGAAGGTCATCCGGTCGATGCTGGCCGATGCTTCTCGCTCGGTGGTCAAATCGACCATGGAACAGACGTAGTGGCTGAGTTCACCCTCGCTGTCGCGCACGGCGGAGACGGCCACGCGAACCACCCGTGGATCCCCCTCCTTCACCTCGATCCACTGCTCGCCGCGCCAGGCGCCCGCGCTGCGCACCTGCTCGAGCATCCGCTCGCGGAAGGATGGACTGCGGTGATTGGACAGCAGCCCGGGGCGATGGCCGAGTACCTCGCTCGAGCGATAGCCGGTGAGGGCGACGAACGCCTCGTTCACGCGCCGGATCACTCCGTCGGCGTCCAGCACCATCGCGGCATCCTGGGTGCGGAATGCGGCAGCAGCGAGACGCAGCTCGTGCTCGGTGCGCTTGCGCTCGCTGATGTCCTGCACGTACACGACGCCATACTGCGGCCTGCCGTCCTCATCGCGCAGCAAGGAGCGATCGAGCTGCACGGGAAAGCGCCGTCCATCCCGCGTGACGTGTTCGCTCTCGTGCACCGAATGCGTGTGCAGCTCGCCGCGGCGGCGGGCCTCGATCAGCTCGGCGGCGCGCTCTGGCGGGTACACGCTGGCCACCGCCATCCCGATCATCTCTTCCGGGTCGTAGCCGCGTTCGCGAGCGAAGGTGTCGTTGACCGCGACGATCCGCTCGCTGCGCACGTCGTAGATCGCCACCGCGAATGCCGCATGCCGAAAGGCGTGAGCCCACAGGCGGAGCTGGGCCTCCATGCGGATGCG
>CAZORA010000036.1:0-25461 GCA_964582225.1 uncultured Dokdonella sp. | reverse complement strand
GCGAAGGCAGGCATCCAGCGACTTCAAGCCCTTGCAATCAAAGGCACTGGACTCCCGCCTTCGCGGGAGTGACGAGCTTGTCGGCTGGTGCAGATACTCCCTGGCGCCGTCGCGTTGCGCATTGTGCCCGAAATCGGCGCGCCGGCTGCTTCAGGCGGCCAGGCGATGCTCGTACCAGGGGCGCTCGCGGTCGTCGAGGATCGCCTGCAGTTCGGCAGATCCGGTGGTTTCGGGCCGCAGCCAGGCGTCGACGTGCTCGGCCTTGAGCGGAATCAGGCAGCGATCGTGGCCGGCCGCCGCCACCTCCGGCGGCGGCGCGTCGGTGATCGAGGCGAAGGACAGCAGCTCGCTGCCGTCGGCGCCGCGCCAGCGCGACCACAGGCAGGCGATGCGCATCTCGCCTGCCGGGCGCGGGCGGAACTCCAGCACCACGTTCTGCTCCTTCTCTCCCGACGCGAGCCCGCGCCCCTCGAGACGATGGCGGCGCACGTTCTCGTAGAACACGCTGACCAGGACCAGCGCGTGGCTGTGGCCGAACTGGCGCTTCCAGAAGCGGCCCAGACTGTCTCGCCGCGCGTTGTAGGTGCCGGGGTAGCGGCGATCGAAATCCTCCGGCGCGCCGGCCGGCCGGCACTGGTAGCGCATCGGCTTCACCACGCGGCGGCCGTTTTCGACCACCAGCACGCTCGCGTACCAGAGGGGCCAGATGCGCTCGTCGCGCGGCTCCGGGCGGCGGCGGCCGAGGTCCGCGAGCCGCTCGCGCGCCGCCGCGATGCGCGCGACGGCGATGCGCGCGCTTTCACTCGCGGTCTTGGTGGGCTTGACCGCAAGGCGCCGTTCGGCCTCGGCCAGGCGCCGGCGCTGAGCGAAGATTTCGGCCTCCAGCTGATGCGCCCGCTGCGCGTCGAAGGTTTCGATCAGGCCGCGGATCTCGCGCTCGAGTGCGTTCGACGGCTCGGCGAAGGCGGCGTCCATGGCCTTCGGTATCAGGATTTTTTCGCCTTGGCTGCGGCGCCAATACAGGCGCTGGTATTCGTCGATATCGACGTCCGCGCCCCATTCGCGGACCCATGCCCGATAGTCCTGCCGGATTTGCGCGGAATAGCACATCTCGAACGTTCGCCTCGGCCGCGATTGCGCGTGGACATTTGTCGATTGTGCTCCCTTTGCGGCATCATGCGCTGCGGCGTGAAGGCCGCCTCCCCTGAACCGCGGCCCGACCCGCGACGGATCGCACGCGGGCGAACGGCCAACCGACTGCTTCCGGGTCGGGCGCACTGGGACGCTCTTTGCGATGATCAAAGCTCCCGCTTCGACGCTTGCATGCAGGACCGCTCGGATGCCTGGAGTGCGCACTGCACCCCGCGGCGTCGCCCGCAGCGGCTCGTGCTGAAGGACCGCGTTTCGCCCGCGCGGCGGCTCGCGGCAGCCGTCGCCTTGGGCGCGTGCATGGCCGGCGCAAGCGCGCTGCTCGCCTGGGGCCTCGATCCGGCGCTCGGCGATCCGATCCGGGCGCAGCTGCTTTGGCGTAACGCGCTGCCGTGGTTCCTGATCATGCTGCTTCTGTTCGGCCTGAGCGGACGCGGCCTGTTCGCGCTGGCGCTGGGCGCCGTGCTTGGCGCCGCGGTATATCAGATCAACGGCCTCAAGGAATTCCAGCTCGACGTCCCGCTGCTGCCCGGCGATCTGGTCCTCTGGCAACAGCTGCTCACCAACGCGGATTTCTTTGCGGCCTATGCGGGCCACCGGCTCGGCTGGCTGCTCGCCGCGCTGCTGCTCGTGGCCCTCCTGCTGTACGCCGCCTGGAGGCTGGCTCGCCGCCGCTGGCGGCCCGGGCTCGCGCTTCGCCTCATGCTCTCGACGCTGGCGGCCCTGAGCCTGCTCGGCCTGCTGCGCGATATCGGCCCCTGGCAGGGCGCTTACGCACGCGCGGCGTTGCCCAAAATGCGCCTGTGGGATGCGATGCAGAGCGTGCAGGACGTCGGCTTCGCCGCTTTCTTCGTGCGCTCGCTGCAGGAGATGCAGGCCAGCGCCGCCCAACCGTCGGACCCGTCGGCGGTTGTGGACTTTGTCTTGGCTCACGCCGCGCGCCTCGACGCGCGCCGCCACCGGCCGCTGCCGCAGCCGCTGCCGGACATCGTCGTGATTCAGAGCGAGGCGTTTTTCGACCCGTCCCGCCTCGGGAGAATCGGCCCCGAGGGCTGGCTCGAGGCGTTTCGCGCGCTGGCGCGGACGGGAATCCGCGGCAATCTGCGCGTCTCCGCCTACGGCGGCGGCACCATTCGCACCGAATTCGAAACGCTGACCGGGTATCCGATGAACGCATTCCCGGACGTCGCCTATCCGTATTACGGTCTGGCGGCAGCCTGGATGCCGAGCCTGCCGCGTCGCCTCGCAGCATTCGGCTATTCCGCGGCTCTATACCATCCGTTCCGGGAGGATTTCTGGAATCGCCGCCAGGTCATGCCGCTGCTCGGCTTCGACGCAGGCCACTATGAGGAGTCCTTCGCCTCCAGCGAGCGCGTCGGCCCCCAGGTGTCCGATCGTGCGCTCTTCGATCGCCTGCTGCAGGCGCTCGAGGCCGAGACGCCAGCGCCGCGCTTCCTGTTCGGCATCACGATGGAAAACCATGGTCCGTGGAGCAGCGACGTCGGCGCGCTCGCCGCGCTGCTCGAAGACCGCCCGCTGCCGACCGGGCTATCCACGGCCGGCGCTCGCGAGCTGACCCACTATCTGGCCCATCTGGTCAACGGCGACGCTGCGCTCGGCGATTTCGCGCGCGCCCTGCTGGCCCGATCGCGCTGGACGGTGCTGGTCTTTTACGGCGATCATCTGCCGAACCTGCCGAATGCGTTTGCCGACCTCGGCTTCGCCGACGGCGCGGCGGCGACCGCGCAGCCGAGCCGCTATCTGATCGTGTCGAACCGTACGCTCGAGCCGCGCGAACTGGACATCAGCGCCTTCCAGCTGCCGGGCCTGCTGTTCGACGCGCTGGGGCTGCCGCTGGACGGCTATCTGGCAATCCAGGCCACCCGGCGCGAGCTGCAGTCGGGCGACGGCGCGCAGGCCGACAGCGATCGTCTCGACTACGAGGCGGCGCGGATCGAAGTGGCCTGCGGGCGCGCGCTGAACGCCGCCGGCGAGTGCCCTTGAGCGCCCGCAACCCCGCCAACGCGCGATGTGTTTGCAGGAGTGAGATCTACTGATGGGTGGAGTCCGATTTCCGCTTGCGCCGTGTCTGGCGCTCATCACGGCCCTGCTCGCGGCCTGTGGCGGCTCCGCCCTGGCGCCGGGCGAGTCGTCGACGACGGGCTTTTCGGGTGCCGTGGAGTTGCGCCCGCAGGCCTCCGCGAGCGGCTGCTGCACCCTGATCGCCCACGCCGGCGGCTCGATCGACGGCAACCCCTACACCAACAGCCGCGAGGCTTTGCTGCTCTCGATCGAAGCCGGCTTTCGACTGATCGAACTCGATTTTTCGCGCACGCGGGATGGCGCCTGGTTCCTCACCCACGACTGGAAATACTGGGCCGAGCGCACCGGCTTCGCGGGTGAGCTGCCGCCTTCCGCCGCCGAAGTTGCGGCGCTCAGATCGAGCTTCAGCAGCGGCGGCGCGGAGATGACGCTCGCCGGCGCCTACACCAGCCTCTCGCTCGACGAACTCCTCGAGCTGTTGGCCGCGCATCCGGAAATCACGGTCGTGACCGACACCAAGGATGACGCCACGGCGCTGGCCCTGATCGAGGAGCTGCGGCCGCGCCCGCTTTCCGCGCACTTCGTGTTTCAGGTGTATTCGCTGGCGGGCCTGCAGCGCGCCGCGCGCGCGATTCCCGCGCGGCAGCTGAGCCTGACCACTTACCGGCTGGACTGGTTCTCGCCTACTGCCTTCGACGCCCCGTTTCTCGCTGCGCTCCAAGCGTATCCGCAGCTGTATTCCTTCACCCTGCCGCTGCGCGCAGCGCTCGACGAAGCGAAGATGGGGCGCATCAAGTCCTCCCTGCGGGTGCCGGTCTGGACCCACGGGCCGCCGTCGCGCATCAACAGCCGCAATCTGCAGACCCAGCTCGCGCGCCGCGGCGTCAACGGGCTGTTCGTCGACTGAGAGGCCCTCGTGAGTTCCATTCCATGAGCCGTCCGCCGCCGCTTGCGTCCATTGGCCTGATGCCGGGAGTCGTCCTCGGCTGTCTGCTGCTCGCGGCCTGCCAGCGGCAGAGCGCCTCGCTCTCGCTCTCGCCGGAGGCGCTGCCCGATTGCGGCGAGGGCCGTAGTGCGGCGGTCGTCGAGGTGCGCTGGGACGCAAGCGGCCTGGATCTCGAAGACGGCGTGCTGCTCTGGGTGAACCAACGCGGCAGGCCCCGCTATACCGGCTTCGTGCGAGAACCACCCGGCAAGGCGTGGATGAAAGGCGCCGCGACGGGCTCGGCCGCCACCGGCGCGTGGGCGGTGCCCGGCATGCGCATCGCGCTTACCGACGCGCGCAGCGGCAGGGTCTTGGCGCAGAAACGAATCCGGAGCGGCGCCTGCCGCTGAGGTTTCAACCTGGGTCCGCGGCGGACTCAGATCTCGAGGCGCAGTGCGGGATGGGGCTCGCGCTCGACGAACTCGCGGCGCACGTGGGCGACAAGCGCGCGCAGGCTGCCAAAGGGCAGCGCTTCGGCGGCTTCGTCCAGGCTCACCCAGCGCAAGGCCGAGTGCTCGGCGTTGAGCCGCACCTCGGCGTCCTCGGCGACCCGCGCGACGAAGGCCGGCACCAGCTGGATGCAGTCGTTGCCGGGGTCGTAGAACTCCTCGCAGAAGCTCGTCGCGTAGAAGGCTTCGGGCGCGAGCCCGGTTTCCTCGCGCAGCTCGCGCAGGGCCGCCTGCCAGCCGGTCTCGCCCGCTTCGACGTGGCCGGCGACATAGCTCCACACGCCGTCGAGGTAATTCGAATGCCGGCGCAGCAGCAGCATCCGGGTGGCCGCGCCGCGGCCGCGCAGGACGACGTTGGAAACCATGCCGCAGCGGACGCTGACGCCTCTCATTCGTTGCTCTCGCGGGTCGCCGATTCGCTCATCATACGTCGGCGCGCTTGCCGCCCCGGCTTCGTCGGCCGCGGCGCGACGGCCTACAATGACCCCGGGTGCGAGCGAGGTCGCGGGCGATGCGCAGTTTCGAGGACGGGCAGGGGCGGGGCTGGCAGGCGGCGCTGCTCGACGGCTCCTACGGCAAGGTGATGCTGGTCTTCAGCGCACTCGCGGGCGACGAGCTGCGCTGCGCCGAGTTCTCGGTCGAGAATCAGGCCGAAGGCAGCGCGCGCCTCGCCCGTCTCGAGCTCGTCGAGCTGCGCGAGCTGCTGGCTCAGGCGCCGCCGTGGCGGCCCGGCCAGTCGCCGTCGCCGGCCGCGTAGCGCCGAGCCGCCGGCTCGCGCGCTGGCGAGGCAATACCATTACTGGGCCTGGCCTTTGCACTCTCCCGCAAGACCGCTGCAGGGTGCGGCAAGGCCCGGCAAGGCGCGATGTGATCCCCGTCCGCAGCGCCGTTCCAATCCAGGGTTCGCGCTGTCCGATCCCCCTGAAAGGTTTGCGATCGCACCCCGAGGGCCTTTCTCTGAGGTTCAGGCCGCTCGCTAACGCGCGACTATATTGGAACCGCAGCCGCGGCCTGCGCCGCAGGACTCAAGGGGCGTGTCACGAATGTCGATCCATCTTCTGCCGGCGCGGGGCTGAGCCAGGCCGCCGCGCTCGATACCGATGCCATCCTCGCCCGGCTCGACCGGATTCCGGTGTGGACCCTGCCGCGCAGCTACCTGGTCATCATCGGCATCGGCTACTTCTTCACCTTTTTCGACATCGCCGACATCGGCTACGCAATGCCGGCGATCGAAGCCGAGTTCGGGCTGACCGGCTCGGAAACGCTGTTCGTCGCGCTCTCGCTCGGCCTGATCGGCTACGTGGTCGGCTCGATCGTGATCGGCGCGATCGCCGATCGCGTGGGCCGCTACCGGACCCTGATCATCACCCTCAGCATCACCGCGCTCGGCTCCTTTCTCGACGCCACCGCGACCGGCATCGTGTCGCTGTCGATCTGGCGCTTCGTCACCGGCGTCGGCGTCGGCGCCGATCTGAATCTGGTCTCGACCTATATCGGCGAGCTCGCGCCGGCGGCGCGCCGCGGGCGCATTTCGAACCTCACTTTCCTGGTCGGCATCCTCGGCCAGGCGCTGACGCCCTTCATTGCGCTGGCTCTGGTGCCGAACTACAGCTTCGGCTGGCGCCTAATGTTCGTGATCGGCGGGCTCATTGCCGCGATCGGCGTGCTGGCGCGCTTCCATCTGCCGGAGTCGCCGCGCTGGCTCGCGCTGCACGGGCGCCTCGCAGAGGCCGACGCGGTGGTGCGGCGCATGGAGGACGCCGCTCGCGCGCGCGCCATCCCGCTGCCCGAGCCGCGCCCGGCCGCGGTTTCCGCCGAGCGCCACGCGTTCCCGTTCCGCGCCCTGTTCCGCCGCCCCTACGGCGGCCGGTTGCTGCTGCTCGCTTCCATGTGGTTCTGCTGGTACATCGGCAACTACGGCTTCCTGGGCGACGCCGCCACGCTGATCAGCGGCCACGGCTATGCGGTCGCGAGCTCGCTGCTGTTCCTCGGCGTCGGTGCGCTGGGCTATCCGCTCGGCGCGCTGCTGATGGCCTTCATCGCCGACCGCTTCGAGCGGCGCCTGCTGATCTTCGCCGCCACCGTGGTGTGGCTGCTCGGTATGCTGCTGATCGGCGCCGCGCCGGGAGAAGTCATGCTGGTGCTCGGCTCGTTCATCGCCTCGCTCGCGCTCGGTCTGTACCTGCAGGTAGCCTATACCTACACCGCCGAGCTGTTCCCCACCCGCGCGCGCTCCAGCGGCTTCGCGCTCTCCGACGGCATCGGCCACGCCGGCGGCGCGATCGGTGCGCTGCTGCTGCCGAGCCTGGTCGGCGCCTCGTCGTTCTTCGTCGGTTTTCTGGGCATCGGCCTGACCGGACTCGCCGCCGGGCTCATCGCCCTGTTCGGCCCGCGCACCAGCGGCCGCCGGCTGGAGGAAGTCTCGGTTTGAACGCGTGCCGCACGCTCAGGGCACGATCACCGAACGCGTCTGGCCGCGGAAGCGGGCGAGGGTGTCGAGGCGGGCGTTGATCGCGTCCGCCGTGAGTGGCACGCGCTCGGCGATCACGCCGTCGAGGTCGAGCAGGCCGCGGCGCACGAAGTCCATCAGGGTGAAGAGCTCGCCGAGCAGGTGGTCGGAGACGCCGACGATCTCGGCCTCGCGGTTGATCAGGTTGCCGAAGCTGTCGACCGCGAAGGGCTCGCGGCAGATACCGGCGAGCGCGAGGCGACCGCGCACGCCGAGCGAAGCCAGGGCCTGCTGTTGGGTCAGCGGCAGCCCCGCGTACTCGAGCGCGACGTCGACCCCGGCGCCGCCGGTTGCCTCGCGGATCTGCTCCTCGGGCGCGCCCTGCGCCGGATCGATCGGGGTCGCACCGAGCCGGGCCGCGGCGGCCAGCTTGACCGGATCGACGTCGACCGCGAACACTTCGCCGGCGCCGCAGATTCGCGCGAGCTGCAGGGCCGAGAGCCCCAGTCCGCCGATGCCGAAGGCGGCCACCCGCTCGCCGGGCGCGAGGCGCGCCTTGCGGATCGAGTGAAAGGCGGTGGCGCTCGAGCACATCATGATCGCCGCGGCTTCCGTGCTGACGCCCTCCGCCACCGGCACGGCGTTGCGCGCGGGCGCCAACACATATTCGGCGTAGCCGCCGTCGACGTGCTTGCCGAGCATGCGGCCCTCGCGGCAGAACTGCTCGCCGCCACGCGCGCATTCGGCGCAGCGCCCGCAGCTCAGCAGGTAGTGCAGCGCGACGCGCATGCCGGGCGCGAGCTCGCGCACTCCCGCACCGAGCTTTTCGATGCGGCCGGCGATTTCGTGGCCCGGCGTGATCGGCAGTCGCGCGACGCTGGCGGTGCCGGCGCGATAGTGGGCGTCCGAATGACAGATCCCGGCGGCTTCGACCCGCAGCAGGATTTCACCCGGACCGGGCTCCGGCGTCGGCAGCTCGCACTGCTCCAGCGGCTGACCGACCGCGACGATCCGCACTGCCCGCATGGGCTCCCACTCCTCGATCCGCGCCTGAGAGCCGGCAAGCATACTCGCTGCGCGCGCCGCCTTTCCGCCACAATGGGGCGAGGAGATTCCCATGCCCGACGTAATCGAACTTGCCGACTCCATTTTCTGCATCGACACCGAGCAGCATCGCCCGCACCTGGCCGCGGCCTTTCTGATCGGCGGCGGCGGTCGTTACGCCTTCATCGAAAGCGGCACCAGCCCGTCGGTGCCCTCGCTGCTGGCGCTCCTCGCCGAGCGCGGCATAGCGCGCGAGGCGGTCGACTACGTGATGCCGACCCACGTCCACCTCGACCATGCCGGCGGCGCCGGCGCGCTGCTGCGCGAGCTGCCGGCGGCGCGGCTGGTGATCCATCCGCGCGGCGCGAAGCACATGATCGATCCGTCGAAGCTGATTGCCGGGGCCACCGCGGTCTACGGCGAGGCCGCGCTGCGCGCCACCTAC
Organism: uncultured Dokdonella sp.; assembly: GCA_964582225.1. Taxonomy (GTDB): domain Bacteria; phylum Pseudomonadota; class Gammaproteobacteria; order Xanthomonadales; family Rhodanobacteraceae; genus Dokdonella_A. Next base: position 16,897 of record CAZORA010000036.1, on the reverse strand, counting down.
GGCGAGATCCTGCCGGTGCCGGCAGAGCGCGTGCTGGTCGCCGACGTTGCCCCGGATCGCGACTTCGAGCTCACGCTCGGCGGGCGCAGGCTGCGCTTCATCGACGCCCCCGGCCACGCCGCCCATCACTACGCGATCTGGGACGAGCGCACCCGCGGCTGGTTCTCGGGCGACGTGTTCGGGCTTTCCTACCGCGAGTTCGACCATCAGGGCCGCGCCTATCTGATCCCGACCACCACCCCCGTGCAGTTCGATCCGGAGGGCTGGCGGCGCAGCCTGGCGCGGATCCTCGAGCGGCAGCCGGCGCACGTCTATCTCACCCACTACGGCCGCGTCGACGCGGTGGCCGCGCTGGCGCAAGAGCTCAGCGCCGGGCTGGCCGCCTATCAGGCGATCGCGCGCTCGCTGGCGCACGCGCCGGAGCGCCATCGGCGCCTGCGCGAAGCCCTGCTGCGCCACCACCTGGACGAGCTCGCCGCGCGCCGCCATCCGCTCGCCGCCGCGCGCGTCGCGGAACTGCTCGACATGGATCTCGAGCTCAACGCGCAGGGACTCGGGGTCTGGCTCGACCGCGAGGCCAGAGCGGCGCGCTGAGGCTCAAGCCGCGGCCAGCAGCAGCACCGCGAGCAGCGCCAAGGCGAGGCCGAACCAGTTGACGCGGCTCAGGCGCTCGCCGAACGCGGCCACGCCGAGCAGCGCGCCCAGCATCACCACGCCGAGGTTCATGCCGGCGAAAACCAGCGCAGGCGAATCCGGCAGCGCGCGGTGCGCGCGCAGGTAGAAGAGGATGTTGCCGAAGTTGGCGAGACCGATGGCGAGGCCCGCGGCGAAGCTCGGCAGTTCCAGCCGGCGCCGGCGCCAACCGACGATCGCGAAGGCGACCACCAGGGCCAGCGCGAACACCGCCAGCAGCGAGCTGCCGAGCGGCAGGCCGGCGGCGGCGACCCGCTTGAAGAGCACGTCGATCAGGCCGAAGCCGGCGAAGACCCCGAGCGGCCACAGCCAGGCGCCGGCTCCGGCGCGGCTCTCGCGCGGGCGGCCGCGCCAGACCATCGCGGCGAGCGCGACCAGACCGAGCCCGGCGCCCGCCGCCTTGAGCGGCGTCAGGCGCTCGCCGAACAGCAGGAAGGCGGCCGCCAGCGGCAGGATCAGCGACAGGCGCTGGGCGGCGTCCGAGCGCACGATGCCGGCTTCCCGCACCGAGCTCGCCAGCACCAGGAAGATCGTCGGCAGCAGCAGGCCGAGCGCCGCCAGCGTCCACCACGGCGCCTGCGCCGTCGCCGGCGGCGGGCGCAGCAGCAGCGCGGTGGCGGCGAGGGCCAGCACATAGTTCCAGGCGATCGCCTGTGTGATGTCGACGCGCCAGCGCGGCGCGAGCTTCAGCAGTACCGAGACCAGCACGCTGCAGACCACGCTGGCCAGAACGAAGATCAAGCGCACTCGCCCCGCGGCGTGAGCAGCTCGGGAAGCCGCTGGGTGGGCGCGAGAGGCAGTCGCTGAGGATATCGCCGGGGTTGAGTGTCCTGCGCGGATCGAGGCTCTGCCGCAGGCGGCGCATCAGCGCGCGCGACAGGGCGGCGGCTGTTGGCGAGGAAGGCCGGATTCCGGGCCTCGCCGGAAATCGCGAGCCCCGGCAGGTGCCGGGCCGATGCGGCCTGCACTGCGCTCATTTGCGCGACACGAAGCGGTTGCCTTCGATGTAGAACCGCAGCGGTTTGGCCGCCCACTCGCCGGCATAGTCGACGCCGACCCGCGGGCAGGCGACGATCGAGAACGGCGCGCTCGCCGGCGGCGCGGCGATGAACAGATCCTCGCTCAGCAGGTCGTGGCCATAGCAGGTGAGATCGATCCCCATCGCGCGGCACAGGCGTCCTGGCCCGCTGGCGCTCAGCGTCAGGTTCTCTACCGGCTCGAGCGCGCGCAGCAGCACCGCGGTGCCGACGCCTTCCGGTTCGGTGACCACGTTCATGCAGTGGTGCATGCCGTAGATCAGGTACACGTAGATATGGCCGGGCGGGCCGAACATCGCGCGGGTGCGCGCCGTGCGCCCGCGCGAGGTGTGCGCGGCGAGATCGCCCGGGCCGAGATAGGCTTCCACTTCGACGATGCGTCCGACCCGACGTTCGCCCTCGACGCGGTGCACCAGGAGCTTGCCGAGCAGCTCGCGCGCGACGGTCTGCGTGTCGCGGTCGTAGAAGCGTCGCGGCAGCCGGCGCAGGCGCTTCGGCAGCAGTCGGGCGGGTGGCGGCGCGGCCGCGGTGGATGGAGTTGCGCCTCGGCCCGGCATCGCCGTCGTCTGCTTCGCCAAGAAAAGACGGTTCAGTATCGCCGATTGATCGAGGTCTTTGCGTCGCGCGGCGGCGCGCCGCTACGCTGCGGCGATCGTTACTTGCCGGAAATTGCACGCGGGCAGCCGTGGACAGATCTCGACCTTCCGCCGCGCGGCACCAGCTTGGCGTCTCCCGCCGCTATCGCGAGGGCGATTTGGCTGCGCGACTGCGTCAGTGGCACGCGCCGCGCGCCAACCGATGGGAGCGGCTGGCGCTCGAGGCCGGCACGCTGGTGCTCGATTGGCTCGAAGCCGATGGCGCGCACGTCGAGGTGCTCGCGGCACCGACTTCCCGCTGGATCGCCCCCGGTCGCCGCTGGCGCGTGCGGCAGATGCTCGCCGAGGCGAGTTTCACGCTCGAGATCTGGGCCGACGAGTCGAGCGCCGCACACGCACCGCAGCCGCTGCGTGCGGCTCTGCTCGACGAGCTCGAGGCGGTGCCGATCCCGGATCGCGCCGCCCTGGAAGCGCTGCTGCGCGTGCTCGAGCCCGGCGAGCGCTGCCTTTTGCACGGCGAGTTCGACTTTGGCGCCGAGCTACGGCGCCACATGGCGGCCGCCGGAGGCAGGCTCTGCTGGCACCCTCTGGCAGCCGCCGGTGGGCAGCTCATCGCGCTGGTGGCGCGCGGCGTGCAGCCGATCGGCCTCGCCGAGTATCTCGGTCGCGACCACGCCTTGATCGAAGCGGCGCTGGCTGGAGCGCTGCGCGGCGAAGCCGAGCGCATGCTCTGGTTGCGCGCGAGCCTGGCCCGGCACCTGAAAATCGAGGAAGAAATCCTCTTTCCAGCCTGGCTCGCCGCCGGCGGCAACCCGGGCTGGGTGCGCGGCCTGCTGAACGAGCATCGCCATCTGCGCGCCGACCTCGAGCGCCTCGACGATCCGGCTGCGCAGCGCCGCTTCCTGCTGCTCCTCGACGGCCACGACGAAAAGGAGGAGCAGAGCGTCTATCCCGACATCGTCGGGCGACTTGGCCGCGAGCTTGCGGAGCTCGCCCGGCGCGTCATCGAGCTTGGTTCGTCCGCCCAGCCTGGTTCAGCGCCTTTGGGTGAAGCGTGACGGATACCCCGGGCGGTAAGTGACACGATTGGCGCAAGCTGACGGAGCCCTGTCATGCCATGCACATCGCGCGGCGATCGTGCTTCACCCACCACCCAATGCAAAATGCCCCGCCGAGCTCGGCGGGGCCTCGCATGAGTTCGGCGCGGCGCGGCTTCGCCTGCGGAAGGCGCCGCGCCGCAGCCCTGAGTCAGTTGATGGTCGGGCGACTCCGCGACCCCTCGAGGCAGAGCTGCCCGGAGTCGCGCGACTGGCGCGGCCAGAGCTCGATGTTGAGCGTTCGCCACACCCGATCGAGCGCTTCGTCCTGCCGCGATGCCGGCCAGATTTCCATGCAAAGCAGGCCGATCAGGCGCCTCAGCAGGCTGGGCTGCTGCTCTTCCGCCTGGGCTTCGGTGCCTTCGGCGTTCATCGAGGAGAGCGCGGAAATCACGAAATTCGCCCAATTCTCCACTTCCGCCCGGGCCGCCTCGATCGAATCGTAGAATTCGAGCCGGCGCGAGGAGCCGGGACGGTCCCACCAGGTCAGCGCATACTGGTTGCCCCAGGGGCCCGAAATGCCGGCGACCGCCTTGCTGCCTATGCTGGCGACGACCATGCTCCCTTCATAGCGCTCGGTCCACGAGATCGTCGGGTTGGCGGCGGAGCTCAGTTCCTGGTCATGCGTCGTGGAAGCGTCCATGGGTGTCACCGTTTCGTTCGGTAGGAGGTTTGGTTCTGTTAAAGCAAACAGCGTGCCAACTGTATCGACGGGTACCGCCGAGGCGGCGAAAGCGTCGAAGTCGCCTGCGCTCAGGGCGCGACCTGGGCCTTGAGCGTGCGCCGCGCGGCCGGCGGCAAGGAGAGCAGACTGCGCAGCGGCCAGGGCAGCATTCCGCGCCGCAACCCGCTCAGGGATTCCGGCGCCAGGGGGGATCTGAACAAGCCAACAGTTGCTCGCCGCTCCCGCGAAGGCGGGAGTCCAGTACCTTTGATTGCAAGGTCTGGAAGTCGCTGGAAGCCCGCTTTCGCGGTCATGACGAGCCCGCCCTGCGGCGAATTTGCGCGCCGGTGCGCCAGACGATCACACATCGGCTACGCTCAGGCCATGTTCGAGCACATCCTGATTCCGACCGACGGCTCCGAACTGGCGGAGAAGGCGGCGCGGCAGGGCGTGGCGCTCGCGGCCAGGATCGGCGCGCGCGTGACCGCCTTTCACGCGGTGCCGCGCTTCCATACCTCCGGCGTCATCATGGCCTTGCTCGAAGCCAATCGCGACGATTACGAGAAGGCCGCCAAGGCCTACGCCGAGCGCTATCTCGAAAACGTCACCCGCGCGGCGGCGGAGGCGGGGATCGCCTGCGATTCGGTCTGGACCACCAGCGACGATCCGGCCGACGCGATTCTGGCCGCGGCCGCGGAGCGCGACTGCGACCTGATCGTGATGGGCTCGCACGGTCGCCGCGGCCTGCAGGCGGTGCTGCTCGGCAGCCAGACCCAGCGGGTGTTGACGCTCGGCAGGCTGCCGGTGCTGGTCTGCCGCTGAGGCAGGCCGACGCTCGGCTCAGGGCAGTGCTTCCATCGCGGCGATCCGCGAGGCGCGCACCGTGAAGCTCGGCTCGCCTTCCAGCGGCACGAAGCGGCCGTTGCGGTAGTTGGAGCACAGGGTGAGGGTGGCGTCGATCACGCTCTCGTGCTCGGAGTCGCGCTCGAAGGCGGGCTCGGCCACCACCGTCACATAGAGCTCCTCGGTATCGCTGGTCTCGGCCTCATCGGGCGCCCGCAGCCAGATCCGTCCGCGCCAGCCGGGGCGCAGGGTATCGATCCGGCGAGCCATCCAGTCATCCTCGAGGTGGCGTTTCATGGCGATGCCTCCGCGTGCAGGGGACGGCTCCAGCTTGGCACAAAGCCGGACCTTCGAGGGCGCTTTGCCCTGCGTCAGGTCGTCGCGGTCGGGCGCCTGCCAGAATGGCGCCTCGCAGAGAGGAGGACGGGCGATGCCGGGCACGCTGCCGACCGCCGTGCTGGAGCCCCAGCATCGGCAGATCAACCGGGGTTTCGAAGCCCTGCTCGAAGCGGGCGACGGCGGCGGGCTTGGCGCTTGCCTGGCGCTGCTGCGCCGACACCTGTACGCCGAGGAAACGATCCTGTTTCCGGCGCTGGAGAAAGCGGGGCAGGGCGGGCCGCTGTTCGTCATGCGTCGCGAGCACGGCATGATGTGGCCGCTGCTGGAAGCCCTCGAAGCCGCAGGCGCGGCCGCGGCCGCGCGGGCCGCGCTGGTCGAGCCGGGGCGTCGGCTGTACCAGCTTCTGCGCGTGCACAACCCCAAGGAGGAGCAGTTCGTCTACGCCGCGGCCGATCGCCTGGCGGCGGCTTCGGCGCAGGCGGGGCTCGCCGCCGAGCTCGAGGCGGCGAGCCCGCCGCAGGGCTGGAGCTGCGCCATGGCGCCTCGCGGCGGGCCTGCACCGGCTGCCTGAAGGTTTCCCGTTGTCGCCGGCGGGGCGCGGGTGGATCATGCGGTAGTCATGCGCCGCTACGACTTCCAAACCCTGATCGACCGCACGCAGCTCGCCTCGGCCAAATGGGCCGGCATGCGCCGCGCCAACCCGAACGTGCCGGCCGGCATTCCGCCGTTCTCGGTCGCCGACCTCGACCTGCCCAACGCGCCCGAGATCATCGAAGGCCTCAAGGACTTTCTCGACGAGGCCGTGCTTGGCTACACGCGGCCGCCCGAATCCTTCATCCGCTCGGTGGTCGACTGGCTCGCGCGCCGCCACGCCTGGAATGTCGATCCGTCCTGGCTGGTGCAGAGCAACGGGGTGGTGCCGGCGCTGCACCTCGCGGTACGCGCCTTCAGCGAGCCGGGCGACGGCGTGATCCTGCAGACGCCGGCCTACTATCCGTTCTATCTCGCGGTCGAGCGCAACGCTCGCCGCGTGCTGCCCAACCCCCTTCGCATCGAGGACGGACGCTATCGCATCGATTTCGACGGCCTGCGCCGACTCGCCGCCGAGCCGCGCAGCCGCCTGCTGCTCTTCTGCAGCCCGCACAACCCGACCGGCCGGGTGTGGCGCCGCGACGAGCTCGAGGAAGTCGCCGAGATCGTGCTCGCCAACGACCTGGTGCTGGTCAGCGACGAAATCCATTTCGACCTGGTGCTGCCCGGCCATCGGCATCTCGTCGCCGCCAGCCTGGGCGAGGCGCTGGCGCAGCGCAGCCTGGTCTGCACCGCGCCGAGCAAGAGCTTCAACCTGGCCGGCATGGCGACCAGCAACATCGTGATTCCGAATCCCGAGCTGCGCGCGCGCTTCGTCGCCGAGCAGGAAGCGGGCGGCTTCATCTTTCTCACCACCCTGGGCTACAAGGCCTGCGAGCTCGCCTACACGCGCGGCGAGGCCTGGCTCGGGGGCCTGCTGAAGCTGATCGAGCACAACCGCCGGCTGCTCGCCGAATTCATGGCCGCGCGCCTGCCGGCGGTGCGCGTGTTCGATCTCGAAGGCACCTATCTGCAGTGGATGGACTTCCGCCCGCTCGGCAAGAGCCCCGCGCAGCTGCGCGCGATCCACGAGCGCGAGGCCCTGGTGTTCTTCGACGAGGGCGGAATTTTCGGCGAGGAAGGCGAGGGCTTCGAGCGCATGAACCTGGCCACCCCGACCGCCGCGGTCGAAGCCGCGCTGGAGCGCCTTGCCCGCGCCCACGGCGGCTGAGTCGGCAGCGGCTGCGCCGACCGCGCAGCGCGTCAAGCTGGGGGCGGACGTCTGCGAACGAGCGTCCGGGACGAGAACCCGACTCCATTTGGGGTTGGCGGCTGGCGTTCGGCGCTAAGCTACTTGGTTCAGGATCGGGAGCAGACCGGTGAGCGAGCAGACCTCCGCGTTTCACATGGCCGACATCCGCAGCAAGCGGCCGACGCGCCGGCGCGCCGTGGCGGTGGGCGAACTGGTCGCCGGGCCGCGCGCGTTTGCGCTGATCGTCGAGCGGCGCCTGCCCAAGGGCGACGCCCTGGTGATGGCCGAGATCGCAGGACTGCAGGGCGCCAAGCAGGCCTCGGCGCTGATGCCGCTCTGCCATCCGCTGCCGCTCGAACTGGTGCGCATGCGCTGCCTGCCGATCGTCGAGCGGCAGGCGATCCGGGTCTACTGCGAGTGCGCCACCGAGGCCCGCACCGGGGTCGAGATGGAGGCCCTGGCCGGCGCCAGTGCGGCCCTGCTCACGATCTACGACCTGAGCAAGCCGGTCGAGCCGGCGCTTTCGATCGGCGGCCTGCGCCTGCTGTTCAAGGAGGGCGGCAAGCGCGGCCTGTGGATTCACCCGCAGGGCATGAGCGAGGAAGAGCGCGAGCACTATCGGCCGCACCAGGCGCTGCGTCTGGACGGCGTTGCCTGCGCGGTGATCGGCATCGGCAGCGGCGAGCGCGCCGCCGCATCCTGCGCGGCGCTGCGCGAAGGTCTGGAGCGTGCCGGCGCCGAGGTGCGCACCGCGCTGACGCTGGGGCGGGAGGTCGAGGTGCTGAGCGCGCGCCTGCGTGAGCTTGCCGCCGACGGCGTGCGGGTCTGCCTGGTCAGCGGCGGCACCGGGCTTCGCCGTGACGACCGCAGCCCCGAGGCGCTGCGCGCCAGCGGCGGGCGCCGCATCGAGGGCCTGGGCGAGATGCTGCGCTCGGAAAGCGCCAGGCACACCCCGCTGGCCTGGCTGAGCCGCGCCGAGGTGGTCCAGCTCGACGGCATGCTGGCCTTCGCCCTGCCGGGCGGCGAGCCGGCGGCGCGACAGACGCTCGGCATGCTGACGCCGCTCCTGGGCTACGCGCTGGCGATGATCGACGACGGGGCGGATTCGTGATCGACTACGCGCAGGCGCTCGCGCTCCTGGCCGCCCATCTCGCGCCCCTGCCGAGCGAGCGGGTCGCGGCTGCGGATGCGCTCGGCCGGGTGCTGGCGAGCCCGATCGCGAGCCCCGAGGACCTGCCGCCGTTCGCCAATTCGGCGATGGACGGCTTCGCCCTGCGGGTCGGCGCGACGCCGTTCGCCGCCGGCAGCGAATTCGAGGTCGGCGGCGGCAGCGCCGCCGGCGACGCGCCTCCGGCGGCGGATGGCCCGGCCTGGGAAATCATGACCGGCGCGGTGGTACCGCCGGGATTCGGCGCGGTGGTGCCGATCGAGCGGGTCGAGGTGCTGGCGCGCGACGGCGCCGAGCGACCGCGGCGGATTCGCCTGCTGGCCGAGGTCGCGCCCGGTCAGCACCTGCGCCGCCAGGGCGAGGACGTGGCGCGCGGCGCGGCGCTGGTCGGAGCCGGCGCGTTTCTGCGCGCGGAGCATCTGGCGCTGTTCGCGGCGGTGGGGGTCGCCGAGCTCGAAGTCGTGCGGCGCCCGCGCGTGGCGATCATCAACACCGGCCGCGAGCTGGTCGACGATCCGCGGCGGGCGCTCGCGCCGGGGCAGATTCGCAACAGCAACGGGCAGATGTTGGCCGACCGCCTGCGGCTCGCCGGCGCCCGGGTGCTGCGGCGGGTCACCGTGGGCGACGAGGAAGATGCCTTTGCGGCGGCGCTGGAAAGCGCGCTCGAGGCCGGCGCCGACCTGGTGCTCAGCACCGGCGCGGTGTCGATGGGGCGGCACGATTTCATTCCCGCCGCGCTGCGCAGCGCCGGCGCCGAGATCCTGTTCCACCGGCTGCGGGTGCGTCCCGGCAAGCCGCAGCTGTTCGCCCGGCTCGCCGGCGGGCAGGCGTTTTTCGGCCTGCCCGGCAACCCGGTATCGGGCCTGGTCGGCCTGCGCTTCGTGGTCGAGCCGGCGCTGCGCCTCCTGTTCGGCCTGCCGCCCGAGCGGCCGCTGCGGGTTGCACTCGGCAATGCGCCGGGGCGGCCGGTGGCGATGCGCCGCTTCCTCAAGGCCCAGCTGCGCTGCGACGCCGCGGGGCGGCTGCGCGCCTTCGTGCTCGACGGTCAGGAGTCCTTCCGCATGCAGCCGCTGCTGCGCACCGGCGCCTGGGTGGTGCTGGGCGAGGACGCCGCGGAACTCGAGCCCGGCGCGCTGGTCGACGTCTACGGCCTCGGCCACTTCGAGGCGCCACGGATCGCCGGAGATTTCGCATGAAGATCGAGATTCGCCTGTTCGGCGCGCTGGGCGAGCTGGAGCCCGAGGGCCGGCTCCAGCTCGAGCTCGAAGAAGGCGCGCGGGTCGCCGCACTGCGCGAGGCGCTGGCGGCGCACGCCGCGGCGCGCTGGCCGGAATCCGGCGCGCGGCTGCTCGCCCGCTGCGCATTCGCCAGCGACAGCAGCGTGCTGCGCGGCCCGGACCCGCTGCCCGCCGACGGGCGCATGGCGGTGCTGCCGCCGGTGAGCGGCGGATGAGCGCGCCGACCCATCGCTGCGCGGTGGTCGACGCCGCCGAAGCCCGCCTCGATCCGACGGCCGCGCTCGACTTCGTTTCCGCCCCGGCTTTCGGCGGCGCGTGCCTGTTCGTCGGCCGGGTGCGCGACTTCAACCGCGGCCGCGCGGTCAGCGGCATCAGCTACCAGCTTTTCGAGCCCCTCGCGCTGCACGGCTTCGCCGAGATCGCGGCGCGCGCCGATGCCGAGTTCGGCCCGGGGCTGCGGCTCTGGATCGCCCACGCTCGCGGGCGCCTCGCGGTCGGCGATCCGGCCGTGGTCGTCGCCGCCGGCTCCGTTCACCGCGACGAGGCCTTTCGCGCCTGCCGCCTGATGATCGAGGCGGTCAAGCACGAAAGCCCGATCTGGAAGCAGGAGCACTACGTCGACGGCGACAGCGCCTGGAGCGAGGGTTGCTCGCTCTGCGCCGACGAGGCCGACGAACGCCCCGCGCTCGCGGCCCCAGGCCCGTAGAACGCCGCGGGAAGACCGCAAGGCGCGGGCGCCGACGGCTTCACCGCGCAAGCCGAGCCGGGTGCCCCAGCGCAAGCGCGGGCGGCGCCCGCTGTAAACCCTTTGGTCCCGCGGCGCATCGAATCCAGCATGATGGAGCAATGCCTGGCCGCCGCGCTTGCCGTGAGTCCTGACGATCCGATCGCCGCCGAGGCCGCGCTGATCCGGCGCGCCGCCGCGGGAGAACTCGCGGCTTACGAGCAGCTTTATCGCAGCCACGCCGCGCGCGTGCACGGTCTGCTGCTGCGCCTGTCCGGTTTCGACGTCGCGCGCGCCGAGGACTGGACCCAGGACTGCTTTATCCGCGCCTGGCAGCGGCTCGGCGAATTTCGCCAGCAGTGCCGCTTCGGCACCTGGCTGCACCGGCTGGCGGTGAACGTCGCGCTGATGGCGCTGCGCGCCGAGCGCGCCGCGCCGCTCGAGTTCGTGGACGACGCAGCCCTGCCGGAGGTTGCCGACGTCGAATTCTGCGCCGCCGAGCGCGACCAGCTCGAGCGCGCGATCGCCGCGCTGCCGCCGCGCGCCCGTGCGGTGTTCGTACTGCACGACGTGGAAGGCTGGCCGCATCGGGACATCGGCCGCGAGCTCGGCATGGCGGCGGGCACCTCCAAGGCGCAGCTGCACCGCGCCCGCGCGGCGCTGCGCCAGACGATCACCCAGGGAGTCCGGCGATGAGCGAGTTCGAGTGGCAGCAGCAGGGGCGCCGTCTGGCGCAGCCGGTCGCGCCGCAGCGCGATCTCTGGCCGCAGATTTCCAGCGCCATCGCCGCCCGACCGAGGCGACGGCCGCGGCGGCTGGCGCGCGTTCTCGCCGTTGCCGCCGCCCTGGCCGGGCTGGCGCTGCTGCTGCGCCTGGCGGAGCTTGGCGCGCCAGCGCCGCGCGTCGATCCGACGAGCGCCGCCGCGCCTTCCGCCGAAGCGGCCGCGGTGGGCGCCTGGCGGCCGCGCGATCCCCGCCTTGCCGCGGCCGCCGTCGTGCTCGACGCCGCGCAGATGGAAGTCGACCTCGCCGTGCAGCAGAACCCGAGCGCGCGTTTCCTCCAGGGGCAGCTGCTGCGCATCCAGCGCAAGCGTGCGGCCCTGATCGCCCTCGAACGAAGCGCCGGCTGAGCGGCGCCCAACCAGGAGAACCGCATGAACGTCAGGATGGTCCCGATCGCCGCCGTACTGCTCGCCCTGGGCAGCACCGCCGCGCTCGCCGACAGCCCGATCCACGAGAGCCGCGCGCTGAACCCGGACGCGAGCGTTTCGATCGCCAACGTCGCCGGTTCGGTGACGGTCGTCGGCTGGGACGAGAATCGCATCGAAATCAGCGGCACGCTCGGCGAAGGCGCCAGGCCGCTGCTGGTCGAGGGCGACGCCGGCAAGCTGAAGGTCAAGGTCGAGGCGCTGAAAACGGGTGGCTGGTTCAGCCGCAGCAGCATGCGCCCGACCACCCTGGATGTGCGCCTGCCGCGCGGGGTGCGGCTCGATGTCGACGTCATCAGCGCCGATACGGCGGTCAGCGGGCTCGACGGCGGCAGCCTCGAAGTCGACAGCGTCAGCGGCAAGGTCAAGGCCGATGTCGCCGTGAGCAAGCTCGACGTCGAAAGCGTCAGCGGAGCGGTGCAGGTCCGCGGCAGCGCGGAGACCATGGAAATCGAAACCGTCAGCGGCGACGTCGACGTGCTCACCAACGCCAGTCGCAAAGCGAATCTCGAAACGATCTCGGGCGACCTGCGCTACGAGGGCGGACCGGTCGCGCGCCTCGAAGCGGAATCGGTGTCCGGCAGCCTGCGGCTGACGACGAGCCTCGCCGATGCCGCTTCGGTCGAGCTCGGCAGCACCAGCGGCGACGTCACGCTGAGCCTGCCGGCGAATGCATCCGCGGAGCTTCACGCGAAGACCTTCAGCGGTGACATCCGCAGCTTCACCGGCGCCGTCGAGCGCGCCCGCCACGGCCTGGGCTCGAGCCTCACCGCCATCCTCGGCGGCGGCAGTGGCCGCGTCCGCGTCGAGACCATGAGCGGCGACATCCACATCGAGCCGGACGCGCCGGCGGGATCGGTCTCCAACGAGCCTTTGTAGCTCGATCGCCGGAAGGCCCGAGCCGACCCGCGGCGGCGCTGCGGTGAGGGAGGATCCGGCCGCGGCTGGCGGCGCTCCACGCGGCGCCCGCTGCGGCCGAGGCGCCGCTGCCGGACGGCCGGGAGGCCCGATGGCGGCTGCGGTGTGCGGTTTTGCCGCAGGGGCTTTTGGCTTCGCTGTTGTTAGCCTCTCCGCCTTGAAACACGGCCCGGAGGGGGGCCGAGCGCGAGCCGCCTGGCGGCGCCCGCGCTCGTTCGTCCGCGCGGCCGAGATCAGCGCCGAGGTGGACGATGAGTTATTTGCTCGACCGACTGCAGTTCTTCAAGCGCCAGCCCGAGCCGTTCGCCGGCGGCCACGGCTTCACCAAGACCGAAAGCCGCGACTGGGAAGACCACTACCGGGCCCGCTGGCAGTACGACAAGATCGTGCGCTCGACCCACGGCGTGAACTGCACCGGCTCCTGCAGCTGGAAGATCTACGTCAAGAACGGTCTGGTCACCTGGGAAACCCAGCAGACCGACTATCCGCGCACGCGCCCGGATCTGCCCAACCACGAGCCGCGCGGCTGCCCGCGCGGGGCCAGCTATTCCTGGTATCTGTACAGCGCGAATCGCCTGAAGTATCCGCTGGTGCGCGGCGCGCTGCTGCGCCTGTGGCGCGAGGCGCGCAGGACCCGGGGGCCGGTCGAGGCCTGGGCCAGCATCGTCGAGAATCCCGCCAGGGCCAAGGCCTACAAGTCGCGCCGCGGCATGGGCGGTTTCGCCCGCGTGCGCTGGGACGAGGCCTACGAGATCGTCGCCGCCTCGAACCTCTACACCGCGAAGAAGTACGGCCCCGACCGGGTGATCGGCTTCTCGCCGATTCCGGCCATGTCGATGGTGTCCTACGCCTCGGGTGCGCGCTATCTGTCGCTGTTCGGCGGCGTCTGCCTGTCGTTTTACGACTGGTACTGCGACCTGCCGCCGTCGAGCCCGCAGGTCTGGGGCGAGCAGACCGACGTGCCGGAGTCGGCCGACTGGTACAACAGCCGCTACCTGATCGCCTGGGGCTCGAACGTGCCGCAGACGCGCTCGCCGGACGCGCACTTCTTCACCGAGGCGCGCTACAACGGCACCAAGACGGTGGCGATCACGCCGGACTACTCCGAGGTTGCCAAGCTCTGCGATCACTGGCTGCATCCGAAGCAGGGCACCGACGCCGCGCTGGCCTTCGCCATGGGCCACGTGATCCTGCGCGAGTTCCACGTCGAGCGGCCCTCCGAGTACTTCCGCGAATACTGCCGGCAGAATTCGGACATGCCTTTCCTGGTGCGCCTGGAAAGGCGCGCCGATGGCCGCCTGGTGCCGGAGCGCTTCCTGCGCGCTTCCGACCTGGGCGGCGCGGGCGAGACCAACAACCCCGAGTGGAAGACGCTCGCGTTCGATGAGGACAGCGGCGAGCTGCGCGTGCCGCGCGGCTCGATCGGCTTCCGCTGGGGCGAGAAGGGCAAGTGGAACATCGAGCAGAAGGACGCCGCCGGCGCTCCGACCCGACTGCGGCTCTCGCTCGCCGGCGCGGCCGACGGCGTCGAGGCGGTGAGCTTCCCCTACTTCGGCGGCATCGAACACGAGCACTTCGCCGGCGCGCAGTTCGACGCGGTGCTGGAGCGCAACGTGCCGGTGCGCTGCCTGCGGCTCGCCGACGGCAGCGAGTGGGCGGTGGCGACGGTGTTCGACCTGCTGCTGGCCCAGTACGGCGTCGACCGCGGCTTCGGCGGCGCCAACGTCGCCGCCAGCTACGACGAGGACGTGCCGGGCACGCCGGCCTGGCAGGAGCGCATCACCGGCGTGCCGCGCGCGGACGTGATCGAGATCGCGCGCGAGTTCGCGCGCACCGCCGACAAGACCCGCGGGCGCAGCATGATCATCGTCGGCGCGGCGATGAACCACTGGTATCACAACGACATGAACTACCGCGGCCTGATCAACATGCTGGTCATGTGCGGCTGCGTGGGCCAGACCGGCGGCGGCTGGGCGCACTACGTCGGCCAGGAGAAGCTGCGCCCGCAGACCGGCTGGCAGCCACTCGCCTTCGGCCTCGACTGGAGCAAGCCGCCGCGGCAGATGAACGGCACCTCGTTCTTCTACTTCAACTCCGACCAGTGGCGCTACGAGAAGCTGGCGGTGAGCGAGATCCTGTCGCCGCTCGCGGACGCTTCGAAGTATGCCGGCAGCATGGCCGACTTCAATCTGCGCGCGATCCGCATGGGCTGGCTGCCGAGCGCGCCGCAGCTCGACCGCAATCCGCTCGAGCTGGTGCGCGAGGCCGACGCCGCGGGCGTCGCCCCGGCCGAATACGCGCTCGGCAAGTTCAAGGACGGCAGCCTCGACTTCGCCTACGCCGATCCCGACGCGCCGCAGAACTTCCCGCGCAACCTGTTCATCTGGCGCTCGAACCTGCTCGGCTCTTCCGGCAAGGGCCACGAGTACATGCTGCGCCACCTGCTCGGCACCCGCCACGGTCTGCAGGGCAAGGACCTGGGCGACCACGGCGCGGCGCATTCGACCGAGGTGAAATGGCGCGAGGAAGCGCCCGAGGGCAAGCTCGATCTGGTCGTCACCCTCGATTTCCGCATGTGCACCACCGCGCTCTATTCCGACGTGGTGCTGCCGACCGCGACCTGGTACGAGAAGGACGATCTCAACACCTCCGACATGCATCCCTTCATCCACCCGCTGTCGAAGGCGGTGGACCCGGCCTGGGAGGCGAGGAGCGACTGGGACATCTTCAAGGGCCTCGCGCAGCGGGTCAGCGCGATGGCGCCGGGCGTGCTCGAGGTCGAGCGCGACCTGGTGCTGGTGCCGACGCTGCACGATACCCCCGGCGAACTCGCCATGCCCTTCGGCGTCACCGACTGGAAGCGCGGCGAGTGCGAGGCGATCCCCGGCAAGACCATGCCGGCGATGGCGGTGGTCGAGCGCGACTACCCGAACCTGTACCGCAAGTTCACTTCGCTCGGGCCGCTGCTCGAGCGTCAGGGCAATGGCGGCAAGGGCATCAGCTGGGAGACCGGCGACGAGGTGAAGTTCCTCGGCGAGCTCAACCACCGCGTGCCGGAATCCGGCGTCAGCGAGGGGCGGCCCCGGATCGAGAGCGCGATCGACGCCGCCGAGGTGATTCTGCACCTCGCGCCCGAGACCAACGGCCACGTCGCGGTCAAGGCCTGGGCCGCGCTCGGCGAGTTCACCGGCCGCGAACACACCCACCTGGCGCTCGGCAAGGAGCATGAGGCGATCCGCTTCCGCGACATCCAGGCGCAGCCGCGCAAGATCATTTCCTCGCCCACCTGGTCCGGCCTCGAGGACGAGCACGTGAGCTACAACGCCGGCTACACCAACGTCCACGAGCGGATTCCCTGGCGCACCTTGACCGGTCGCCAGCAGTTCTACATGGACCACCCGTGGATGCGCGACTTCGGCGAAGCCCTGATGGGCTACCGCCCGCCGGTCGACACCAAGACCATCGCCCCGCTCAAGGGCCACCGCGGCAACGGCCACCCGGAAATCGTCCTGAACTGGATCACTCCGCACCAGAAGTGGGGCATCCACAGCACCTACAGCGACAACCTGCTGCTGCAGACCTTGTCGCGCGGCGGGCCGATCGTGTGGCTGAGCGAGACCGACGCGGCCAGGGCCGGCATCGAGGACAACGACTGGATCGAGCTCTTCAACGTCAACGGCGCGGTCGCCGCGCGCGCGGTGGTGAGCCAGCGCGTGATGCCCGGCATGGCGATGATGTATCACGCTCAGGAGCGGATCATCAACACGCCCGGCTCCGAGATCACCGGCACCCGCGGCGGCATCCACAACTCGGTGACGCGAGTGGTGGTGAAGCCGACCCACATGATCGGCGGCTACGCCCAGTTCGCCTACGGCTTCAACTACTACGGCACCTGCGGTACCAACCGCGACGAGTTCGTGATCGTGCGCAAGATGGACCGCGTCGACTGGCTCGACGGCGAAGCCGCGCTGGCCGACGCGCAGGAGGTTTTGCCATGAAGGTTCGCGCGCAAATCGCGATGGTGCTGAATCTGGACAAGTGCATCGGCTGCCACACCTGCTCGATCACTTGCAAGAACGTCTGGACCAGCCGCGAAGGCGTCGAGTACGCCTGGTTCAACAACGTCGAGACCAAGCCCGGCGTCGGCTATCCGAAGGAGTGGGAAAACCAGGACAAGTGGAACGGCGGCTGGGTGCGCGGCAGGGACGGCAAGCTGGTGCCGCGCGCCGGCGGGCGCTGGCGCATGCTGTCGAAGATCTTCGCCAATCCCGACCTGCCGCAGATCGACGACTACTACGAGCCCTTCGACTTCGACTATCAACACCTGCACGAGGCGCCGGAGGTGAAGCACCAGCCGACGGCGCGGCCGCGCTCGCTGATTTCCGGCCAGCGCATGGAGAAGATCCACTGGGGGCCGAACTGGGAGGAAATTCTCGGCACCGAGTTCCGCAAGCGCGCCAGGGACAAGAACTTCGACGCCGTGCAGAAGGAGATTTACGGCGCCTTCGAAAAGACCTTCATGATGTACCTGCCGCGGCTGTGCGAGCACT
>CAZORA010000035.1:0-26937 GCA_964582225.1 uncultured Dokdonella sp. | reverse complement strand
AGCTCTTCACCCAGCCGTGGCGGGTGAACAGGAAGCCGTCGAGCTGCTCGCCGAAATACTCGACCATGTCGTTGCGCTCGAACTCGCCGTGGACCAGCACGTCGAGGCCGATCGACTCCTGGAAGCTCAGCGCGCGGTCGATTTCCGCGCGCAGCAGGCGCTGATAGCTGGCGTCGTCGAGATGTCCGGCGCGGTGCGCCGCGCGCGCCCGACGCAGCTCGCCGGTCTGCGGGAACGAGCCGATCGTCGTGGTCGGCAGCAGCGGCAGGCCGAGCGCCGCCTGCTGCAGCGGCCGGCGCATGCCGGCCGGCGAGCGCCCATAGGCCGGGCTCGCCGCGAGCGCCCCGACGCGCTCGCGGACGACCGGATTGCGCACTCCCACCTGCGTCGCCTGCTGCGCGAGCGCGAGCTGCTGCAGATGCAGCGCGGCTGCCGCCTCGCGGCCACCCTCCAGCGCGTCGGCATACAGACGCAGCTCCTCGATCTTCTGCCGGGCGAACGCCATGGCCGCGCGCCGCGCGCCGTGCAGCGAGGATTCGACCGCCAGGTCGATCGGCACGTGCAGCAGCGAGCAGGAGGGTGCGATCCAGAGTCGCTCGCCGCCCAGGCGCCGACGGATCCGCTCGAGCTGCGGCATCACTACCGAGGGGCGGCTGCGCCAGACGTTGCGTCCGTCGACCACCCCGGCGCTCAGCACACACTCCGGCCGCAGGCCGTCCAGCAGCGCATCGAGTTCGTGCGGCGCGCGCACTAGGTCGGCATGCAGGGCGTCGACCGGCAGCGACGCGACCAGTCCCAGATTCGCGCCGAAGCCGCCGAAGTAATTCGCCAGCAGCCGCTTCGGCCCCGCCCACTCCGCCAGCGCGGCGTAGGCCCGCCGGAACGCCCTGCGCGCCGGCTCATCGAGATCCAGCCCCAAGCAGGGCTCGTCGAGCTGCACCCACTCGGCGCCGGCCTCGAGCAGCTGTCCCAGAAGCTCCGCGTAGGCCGGCAGCAGCGCGTCCAGCAGATCCAGCGGGTCGCTGCCGTCGCTGGTTTTGGACAGGCGCAGAAAGGACACCGGGCCCGGCAGCACCGGCCGCGCCCGGTAGCCCGCATCCAGCGCCTCGCGCAGCTCCGCGACGGGCTTGTCGCCCGCCACCCGGAAGCGCTGCCCCACATGCAGCTCGGGCACCAGGTAGTGGTAATTGGTATCGAACCACTTGGTCAGCTCCAGCGCCGGCAGGTCGAAACCGTCGCGCCTGCTGCCGCGAGCCAGAGCGAAGTAGCCCCCGAGCGGGTCCTCCTCGAGCAGGCGCCGGTAGCGCTGCGGCACCGCGTCGAACAGCACCGCCGTGTCCAGTACATGGTCGTAGAGGCTGAAGTCGTTGCAGGGCACCAGGTCGGCGCCGGCCGCCTGCATCAGCTTCCAGTGCCGCGCGCGCAGCTCGGCGGCGGCGTCCAGCAGCTCGGTCGCCGTGCGTTCGCCGCGCCAGAAAAATTCGAGTGCGTGCTTCAGCTCGCGCTTGAGCCCGACGCGCGGAAATCCCAGACAGGTGACCAACGACATGAGAATTTCCCCTTTCTGCGCGTGGATTTGGATCGATGCGCGCGACCCAGCTCGGTCGTCGGGTCGACGCTCAGGCCGATCCGCGCGGCGTCGAGGCGCATGCCGACCGCGGACGCATCCTGCTCCGATCCTCGGCCCACGTCAACATTTGGCCGTCCAGCCGTCCAATCCAAATAAACCCCCCGGGTCTTCGAAAATCACGCGGGCCAGCAGCGCACGCGGACCGATCACGACGAGCCGGCGAAGCGCCAGCGCGCGGCTGCTGGGCGTGGCTGCGTGAAGCGCTCGGCCTGGACTTCGACTGAGCGCTGACTCAGCGCGCGCGGCGCGCGTGCCAGAGCTCCGCGAGGGCGTCGAACTCGGCATCCGCGAGCCGGATGTCGGCCGCGGCGACGTTTTCCCGCAGATGGGCGCGCTGCGAAGTGCCCGGGATCGGCAGCATCACCGGCGAGCGCTGCAGCAGCCAGGCGATGGCGACCTGGGTCGGACTCGCCTGGTGCCGGCGGGCGATCTCGGCGAGCGGTGAATCGGCGCCAGCCAGGCGCCCACCGGCCAGCGGATACCAGGGAATGAAGCCGATGCCGCGCGCGGCGCAGTGGTCGAGCACCTCGTCATAAACGCGATAGGTCACGCTGTAGTGGTTCTGCACCGTGGCGACCGGAAACACCTTCGCCGCGGCCTCGATCTCCTCCACCGTGACCTCGCTCAGACCGGCGAAGCGGATCAGGCCCAAGTCGAGCATCTCGCGGATGGCGCCGAACTGCTCGTCGCGCGGCACCTTGGGATCGATGCGGTGCAGCTGCCACAGCGGAATCTGCTCGAGGCCGAGCCAGCGCAGGCTCAGCTTCACCTGCTGCAAAAGGTATTCGGGACGCCCAAGTGGCACCCACTCGTTGGGCCTGGGTCGCACCTGTCCGCCCTTGGTCGCGATCACCATCCGGGGCGGATACGGATGCAGCGCCTCGCGCAGCATCGGCTCGCACACCGTCGGCCCGTAGGAATCGGCGGTATCGACAAAGTTGACGCCGAACTCGGGCAGCTTGCGCAGCACCGCCAGACATTCCGCACGATCCGCGGGCTCGCCCCAGACGCCCTTGCCGGTGGTGCGCATGGTGCCGTAGCCCAGGCGGTGGATCGGCAGCTCGCCGCCCAGCAGAAACGCGCCGGCGCGACCGGCATCGACCTCAATCATTGCAATCACCTCGAGCCTTCGATCCGCCTACGTTACGCGCGCCACTGCTGCTTTGCACGCCGACCGGACCACCCCGAGAACGTCGGCTTCACTTCCGCTCAGGCCGCGCGCTTCGCCTATGCATATGCCGAAAGGTTGTCGCCAAACGCTTGTTGCCGGCGCGATGCCGGGCCGATCATCCAACACCCTTTCGTGTGCACGTCATCGGCCATGTCTCGCTTCTCCTTTCTCGCTATCGCGGCACTGTTCGCGCTCGCCGCGATCCCCGGAGCCGCTCAGCCGCCGCTGGTAGGCCCAGCCTGGCTTGAGCAGCACCGCCAAGATGCGAACCTGGTGATCATCGACATCCGCGACGACGCGAGCGACGAGACGCCATCGGGCTACGCCGCGGGCCACATCCCCGGCGCGATCCACTCGAGCTACCTCGAGGGCGGCTGGCGCCTGGAGCGCGACGGCATCGCGGCACAGCTGCCGGCACTTGCCGACCTCGAGCAGCGCCTTGGCAGCGTGCTCGGGGTCAGCAGCGACGACGCGATCGTCATCGTGGCGGCCGGCACTGGAGCGGACGATTTTGCCGGCGCGGCGCGCGTCTACTGGACCTTCAAGCTGCTCGGCCAGCGTCGACTCAGCATTCTGAACGGCGGCATGCGCGCCTGGGTCGCGAGCGGCGGTGAGCTGATCCAGGGCGACGAACAACGCTGGCCGATCGAATTCCACGCAACACCACAGCTTCGATACCTAGCCTCCACGGCGGAAGTGGAAGAAGGCAGCACGCACGGCCTGCAGCTGGTCGATGCGCGCGCGCCCGAGTATTACCTGGGCAGCGCAAGGCTCGCGCTGGTGCGCCAGTCCGGCACCATCCCGGGTGCGCGCAACGCACCGAGCGAGCGCTTCTTCCGCCGCGATGCAGGCGACATCTGGCGCTTCGATCCAGCGCTCGCTGCACGCGAAGCGCAGCGGCTCGGGCTGCGCGAAGCCCAGGCCATCGTCACCTTCTGCAACACCGGACACTTTGGCGCCGTCGACTGGTTCGCCTTCAGTGAAGTGCTGAACATGCCCGCAGTGAGCCTCTACGCCGGATCGATGGCGGCCTGGACCCAGGATCCTGCGCGGCCAGTGCACAACGCTGCGCGACAGACCGTGCTGACGGTCGCCGCGGCGCGATCCGGAGATCGGCCGTGAACGCGGGCTCACTGGTCGCCGGGCGGGTGCCGCGAGCGGCGCGCACCCCGCTGGCGGCACGACTCGAACGCTCGACGGTGGCGGCCGCGCTGCTGCTGCTCGGCCTGCTCGCGATCCTCGTGCTGCGCTTCACGCCGCACGATCCCGCGCGCATCGGGCTGGTCGCAGTCGGCGCCGCGCTGGGCTTCAGCCTGCACCACGCCGCCTTCGGCTTCACCGCCGGCTGGCGTGATCTTGTCGTCCGCAGACGCAGTGCCGGGCTGCGCGCGCAGCTTTTTCTCCTTGGCCTGGCGTCGCTGCTGCTGATTCCAGCGCTGGCTGCGGCGCCCAGCCTCGCCGGCGCGCTGGCGCCGGTTGGAACGTCTCTGGTCGTCGGCTCGCTCCTCTTCGGCTTCGGCATGCAGCTCGGCGGCGGCTGCGGCTCGGGAACCTTGTATACGGTCGGCGCGGGACACCTGCGCATGCTGCTCACGCTCGCCGCCTTCATCGCCGGCTCGGTGCTCGGCACCCTGCACCTGCCCTGGTGGCTCGATCGCCCGGGAATCGGCGGCGTCGATCTCAGCGCGCGACTCGGCGTCGCGCCGGCGATCGCGCTGCAGCTGGCCGTGCTCGGCGCGCTGGCCTGGGCGCTCCTGCGCGTCGAGCGCCGCCGCCACGGCGAAGCCGAACCCTGCCTTGTGCGCGTGCCGCGCGCACGCCTGCTCGAGACCCTGGTTCGCGGCCGCTGGCCGCTGTGGTGGGGCGCGCTGGCGCTGGCGCTGCTGAGCCTCGCCACCCTGCTGCTGTCGGGCGCCACCTGGTCGATCACCTTCGCTTTCGGCCTGTGGGGCGCGAAGGCGCTGGCGGCGCTGGGCGTCGAGGTCGCGCAGTGGGAGTTCTGGACCTGGCCCTACCCTGCGGCCGCGCTCCAGCAGGGCATCTTCGGCAACGCGGTGTCGATCATGGACTTCGCCCTGATCCTCGGCGCCCTGCTGGCGGCCGGCCTCGCCGGCCAGCACCACGCCAATCTGCGCAGGCCGATTCCGCTGCGCTCGCTCGCCGCCGCCGCTCTCGGCGGCCTGTGCATGGGCTACGGCGCGCGCCTCGGCTTCGGCTGCAACATCGGCGCGATGCTGAGCGGCATCGCCTCCGCCAGCCTGCACGGCTGGATCTGGTTCGCCTGTGCCTTCGTCGGCTCGCTGCTCGGCATCCGCCTGCGGCCGCGCTTCGGGCTACAGAACTGAAGCTGCGAAAGGCCGATCCGCTCGAGCCGGCTCCTAAAGCCAGCCCCGCTGCCTGGCCAGTCGCCAGGCTTCGATGCGGTTGCTCACGCCGAGCTTGCCGATCGCCTCGCTCAGATAGTTGCGCACCGTTCCGGCAGAAAGCGAGAGGCGCGCCGCGATTTCGCCGGCAGCCAGCCCTGCGCCGGCGAGGCGCAGCACCTGGCGCTCCCGTTCGCTCAGCGGATCGGCCTCGCCCCATGCTTCCAACGCGAGCTGTGGATCGATCGCGCGGCCGCCGCCGTGCACCACGCGCAGGGCTTCCGCGAGGCGCTCGGCGGGCGCATCCTTGAGCAGGTAGCCGCGCACGCCCGCATCGAGAGCGCGACGCAGATAGCCGGCGCGGGCGAAAGTGGTGATGATCACCACGCGGGTCGCCCAACCCTGACGCTGGATGCGCTGAGCCAGCTCGATGCCGCTCGGCCCCGGCATCTCGATGTCGGTCACCAGCAGGTCGGGACGCGTGCGCTGCAGTGCCCGCCAGGCCGACTCGCCGTCGCCCGCGCTCGCCGCTACCTCGATATCGGACTCCATGTCGAGCAGCTGGCTCAGCGCGCTGAGCAGGAGGGTCTGATCCTCGGCGAGCACGATGCGTATCATGCGCGCCTCAGCGCCCGCTACCGATGAGGCTTCGGAAGGAAGAGCCGCCGGATTCTTCGATCGAGGCGCCGTCACGAAGCCGCTGTTGCACCGCCGGGCCTTCGTCCCCGATCGCTGCGCCGCAAGAAGCCCCGGGCGGCTCAGCAGCAGTGAAAGGAACCCACGCCTCGATCCGCAGTCCGCCTGCTGGCGCGGCACCCACTCGCAGATGACCGCCGGCGGCCTCGAGCCGTTCGCGCATGCCGGCGAGACCGGTGCCGGGCACTACCGAACCACCGCGCCCGTCATCTTCCACGACCAGCCGCAGGCCGCCGGTCTCCGCGGCCAACGACAACGCCACCCGCCGCGCACGTGCGTGGCGCTGCACGTTGGTGATGGCCTCGCGCAGGGCGAGTGCCAGCGCGTTTTCCGCATCCGGGCGCAGCGCCCCCTCGGCGACCGCCGGAGCCAGCCGGCACTCCAGGCGCACGCCGCTGGCGTCGAGCAGCAGGCGCGCGGCAGCGAGCTCTGCGGCAATGCCGGCGGCGCGGATCCCGCTGACTGCGCGGCGCACTTCCGCGAGCGCCCCGCGTGCGATTTCGCCCAGCGCGCGCATTTCCGCACGTGCCGCCGCGGCGTCGTCGCCGACCAAGCGCGCGGCGAGGTCGGATTTCAGCGCCACCATCGAAAGCGTGTGGCCGAGCAGATCATGCAGATCGCGGCCGATCCGCTCGCGCTCGGCCAGCGCGGCGAGCCGGCGCACTTCTTCGTGGGACAGTTGCAGCGCGAGATCGCGTTTGCGGTTGCTCTGATCCACGGCGATCAACGTCCCGACCACCACCAGGATGATCGGCACGAACAGCAGGGCCTGCCACGGGTAGCCCATCCAGCTCGCCACCGCCATCAGCACGCCACTGAGGATCAGAAGCAGCAACAGATGCCGCCCCAGGTGGCCACCCCGCGGGTGCAGACCCAGCCCACCGTAGACGAAATAGGTCAGCCCGGACGGGTACCAGGGCAGCAGCGCAAGGCAGAGCAGCAACATGCCGATCGCCGCCTGCCGTGCCGGTCGCGGCGCAGCGGTCACGTTCACCACGTAAAGCCAGAGGAACAGCGGATAGCTCGCCAGGGTGAGCAACAGCCAGGGCAGGGTGAAACCGTGGCCGCCCGCGGAGAGCAGCGGCATCACGAACACCCATACCGACCAGCCGAGGTGAAAGAAACTCAGCCAGCGTGGCCTGCCGAGGCGCAACTCCTCGGCGAGCTCCGAATCCGGCGCCGGATCCTGCCATGGCCAGCTTCGACTCATTCCCCGTGGATTCCCGGTCGACTGCGCCCCATCATGCCAGACTCTCAGCGCAGCTCCACCTGGTCGATCGCGAACTCGAAAGCGCCCAGCGGCTGCCCGGCAGCGAAGATCAGCGCGCGCAGGCGGGCCGGATCGCCGCCGGGAAAACCGGTCAGCGGAAGTCGAACCTCCTTCCACTCGGGACCGGCAACGAAGTTCTGTTCGCTCGGCATTCCCTGCATGCTCGGGCCGGAAAGCAGCATCACGCGATACCGGCGCCCGTCGCCGCGGGTCAGGAAGACGAGCTCGCTTCGCGCCGAGAGATCCATCGCCCGCATCGGTTCGCTGCCCGGAAAGAACGCTGCTCCAGCCCATGGGAAGGGAAAGTCCTTGCGAACCTCGCCGCGGATTCCTAGCGCCCCCGACGAACCCGCGCCACCACCCTCGACGCGCCGCAGCTCGACCTGCGAGGAGCCGCCGGCGCGCACGTCGGTGGTCGGCTGCCACTGTCCGAAAGCGGCGCTCAGGTCGCGCTCGAAGTCACCGACCAGGGTCGTGGCGGGCGGAGCTTCCGCTGCCTCCGCCGCGGCCGTGACCTCACGCGAGACCGGAACCCCGTTTTTCCAGACGCGGACGATGCGCCGTGTATCGTCTATGTCCGCGAGCGGATTACCCTCCACCAGCAGCAGGTCGGCGCGCATCCCCGGGGCGATCCGGCCGCGCTCGGCGACGCCGAAGTGGCGCGCCGGCAGCGAAGTCGCAGCGGCCAGCGCCTCGCGCGGCGAGAGTCCGGCGCGCACCAGCAGGCCCAGCTCCGCGTGCAGGCTTGCGCCATGCGCCGTACCGGGATTGGGCGCGTCGCTGCCGGCCAGGATCGGCACTCCGGCCGCGTGCAGCCGGCGCACGTTGTCGAGCGCACGCGCGAACAGCTCCGGCTGCGCGGCGCCGAAGCGCGCAGCCAGCGTGGCCTGCTGCTGCACGTCGAGGAACGGCCGGATCAGCGGATCATCTCCGAGCGCCGCGGCCTCGGTGCTGCCGGCCACACCGGCTTCCACCACCAAAGTAGGCACCACGAAGACCGCATGGCCGCGCGCTGCGTCGAGAAATGGCTGGTCCACCTCCCTATCGACGAACACATGCATCAGACCGTCGACACCTGCGTCGACCGCCATGCGCGCGCTGGCCAGGCTCGAAACGTGGGCTACCGCGATGCGCCCCTCCGCGTGCGCCGCACGCACCAGCGCCCGCACCTGGGTTTCTGTCAGGGTCGGCAGGCGCGTGTCACCGTCAAACGCGCTCAGATCCTCGACGATCAGCTTGATGTAGTCGGCACCCTCGGCGACGCGCGCACGCACGAAGCCGGCGATGTCGGTATCCGCCGCGACCGTCGGCACCGCGAAGCCGTATTGGGTGCCGTGACCACCCGGCACGGTCACGGCATAGCCGGCCGCCCACAGGTCGGCTTCGCCGATAGGGTCCATTCCTTCCCGCGCGGCCTGCAGTACCGCGAGGCGGTCCTCCGGGCCGTGCATGTCGAAGCCGGACGTGACGCCGAAGCGCAGCATCTCGCGCTGCGCATCGCCCCAGGCGTGGACGTGCGCGTCGATCATGCCGGGCAGCAGGGTCTTGCCGCTGCCGTCGACCGCGGACCTATCGCTGCCTCCGGCGGCGTTCTTGCCTACCGCGACGATGCGACCGGCGCGAACCACCACGTCGACCTCGCCGAGGTCGTGCTCGCCATCGAACACGCGCGCGCCGACGATGCTGAAATCCCGGCTGGCCGGCGCCGCGGCGGCTGCCGCCGGCGCGGTGGTCGTTGCGGGCACGTCCGCGCGCGCGGACCTGGCGGGGTCGGGCTGCAGCCAGAGCGCCAACAGAACCGTGGCGAGCAGCCCCGCGACCACCAGCCATTCGACCACCGAATTGCGCCGCGCGCTCACGTCGGCGCTCCCAGGCGACGCTGCGCCAGCAAGTAGAAGCCCAGCGTGAATACCGCGAGCACACCGAGGTGGAGCAGCACCGCGCTACCCCGATCGGCACCGATCAGTTTCAGGGCGAGCTGCGAGAGGTGGTAGGCCGGCCAGATCGGGGCCAACCGCGCCAGCCAGTCCGGCAGCATCGCCAGCGGCAACCACAGACCCGACAGGAACGCCATCGGCAGGAAGATCGCGTTGATCACAGCGGGCGCCGCGTTGCCGCTGAAGCGGGTGCCGAGATACAGCCCCATGGCCGCGAACGGCAGCGTTCCGGCCAGGGCGATGGCGAACAGCCCGAGCCACTGCCCGGCCGCCAGACGCACGCCTGCGAACAGCACCGCGAGCACGGTGAGCTGCAGCAGCACCAGCAGCGCAAACAGCAACACCATCGCGCTGCGCGCAGCGAGCATCGCACCGGGCAGCACCGGCTGCACCTGCCGCAGGCGCAGCACGCCGCGATCGCGATCCACCGCCAGCGCCACGCCGAATCCGAACATCGCCACGCAGCTAACGCCGAAGACGCCGTAATTGACCAGCAGGTACGTCGCGATCGTGGCGTCGCCGGAACTGCTCATCAGGACGCCGAACAGCAGGTAGAACAACGCGGGAAAGAGCAGCACCGGAATGGTGAAAGCCGGTTCACGCCAGGTGCGCAGCAGCTCGCAGCGAGCTTCGAGCAAAAGGCTGCGCAGCATGCGGCGGTGCGTGGAAATGAGCTGTGCGGACATCAGGCGGCCTCCCGCTGCGGCTTGGTGGTCAATTCGAGAAGCGCCTCGGCGAGCCCGGCACGTCGCACTTCTAGCTCTTCTAGCCCGGCGTCGGCGGCCAGCAGCCGACGCAGCACGGTCTCGGCGTCAGCGCTGATCAGCTGCAGATAGGCACCTTCCCGCTTCGCCTCGAGCACCCCCGGCCACGCGGCCAGCCGCTCCGCCGACAGCGCGCTGCGGCAGCGGATGCGACGCTGCGCGACACGCGCCCGGACCGCATCC
Organism: uncultured Dokdonella sp.; assembly: GCA_964582225.1. GTDB lineage: Bacteria > Pseudomonadota > Gammaproteobacteria > Xanthomonadales > Rhodanobacteraceae > Dokdonella_A. The sequence continues at coordinate 16,923 of CAZORA010000035.1, read as the reverse complement.
ACGCTGCCCTCGATCAGGCAGCGCCCGCGCTCGAGGACCACGACCCGGTCGGACAGCGCCTCGGCTTCCTCGAGGTCGTGGGTGGTCAGCAGCACGCCAACGCCTTCGGCCACCAGGGCGCGAACCGCATCCCACAGGCCCTGACGGCCAAGCACATCGAGGCCGGCGCTGGGCTCATCGAGACACAGCAGGCGCGGCCTGCCGCAAATCGCCAGCGCAAACTGCAGGCGCCGCTGCTGGCCGCCGGAAAGCGCGCGATAGAAGCGGTCAAGCAAGCCATCGAGGCCGGCCATGGCCACGCATTCGGCGCTGGCGAGCGGGTTCGGGTAGTAGCTCCTGGTGAGCTCGATGACCTCACCCACGCGCAACCGTTCAGGCACCGCGGCGCTCTGCAGCATGGCGCCGACCGAAAGGCGTGCCGCCCGCGCTCCGGGCATCCCACCGAAGACCCGCAACTCGCCGGCGTCGGCTTCGAGGAGGCCCAGCAGCAAGCCGGTGGTGGTGGACTTGCCGGCGCCATTCGCGCCCAAAAGCGAGAGCACCTGCCCGGCACAAACGTCCAGATCCAGCTTGTTCAGCGCCAGGATGCCGCCATAGTGTTTCACCACTCCGCGCAGGGTCGCCAGCGGTGCTTGCTTCGTTTGCATCACTTTCACCTCCCGTGATCACCGGCAGCCGCCCCTTTCTCAAGCGCGATTGGCTGCTGAGTCGATGCTGCCGCGGGGAGGAGGTTCGCGGCAGTGCACCGCATCAGCCGTCGTGGGTGACAGCTGTCAGTAGCCGGTCGGCGCCGACCGCCGCGTGAGTTCCGCTGAAACCGCAGGCAGGCTCTCAACCCCGCGGCAACGGCTCCCCGGGCCGCCAGCCGGTATCCTGCATGCGTTGGAGCAGATCACCGACCCGTGGCCGCACCGGCTTGCCGTGCACCGGCAGCGCCAGCACGTCACCGGGCTGTGCCCAGCACAGCAATTCGCGTACCGCCGCATATTCGTCCAGACGCTCGGAAACCCGCTCCGGACCCAGCCCACGCTGCGCCAGTTCGGCGCGCAGCAGGGCGGGCACTTCGCCAGGCGCGCGCCCACGCAGATAGCCACCCAGATCCTTCAGCACGATGCGCTGCGGTCGGTAGCTCGCTGCCAGCGCGGCGAGCTCGCGGATCGCCGCGTCCTCGCGATTGCCGGCCTGGCCGAGCAACAGACCGAGCCGACCTTGGCACAGGCCTTCGGCGACCTCGAGCAGGCCGCGCAGTCCTTCCGGATTGTGGGCGTAATCGACCAGGATCGAGACGCCACCGATCCGCCACCGCTGTAGCCGGCCGGGGTTGTCGCCGCGCGCGCTGCCGAAGCGGGCGAAGACCTCGCGGATCGTCTCGACCGCGACCCCGAGTGCCTGCGCCACCAGCGCTGCGGCGGCGAGATTGGCCAGGTTGTAGCGGGCGCTCCCTGCGCAGCTCAAGGGCATTGCCTCGACCGCCCCGAGATCGCTCGCGGAAGTGCCCTGCTCCAGCCACAGATGGCCCGCGCGCAGGCCGCAGGTCAAGCCGCCGGCGGCGCGATGCGCCCCGAGCGGTGGTACGTCGGCGTCGAGCGCGAACCAGGCCTTGGCCACTGTCAGTCCGGCGGCGCGCGCGCTCAGCACCGGATCGTCGGCGTTCAGCACCAGCAGGCCGCCCGCACCCAGCGCGCGCGCCACGGTGAGTTTGACGTCGGCCAGATCCTGCAGGCTGTGCACGCCGTACTCGCCGAAATGATCGTCGCTGATATTGGTTACCACCGCCACGCGCGCATGCTGCACGGCAAGCCCCCGGCGCAGGATGCCACCGCGCGCGGTTTCGAGCACCGCGAGCTCGGCGTCCGCAGCGCGCAGCGCCACACGCGCGCCGGCCGGTCCCGAGTAGTCCCCGACGGCACGCGCGGCGTTGTCCACATAGACTCCGTCCGTGCAGGTATACGCGGTATGCCAGCCTTGCGCACGGGTGCAGCTCGCGATCAGGCGGGTGGTGGTGGTCTTGCCGTTGGAACCGGTCACCAGGGCGATCGGCGCGTCGCGCAGCATGCTCCAGTCCACCTCTGCAGCTTCAGGCAAAGCATCGATGGGCCAGGTTTTCGACCCGCCGCCGACGCCGATCGAGAGGCTCTCCTCGTCGATCAGCACGGTCAGGCCTCGCGCCGCCGCGGCGGCCACCAGCGCGACGCGCGCGGGATCGCGCTCGGCCGCCGCGAAAGCACCCAAGGTGTGCAGGGCCGAATCTTCGTCCCAGGTCGCGGGATGACCGGGGGCGTGAAAAACAGGAACATCTGCTGCCCGACCGAGCGCGCGCAGCGCCGCAAGCAGCGACCACTCGTCGACTTCCGTGGCGCAAAGCAGCTGGTCGAGCGGCGCAGCCAGCGCGAGCGCCGCGCCAGCCGCATGTCGGCGCGCGAGAAGCGCCGCATCCGGCCAGCCGAGCGCGGCGCGCGCGCGCGCTACCCGCTGCTCCCAGGCCGCAAGCAGCGCGTCGTCGACGCTCAGGCCGACAGTCTCCAGCACCGCGCCAACGTCGGCGAAGTACAGGTTGAAGCCGGTGAGGCGGCGCGAGTCGTCGAAGGGGAGCGCCCCGCCGTTCAGTCGTCGATCTCCCGCGACAGGCGGATGCCGCGCTCGTCGCGCACGATGTCGCCGAGCGCGGCCAGGCTCGCCTCGTCGAAACTCGGCTCGCCGGCTGCGATCGGCGCGCTGACCACCGCCGCCGGCGCCACAGGCGGCGGCGCGCCCTCCGCACGGAACTTGATGATCTGCTTCCAGGAGCGCACCAGGGCGTCGGCGAAGACCAGCAGAAGGTCGCCGGGCTGGCCCATGCGCAGCGCGGTGTCGATCGCCTGCTGCTCGTCGGGAATCTCGGCGATCGCTTCGCGGGCGACGCCTGCGGCGAGCAGGGCCCGCGCCATGATGCGCGGCACCTCATCGCCGTCGCGCCCGCGCAGGGCGTCGTCGCGGCGGCAGATGTAGTAGTCGAAGCGACCGGCGACGGCCTGCGCGATCGCCACCAGGTCCTCGTCGCGGCGGTCGCCGGGACCGGCCACCACCACGATGCGGCGCCCGCCGATTTCCAGGCGCTGGGCCAGGTCGGCCATCGCTGCCACCGCGGCGGCGTTGTGGCCGTAGTCGAACAGGACCTTGAACGGATGCTCGTCGTAGACGTTCATGCGTCCGGGCGCCTGGAAGAACGTGGTGTCAAAGGTGCGCAGGCCCTGGCGGATCGCCTCCAGCTTGATGCCGAGCGCGAAAGCGCAGGAAGCGGCGAACATGGCGTTCTGCACGTTGTGCAATGCGCGGCCTTCGAGGGTGGCCGGAATCAGGTGGGTCCACAGCAGCGGAATATGACTGCCTTTGTCGTAGAGCGTGATCATCGCGCCGTTGACGCCCGCTTCCAGCGCGCAGGCGCGGCCGCCCGCGCGCACGTGTTCGCGCACCAGGGCGTGCGAGGGATTCATGGTCACGTAGCAGATGACCTTGGCGTCGGTGTAGCCAGACATCTTCAGCACGTTGGGGTCGTCGGCGTTCAGCACCGCACAGTCCTCGGCCACCTCGACCACGATGCGCTTGACCTCGGCGAGCTGATCGAGGGTGTCGATGCCCTTCATGCCGAGATGGTCGGACTGGATGTTGAGCACCGCGCCCACGTTCACTTCGCGCACGCCCATGCCGGCGCGCAGCAGGCCGCCGCGCGCGGTTTCCAGCACCGCCAGGTCGATGTGCGGATCGGCCAGCACCATGCGCGCCGAAACCGGACCGGTCATGTCGCCCTCCACGGTGCGCTGGCCATCGATGTAGACGCCATCCGTGGTCGTCAGGCCTGGCGTATGCCCCGCCATCTTGGCGATGTGCGCCAGCATGCGGGCGGTGGTGGTCTTGCCGTTGGTGCCGGTGATGGCGACGATCGGCACCCGCGCCGGGGCGCCGGGAGGAAACAGCATGTCGATCACCGGCCCGGCGGCGTCGCGCGGCTTGCCCTCGCTCGGGCTCACGTGCATGCGAAAGCCCGGCGCCGCGTTGATCTCGCAGATGCCGCCGCCGATCTTGCGGTAGCTCTCGGCGATATTGGGCGAGAGAAAGTCGACACCGCCGACATCGAGGCCGATCGCCAGCACGGCGCGTTCGGCCATGTCGCGGTTGTCGGGGTGGATCACGTCGGTGACATCGGTGGCGGTGCCGCCGGTCGACAGGTTCGCGGTCGAGCGCAGGTACACGACCTGTTCGGCCGACGGAACCGAATCGGCGCCGAGACCCGCGCGCTCCAGCATCAGCAGCGCCTCGCGGTCGAGCTCGAGGCGGGTCAGCACCTTCTCGTGGCCGACGCCGCGGCGCGGATCCTGATTCACGCGCTCGATCAGCTCGACGACCGTATGCCGGCCGTCGCCGACCACGTGACCCGGCGTGCGCCGGGTCGCCGCCACCAGCTGACCGTTCACCACCAGCAAACGGTGGTCCGCGCCGGCGAGGAAGTTCTCGACGATGACCGCTCGCGAATGCTCACGCGCGGCGGCAAACCCGGCGCGCACCTCATCGTCGGTCTGCAGGTGGATCGATATGCCGCGCCCGTGGTTGCCGTTGTAGGGCTTGGTCACCACCGGAAAGCCCAGCCGACGCGCGGCACGCACGGCGGCGTCCTCGCTGCGCACCAGCTCCTGGCGCGGCACCGGCAGGCCGAGCGCGCCGAGGATCTTGTTGGTTTCCTCCTTGTCGCTGGCGAGCTCGACCGCAATGTGCGAGGTCCGCCCCGTCACCGTGGCCTGGATGCGCTGCTGGTACTTGCCGTGGCCGAGCTGCACCAGCGACTGCTCGTTCAGGCGCAGCCAGGGGATGCCGCGTTCGGCGGCCGCGCGCACCAGCGAGGCGGTGGAAGGTCCCAGCGCGCGGCGCTGCGCGTAGCGGATGAATTCGTCGCGCGCCTCGGGCCAGGACCAGCCTTCCGGCAGGCCGCCCGGCGTGCGCAGGGCTTCCGGAAGCAATGACTCGAGCAGGCACAGGGCCAGCTCGCCGGCGGCGATGCCCTCCTCGCGCTGCTCGTATTCGTAGACCACGGTGTAGACGCCGGGCTGGCCGGCGCTGCGGGTCTTGCCGAAGGTCACGTTCTCGCCGGCGATATTCTGCAGCTCGATCGCGCTGTGCTCAAGCACGTGACCGAGCCAGGTGCCGCCGTCCTCGCGCATGCGGCGGATGAAGCCGCCCGGCTCGCGGTAGGAGCAGCCGTGTTCGGCCAGACCCGGCAGCGCCTGCAGCAGGCCATCGATGAAGGATTCACCGAGGCTGCCGGTCGGCCAGGCCTCGAGCTCGCCGAGGTCGAGTTCGAGACGAATCACCGGGAAGTGCGCATACAGCGAGGGACCGACGTAGACGGAACGATCGAGGATGCGCATGGAAAGTCTCCCGCAGTTGACGAAGCGACGCGACGCGACGCAGCCGAGTCGCCTCAGTGCGTGTGCTTGGAAACCGCGAGTGAACCGGCCGAGGCCCGCCGCGTGTGCAGGTTGAAGGTAGCGCCGGCGACCAGGATATGCACCTTGAGACCGAGCAAACAGACCGGCTCGTCCTCATCGGCACGATCCATCGAGGAGAACTGCAGCTCGCTCGCGTCGACCACCGTCACCGCGCCGCTCCCTTCGACCTCGAGGGTGTTGTCGGGGCGGATGAAGGCGGCGGTATCTTCGTCAAGGCCGATGCCGATCGCGAAAGGATTGTAGGCCAGCGCGGCCAGCAGCCGACCGAGCCGGTCGCGCTGGCGGAAGTGCTGGTCGATCACGAAGCGATTGGTGAGACCGAGACCGGGCGCCAGGCGCACGCTGCCGGCGGTGGGCGAGCCACCCTCCTTGCCGAAGGCGATCATGTGCTCGCTCAGGATGCTGGCGCCGGCGCTGGTGCCCCCGACGTGGACGCCGTCGGCGTTACGCAGCCGCACCAGCTTGGCAATCGGCGTGCCGCCCAGCATGGTCGAGATGCGCAGCTGGTTGCCGCCGGTGAAGAAGATACCGCTGGCCTGCTCGATCCGCTCCAGGCGGTTCTGCTCGGCGGCGTCGCGGCGGGTGTCGAAGTCGAGCGCGGTCACCCGTCCGGCGCCGAGCTCGCTGAAGATGCGCTCGTAGCGCTCGCCGGTATCGGCCAGCTGGCTGGCAGTCGGAATGACCACGATGTCCGCGTCGTGGCCGCCGCAGAGCTCGACGAAGCGCTCAAGGATGCGGGCATCGTGTTCCTTGTGCTCTGCGCCGCCGATCGGCACGATCCAGCCGCGCTGGCTGCCTTCATGCACCCTGCTTGGACACATGCATACATTTCCTGTGTGATTGAGCCGCGCTATCTCACCACGCGGCGTCGGCTCACTGCAATCCCGCGGCGCGACGGTGGTGAAAGTTCACGCTCGCGCTTCGAAGCTGCCGCACCGCTCGAGCCGACCATCCCGGACGTGCACGACCCCGCGCGCGAGCAGGGTGTGCACCTCGCCGTCGGCATCCAGCGCCAGCAGGTCGGCGTCGGCGCCGACTTCGACCCGTCCCTTGCGCGGCAGCCGCAGCAAGCGCGCCGGATTGCTGGTGAAGGGCGCCAGCGCCTGCTCCATGGGCACGCCTCGCGCCAGCAGCTCGCGCAGGGTGGCGAGCAGCAGACCGGCGTCGCCCACCTCCATGCGGGATACGCGCCCGTCGGCGTCGAATTGCGGCAGGCAGCCGCCGGCGTCCGAGCTTGCCGTGATCCGCTCCGCCGGCAGCCCGCTGGCGAAAAAGCGCATCAGCGCGTCGGCCGCGCTCCAGGCATCCTCGTCTTCGGCCACCGGAAACGCGGTGACGTCGATCGTGCCGCCGGCGCGGGCGAAGTCCAGCGCCTCCTCGAACAGCGCCTTGCGGCGGTTGACGTGAGTCGGGTGAAACACGGAGGGCGGCAGCTCGCTCTGCGCCAGCGCCTGGCGCAACAGCTCGAGCCCGCGCGCGCCATCGCCCAGATGCAGATGCAGGAGGCCCGCCTTGCCGCTCAGCAGGCCGGCGACGTGGACGTCGGCGGCGACCCGCAGCAGCTCGTCGAGGCGCGGCTGGCTCGAACGGTGGTCGCTGATCGCCAGCTCGCCGACGCCGATCAGGGCCTCGATGAAGACCAGGTCTCCGCGCAGGCTGCCGGTCAGGGTCGCCGGCGGCAGGTGGTAGCCGCCGCTCCAGGCCCAGGCCGAAAGCCCTTCCTCGCGCAAGGCGTGGACCGTGGCCAGAAGCTCGCGCGGGCCGCGCGCGGTGTCGTCGGTGCCGAGCAGGCCGATCGCCGTGGTCACCCCGGCCAGCGTGAAGCGCGACAGGCCGAGCGGCGGCACGCGGCTGCGAAAGCCGGCCTCGCCACCACCGCCGGTCAGATGCACGTGGGCGTCGATCAGGCCGGGAACGAGGCGGCGGCCTTCCAGATCGATGGTCTCGACCTCGAGCGCGGCGGGCAGCGCCGGCCGCTCCTCGCCGATCCACAGGATCCGTCCGCCGCCCAACAGCAAATGGCGCAGGCCGAGCGCCCCCGGCGCGAACACTTCCGCATCGCGCAGGAGCAACACGCTCAGTTGCCCGGATCGAAGCCGCTGCGGAAAATCGTGTCGTCACCGGGCGGCTCGGGCGGCGAGAAGTCTCCGCTGAGCTGCAGGTCGATGGCGTTGTCGCTGCCGGCCACGGCGGCGTTGATGGCGTCGCCGTAGCCGCCGCAGTCCGATGAGGCGACGGCCGGAATCGTGAAGGCCGGGTCGGCGAGGCTCAGCCCGCTGGCGGCACCGATGCCGGCGAGGTACAGATCGACCGGCTCGAACACACAGGGGTAGACCGGCAGCGGCACCGTGCCGTAGAGCAGCGCGGAGACGACTTCGAGCCTCATGTGGGCCACGCTTAGCGCCGCCACGCCGTCGGTATCGACGCTGCCACCAGAGGTGTTGGTCTGACTGATCTCGAAGGTGCCGGTGACCGGACCGAGCGGGGAGTCGAATTCCGTGACTACCTGCGGAAACCGGAACGTGCCGGCGCCGATCGCGCCGCTCAGCGGGTCGTAGGAGGAGCCGTCGAAGCTGCCGCCGGCCGGCAGCGCCAGTGAGGTCCCGTTGACGCTCACCGTCCCGCTCAGCGGATAGTCCACTGCCTGGACCGGCGCCGCGCCCAACGCAAGCGCGCACAGGCCGAGCGCGGCGGCGCCCGGCAGGCAAAAACGCGAAACCCCGTACATCGCCTTCTCCCTCGGTCGCGATCGGGCGATTCTAGCCCGTGAGCCCACCCGCGTTCGCGGTCTGCCGAAAAAACGAAGCAAACTGCCGGCCACGAACACCGATCCGCCTGCGCGAAGGGGCGCCGCGGCAGGCCGCTTCGCGCGACCTTCAGCGTGCGCTCGGCGTCTCGACGCGCGCCTGCAGCCAGGCACCGAGCGCGGCGCGATCGACGTGTTCGCGCAGCGCCGCGCACTGCCGCACGCGCTCCAGGGTCTGGCGCAGACCGCGCTCGCCGCCGATCAGGCCGGCCAGCCGCGGCGCAAAGAAGGCGTCGAGCTGCTCGGCCTCGGCGGCGCTGCAGCGGCCTTCGGCAAAGGTCGCGGGCATTCGGTACTGGGCGAAAGGCGACAGTCGCACGCGATAGGCTTCAAAGCGTTCGCCGAGCCAGCGCCAGGTGGCGGCGCGGTTTTCGGGCTGGGCCATCTGCGCCTCATACAGCCGCGCCATCTCGCCGAGCTGGACCGCAGCGCTCAGCCCGTAGTCGCGCGCCTTCGCTGCCAGACTGGGATCGGTGCTGCTGCCGAGCGCAGCCAGCAGCGCGTAGCGATCGCTGCTCACCCGGCTCGCCTCGAAGGCGCGCCGCGCGGCCTCGAAAGCCGCCTCGCCGCCATCCTGCACGGTCACCTTGAGCGCGCTTTCCAGCAGATCCGGCTCCGCGCGCCGGAGATCGACGCCGCGCGCGGCTCCGTCGAGGGCGAGCGCGGCGCGGCCCTGCGCAGCCAGCGCCGCGCGCGCCGCGGGATCGTGCAGGGTCAGGGCCAGCAGCTCGGCCAGCCGCGTGCGCAGCGCGCGGGTCTCGCTCGAGTCGCTGCCGCGCGCGCGCCAGCCGAGCTCGTCCATTCGCGGTCGATAGAGGGTCGCGGCCCAGTCGGCGAGCGCTGCGCGCTGCGCGGGCGCGAGCGCGTGTTTGGATATCCACTGATAAGCCGGCACCAGCGCGGTCGCCACCTGCGGCAGCGGCGAGCCGGCGAGGCCCGGCATGGCGTCGAGCACCGCGGCTGGCGCGACGCCGCCGCCGAAGAGACCGGCGCCGAGGGCGTCCGCGTAGACCAACTGCTCGGCGGGGGCGAGCTGCGCGCTGGCGGCGCCCAGCGCGGCAAAACCTTCCGCGCCGGCATCGAAGCGGTAGTAGCCGCGCGCGTCGGCGTTCGGCAGCAGCCATTCCGGGCAGGTTCCGGCCACGGGGTAGTGCTGCGCCGCCTGGTCCAGCAGGACGCACTGCGTGTCGCTGCCGCCGGCGCGGCCATAGCGCAGGCAGACCGGCAGCGACCAGCGCTCGTCACCTGCGGCCCGGACCCCAAAAGGCAGATAGCGGGACTGCGCCAGCGCAAGCTTCGCGCCCCGATCCCCGCATTCCAGGCGCGCGCTGATCAGGGGGATTCCGGGCTGATCGAGGAAGCTGCGCATGGAGGTCGCGAACGCTTCGCCCTTGCCGCTCGCTGCGGCGAGCGCGGCAATCAGGTCATCCGAGCTGCCGCTGCCGAAAGCGCGGCGCGCCAGGTAGCGGCGCATGCCCTCGCGGAAGGTTTCCTCGCCGACCCAGTGCTCGAACATCGACAGCACGCTGGCGCCCTTGGCGTAGGTGATGCCGTCGAAGGCGGTCTGGATGTCGCCGTCGCCCTCGATCGGCTGGCGGATCCGCCGCGCGCTCAGCAGGCTGTCCTCGCCCATGGCCCGGCCGCGGCCTTCGACCGACGACAGGTCGTTGCGGTACTCGGGATGCAGGGCGAGCGCGGCCTTGTTGGCGCCCCAGGTGGCGAAGGCCTCGTTCAGCCAGATGTCGTCCCACCAGGGCACCGTGACCAGATCGCCATACCACTGGTGCGCGATCTCGTGCGCGTTGATGCCGAATACGCCGCGGAAGCGCTCGGCGGGCGAATGCTGATCGCTCAGCAGGGCGGCGTCGCGATAGATGATGAGCCCCGCGTTCTCCATCGCTCCGGCGGAGAAATCCGGCGCCGCCAGCAGGTCAAGCTTGTCGAAGGGATAGGCCTGCGCGGTGTAGTGCTCGAAGAAGGGGACGATCTCGGCGGCGGTTTCGAGCGCCCAGGCAAACCTGCCGCGGCTGCCGCGCGGGCCGATTCCGCGCAGCGGCAGGGGCTCCTTGCGCACCGCGTTGGGCGCAATCGGCTTGCCCTCGACGACCTCCCAGGGGCCGACCGCGAAGGCGATCAGGTAGGTCGGCAGCGGCTTGGTGGTGGCGAAGCGCAGGGTCTTCCAGCGTCCATCGGCCGACTTTTCTTCGCCGATCGGGCGCGTATTGGCGAGCGCGACCGCCGACGCCGGCACCGTCAGGCTTAGATCGAAGGGCGTCTTGAAGCGCGGCTCGTCGAAACCGGGAAACGCGAAGCGCGCGCTGATCGGCTCCATCTGGGTCAAAGCGTAGGCGTCCTCGCCCACCTCGACCTTGTAGAGCCCTTCCAGCTTGCGGTTGAAGGGCGCCTCGTAGGCGATCGAAAGTTCGAGCTCCTGCTCCGGCAGGGATTTTTCGAAGCGCACTTCGAGCATGCCCTGCTGCGGATGGAGGATCGCTCGCGCGGGAATCTGCCGGCCCTGGGCGTCGCTGACCGCGAACGCGCCCAGGCGAATGTCGCGCGCGTGCAGCCACAGGCGCTCGCTGGGCGCCGCCAGCGCGACCCGGATGCGCACCTCGCCGCCGAAGGAGTCCTGCCGCGGATCGATCCGCAGCTGCAGGGCATAGCGGGTCGGCGCGGCGTTTTCGGGCAGCTTGCCGCTCGGGATCGCTGCCGGCGCAGCCGCCAGCGCGGCGCCGGCGCCGAGCAGCAGCAAGCCGAGGCAGGCCCGCAGCGAGCCGGCGCGGATCGCTGCGAAGCCTCGACTCACGAAGCCCGATCCCCTCGCAGGCTGGCGAGCTCGCCGCGGATTCGTGGCAGCTCCTCGTTCGACCTGCGGGCTTCGGCAATCAGGGTCTCGAGCCGATCCTTGATGCCGAAGACGGCGAAAGGCAGCAGGAACCAGAGGACCGCGAGCACCGCCGCAAACAGGATCAACAGCACGCCCAGGAAACCGCCGAAAACGTTCGCAGCCATGATTCATCTCCTTCGTCGTGCGGAAAACGGCCGCAGGCCGCCGGGATTTCCGCGCGGTGTTCTCCTGCTACTGGGTCCAGCGCTTCAGCCAGTCGTTCACGGTGTCGTGCCAGAGCACGCTGTTGTGCGGCTTCAGCACCCAGTGGTTTTCATCCGGGAAATACAGGAACTTGCTCGGCACTCCGCGGCTCTGCGCGGCAGTGAAGGCGGCGATCCCCTGCTCCACCGGAATGCGGAAATCCTGCTGCCCGTGAACCACCAGGATCGGCGTCCGCCAGTCCTTGACGTGGGTGACCGGGTTGAACTTCTCGTAAAGCCCGGGCGCCTGCCACTGCTCCTTGCCATCGTGCTCCCAGGTGTCGAACCAGAGCTCTTCGGTCGAATAGGCCATCATGCGGGCGTCGAACACGCCGTCGTGGGCAACGATGCACTTCCACGGCTCGTTCCACACGCCGGCCATCCAAAACATCATGTAGCCGCCGTAGGAAGCGCCGAGCGCACAGGCGCGATTGGCATCGAGGAAGGGATATTTCTGCTGCGCCGCCGCCCAGCCGAGCTTCAGATCCTCGAGCGGGGCGCCGCCCCAGTCGCCGGAAATCGCGTCGGTGAACTTCTGCCCGTAGCCGGTCGAGCCGTGGAAGTTGATGGTGACCACCGCAAAGCCCTGCCCGGCGTAGGTCTGCGGATTCCAGCGGTAGTGGAAATCATTGGTCATCGCGCCCTGCGGCCCGCCGTGCACGATGAAAGCAACCGGATACTTGCGCCCCTTGCGGTAGTCGACCGGCTTCACCACATAGCCCTGCACGGTGTCGCCACCAACGCCTTCGAAGGTGAAGAACTCGGGCTCGCCGAAGCGGATGTCGCGCAGGCGCTCGGCGTTGGCGTGGGTGATCTGGGTGAGATTCTTGCCGTCCAGCCCGGCGCGGTACAGGTCGGTCGGATGGCGCAGATTCTGGCGCGCGACCAGCAGCGCATCGCGCCCGACGTCGAAGCCGGTGACGCTGCCCTCGGCCACCAGCTTGGTTGCCGCGCCGCTGGCCGCGTCGATCGCGAACAGGGCGTGATCGCCCCAGTCGTCGCTCGTCGTGTAGAGGGTCTTGCCGTCGACCGACTCGCGCAGGGGCGAAGCCGAGCGGTCCCAGTTCGGCGCCACTTCGCGACGCGCGCCCGAAGCGAGATCCAGCGCCATGATGCCGAAGCGATCGGCCTCGAAGCCGGGCCGCTTCATGGCCAGCCAGTAGAGCGTCTTGCCGTCGCGCGAAGCGAGCGGATAGCCGTCCCAGGCCTTGTTGTCGGGAGTCAGGTTCTCCGGCGCCTTCGCGCCATCCGCCGGCACTCGATAGATGTCGAAATTGGTCGACCAGGGTTCGCGGTCACCGGCGATCCTCGCGTTGAAATAAATGGTCTTGCCGTCCGGCGAGAAGCCGTATTCACTGGAGTCGCCGAAGGGCTTGGAGGGCACGTCGCCATCGATGCCGCGAGTCAGCAGCTTCGGCGTGCCGAGGCGGCCCTTGTCGTCGAAACCGGCGATGAAAAGATGCGCGCGGCGCCCGTCCGCCCAGTTGTCCCAGTGACGGATGAAGAGCTTGTCGTACACCGTTCCGCTCGTCTTGTCCGCGGCGCGCTGGTCGAGCTTGGCCTTGGTGCAGGCGATCGGATCCGCCTCCTCGGTGCACGCTGGAAACACCTCCAGGCTGAAGGCGACGTGGCGCCCGTCCGGAGCCAGCTTGTAGCTGCCGACGTCCAGCGGCAGCTTGGAAGCGGCTCGCGCCTCACCCGCCTTCGCGGTCACGCGCCACAGCTGGTTGACCTTGTCCACCGGCGCCAGGAAATACACGAAGCGTCCGTCCGGCGACCAGCTGCCGTCGCCGCCGCCGAGGCCCGGCTCGATCAGCTTCAGCGGCTCGCCGCCGGCGAGATCCACGCTCCACAGGCTGTTCAGGCCGCGATTGGCCTCATAGTCGGTCTGCCGCAGCTGGTACAGCGCCTTGCTGCCGTCCGGCGACAACGCGGGGCTGCTTACCCGCTCCAGCGTCACCAGATCCTGTACGTTGAACGGATGCGAGGCGGCGCCGACGGCCGCCGGCAGCGCCGCGACCAGCACCAGGGCAAGAACGGTCTTCATGGGAAAACTCCCGACGGGGCAAAGACGCGATGGTAAGGGCTCCCCGCGAATGCGCCAACCGCAAGTTCGATCGTGTATGTCCAAGTTGGCAATGTCCCCTTCCCGCCCGATCGGAGTGCGAATCCCAACGCGAACGAACGGCAAGGCGCGCGAAGCCGTCGAAGCGCTGCTGGACGGGGCGGCGCAGCACCTCGACGAGCCCCGCGCATCGAAACGGCGCAGTGGTCGCAATCGAGGTGACGCCGCCGGTCAGCCGGCAACCGCCCGTTGAGCACCCGCCGCGGCCGGAAATCATCCGGCCGCGGCGGGGTTCGGTCAGTTCCAGTCCTCGCCCCAGTGGCCCAGGTCCCAGATGAGGTTCGCGCCACAGGTGACGACTTGGCCGAAGTCCGGCGCCGAACCGATCGTTCCCGAGCTCGGCGTCACGGTGCACTGCTGGCCTGGCGGTTGCTGGCTCACGGTGATCGTGAAAGCGGTGCCGGGGTCGAGCGCCGAGGCGAACTGCCACGGGCCGTTGCGGGTCAGGGTCAAGTCTTCGCTGGTCGCGCCGGCGGCGAGGTGGAGCACCGCCGAAGCGCCCGGCGCGAGCCCGGCGGTTTCCCCGCCCAGCGCGCAGCAGGGGTCGAAGCCGTCGGTGAGGATGCGTTCGGCGGCGTGGGCGGCCGGCACGGTCGCGAACGCCGCCAGCAGCAGCGAAAGTGCGATAGGGAGCTTCATGGCCGCGCCTCACCAGTCCTGCCATAGCGCACCAGCGGCCCAGTCGTAGTCTCCGCCTGCGCTGCGGCTATCGCCACCGCTGACCGACGACCGGTAGCCGCTCGCGGTGTTGTGGCCGCCGCCGCTGACCGACGAACTCTCGCCGGATGCGACGTTGATTACACCGCCGCTGACCGACGACCAGTTGCCGCTCGCGGTGTTACTGCCCCCGCCGCTGACCGACGAGTAGTTGCCGCTCGCGGTGTTGTTATTGCCGCTGCTGACCGACGAACCCCAGCCGCTCGCGGTGTTGCGGGCGCCGCCGCTGACCGACGAGTAGGGGCCGCTCGCGGTGTTGCGGGCGCCGCCGCTGACCGACGAGTAGGAGCCGCTCGCGGTGTTTTGGAGGCCGCCGCTGACCGACGCATACGGGCCACTGGCGATGTTGTAGCCCCCGATCACCAGCCCGCCGTACCACGTGTAGGCGTTCGCATACCCGGCCACCAGCAGGTGCGAGCCCGAACGCTGGTTCCGGGCCCAGGTGCCGCCGTTGGCCGTGCAAGTCGTCGAGTTGGTGTAGACGCCGTCGGAGCAGAACTCCGGCGCAGAGGGATCGGCTTCGTTGTACCCGAGCGTCAGGTTCCCGAGCCCGTTGGTGGTATCCGTCGCACCGGCGCCGTTGACGATCTGCACGTTGACGCTGTCGAACACGGCGGTCGGGTAGGTATTGCCGCTCTGCGGATCTTGGAGCATCTGCAGGCTGACGTAGTCGCCGAGCCCGAGCACCGGGTTCATGGCGACGGCGTCGAGCTGCGACGTCAGGTTGGTGACGTTCGCCTGCAGCGACGCGATCGTCGTGCCTTGCGTCGCAACCGTGCCCTGCAGCGTCGCCACGTCGCCCTGCAGGTCGGTGATCGTGGTGCCTTGCGTTGCAACCGCGCCCTGCAGCGTCGCCACGTCGCCCTGCAGGTCGGTGATCGTGGTGCCTTGCGTTGCAACCGCGCCCTGCAGCGTCGCCACGTCGCCTTGCAGGCCGGTGATCGTATTGCCTTGCGCGGTGACGGTCGCCTGCAGCGAGGCGATCGTGGTCGCTTGCGTCGCAACCGCGCCATGCAACGTCACCACGTCGTCCTGCAGGTCGGTGATGAGGTTGCCTTGCGCGGTGACGGTGGACTGCAGCGCGGTCACGGTTCCCTGCAGCGCCGTGAGCTGGGCCTGCAGGGTGGCGATGTCGGTCGCATTGCCGTTGACGCCGGTGGTGACGGCGCTGAAGTTGTCGTTGACCTGGGATGCGACCGCTGGCGTATTCGGCTGGAACGTCCACGGCAGCGTGACCGGTCCGGCGAAGACCGGCGTTGCGACGAGAAAGCAGATAGCCACTGCGATTCTGGACAGCATGATCGATCCTCCCATTGGATGCTTGGATCGACCCGGCCAGAATTCGCAGCCGGGTCCAATCCCCCGACGGCGCGGACGGCAGCGGCACTACCCCGTGTCCGCAGCCGCGCAGCAATGCCCGCGACATGCACATATAACGACAGAAAACGCAGCTACTGACAAGCCCAAGTTCCGGACGGGGCATTTCTAGCGTTGATGAAAGCATTCCGGGAAATACGGACGCTCGCGTTCGCCCTGCCCCGGAGCGTTCGCCGCCCGGCCTGCAGCGAGTGCGGCTCAGAAACCAAGCGCGCACCACTGCTCCTCGCAGGGTACGCCGTCGTGGTCGCCGTCCATTTTCACGCCCGGGCAATTGCGGAGAAAAAACTTGGCTTCCTGGCAGGAGCGCATCTCGGAGCAGTACTGCCGGCCGTCACAGCGAAACGCGGGTGCCGTCGGCGATAGCTCGCGCCGGTCGCCGGCCCCGCCCAGACTGCGGCCCCGACTCACGGCCGAACTCAGCATTTCCCGAAGCGTGCCGCCCAAATCGTCGGCCAGGCCCAGCTCGCCGTCGCGCCAGGTATGCAGCGCCGCAGCTGCGATCACCAGTACCAGTAAGGCACGCCCGAGCCTGCCGCTCCCGGTGATGCGGCGTCGATCGTTCACACCCGCCCGGTGGAAACGCTGCGCCGCACTTGCGGCGCCACGTTCAGGACAAACGAGATTCTTCGCGCGTGGCCTTCCACGCGCATCCGTTTCGATCTCGAAAATGAGGCGCTCGCCGACCTGCGGGCGCCGCCCACCCCGCGGAAAGCTCGAGACGTGGACGAAGATCTCCGGCCCGCCGCCGACCAGCTCGATGAAGCCGAAGCCGCGCTCGTCATTCCATTTACACAGGCGACCTTCCATCGGCATGAACTCCCGGCCGGCAGCGCGGCAGCGAGGCGCAGCGCGGATACTCCGCAGCGGCGCGAGCGGTGTCAAACGCGCCCGCTCTGTGCGGCGCGAACAGCGCGCCGGAAATCGGTTGCGGTGCGCGGCCGCGGCCCTCCGCCAAGCGCTGCCGTCGATCTTGATCGCCGCAACCGCAGCGGAAAGCGCCAACGCGCTCGCGACGGGCGAAAGGGAACGGATGCGTCGCCAGACCTTCCCGCCGAAGCCCTGCCCGGCGCGCCCCGGCGGCCTCTTTGCACTCCCGACCGAGCATGGATCTTTGCGCACGCCCTGCTCCGCCCCGGTCGACGGCTGCCACACTCGACCGCGTCAGGGTTGAATCAATCGGTTGCGGCGATCGGCATCGACGGACGACTGCGCCACAAAGGCCTTGCGCTCGATCCGCCTCCGTTTGCAGGCGCGCAGGCGTATCGGCAAGGGCAGCGCGGCGATCGCCGCGCTGCCTCGCCCTGCTCAGCGATGCGCCGGCACGT
>CAZORA010000034.1:0-27522 GCA_964582225.1 uncultured Dokdonella sp. | reverse complement strand
GGCCCACGGCGGCCAGCAGCAGGACGGCAGCGAGCGCCAGCGGGCGCAGCGTGCCTGCGGGTTCTTGCCGCGGCAGCTCGCGTGCGGCAAGCAGCGCCCACAACAGGCTGAAGGGGAGAATCGCCGGCAGCGCGTTGTGGCGCATGCAGGCGGCGTAGAGGAGCGGCGGCAGGCAGGCCAGCAGCCAGACGCGACGCCCCGTTTCGCCAGCCGCCGCCATCGCCATCGCCATCGTGCCGCTCGCCAGGCTCAGCGCGCCGAGCATGCCGACGTCGGTCCAGACGTGACCGCGCAGCAGCCAGGGCGCCGGAGCGAGGCCGATCAGGAGCAGCGCCGCCAGCGCGCGCGGAATGCTTGCCCGACGTGCCCGGGCGAGTAGGCCGAGCCCGCTCCAGAACAGCGCCGCGTGCAGCAGGAAGACCAGGCCGGGGCCTTCCACCAGCGGCTGCGCCGCGCGTAGCGCGAGTACGAACAGCGGCGGAACGATGTCGCTGTGCTCGCCGCCGCGCGCCTGCCACCAGGCGTAGGCGGTGTCGAAGGACACCTGCCCCGGCCAGAAGGCGACGGCGTCGAGGGCGAGGCCGGCGGCGCAAAGCAGGGCCAGCGGCCAGGGTGTCGCCGCGCGCGGGAGGCCGGCTTGGCGCCGCCGGCCGCGCGACTCGATGGCGCCCGCCGCCGCGCTTACGCCCGCCTCAGGCGCCGGCACGACGCGCACCGTGCCGGCGCCCGCGAGCCGCCGCGGCTACAATGAGTGCCTTCATTGCTCTCCACGCGCTCCGATGTTCCATGCGCTTCCACTGAATGCCGACCGCAAGCCCGAACTGTACGCCGGGCTGGCCGAGCAGGCGCGCGGGCTGCTGCAGGGCGAGCGCAACGCGATCGCCAACGCGGCGAATTTTGCCGCGCTCGTCTATCACGCGCTGCCCTCGATCAACTGGTGCGGTTTCTATCTGCACGAGGGCGGCGAGCTGGTGGTCGGCCCGTTCCAGGGCCTGCCGGCCTGTATCCGCATTCCGCTCGGCCAGGGCGTTTGCGGCACGGCGGCGGCGACGCGCCAGACCCAGGTGGTACCCGACGTCAACGCCTTCGACGGGCATATCGCCTGCGACAGCGCCTCGCGCTCGGAAATCGTCGTGCCGCTGATCGCCAACGGCGAGCTGTTCGGTGTGTTCGATGTCGACAGCCCCGAACCCGGTCGCTTCGACGAGGAAGATCGGGCCGGCCTGGAGCGGGTTTGCCAGGCCTTTCTGCAGTCGCTGGAGGCTGCGGGCGGGGCGCCGTGAGCGCGCGCGGCGAGCGCATTCGCAACGTCGGGCCGAAATCCGCCGCCTGGCTGCGCCAGGTCGGCGTGCGCAGCCACGAGGATCTGCTGCGGGTCGGCCCGGTCGCGGCCTTTCTCAAGGTCAAGCGTGCCGGCTTCCGGCCGAGTCTCAACTTGCTCTATTCGATGGCCGGGGCGCTGCATGACTGCCACTGGGCGGAACTCCCCGAGGATCTGCGCCAGCGTCTGCTCGCGGAGCTGGAAGCGGCGGAAGCGGCAAACCCGATCCAGAGCAGCTGGGACCGCCGCATGGCGGCCAGCGAGGGCGCTGCGGGCGAGGGCTCGAGCGCTGCCGACGAAGCGCCGCTGGACGAAACCGCAGGCGGAGAGCCGCCCGATCGCGGGATCAGCCGCTTCGAGTGAGCCGACGCGGCGCGATCAATCCTCGCGGTGCTGCCGCACCGAGGCGTAGCTGCGCGCGTCGGGGCCCCAGGGCGGCGCGCTGCGGATCGCCGGCAGGACGTCCTCGACGCGCTCGACTCGGGTCCACATCCGACGGTGTTCTGGATTAATGAAGCGCTCTGCGATCATGCGCTCGAAGAACTGCTCCAGCGGCCGGTAGAAACCGTTGACGTCGAGCAGCAGGATCGGTTGGAAATACAGCGCCAGGCGCTTCAGCGTCAGCGCCTCCATCAGCTCCTCCAGTGTGCCGGTGCCGCCGGGCAGGGCGATCGCCGCGTCCGAGCCGGCCAGCAAGCGGCGCTTGCGCTCGGCCATGTCCTCGACTACCTGCATGTTGCCGACCCCCGGGTGCTGCCACTCGACTTCGACCATGAAGCGCGGGATCACGCCGATTACTTCGCCGCCGGCGGCCAGCGCGCCGTCGGCGAGCGCGCCCATCAGGCCCGTTGCGCCGCCGCCGTAGACCACCGTGCAGCCGGCTTCGGCGAGGGTTCGACCAAGCGCGCCGGCAGCGTCCCGATAGCTCTGGTCGCAGGCGTCGCTCGAGGCGCAGTAGACGCAGATCCGCATGGCTATTCCACGGTGACCGACTTGGCGAGGTTGCGCGGCTGGTCGACGTCGGTGCCGCGCAGCACCGCGACGTGATAGGCGAGCAGCTGCAGCGGGACGGTGAATACCGCCGGCGAAGTCAGGTTGGAGCCAGCACCGAGCTTGATCAGGCTGCCGCGTGCGCCGTTCAGGTTGAGGTCGGCGTCGGCGTCGGCGAACACGAACAGTTCGCCACCGCGGGCGCGCACTTCCTCGAGGTTGGATTTCAGTTTTTCCAGCAGCTGGTTGTTGGGCGCCACCGCGATTACCGGCATGTCCTCGTCGACCAGCGCCAGCGGTCCGTGCTTGAGCTCTCCGGCCGGATAGGCCTCGGCGTGGATATAGGAGATTTCCTTGAGCTTGAGCGCGCCCTCCAAAGCCACCGGGTACTGCAGGCCGCGGCCGAGAAAGAGCGCGTGGTTCTTGCTCACGAAGCGCTCGGCGAGCGCGGCCACCGCCGGCTCCGAATCGAGCGCCGCGGCGAGCAGGCGCGGCAGGCTGGCGAGCTCGCCGACCATTCCGGCGTAGCGCTCGCGATCGAGCCCAGCGAGACGCGCCAGCTCCAGCATCAGCAGGGCCAGCGCGACCAGCTGGGTGGTGAAGGCCTTGGTCGAGGCGACGCCGATTTCCGGGCCGGCGCGGGTCATCAGCACCAGGTCGGCCTCGCGCACCAGGCTCGATTCCGGCACGTTGCAGATGCCGAGCGAACCGAGGTAGCCCTGGCTGCGACTTTCGCGCAGCGCGGCCAGGGTGTCGGCGGTTTCACCCGACTGCGAGATCGCGATCAGCAGGGTGTCGGGCGCGACCACCACGTCTCGGTAGCGATATTCGCTGGCGACCTCGACGCTGCAGGGCAGGCCGGCGATCGACTCGAGCCAGTAGCGCGCCACGAGACCGGCGTGGTAGCTGGTGCCGCAGGCGACGATCTGCACCCGGCGCACCCGCGCCAGCAGCGCTTCGGCGTCGACGCCGAAGATGTCGGGCAGCACGTGATCCTCGGCCAGGCGGCCCTCCAGGGTGTTCGCCACCGCGGTGGGCTGTTCGTGGATCTCCTTCAGCATGTAGTGGCGGTACTCGCCGCGCTCGACCGCGTCGATCGAAATCTCGCTCTCGCGCAAGGGGCGCTCGACAGGGTGTCCCGCGGCGTCGAAGATGCGCATCCGCTCGCGGCGGATCTCGACCACGTCGCCGTCCTCGAGGAAGACGAAGTGATGGGTCACGCGGATCAGAGCCTGCACGTCGGAGCCGAGGAAGTTCTCGCCGATGCCGACGCCGACACAGAGCGGGCTGCCGCGCCGCGCGCCGACCACCCGACCGGGCTGCTCGCGATCGATCACCGCAATCGCGTAGGCGCCGACGAGATGCGAGGTGGCGGCGGTCACGGCGGTCACCAGGTCGGCGCCCGCGGCCATCTCGGCGTGCACCAGGTGGGCGATCACCTCGGTGTCGGTCTGCGAGGTGAAGACATAGCCGGCGCGCTCGAGTTCGGCGTGCAGCTCCAGGTGGTTCTCGATGATGCCGTTGTGCACCACCGCGATGCGGCCGTCCGAGACGTGCGGATGCGCGTTCAACTCGCTCGGTGCGCCGTGGGTCGCCCAGCGCGTGTGTGCGATGCCGGTGCTGCCCGAGATCGGCTGCGCGTCACATTGGGATTCCAGCTCGCGCACCTTGCCTGCGGCGCGCAGGCGCTGCAGGCGGCCTTGGTCGTCGATCACGCACACTCCGGCCGAGTCGTAGCCGCGGTACTCCAGGGCCTTGAGTCCGGCGATCAGGATCGGCGTCACGTCGCGCTGGGCGGCGGCGGCCACGATTCCGCACATCTTGCTTTTCTCCCTGGATGGCAGCGACTATCTTGCGCCAGCGCGTCTTTCCCGCAGCTTACAGTGGCCGCTTCAGGGCTCGACCAGCAGGGTCTGCAGCGCACCCAGCGCGGCGCGGCGCATGGGCTTTTCCGTGACCCGGTCGAGAGGCGCCTGGCGCAGACGGTCGAACGGCAGCACGGTGAGGTCGATCGCGGCGGAGCCGGCGACGAAAGCGTAGTGCGGAAACTCCGCGCTCGTATCCCGATCCAGCCGCAGCCGACGGGTGCCCTGCTCGAACGGCACCCGATGACCGCGCAACAGCTCGGCCACCGCCTGCGGGTGGTCCGTGTAGAGATGCAGGCAGATCGCCGAATGCTCGTCGGCGCTTCCGTCGAGCACGGCGCCGACCAGTCGCGGCTCGTGCGCGGCGAAAAAGAGCATCGCTTCGCAGGCCTGCTCGCGCAGTCGGCGCAAGGTGCGGGCGTGGCGTTCGCCCTGGAACAGTCGCTGGTGCTCGCGCAGCGCTTCGTCGATCGCGCGATTTCCGGGCAGCCCGGCGTCTTCGCCCAGGCCGAGGCGTGCGGCTGCCTTGAGCTTGGCCTGGCGGTAATCGCGCAGGCCGTCCTCGCTGATCAGGCGCGCTGCTTCCACCGCCACGCGCCGGCGCAGCTCCTCGATCCGCGCCTGCGCGCCGCCGCCCGGACGAGCCATTTCAGAATACGTCGTAGGCTTCGCGCCGAGTGTCCTCGACGTTTTTGTCTGCCGCCGGCTGGGTGGCGAGGCGCATCGCGTCCTCGGTCTTCATGAGCTCGAGGATGGCGTCCTCGTCGGCGGCGCCCGCGAGCAGGCCGCTGTGGCGATCGATGCGCACCCGGGCGATGCCTTCGGGCATGTCGAAGGGTTGTTCGGGCACGTCTTGCAGCGCGCTGCGCATGAAGTCGATCCAGATCGGCAGCGCCGCCCTGGCACCGAATTCGCCTCGGCCGAGCGAGCTGAAATCGTCGAAACCGACCCAGCAGCTCACCGCCAGGCGGGTGTTGAAGCCGGAGAACCAGGCGTCGCGATGATCGTTGGTGGTTCCGGTCTTGCCGGCCAGGTCGTTGCGCTTCAAGACCATCGCCGCCGCGCCGGTGCCGCGGCGGATGACGTCGCGCATCAGCGAGCTGACCAGGTAAGCGTTGCGCGCGTCGAGCGTTCGCGGCGCAAGCGGATCTCCAGCCGCGTCGGCCGCGCGCGCGGTCGAGATCAGCCGCAGGCCAGCATCGCGGCCGGCATCGTTCAGGGTGAAGGCCGCCTCGTCGCAGTCCGCGCAAACCGTCGCCGGCTGGGCGCGCCACACCTCATTGCCGTCGCGGTCCGCGATGCGCTCGATCAGGTAGGGGTCGACCAGGTGCCCGCCGTTGGCGAACACGGCGTAGCCGCGGGCCATCGCCAGCGGCGACACCGCCGCCGTGCCGAGCGCCATCGACAGGTTTTGCGGGATCTGCTCCGGCGTGAAGCCGAAGCGGCCCATGTATTCGTGCGCATAGCGCACGCCGATCGCGTCCAGCAGGCGCACGGATACCAGATTGACCGACTTGACCAGAGCTTCGCGCAGGCGGATCGGTCCCTGGAAGCCGCCGCCGTCGTTCTTTGGCGTCCATACGCCATCCGGGCGCGAGGGGTCGGGGTATTGCACCGGCGCATCGTTCAGCACCGATGCGGCGGTGAAGCCGCGCTCGAAGGCCGCCGAGTAAAGAAACGGCTTGAATCCAGAACCCGGCTGGCGCGCCGCCTGGGTCGCGCGGTTGAACTTGCTGCGCTGGAAGCTGAAGCCGCCGCCCATGCTGCGCACCGCGCCGTTGCTCGGGTCGATCGCGACCAGAGCGCCTTCTGCGGCCGGCACCTGGGCGAGGCGCCAGGCGCCTTCGGCATCACGCGCGAGGCGGACGATGTCGCCCGGGTGAAGCACGTCGCTGACGCGCTTTGGGGACGCCCCACGGCGGTCGCTGTCGAGGTACTTGCCGGCCCAGCTCACGGCGGGCAGCCCGATCGAAGCGCCTTGCCCGCCGCCGAGCCAGAGCGTCGCCTCATCCGCGTCGCTCTTGACAACCAGCGCCGGCAGCAGTTGTTCGAGCGGTCGATAGCCTTCCAGCGCGGCGTCCCATTGTTCGCTGCCCGCGGCGGCAGGGAGCTCCACGTGCGCTTCCGCGCCGCGCCAACCGTGACGTCGGTCGTACGCTTCCAGACCGTCCCGCAGGGCGCGGTTTGCCGCTTGCTGCATGTCGCCGTCGAGCGTGGTGGTGACGACGTAACCGTCACTCAACGCCGCGTTGCCGAGGCGCTCCATGGCCTCGAGGCGCACCAGCTCGGCGAAGTAGGGAGCCTCCACTTCGACCGGAGGCTCGTGCGCGCTGGCTTGATCGGCCGCCGCCATCGCCTCCGCATAGGCGGCGCGCTCGATGAAGCCGTTCTCGAGCATGCGGCCGAGCACGTAGCCGCGCCGTTCCAGCGCGCGCTGCGGGCGGCTCAGCGGGTTGCCGGTGGATGGGAACTTGGGAATCGCCGCCAGCGTCGCACACTCGGCAAGGCTTAGTTGGTCGAGCGTCTTGCCGTAGTAGAACTCGGCGGCGGCGACCACGCCATACGAGCGATGGCCGAAGAAGGCCTTGTTGAGATAGAGCTCGAGGATCTCGTCCTTGCTGAGCTCGTTTTCGATGCGGAAGGCGAGAAAGATTTCCGACAGCTTGCGCGTGTAGCTCACCTCCGGGCTGAGGAAGAACATCCGCGCGACCTGCTGGGTGATCGTGCTGCCGCCCGCGACGTGCTTGTTGCCGGTGCTCAGGGTCAACCACACCGCGCGAGCGATGCCGCCGAGATCGATGCCGCGATGGCGGTAGAAATCGGCGTCCTCCGCGGCGATGAACGCGGATTTCAACTTTTCGGGAACAAGGCTGATCTGCACCGGTGTGCGCTTGGTCTCGCCGAAGGTCGCAATCAGGCGCCCGTCGGCGGACAGCACGCGCAGCGGTACCTGCATGCGTACATCCTTGAGGCTCGCCACGTCCGGAAGGCGGGGAGCAATCAGCCAGTAGGCGGTGGCGAGCGCGATTCCGCCCAGCAGCACCGCCCCCAGGGACAGGTACAGGGCGACTCGAAACAGACGAGAAAACAATTGCATGCGATAAGACGCGGCGTGCCCGCGGAGGCAGGTCTGACGGGCAGGAAGCAGCAGTATATCGCAGGTATTCGTCGCGCCAGGGGCGGAATTGCTGCGCCGTGCCCCTCAGCCTGCTGCGGGGGTCAAGAAAGGGATGCAAAAAAAAATCAAGGGGGGTGTTGAAATACCGTTAACTATTGTATTTAATGTGCTGGCGCATCTTTCGCTCGTAAGAGCGCGTGGGAAAGGGGAAAAGTGTGGGCCTGTTCACACCGAAAGCACCACCTCTGATCGGCGTCGACATCAGTTCGACTGCAGTCAAGCTGCTTCAACTCGGCCAAGCGGGCGGACGCTACCGGGTCGAACACTACGCAGTCGAGCCGCTGCCGCCCAACGCCGTGGTCGAGAAGAACATCGTCGAGGTCGAGGCAGTGGGCGAGGCGATCCGCCGCGCGCTCAGCCGCTCCGGAACCAAGACCCGGCACGCCGCGACCGCGGTAGCAGGCTCGGCGGTGATCACCAAGTTGATCCCGATGCCGCGCGATCTATCGCCCGAAGACATGGAGGCGCAGATCGAAGTCGAGGCCAACCAGTACATCCCCTATCCGATCGAGGAAGTCAGCCTCGATTTCGAGGTGCTGGAGCCCTTCAAGGACAATCCCGACATGGTGAACGTCCTGCTGGCGGCCTCGCGCACCGAGAACGTCGACCTGCGAGTGGCGGCGCTCGACCTCGGCGGGCTGACCGCGAAGGTGGTCGATATCGAAGCCTTCGCGATGGAGAACGCGTTCACCCTGATTGCCGACCAGCTCGCGGTCTCGCGCGACGCGCTGGTCGCCATCGTCGACGTCGGCGCGACCATGACCACCCTGATCGTGCTCAAGAACCGCCGCACCATCTACACCCGCGAGCAGGTCTTCGGTGGCAAGCAGCTCACCGATGAGATCATGCGCCGCTATGGCCTGAGCTACGAGGAAGCCGGTCTCGCCAAGCGCCAGGGCGGCCTGCCGGAGTCCTACGAGTCCGAGGTGCTCGGCCCCTTCCGCGAGGCAATGGTGCAGCAGATCAGCCGCCTGCTGCAGTTCTTCTTCGCCGGCAGCGAATACAGTCGGGTCGACCAGGTGGTGCTGGCCGGCGGCTGCGCCTCGATCGAAGGGATCGCCGACATGGTCGAGGAAAACCTCGGCGTCCCCTGCGTGGTGGCCAACCCGCTCGCTTCCATGTCGCTGTCCGGACGCATCCAGGCGCAGACGCTGGCGCAGGATGCTCCGGCGCTGATGATCGCCTGCGGGCTCGCGATGAGGAGCTTCGACTGATGGCCAGAATCAACCTCTTGCCGTGGCGTGCGGAACGCCGCAAGCAACGCGAGCGCGAGTTCTACGGCATGCTCGGCCTGACCGCGCTCGCCGCGGTGGTCGTGGTGCTCGGCGCGATCTTCTGGATGAATCATCGGATCGACGCGCAGAATGGGCGCAACGCCTATCTCGAGGGGCAGATCAAGGCGCTGGACAAGCAAATCGCCGAGATCAAGGAGCTCGACAAGACCCGCTCGCAGCTCCTGACCCGCAAGGAAATCATCGAGCAGCTGCAGTCGAACCGCTCGCAGATGGTGCACCTCTTCGACGAGCTGGTGAAGACGATCCCCGACGGCACGCGCCTTACCGCACTGAAGCAGAACGGCGACGCGCTGGTGCTCGAAGGCGTCGCCGAGTCGAACTCACGGGTGGCGAGCTACATGCGCAACATCGACGCCTCGCCGTGGATGGGCCACACCGACCTGCGCCGGATCGAAAACAAGGCCGGCGCTCCGGGCGCCGATCAGCGTTTACCGCTGGTGTTCTCGCTGGACGTCAAGCTGCGCAAGCCGGATGAGGCGCAGGCGCAGCAGGAGTCTGGCGCCGAGGCGGAGGCCGGCGCGAGCGCCGTGCCGAGCACGGTGCCGGGCGCAGCGCCGGTTGCAGCGCCGGTTGCAGCGCCCGCCGCGGTCGGGGAGAAGACGCCATGAGTTTCATCGACGATCTCCGCAATTTGGACCGCAACAACGTTGCTGGCTGGCCGAAGTCGGTCAAGACCTTCTTCGGCACCGTGATTGTGGTGCTGATCCTGTTCTTCGGCTGGTACCTCTACATTCGCACCCAGCAAACCGAGCTGGAGACCGCGCAGGCGCAGGAAGAGACCCTGAAGCGGGATTTCGCCGCCAAGCAGGCCAAGGCGGTCAACCTCGAGGCTTACCGTCACCAGCTCGAGGACATGAAGGAGATGCTGCAGACCATGCTGCGCCAGCTGCCGAGCAAGACCGAGATGCCGGATCTGCTGAACGACATCAGCCAGGCCGCGCTGGCCGCGGGCATCGAGACTCAGCTGTTCCAGCCAGGCGCCGAAGTCACCAAGGAGTTCTACGCCGAAAAGCCGATCCAGCTGCGCATGGCGGGCTCCTATCACCAATTCGGCACCTTCATCAGCAACGTCGCCTCGCTGCCGCGAGTGGTGATCCTGACCATGCACGACGTGTCGCTGCAGCCGGCAAGCGCCGCCGGCGGGCGCCTGTCGCTCGAAGGCACGGTCAAGACCTACCGCTACCTGGACGACGAGGAAACGGCCGCCGCCGCGAACGCCGCCAGCAAGCAGCCCGCCACGGGGGGGAAGTGACATGACTCATTCCCTGAGCAAGCTGCTGCAGCTGACCGCGGTGCTGACCCTGCTGGCCGCCTTGAGCGGCTGCGACCGCCGCGAGAGCCCGCAGCAATGGGTGGCCGCCGAAAAGGCGAAGAAGGGCGCGCCGCTGGAGCCCTTGCCGGTGGTCAAGACCTTCGAAACCTTTCTCTACACCGACCAGGATCTGCGTGATCCCTTCGGGCCAAGCAGCAACGAGCAGGAAGAAAATGCCCAGTCCGGTCCGCGGCCGGATCAGGACCGCCCACGCGAACCGCTCGAGGCGTTTCCGCTCGACGGCCTCAAGATGTCCGGCACGCTGGGCCTCGGCAGCAACGTGGAAGGGCTCGTGCGCGATCCCGACGGCGTCGTGCACCGCGTGCGCGTCGGCAACTACCTTGGCATCAACTACGGACGCATCACCTCGATCAACGAGGACCGCATCGAACTCGTCGAGCTGGTTCCGAACGGCACCGGCGGCTGGATGGAACGGCCGGCCGAACTCGCCCTGGGCGACAGCAAATGATTGATCCATCGGGGACTCATCTCATGACCACCACCATCGTTGCCACTCGCGACCGCAGCATCCACGCCCCTCGAGCCGGGCTGCCTCGCCGCCTCCTCTGGGCGCTGGTTCTGTGCGGCGGGCTGTGGGGGCCGCAGGCCTTCGCCGAGAACGTGCTGAACGACATCAGCTACAGCACGCTGCCCGGTGGCAAGGTCGAGATCACGCTCAAGTTTGCCCAGCCGGCGAGCGCGCCGCAGTCCTTCGCCACCGAAGCGCCGCCGAGTATCGCGCTCGATTTCGCCGACACTCGCAACGCGGTGAGGCAACGCCGAATCGACGTCGGCACGGGCGCCACCTCGGCCATATCCGCGATCGAGGCCGCCGGCCGCACGCGCGTGGTGGTCGATCTGTTCCGTCCGGCCGGCTATGCCGCCCGGATCAACGGCAACGAAGTCGTGATCGACGTCAACAGCGGCGTGTTGGGCTCCGGTGCAGTGGCCGCCGCGGCGGCCAAAGCCAATCCGACCAAGGCCGCAGCGACAGTGCACGGCATCCAGGTCAGCGGCGTCGATTTTCGCCGCGGCAAGGACGGCGAAGGCCGCGTCCTGATCGATTTCAACGGCGCCGGCGCCGCCGTCAACATGAAGCAGGAAGGCGGCACCATCGTGCTCGACATGCCCGGCGCGAGCGTTGCAGCTGGCCAGGCGCGGCGCCTCGACGTGCTCGATTTCGCCACCCCCGTGCAGTTCATCGAGACCCGCGCGAGCCGCGGTGGCGTGCGCACGGAAATCGTCGCCAAGCCGCCCTTCGAGCCGCTCGCCTATCAGACCGGTAGCCAGTACATCGTCGAGATCGCGCCGAAGAAGGACGAACCCAAGGCGCTCGGCAAGAACGCTGCGCCGGTCTACAACGGCAGCCGCGTCACTTTCAATTTCCAGGACATTCCGACCCGCTCGGTGCTGCAGCTGATCGCCGATGTGTCCGACCTGAACGTGGTGGTCGCCGACAGCGTGACCGGGAATGTGACTCTGCGCCTGGTCAACGTGCCGTGGGATCAGGCGCTCGACATCGTGCTGCAGGCCAAGGGTCTCGACAAGCGCCAGCAGGGCAACGTCATCTGGGTTGGGCCGCAGGAGGAAATCGCCAAGCGCGAGCAGGCGATAGCCGACGCCCGCCAGCAGATGGAAGACAAGGAGCCGCTGGTCACCGACTTCATCCCGGTGAGCTACGGCCGCGCCGAAGACATCGCCAAGCTGCTCACCACCGAAGCCCAGGCCAACCAGGCGGGCGGCGGCAGCGGGGGCGGCGGGGGCGGCACGGCCGAGCTGGCGCAGCGCGGTTTTCTCTCGGCGCGCGGCAGCGTCACCTTCGACTCGCGCACCAACACGCTTCTGATCAGCGACGTGCCGTCCAAGATCGAGGAAATCCGCCAGCTGGTCGCGGTGCTCGACCGGCCGGTGCAGCAGGTGCTGATCGAGTCGCGCATCGTCATCGCCACCGACAGCTTCGCCCGCGAGCTCGGCGTCAAGTTCGGCGTCAGCGGCGGCTACCAGGACCACCACGGCAACGTCGTCAGCACCGCCGGCACGGCGACCGCCACCGACGCGATGAGTAACGTCGTGCTGGGCAACCGCATGTTGACACCGGGGCGCGGCCTGCCCAACACCGCGCCGGGCGCAATTCCGCTCGGCATCGCGGTGCCGACCCTCGACGACCGCCTGAACGTCAACCTGCCGGTCACCAATCCGGCCGGCAGCTTCGGTCTGGCCATTTTGGGAGCCGACTATCTGCTCGACCTCGAGCTCTCCGCGGCGCAGACCGAAGGCCGCAGCGAAGTCATCTCGACCCCGCGCGTGATCACCGCCAACCAGCGCGAAGCGACCATCAAGCAGGGCCAGGAAGTCGGCTACGTGACCTATCAGCAGTCGACCGGCGGCGGCGCGAGCACCGGCACTGCCACCGTGCAGTTCAAGGAGGCCGTGCTCGAGCTCAAGGTGACCCCGACCATCACCGCCGACGACCGCGTGGTGCTGAGCCTGAACGTCAAGAAGGACGCCGTGGCCGGCTGGGTCGACAACCCCGGCGGCGGTATGGTGCCGACCCTCGACAAGCGTGAAGTGAATACCGAGGTGCTGGTCGACAACGGCCAGACCGTGGTGCTCGGCGGTGTCTACGAGGTCGAGAAGTCCGACCTGGTGCGCAAGGTGCCCTTCCTCGGCGACGTCCCGGTGGTCGGCAACCTGTTCAAGAATAAGGGCCGCAACGACAAGAAAGCCGAGCTCCTGATCTTCGTCACGCCACGTATCCTGAGCGAGGACATGCGATGAGCGTGCGACCGCGACAGCCCGATCCGATCCAATCGCCTGTGAATCTGACTTCCTGGAGACATCCCATGCGTTTTTCCGGCAAGATCCTGGGCCTGCTGCTCGCCAGCGCCGGCTTGGCCAGCTGCGGCGGCGGCGGCGGCAACGGGGGGGCCTATTCCCCTCCGCAGAACAGCAAGATGGAGCTCTCCGCCTATCCGACGACGACCCTTCCGGTCAACGTCTGGGGCTACCCGCCGACCCAGTACGGCAACCCGACGCAGGCCGAGGTCACGATCACCTGGCGCAATCCGAACGGCAGTCTGGTCAACGGCCAGGACATCCACGTCAGCATCGCGCCGACCAACGTCGCAGTGCTCTCCTGCCTGGTCGACGGCGATGAGTGCAAGGACGGCAACGCCCTGTTCGGCTCGGTCGTGATCAAGGGCATGAACGGCCAGGCGACCATTTTCGTCAACTCGTTCACCTCCACCGGCACCGCCAAGCTGACGGTCTCGGGCACCGACCCGAACACCAATCAGTCGGTCAGCGCGAGCATGAACTTCACGGTCGTCACCGGCGTCGGGCCGGAGCCGGCCAATATCGAGTTGTCGGCGAACCCCGGTCGCATCTACACCTCCGGCGCGGCCGGCAGCTCGGCGATCTCGGCAATCGTCACCGACGGTGGCGGCCAGCTGGTGCCCGATCCCATGAGCGGCAATACCGGCCACAACAACATCCGCTTCGAAGTGGTCGGCGGCGCGAGCCGCGGCGCGCTGTCGGCCAATTCGGCGGGCGGTGCGGCGAGCGGCGCCTCGATCAATACTTATACGGTCCACGGCGTGGCCAACGCCTCGTTTGCTCCAGGCACCGAACTGGGGCCCGTGCAGATCAAGGCCACGGTCGATCGCGCCGACGGCAACGTCGATGACGGCATCAGCGACCCGCTGTCGGTGACCACCACCGTGGTCGTGTCCGACGGCGAGCTGTACCGCCTGGTCATCACCTCACCGACCACCAATGCGATCGCCGTCAACCCGGTGTCGGGCAACGTCCACGCTCCGGTCGACGAAGAAGGCAACCTGATCGTGCCGGTCGACCCGGACGGCAGCTACAGCCTGACCGTCAGCGCGCTGGCGACCGACCGTCAAGGTAACCCGGTGCCGCCGGGAACGAACATCGAGTTCGGCGTAGTGGACGCGCCAATGATGGGCTTCCCCGAGCTCGGCTCCGGCTTCTTCCAGATCGCTGGTCTGGACGGCAATCCGAAGGAAAGCGGCACCCTGTTCACCGCGCCGCTCGGCGCCTTCCGCACTGCCGGCGGCGGCGCCGGCCCTGGCGACACGCTGCTGGTCTTCGGTCAGTTGGTGACCGGCAACGCCGATCTCGAGTCCGCGCGCCGCGTGGCGACGGTCAACAGCGAGACCAGCCTCAACGTGACCTATCGCTTCAATCCGAACGACACCACCGGTCAGTCGGTCGACTACGGTTCGGTGCTGCCCTACGTGATCGGTCGCGCCGCGGAAGGCAACATCGGCGCCAGCGCGGTCACCGACGTCAACGGCGTCGCCAGCACCACGCTCAACTACCCGGTGTCGCGTCTCGGCAAGGGCGCGTTGATCTGGGCCCGCGGCACTGGAGCGCCGGTCGACGGCACGCCGCGCCTGATCACCGACATCTCCGGCGGCGGCTTCCCGGGCGTCGCGCCGGGCCAGCTCGTGGTCAATCAGACCCCGCTGCCGGGCAACACCCAGGTCTACGTCGAGGTCTGCCTGTTCGACGCGCTCGGCTCGCCGATCCAGGGCAGCTTCATCGGCTTCAGCTTCGTCGAGCTCGGCGTCGGCACCGGCTCGATCGACGGGCACTCGGGCTCCGGCACCTTCGACCATCCGACCGGTTCCGGCGGCTGCACTTCGGGCCTGATGCAGACGGTCGGCATCGCCGACGCCGAGGGGGGCGAAGAAGATAGCGGCCCGCGGGTAATCTTCAACGCCGGCCCGTCCGTGCCGGTGCTGCCGGTGCCGATCGTTGCCTCGGGCAGCCTCGTGCTGCAGGCCTCGCCGTCCTCGCTCGATGGCAGCGGCGGTCGGGTTACCCTGCGGGTGACCGACAGCAGCGGCAACCCGGTCAACAGCGTCGCGATCGCCGCCGACTGCAGCGCAGGCGCGAGCGCCAGCCTGATTGCGCCGACCAACGACCAGGGTGAAACCTCGGTCACGATCACCGCCAACCTGTCCGGCTACAAGCCGGACCCGAAGACCGCGACCTGCACCTTCACGGTGGCGGCCGGCGGCGCCTCGGCGACCGTCAACCTGCAGGGCACCGACTATTGCGACATCGACCCGGAGAACGTGCTTTGCGGCGGCGAGCAGGAGCTTGCGACGGTGCTGGTCGGGATGCAGTCGAGCGGTGGCACCAACCGCGACGCATCGCTCTCGAGCGTCCCTGGCGGCATCTTCTGCAGCATGTCCGACAGCCCGAGCCAGACCTGCAGCTTCGATCTGGCGCCCGGAACGACGTACACATTGATCGCCTCGCCGGCACCAACCGGCTGGTCGGGGAACTGCGTCGCGGTCACCACGCCGCCGCCGGCGGCCGGCACCGGAGCGGCGTCCATGCAGATCGCCGATGGGGCGAGCTGCACGGCGATCTATCCGTGACGACCTGATTCGACGCGCATTTCCCGGGGCCGCAGCGATGCGGCCCCTTTTTTATGTACGATGCGCGCGTGCGCGTCCGAGAGCCATTCGGTCCGGCGGGACGCGACATTCGAGGAGCGAACGTGGAGCATTCTTCCAGCGTCCAGTTCCGCGCCGGAGAGCTGATCTTCCGTCAGGGCGATCCGCCGGACGGCGCCTATCTGATCGAATCGGGACGAGTGGTGATCACCGCCGATCATCTGGGCGAGGCGCGCCTGCTTAGCGAGCTCGGACCCGGCATGCTGCTGGGCGAGATGGCCGTGCTCGATCGCGCACCCCGCACCGCGAGCGCGCGCGCCCTGAGCGACTGCCGCCTGACCCCGATTGGCGTGGAGCAGTTCAGCGAGCGCTTGGTGGCAGCAGACCCGATCGTGCGTGCGCTGCTCATGAGTCAGCTCGCTCGATACCGTTCGGCCTTGGCCACTCTGACGGAGACTGCAGCGGCGGCCAAAGTCGCGCCCGAGATCGGCACCGAGGCGCGCGCGCTCGACAAGATTCGGCTGGAAAGCCAGCTCCGCAGCGCGCTCGATCGTCGCGAGCTTGAGGTGTATCTGCAGCCCATCGCCGAGATCGGCGGGGCAGTCGCCGGCTATGAGGCGCTGGTGCGTTGGCACCATCCCGAGCGCGGCAGCGTGCCGCCGGACGAATTCATTCGCCTGGCCGAGGAGACCTCGCTGATCCTGCCGGTTGGTGATTACATCCTGGCCGACGTCTGTGGCATGTTGGATACCCTGCGCGCCCGTGGCCGCGGCGAGCTGCCCTTCATTGCGCTCAATCTTTCGGCGCGTCAGCTCGAGGATCCCGGGTTGGTGGCGCGCATCTTTTCCCAGCTCGAGCGCCGCGCGCTGCCGCCGGACCGGCTCAAGCTCGAAATCACCGAGAGCCTGGTGTTCGACAACGCGCGCATCGCGACCCTGCTCGGCGAGTGTCACGCGGTCGGCATGCCGGTGGCGCTGGACGATTTCGGCACCGGCTATTCCAACCTCGGGCCCCTGCTCAGCCTGGACTTCGACCAGATCAAGCTCGACGCGAGCTTCGTGCGCAGCCTGGACCAGCCGCGCGCGCTGGCCCTGGTCGGCACCGTGGTGGCCATGGCCCGCGCCCTCGGCGCCGACCTGATCGCCGAGGGCGTGGAGACCCGCGCGCAGTACGATGTGCTGGCCGGGCTCGGCTGCCGCTACGCGCAGGGTTGGCTGATCGGCAAACCGGCGCCGCTTGCGCGGGTACTCGAGGATCGCCTGGCCGCCGGCGCGGGCGACTGAGCCTCGGCACACACCTGAACGACGCGGCAACGTGCGTGTCCGCCGCGCGCAAAACTATTTTGCGCGTCTGCGGTCCCAGACCCGCGGTGCTACTGACTCAAGGTCGACCATCGATGGACATGCCCGAACCCAGCGCGGCGGCAGCCGCCTTTGCCAGCCTCCGCGGCGAGCTCGAACGCTCGATCATCGGCCAGCAGGGTCTGGTCGAGCGACTGCTGATCGCGCTTCTGGCCGATGGCCACCTGTTGGTCGAAGGCGCGCCGGGTCTGGCCAAAACCACCGCCATCAAGGAGCTGGCGGCGCGCATCGAGGCCGATTTCCACCGCCTGCAGTTCACTCCCGACCTGCTGCCGGCGGACCTGACCGGCACCGACGTGTACCGCCCGCAGACGGGCAGTTTCGAGTTCCAGCGCGGGCCGATCTTCCACAACCTGATCCTTGCCGACGAGGTCAACCGCGCGCCGGCCAAGGTTCAGTCGGCCCTGCTCGAGGCGATGGGCGAACGCCAGGTCAGCATCGGCCAGGCCAGCTACCCGCTGCCGCCGTTGTTTCTGGTCATGGCGACGCAGAATCCGATCGAGCAGGAAGGCACCTATCCGCTGCCCGAGGCGCAGCTCGACCGCTTCCTGCTGCACGTGCGGGTCGGCTATCCGGAGGCGGAGGCAGAAGCGGCGATCCTCGAGCTCGCCCGCGCGCGGGCCCGCGAAAGCATGGGTCGCGCGCAGGCCCCGGCGCGGATCCTCAGTCAGGAACAGATCTTCGCTGCGCGCGCGGAAGTGCTTGATCTCCACCTCGCACCCCAGCTCGGCCGCTACCTGATCCAGCTGGTCCTGGCGACCCGCGATGCAACTCTTTTGGGCAGCGAGCCGGCGCGCTGGATCGCCTGGGGCGCGAGTCCCCGCGCGACCATCGCCCTCGACCGCTGCGCCCGCGCTCGGGCCTGGCTCGCCGGCCGCAGTTTCGTGACGCCGGAAGACGTGCAGGCGATCGCACCCGACGTGTTCCGCCACCGCGTGTTGCTCAGTTACGAGGCCGAAGCCGAGGGCGTGGACGTCGATCAGGTCATCGCTTTGCTGCTGGAACGGGTGCCGCTGCCGTGAGCGCGCGACGGCCAGCGGGCGGCGTCCGCCGCGCTGCGCGTCGAGGTCGGTCGCCGTGCCGCTGAGCGCCCGGGTTCCTCCGTCCGGCACCTCGGTCGCGGCGCCCGAGCCAACTCGGGTCGACGCCGCCGAGCTCGTCGCGCTGGCTGCCCTGGCGCGGGGGATGCGCCTGTGGCAAGGCGTCCGCGGCGATGCTGCCGCACCCGGCGCGACCGCTTCGCGTCGGCGCGGACGTGGCATGGACTTTCGTGAATCCCGCGTCTACCAGGCCGGCGACGAGATTCGCCACATGGACTGGCGCGTCACCGCGCGCACCGGGCGCCCGCATACCAAGCTGTTCGAGGAGGAGCGCGAGCAAGAACTGTTGCTCCTCATCGACCACAACCCGTCGATGCACTTCGGTACCCGCGCGCGCTTCAAGAGCGTGCAGGCCGCGCGCGCCGCTGCCCTGTTGACCTGGGCCGCGACCGCCGCCGGCGACCGCGTCGGTGCCGTCGGCTTCGGCGGCGGGCTGAGCGCCGCGCTCAAGCCGGCCGGCGGACGCCGCGGCGCGCTGCAAGTGCTGCGCGCACTGCGCGAGTGGGATCGGGCCGCCCGTGCGGGCGAGTCGAGTTCACTGCAGGCGGCCCTCGGGCGCCTCCATCCGCTGCTGCGCCCGGGCCTGCGCGTGGTGCTGCTGAGCGACGGGTTCAGCGCGGACGAAGCGGACGCGCCGCTGCTGGCCCGGCTCGCGGCGCGGCACGATTGTGCCTTGGTGCTGCTGCAGGATGCCCTCGAGCTCGCGCCGCCGCCGCCCGGCATCTATGCGCTCGATGTCGACGGCCAGCGGAGCGTCCTGGACTTTTCCGAACGCCAGTTGCGGCTCGCCTGGCCAACCGGCTTCGCCGCCGCCCGCGAAGCGCTGGAGCGACGCTGCCGAAGCCTCGGTATGCGCGTCGTCCGGCTCGACACCGATGGCGATTTGCGGCGCAGCCTGCGTCCCCTGCTGCTTCGCTGGAGCAAGACTTCGTAGTGGATCCGGCCTCGCTTCCGCTGCGTGACATTCACCTGCCGCCGACGCCGTCCTGGTGGCCGCCGGCGCCTGGCTGGTGGCTCGTGGCGGCGCTGACTCTCCTGCTGCTCCTGGTTGCGGCGCGCTGGCTCCGTCGCGCGCGAGCCGCAGCGCGCTGGCGCCGGCGCGTGCACAGCGAACTCGAGGCGCTGGCGCGCCGCCACGCGGCGGCGCCCGATCCGCTGGCGCTGAGCGCCGAGCTTTCGGCCCTCCTGCGGCGCGCCTCGCGCCTGGTCGAGCCGGCTGCGGTCGCGCTCGAAGGCGACGCCTGGCTCGAATTCCTCGACCGCCAGCTGCCGCCGGCGCAGGCGACGGCGCGGCCGTTCCAGAGCGGCCCCGGCCGCGCCGTGGTGGATCTCGCCTATCGCGATCCGCGCGACCCGGCGCTGGCCGCGCTCGACGCCACGGCGTTGCTCGCGCTCGCGCGCTCCTGGCTCGCGGCGGTGCTGGCGCGGAACCCGGCCCGTGTTTGAGCTCGCCTGGCCCTGGCTGCTGCTGTTTCTGCCGCTGCCCTGGCTCGCGGCGCGACTGCTGCCGCGTGCCCACGGCGACGCTGCCGGGGCGCTGTGCCTTCCGCATCGCGGCGTCGCCCTTGCGGCAAGCCGCGTCACGGCCGGCGCGCCGCGCTGGCGGCGTCGCCTGGCGCTCCTCTCCTGGGCCCTGCTGCTCGCCGCCGCCGCGCGTCCGCAGTGGCTCGGTCCGCCACAGGAAATCGAGCGCAGCGGGCGCGACCTGCTGCTGGCGATCGACACCTCCGGCAGCATGAGCATCGAGGACATGCAGCTCGGCGGGCGTGCGGTGCCGCGCTTCACCGCCATCCAGGCGATCGCCAGCGACTTCATCGAGCGTCGTCGGGGCGACCGCGTCGGGCTGATCCTGTTCGGCTCGCAGGCCTACCTGCTGGTACCGCTGACTTTCGATCTGGCCACCGTCGCGCGTCAGCTCGACGAGTCCGAGATCGGCCTCGCCGGGCGGGAAACGGCGGTCGGTGACGCAGTCGGCCTCGCCGTCAAGCGCCTGCGCGAGCGGCCCGAGGAGCAGCGCGTCCTGGTGCTGCTGACCGACGGCGTCAACAACGCCGGCGCGCTCACGCCGGACCAGGCGATCGAGCTCGCCGCAGCCGACCACCTGCGCATCTACACCATTGGCGTCGGCGCCGACGCCATGCGCATCAATGGGCTCTTCGGCAGCCGGCTGGTGAATCCTTCCGCCGATCTCGACGAGGCCATGCTGACGCGGATGGCCGAGGCCACCGGCGGACGCTACTTCCGCGCGCGCGACAGCGAAGCCCTGGCCGACGTGTACCGTACGATCGATCAGCTGGAACCGGTGGCGAGCGCGGGGGAGAGTCTGCGCCCGGTCGGTGAGTGGTACTGGCTGCCGCTCGGCGCCGCGCTGGCCGCGGCTGGCCTGGCGCTGCTGCTGCCTGGCCGCATTCGCGGTCGTCCCCTCGCGAGGATGGTGCCGTGAGCGCGCTGCTGCCGGCGGCGCTGGCCGACTTTCATTTTCTGCGCCCGCTGGCCCTGCTCGGGCTCTTGGCGCTGCCCGTCCTGTGGTGGGCATGGCGACGCGCCGGGCTCGAGGGTGGCGCCTGGCGAGTGGCGGTCGACCCAACGCTGCTGCCGTATCTGCTGGCGCCAGGCAACCACCGTTCGCGGCTGCCGGCGCTGCTTTTGACCGCGTCCGTCTGGACGCTCGGCTGCCTCGCCCTTGCCGGCCCGACCTGGGAGCGCGAGTCGCTGCCGCTCTATCGCAACCAAGCGGCGCGGGTGATCGCGCTGGAGCTTGCGCCGAGCATGCTGGCCACCGATGACCTGCCGTCGCGGCTGGCCCGCGCCCGCTTCAAGATCGACGATCTGCTGGATCGCAGCCGCGACTATCAGACCGCGCTGATCGGCTACGCCGGTGAGGCCTTCGTCGCGGCGCCGCTGACCGACGACATCGGCACGGTGCGCAACCTGGTCGGCGCGCTGGATCCCTCGGTCATGCCGGTGACAGGCAACGCGACGGCGAAGGCGATCGAGGCGGGCGCCAGGCTGATCGCCCAGGCCGGCCTCGCTCGCGGGCAAATTCTGCTGCTTGCCGACAGCGCCAGTCCCACCGCGGTGGCCGCCGCGCGCCGCGCGCGCGAGCAGGGATTCAGCGTGTCGGTGCTCGGTTTCGGTACGTCACAAGGCGCGCCGGTGCCGCTTGCCACCGGTGGGTTTCAGCAGAACCCGCAGGGCGCGCTGCTGCTTGCGCGGCGCGATGACGCCGCGCTGGCCGCGGTGGCAAGAGCGGGCGGCGGCCACTACGCGCGCCTGAGCGCGGATGGGCGCGATCTCGACCTGCTTCTCGACGCACAGGCGGCGGCGGGCCCGCACGCGACGGGCGCCGCGGGCAGCGGCGCAGGCTGGCGCGATCGCGGTCCCTGGCTGCTGCTCGCGCTGCTGCCGCTGGCGTTGCTCGGCTTTCGCCGCGGTTGGTTGATGCTGCTGGCACTGGCCCTGTGGGCGCCGCCGCCCACCCTGCAGGCGGCCGAGCTCGACGGACTCTGGCAGCGCCCCGATCAGCAGGCGGCGCGCGCCCTGGCTGCGGGCGATCCGACGCGTGCCGCCGCGGTGGCGAAGTCACCGGACTGGCGCGCCAGCGCCGCCTACCGTGGCGGTGACTTCGCGGCCGCGGCGCGAGACTGGGGTGGCTTGCCGGGCGCCGAGGCGGCCTACAACCGTGGCAACGCGCTGGCCCGCCTGGGCCGCTATCAGGACGCCATCGAAGCCTACGACCAGGCCTTGCGCGAGGCGCCGGAGCTGGCCGACGCCAGCGCCAATCGCGCCATCGTCGAGCAGGCCCTGCGCCAGCAGCAGGCGCAGGAAAACCCGCAGCAGGGCCGGAGCAAGCAAGATCGCGAGCAGTCGCAGGGTGGGCAGGGTCAGGCGCAGCCGGAGCAGCGCAGCGAGCAGGATCGACAAGAGCAGCCTGGCCAGCACGGCCAGCACGGGCAGCAGGAGCAGCAGGAGCAGCAGGAGCAGCAGGAGCAAGCGGGAGAACAGGGTCAATCGCCGCGGCAGGATCAGGACGACGCGCAGCCGGGCGAGCCGCGCGCCGAACCCGAGCAGGAGCACGGCGATACCGAGGTGAACGCTGCCGAGCGCGCGAGTGGCGCGGGGAATTCCGGAACCGAGCAGACAGGCGCTTCAGACACGCCGCAGGAGCGGGCGGCGCAGGCGGACCCGGCGCAGCGACAGACGCTCAAGCAGTCGATCGATCGTGCGCTGCGCGATTCCCCGGAGGGCGGCGAGCAGCCCGCCAGCGAGGCAGCGGCCCCCGCGCGTGAGGATGAAGGCGCGCGTGAACGCCAGCAGTCGCTCGACCAGCTCCTGCAGCGGGTACCGGACGATCCCGGCGGCCTCCTGCGGCGCAAGTTTCGCCGCGAATACCAGCGCCGCCAACAGGAATCGGGAAGAGAATGAAGAACTCCCTCGACCGTCTGCTGCGGCTCGCGCCGCTGCTTCTGGTTTTGACTTGCGCCTTGGCGCAGGCTGCGCCGCGCGCCTGGCTCGACCGCGATACGGCACGTCTCGGGGAAACCGTGACGCTCAACGTGGAGGTCGAGCAGAGTTCGGCCGCCGCGCCCGATTTTTCCGCGCTGGAGAAGGATTTCCGGCTGCTGGGTACCCAGTCGAGCAGCCAGCTCTCGATCGTCAACGGCAAGACCAGCGCGAAAACCCTGTGGGCGGTCGGGCTCGAGCCGAAACATGCAGGGAGCCTGGTGATTCCCGCGCTCAGCGTCGGCGGCGCACAGACGGCGCCGATTCCGCTCGAGGTGCGCGAGACTGCCGCGCCCGCTGCGCCGGGTGGCGATGTGTTCATCGAACTTGCCGCCGAGCCGCTGGATCCGTTGGTTCAGCAGCAGGTGCGCTGTACGGTGAAGCTCTACAGCGCGTTCGATCTGGGCGATGGCAATCTGTCCGAGCCCACCGCCGACGGGCTCGACGTGCGCCGCCTGGGTCAGGCGCAGGATGGCTCCTATCTGACGAGCCTCGACGGTCGCCGTTATCGGGTCTACGAGCGCCACTACGCGCTGATCCCGCAGCGCAGCGGGACGCTCGAGGTGCCGCCGGTGAGCTTCGTCGGCAGCGTGCTCGATGGCAACGATCCCGGCGGCTTCTTCAGCCGCGGCCGGCGCGTCAGCCTGCGCTCGCAGCCGCTTCAGCTCGAAGTTCGCCCGCGTCCGCCGGACGCTGCCTCCGGCGACTGGCTACCGGCCCGCTCGCTCGAGCTCGAGGATCAGTTGCCGCTGCCCGATGAGGTGCGAGTCGGCGAGCCGCTGACCCGGGGCATTCGCGTCGAGGCCCAGGGCCTCGCCGCCGATCAGCTTCCGGAGCTCGAACTGGTCGCACCGGACGGCGTACCGATGTACGCCGACAAGGCCGAAGTTTCCACGCGCGACGATGGTCACTGGCTCTACGGCCAGCGCGCGCGCAAATTCGCCTTCGTGCCGACCCGCGTGGGAACCTGGTTGATCCCCGGGTTGCGCCTGCAGTGGTGGGATACCGCCAACGGTCGCCTGGAGACGGCCAGCCTGCCTGCGCACCGCGTGAAGGTGCTGCCGGCGGCCGCTGCAGCGACGCCGATTCCCGCCTTGCCGGGCTCGCCGCCTGGCAACGTGCAGCTTGCGCCGTGGATTTTCGGCGCCCTCTCTCCGGCGGGTTTCTGGCCGTGGCTGAGCGGGGCGCTGCTGGCGCTGTGGTTGGCGACGCTCCTGCTTTGGATGCGCGCGCGGCGCGCTGTCGCGACACCTTCGCCATTGGCACCACCGCCTTCCGTGCGGGCGCAGCGCGCCGAATTCCAGCGCGCCTGCGCGCTCGGCGATCTCGCTGGAGCCGAGCGCGCGCTGCTCGCCTGGGCGCGCCGCGAGCGCGCCGGGCTCAACAGCTTGGGCGAGCTGGCCCGACGGCTCGCCGACCCGGCGCAGCAGGAGGTCCTCGAGGCCGTCGAGCGCGCCCGCTACGGCCGCGAGGCAAGCGAAGGCCTCGCCGTCCGCATGCGCCGCGCGTTTGCCGACGGACCCGTTTGGGCGGACGCCATCACGCGCGCTGGCGAAGAAGCGCCGGCGCTGCCCCCGCTGTATCCGCCGCGCCGCTGAGCAGGGACTTCAGCGCGCGTATTCCGACAGGCGCCTGGCGACCGGCACGTTGCGCAGGCGCGAGTAGCGGGGCAGGCCGTCCTTGCCCCAGGGCGGCATCGCCTCGCCGCGAATCAGCGGTTCAAGATAGCGCCTCCCCTGCGCGCTGATGCCGTAGCCGTCGGTGCGGATAAAGCGTCGCGGCAGTTTCTTTTCGCGGTTTGCGATCCGCGCCAGCGGGGCCGCTTCGACGCTCCAGCGATAGGGCGCGTCGGACAGCCGCCGGATCACCGGCATCACCCCGCTGCGTCCCGCCAGCGCGTATTCGACCGCCGCCTGGCCGACCGCTCGCGCTTGCTCCAGATCGACCTGCGAGGCCAGATGGCGCGCCGAGCGCTGCAGATAGTCCGGCAGCGCCCAGTGGCACTTGTGGCCCAGCCGTGCGCCGACCAGCGCGGCGAGCCGCGGCGCCACGCCGCCCAGCTGCTGGTGACCGAAAGCATCCCGGCTGCCTGCCGCGGAAAGCAGCTTGCCGCTCGCATCGCGCAGGCCCTCCGCGGCCACCACGCTGCAGTAGCCGAAGCGCGCCACCGCATCCTGCACGCGCGCGAGAAATTCCGTGGGCTGGAAGGCGAGCTCCGGGAACAGGATCAGGTGCGGCGGCTCCTCCGGCCTCCGCGCGGCGAGTCCGGCTGCCGCCGCGATCCAGCCGGCGTTGCGGCCCATGACCTCGAGAATGAAGACCCGAGTCGAGGTTTCCCGCATCGCCTCGACGTCGTAGCCCGACTCGAGCGTTGCCAGGGCGACGTACTTGGCGACCGAACCGAAGCCAGGACAGCTGTCGGTCACCGCCAGGTCGTTGTCCACCGTCTTCGGCACACCGATCACCTGCAGGGGGTAGTCGAGCCGCTGGCTGCTGCGCGCGAGGCGCAGCGCCGTGTCCGCGGAGTCGTTGCCGCCGTTGTAGAGCACGCAGCCGATCTCGTGCGCGCGCAGCACTGCGACCAGGCGCTCGTGCTCGGCTGGATTTTCCGCCAGCGGCGGCAGGCGGTAGCGGCAGGAGCCGAAGGCGCCGCCCGGCGTATGCGCGAGCGCCGCGATCGCGGCGCGGCTCTCGCGCCCGGTGTCGATCAGCTCCTCGCGCAGCAGCCCGAGGATGCCGTTGCGCGCCGCGTAGAGCGCAACGCCCGCCGCGCGCGCCGTCTCGATCGCTGCGGCCGCCGTGGCGTTGATGACGGCGGTAACTCCGCCAGACTGTGCATAAAGCAGCTTGTTCGGCATGATTTCTCCGTGGGCGCACGCGCGCCCGGTTCGGCGCCCATTTCGGTTTGACAGGCTTTCCCCCAGTCGTTAGCGTTGAAACCTTTGGCCAATCGGCAGGGAACAGCATGCGACTCGTTCTACTCGGCGCGCCCGGTTCCGGCAAGGGCACTCAGGCGCAGGTGCTGCGCGATGCCCTCGGCGTGCCGCATGTTTCGACCGGCGATCTGCTGCGCGCGGCGGTGCGCGCGGGCACCGCGCTCGGGCTCAAGGCCAAGGAAATCATGGCGGCCGGCCGGCTGGTCCCGGACGACGTCGTGCTCGGCATGCTCGAGGAGCGCCTCGGTCGTGACGACGCGCGCAAGGGTTTTATCCTCGATGGCTATCCGCGCAACGTCGCGCAATGCGTCGCGCTGGAGGCGCTGCTGGCGCGGATCGGACATGCGCTCGATGTGGCGCTGAAGCTCGAGGTGCCGGCGGCGCTCCTGGTGGAGCGGATCGCCGGTCGCGCGCGCGCCGAGGGTCGCGCTGACGACAATCCCGAGACTGTGGCCGAGCGTCTGCGGGTCTACGAGGAGCAGACCGCGCCGGTAGCCGAACATTTCGCACGCGAGGGCCGCCTGGTCGTTGTGGATGGCGTCGGCAGCCTGGAGGAGGTGTCGGCGCGCATCCTGGCCGCGCTGCGGGCGGGCACTGAGGCGGCGCGGGCCAGCGCCTGAGCTTGCCCAGCGGCTGCAGCGGTGCCGCCGGGCGCGTCGTCTTCCGGATCCCCATGCGCATTCATATTCTCGGCATCTGCGGCACCTTCATGGGCGGCCTGGCCGCGCTCGCGCGCGAACTGGGCCATGCGGTAGAAGGTTCGGACGCGAATGTCTACCCGCCGATGTCGAGCCAGCTCGAGCGGCTGGGCATCCGCCTGCAGTCGGGCTACCGGGCCGCGCACCTCGAGCCGGCGCCCGATCTGGTGCTGGTCGGCAACGCGCTCTCGCGCGGCAATGCCGCGGTCGAACACCTGTTGAATCGTCGCCTGGCCTACGCTTCCGGTCCGCAGTGGCTGGGCGAGACCCTGCTCGCGCGGCGCCGGGTGCTGGCGGTTGCCGGGACCCACGGCAAGACCACGACCACTTCGCTGCTGGCCTGGATCCTCGAGTCGAGCGGCCGCGCGCCGGGCTTCCTGGTCGGCGGCGTGCCGGCGAATTTCGGCGTCTCGGCTCGCCTCGGCGGCGCGGCCTCGGACTCCCGCTCGCCCTTCGTGATCGAGGCCGACGAGTACGACACGGCCTTCTTCGACAAGCGCTCCAAGTTCCTGCACTACCGGCCCGAGGTCGCGATCCTCAACAACCTCGAATACGACCACGCCGACATCTTCCCGGATCTCGCCGCGATCCAGCGCCAGTTTCACCATTTCGTGCGGATCGTGCCCGGCAACGGCCGGCTCATCGTCAACGCCGAGGACCGGCATCTGGCCGAGGTGTTGCAGATGGGCTGCTGGACGCCGGTGGAAACTTTCGGCATCGAGGTCGGCGACTGGCGCGCGCGGCTGCTGGCGGCGGACGGCACGGCCTTCGCCGTGTCGCACCACGGCGAGGGAATCGGCAGTGCGCACTGGTCGCAGCTCGGTCGCCACAGCGTGATGAACGCGCTGGCCGCGATTGCTGCTGCGGCGGCGATCGGCGTGCCGCCCGCCGAGGCGCTGGCGGCGCTGGAGAGCTTCCGCGGCGTCGCCCGCCGCATGGAGAGCGTGGGCGAAGCCGGCGGCATCCAGGTGCACGACGATTTCGCCCACCATCCGAGCGCGATCGCCACCACCCTCGAAGGGCTTCGCGCCCGGGTGGGCGGGGCGCGGATCCTGGTCGGCATCGAGCCGCGCTCGAATTCGATGCGGATGGGCGCCCACGCCGCTGCGCTCGGTCCGAGCCTCGCG
This sequence comes from uncultured Dokdonella sp., assembly GCA_964582225.1. Lineage (GTDB taxonomy): Bacteria > Pseudomonadota > Gammaproteobacteria > Xanthomonadales > Rhodanobacteraceae > Dokdonella_A. Next base: position 404 of record CAZORA010000034.1, on the reverse strand, counting down.
GCGGCCGACTTCGTGGTGCTCCTGGCACGACCGGAGCTCGGCTGGGACGCCGGCCAGGTGCTGGCTTGCCTCGACGGGCGCGGGCACGTCGCCGCCAGCGTCGACGCGCTGCTCGACGCGCTGGCCGCCGCGGCCCGCCCCGGCGATCACGTGCTCTTCATGTCCAACGGCGGCTTCGACAACGCCCCGCGGCGCTTCCTTCAGCGTCTGGGCGGCTGAGGGTCCGCGGTATCCGGGGCGCGTCAAACCGCTTTGCTGGAGCGACGCAGGGCGTTCACGGGAACCCGCCTCTCGCCCGCCGCACCCGCGACTCTACTCGTCGCACCCACGACTCTACTCGTCGCACCCGCGACTCTACTCGTCGCACCCGCGCAGGCGGGTGCCCAGCGACTTTGCTTTCGCCG
>CAZORA010000033.1:0-27556 GCA_964582225.1 uncultured Dokdonella sp. | reverse complement strand
CCGTTTTTTCGTCACTCCCGCGAAGGCGGGAGTCCAGTGCCTTTGGTTTCAGCGCCCCGGAACCGGCGAAAGCAAAGTCGCTGGGCACCCGCCTGCGCGGGTGCGACGAGTAGAGTCGTGGGTGCGACGGATGGGTGCGGGCGCGACGGGAATGCCCAGGAACGCGCCGTTTTTTCGTCACTCCCGCGAAGGCGGGAGTCCAGTGCCTTTGGCTTCAGCGCCCCGGAACCGGCGAAAGCAAAGTCGCTTGTTCCCGAGCTTGATATTTGAGGGGTGAAAAGCGCGATAAATGGGTCGGAAGACCCCGGATGATCCCGGAAGACGACGGCCGGATTGCAAGAAAGTTGCACCAGGCGCAATGCGTCGGATCGCGCAGATTAGGAGTTAGCCAGCTCAAGCAGCACGTCCGCATGGCATGGCGTTCCGGGCCTACACCAGCAGGCCAAGTTCTTGCCGCGCAGTTGGTCGCGCGCCTGTTCCATTGCCTTGCGCGCGGCAACCTGCGCGTCTTGGTTCCCGCGCGTTGTCATGCACAGCAGGCCACCCGCCAGCATCCGGTACAGGTACACGCAATCAGCCTGGGTGCCGTCCTTGCCCACAACGAACGGGTTGCCCCACTTCGTTGTGCGGTCAACCTTCACTGTGTTCGACGGCATCTTCCAGCCCTTGGCGCGTCGTAGTTGTATCCGTTCCGGCATCTTGTGGTTCCTCGCTGTCGCTGGCTAACTATTCCAAGGCGACCGGGACTTCGTGCCGGCGCCTTAACTCAACCGTTAGACCGCTAACAGGCATTGCCGCTGTTCGTTTTCAATGCGCTCGCACGCAATGTCGAAATACTCTCGATCGCACTCGATGCCGACGAACTTTCGTCCAGACGAAACAGCAGCGACCCCAGTTGTGCCGCTACCCATGAACGGGTCGCACACAGTCATGCCGCTGTCTGTGGCTTTCTCAACCAAGTAGCGGAAAAGCTCGACTGGCTTTTCTGTCGGGTGGTTGCGGTTGTGAGATGGCACCGTGTTGTAGCGGAGCACGCTGCAATCCCGTGAGCCGCGCGTCCTTATGGGGCCGCAAGAAGCGATCAGTTCATAGGACGGCCCCCAATGCCTTAGGTCGCCCATGCCTGGCTGCCCCTTGTCCCAAATCAGCAGGCCGTTCACCTTCATTGTTGCCGCGAACAACTCCCACACGTCCGGCCACGCATCCCATCTCGTACACCAAAGCGTTGGAGCGCCCTGGAGCATTGGAATAACGCTGCGGTAGAGGCGCAGAGAAACGCGCGTCCCATCGTTCGAGATTGGCCGCGTCCCTGCGCCTACGCCTGCGTTTGATTGGTATGTGATCCCATACGGCGGATCGGTCAGGATCAAGTCGCACTTCGGCAACAGCGGCAGCACCTCACGGCAGTCGCCGTGCCAGAGTTCCGCGTTCCCGATTGTCACTTTTTCTGGCATGTTTCCTCCAAATCGCGGTCTAACAACGCGTTGCAGCCGATGCCGCTTCGCGTCACGGCTGAACTTGATCGTTGGATTGGCCTGGCGAGGAAGGCTGGAAGAGGTCGGGTTGGGCGTCGATCAGCGCCATGCGGGACTCGACGCGTTTGATCAGCTTGCGCACGCTGCGCTCGTGCATCCGATACCTGCGGGCGATCTGCCACACCTTCCAGCCCGCATCGACCAGCGCCATGATTTCGCGCTCCTTGCGCGCCACGGCGTGGTGATGGCAGTCCATCGGGTAAGTAATCTGCTGGCCGGCCCAGTACTCGGCCAGGGTGTCGGCGACGGCCACGCCGAGCAACTCGGCGGAATCGGCGTCGGTGCCAAGGTCGCGCGCGGTGTCGGTGACGACGCGCGCCACGTCGGACAGCAGCTCGTGCCGCCGCATCGGCATATCGTTGTCGGCGCTACTCACCATCGCCTCCTGCGCCAGTGCCGAGAGTTGCGCGTGCGGCGATCACTTCCGCGTCGTAGGCGGCCTGGTCGAGCTGCCCGTAGTCGCGCTGCTGGCGCAGCCAGGCCAGTCGGTTGTGCAGCGCGGTTTCGCGCGGCGCCGGCGTGGCGGCCGTCCGCGTGCCGGTACGGGCGTTGGCTTCGCGTTGGCGCTCGGCCACCGCGTCCGCCTGGTCCGCCAGGCCGTACACGATGGCGCGCAGGTAATGGTGGTTCTGCAGCGGCCCGGACGGTGGCGATGCCAGCATCTGCTCGATGCCGCTTGCCCACATGCCTGGCGTCGCCGCGCGGCGCACGCCGACGCGCTCATCGCGGCACACGCTGCCTGCTTCGACCAGCGCCACCAGGTCGTCGATCAACTTCACCGCGCGGCGCAGTTGCACGCCGCGTTTGCCGGTACCGAACAGGCGCAGGTATGGCCCGATGACCTTGCCGATGGCCGGATCGAGCGCTGCCACGCGCGCAACCGCGCGCTTGGCGTCCGGCTCGATCAGGAACGCCTCGATGTCGCCCGAAAATCCGCAACCTGGGCAGCATCCCGGCAGCATCACGCCTCCAGCTGTCGCAGCTTGATGACGCGCGCGTCGAGCACTGCGGCCAGCGCCTTGAGCTGCCCCGCGTTGCGCGTCCAGCCCGTCGGCAGGTGCCCCGTCAGCGCCTGCCATTCCTTCGCGTCCAGGCGCAGTTCCTGGCGCATCGACTCGACCGATTCAAGCAGGTCGCGCTTCTTCTGCTCAGCGTAAAGTGCGGCGATGATGCCGCGCAGCTGCGACGGATCGCGCAGCCACGCCACGCGCTCCACACCATACATGTGCATGCTGATCGCATCGGCGTACGCCCACGCCAAGCCCATCGCCGTCAGCAGCTGCTCGACCCGGGTGATCATTTCCGGCATGGCGGATGAATCGAAGTTGCGCGGCTTGCCCGGATACTGCCCCGCGCGCGCCTTGCCGCGGCGCGTGCGCTGCGCCGGGTGGCCGGCGCCCAGGCGCGCCAGCTCCGCGCGCACTGCGCGGCGCCCGTCCGCGTCCAGGTCCGCCGCGCTGGCCACGCCCGCCACGCGCAGCAGCAGCGCGCGATACGTGTCCTGATCCAGCCCGAGTTGCTTCTTGCCGACGTGGATGGCAGCCAGGTCGCGCACGCGCTGGTCGGAGTGCTTGCGTACCGGAGTCATGGTGCGCGCTCCAGCAACTGATCGCCTCGGCTGTCGCGCCACACCGGGTGGCCGTGCTCCATCGCGTGGTAGTAGCGCGCGCCGGCATCGCTCACGATCGCCAGCTTGCCGCCGTTCATGCTGCGCGCGAGCAGACCGGCGGCGAAGCGCACCATCGGCATTTCGGCCGCGGGAAACTCGGCCACATCCCGCCAGCTGCCCTTGTGGTTCGCCTGGAGTTTCATCTCAGTGCAGCCTCCCGACATCAGTGGCGTCCATGACGCCCGCTGCCGTATCCAGCACCCGGCGCCCGGCATCGTGGCCGATGGCGGCCACCATGCAGCCCACCACGCCGCACACCATCGACAGCCAGAAGATGGCCGCCTGCTCGGGGCGCTCGTGCTTCTGCGTGGCCAGCGCCAGCAGCGGCCCGAACGCGCGCATGATGCTGACCGCCGACCCTTTCGGGTTGTTGCCATCGAGGATCACGTTGTGGCGTTGCTCGTCTGCCGACTCGTCCATCACGCCACCTCCTCAAGTTCCGTCGCGAACGGCACGATGACGAAATCCTCGCCCTGGCTGATGCTCAGGCCCTTGATGTCCTGCACCGCGGCCGGGTCGGCGAGGATGGCGGTCTTGTCCACCTCCTCCTTGGTGCGGATGAAGCGGCCCAGGCCAAGGCGCTTGAGGGCCTCCAGCACGGCCACCGCGCCGCGCACGGCGACGGACGGCGGGCGCATGCGCCAGCGCAGTTCGCCGTTGCCGAGCTTCACCGTCTTCATGCCGCCCTTGCACAGCGTTTCGCGGTTGGCTTCCGCCCACACCTGCACGCCGTGCGACAGTTCCTTGATGGCCGCATTGAGCGGCGCCACTTCGGATTCCGCCTGCGCCTTGATCGTCGCCAGCGTCTCGTTCATGGCGGTTTGCGCTTCCTCGCGCTGGCGCTGCAGCGCGCCGATCTCGCGCACCGCGTGATCCGCCTCATCGCGGCTGCGCGCCACGAATGCGGCCGCTGCCGCCTTGACCCGCGTGTTCGCCTTGCTCATATCTCAATCCTCCGGGTTGGCGGCCGCATGCGGGCCGCGCGGGTTGTAGGTCGGGGCTACGTCCCCGACGTTGTTCAGTGCGATGTCGTCCAGCACATCGCGGTAGCGCTCGCCGATCACCGGCGGCAGGTCGTCGTCCACGCCCTCGATGCCAGAAAGGCACTCCGGGCAGATCGGCGTGTAGATGGATACCGGCCGGCCGCAGCCGACGCAGACGATGACGCGGCCGCTCACGGCGCCGCCCTCGAGCCATCCAGCGTCGCCGCCAGCGCGCGCAGCTGCGCCGGCAGGTCGCCGAAATCCAGGTGAATGCGCAACGTGATGCCGGCCGGCGCAGGCGCGGGCGCGCTCGCCTGGCCCAGCGTGGCGATTAGTCGATCCGCCGCCGCATGGGCATCCGCGTCGATCGGGTTCCCCGGCGCCGCCGTCGCGGTCGGGGTGGCCGCCTTGGGGGTGGTCGGCGGCGCCGGAGAATCAGAAGCCACCGGCGCCGGGCCTGCGGTAGGCGCGGAGCGGACGCCCTCCGGCGCCGGCGGTGAAAAGGGTGCGGCGGCGCGCGGCGTGCGCTGCGGCATGCGCGACCTGTAGCCTGGCACCAACGCATAGTGGGCGCGCTTGTCCTGCAGACTCACGCGCACCTCGCCCGCGTGCACGCGCTGGTTGAGCAGGCTGGCGATGGAATTTCGCTCGACGTGTCCATCGCCCAGCGCCTCGATGATCTGCGCGGTCGACAGCGGCTCGCCCGCGCACCGCAGGATGGCGCGCACGCGCTCGGTCATGCCGGTCTGGCGGCTCATGGGGAAATTTCTCCTTCCGGTTTGCCCAGGCGCAGCCGCAACTGGCCGCGCAGGTCCGGCAGCGCCACGCGTCGCAGCGTTGCCACTTGTTTGAGGCTGGTCATCGCCCGCGCGTAGAGAAACTCGCAGGTGGCGTCCAGTTCGGTGTCCTGGCGTGCCAGGAAGTAGCCTTCTCCCGGCCGCCCGCCGATGCGGTGGCCGGCTAGGCGCAGCGCAACGATCACGTGGCGCAATTGCCGCTCGCCGGCCGCCGTGCTGAATCCGCAGCACTTGGCCACCAGCGCACGCGCCGTGATGCCGTTGTCCGCGCCCAGGTGATCACCCAGCACGTCCAGCACCAGGCCGGGCGTCAGGTCGCGTACGAACAGATCGTCCAATGCCTTCATGCCAACGCCTCCCGCAGTGCCGCGGCCAGCGCCGCGCGCGTGGATACCTCCTCCATCTGCCCGACCAGCTCCGCCCCGATGTCATCGAGCGCGCGCCGTGCATCGAGCGCGTCGTCCGCGGCCGCGATCTGTCGCAGCAGCCGGCGCACCGTGGCGGCGAGCTGGGCAGGCGTCTGAGCCACTATTCGGCGGGCTCCCAATTGCCGACCAGCCGCTGTACCGCCGGATCGAGATCGACGCTCGGCGCGGACAGCCAGCGGTCTGGCAGGCACGACAGCGCTGCCGCGCCGGCGACGCGCCAGCACGTGACCGCGTTTGCCGGGTCATGCAGCACGACCACGCCCACCGCTTCCGCCGCGCGCAGCGCCGCGCGCCCCGGCGCCGTCGCGCGCCCAGCGACGAACATCACCAGCGCGACCAGGGCCAGACAGATGATGGCCACCAGGTGCGGTCTCACGGCAGGGCCTCGCTGATGTAGTCCGCACACCTCCTGCAGTTCTCCCACGCATCGGGCTCCGTCAGTGCCGTGCATTCCGCCTCGACATCCCACCCGCGTCGCAATCCAGCCTCATCGTGCGCTAGCTCGATGGCCTCGTCCTCATCCTGCGCACCCTCCACCGCGACAGTGATGTTCACCATCAGCAGCACCTCGTAATTGCGCTTCATGCCGCACCTCCCGTCCGCATCCGCGCGGCCATCCGCCGCGTGTTGGCTGCCGCTCGAGCGCCGCTCGCGCCCTCCCGCAAAACCTGATCGCGCGCGAATCGCTGCAGCGCCTCGATCTGAATCGGCGACAGGCCTTCCGCATGTCCGCGCAGGCCCGCATAGGCCGCCGCCGAACGCGCCCGAATCCAGCGGATGATCTGCACCGGCGGGCCGTTCATGCCGCACCCCCGGCGATCTCGCGCGTCACCTTCGGCGCGCCCAGCGCCGCCGCGGCGTTCATCGCCGCGGCCAGCGCGTTGTGCACCGCCAGCGGGTACAACAACGACCCGCGCGCATCGCGCCCGCTCGGCGTCAAGCGCGCGCGCAGGCCCTCGATGCCGCCCGCGTCCATCACGGCGTCAAGGTCCGCGCCCGCGCGCTGGAAACGCCGGCGCAGGTATTCGTCCAGGTTCTGGTCCAGCGGCGGCAAGTGCACCAGCTCGATGCGCTGCACCACCTCGCGCACCTGCGGGTTGCGTTCGTCCAGCTTCTGCGCCAGCTCCGGCTGGCCGAACAGCAGGATCGACAGCAGCGGGCGCATGCCGTCCTTCAATTCCAGATAGCGCTTCAGGTGCTTCAGCGTCGGAATCGGCATGTCGTGCGCCTCCTCGATCAGCAAGGTGTGGCGCATGCCGCTGCGCGCGCTCTCGCGCAGCGCCTCGTGCAGCTGGTGGAAGCGCGCATCCGGGCTGCTGCGCATCGGCGCCAGCGGCGCCACCGCGCGCAGGATCGCCTCGGCGATGTGCTTGCTGCGCAGCGGCGTGCCCACCGTGTCCTTTTCTTCCATCGCCAGCACGTAGGGCGACGCCACCAGCACGTGCTCGGCTTCGCGCGCCAGGCGCTCCAGCAGTTCCTCGCGCAGCGTGGACTTGCCGCTGCCAGATTCACCCACTACGCCCAGGAAGCCGCCGTGGCGCACCGTGCTCCACATCGCCTCGCGCACGTAGCGCACGTCGGGCGTCAGATACACATCGTCCGGTTCCCGGCATTCGCCGAACGGGTCGCGCGCCAGCGCAAAATGCTGGCGAGCCGCTGGCGTCAGGTTCACTTTTCCGCGTAACATCATCTCGTCGTCTCCTGCTTCTTTCGTGGATGACACCTCTGGCCCCGCGGCGCAGCCACGCCGCGGGGTTTTCTTCGCCTCGATTTCGATCCCGCACTCGGCCAGCCAGCTCGCCAGCCGCTGCGCGAATGCCCGGCGCTGGCGCACGGGCCAGCGGCCATGCCGCACCAGGTCGCACACCGCCGTGCGCGATACGCCCAGCGCCGCGGCCATGTCCGCATAGGTGATGCCCCGCTCGGCCAGCGCCGCGCGCAGGTTGTCCGGCAGCGCCTTCATGCCGCGCCCCCGCCCACCGCCCGCAGGCCGCCGCGCAGCAGCTGCACCGCGCAGGCGTCCAGGGCTTCCTCGGGCACGCCTTCCGGCCACAGCTCGGCCATGCGCGCGTACTGCTGCGCGCCCCAGCTGCCGCCGCGTTCCTCGATGCGCCGCTTCAGGCCGCGCGCCATTTCCACGTGGCTGAGCGGCACCGGCACGTACTGCGGGCGCGTGGCCGGCACCAGCGGCACCGGCGCCACGATGGCCGGGGCGGATACCTCCACCGCCGGGCCGGTTGCGCGTGGCAGCGCCACCGGCGCCGGCGCGTCACGGCCCGCCTTGGCCGCGTCCACGCGCCCGCCGAACGGCAGCGCCTTGGCCTTGCGCTTGGCCGCCGCTTCCGCGTCCGTTTCCGCGTCCATCACCAGGCGCGCAATCTCCTTGCGCACCGCGTCCACCGCGGTATCGGGCATGCGTCCGAACGTCTCGCCCGCCACCACCGCACCGGTGCGGAAACCCCAATCGTTCGTCTCGATGCGCGGCGCCAGGAAGTGCCCCGGCTGGCCGTCCGCATCGGTGGTCAGGATGCGGATGGTGTCCTCGTCATAGGCGTTGATGGCCGCCTGCACCTTGGCGCCTTCGAGTACCCCCGGCAGGCCGCGCACGTCCCAGCGCGCGCCGCGGAACTTCACCTGCAGGTTGCGTACCGTGCATGGCGTGGCCTTGCCGGTCGCCAGCTCGCGCAGCACCACCACCACCGGCGCCGGGCGCAGCTGCTCGGGCGTGATGCGCAGCCAGCCATCGCGCCGCGTCATCCCGGTGCGGCTGTGCATGCGCGTGGCGTTGTACCTGGCGCACCACTCGTCCGCCTTGGCCTGGATTTCCGCCAGCGACAGCACCGGCGCCTCCAGCTTCAAGGTGGACTCGAACCACGTCTCGATCAGCCCCTGGCCATTCTCGGCGCTGCCCAGCGCCCGCGGGTTGCCCGCCGCGTGCGCCCAGGTCTTGATGCCCAGCGCCTCGCAGAACGCCAGCACCAGCTGCGATTCGGTGCCCTTGTCCATGCCCAGCAGCAGCGGCACGCCGTGCATGGCGATCCCCTCCGCCGGCGTCATCGCGTGGATCAGCGCGCTCACCACGTTCAGTGCCGACTCCGCGCGCAGCGCGTAGACCACGCGGATGTAGCCCGAGCAGTGGTCCACGATGTCGTAGCGCAGCAGCCGCCGATCCTTGATCGCCTCGAAGTTCTTCGGCTTGCCGCGATAGAACTTCGCCCGCGGCATCTGCTCGGTGCCGCTGGTCGCCAGGTAGAACTGCCGGCTGATCGAGGCGTCGATCTGCCAGTAGTGGTTCGGATGCAGGCTGGCAATCTCGATCGCCCCCGGGGGCTCCGCCAACTGGCCCGGATGGCAGTGGTATTCGACCAGTGCGCGGCGAATCGCGCTCAGCGACAAGGGCGTGAACTCGCCCGTCGCCTCGTCCACCCGCCCGGCCAGGATCAAGCCGTTCGCGCGCAGGGTGTCCACCGCCAGCTCCAGCGGCATTTCGCCGGTGCCGGTCAGGCGGCGGGTTTCCTCCACCGCCGCGGATATGGTCAGCGCCTCCTCGCGCGTCAGCGTGGTCGCGCCCGCATCGCTGCGCCGCTTGCGCGGCTTGCCCTGGCGCACGTGCTTCAGGCGGCCGAGCAGCGTGGGCAAGCTCACGCCCATGCGCTCGGCCGCCTCGCGGTACACCGCCGTCTTGTGGCCATGCCCCGCTGCCCGCGCGGCGCGGGCCACGTGGGCAAGCTCCTCGTATTCGGCAGGGGAAAGCACGGCCGCCATGTCATACCCCCGGTACGCCAGGCGCGCCGTGATCGTTCACGATCGGCAGCTCGAACTCATCGCGCACCACGCGCAGCGCGGTGAAGATTTCCCCGATCACCCCCGCCGCGTACTCGGCGTTCGCCGCCGCGCCGCCCGCGTCGTCCGCCGGCAGTTCCAGCAGCATGCGAATACGGTTGTAGACGCTGTCCGCGTCCGCGCCGCGCGCGCCGATGTCCAGCCGCGCCTGGTAGCCGGCAGCGCCCAATTGGGTGCGCAGCCGTTCCGCCGCTTCCGTGGGCGTGGCGCGGTCGCGCTCGCCGCGCGCGCTGGCCAGATCGCGCCCCAGCCGCTCGATCTCCCGCTCGCGGGTTTGCGCGCGGGCATCCTTGGCGGCGTTGTCGGCGCGCACGTCCTCCAACTCGGCGGTCAGCGCCGCCTTTTCCCTCTGCTGGCGCGCGATCAGTTCCTCGGCCAGGTCCAGCAGGCCTTCCTTGTCACCATCCTTCGCCGCCTCGATCAGCGCGGTCTGCGCCTCCGCCGGCAGGCGCCGGTACTGGCGCAGCTCGCGGTAGCCGATGCCCATACGGGACATGGATTCGAGGGCTTCTTCGCCGAGCGCTTTGAGGTTCTGAATGTCCTCGTCGATCTTGCGGCGGGACGATCCGAGCAGTTCGCAGAACTCGTCCCACGTGCCCGCAAACTGGCGACCGTCGCCAGTTTTCTTGCCAGCCAAGGAACGGTAAGCCTTGATTTCCTTGACATAGGCTAATTTGGAAGTGGCGACCGTCGCCGAAAATTTGCCGAAGGCGTCAGCAAGCTGGATCTGCCCCAGCAACTGGTTCACGAGGTCGCGCTCTTCGCTGTACGCGGACTCGATGCGGTCCAGTCGCGCCAGGTCCTGCCCCAGCAGGGCTTCGTCGAGTACCGGCGCGTCACTGGGCTGGGCGGCGGGCGTGGGTTTGCGCCCGCGGGGTGCGTTGTTCATGGATGCTCCTTCGTGGTCATACGGGAAGTCGGCTGTAGCGGTTCTCGAGATCGGCCAGGCGTTGGGTGGCGCGCGCCAATTCGTGCTGGTGGGCCAGCGCCAGCTGCACCGGCCGCGCCGTCAACCGCCAGCAGTCCTCGCGATCGGCGATGCGCTCGGCCCAGCCCAGGTATTCCAGCGCCTGCAGGTCGCGCAGCGTGATCGGCGCGCTCTGGCGCACCCGTTCGGCGATCTGCTTCAGGCGCTGGCCGTGCAGGCCGTGCCCGGCCAGCGCCTCCACCAGCGCCAGCGCGCGGGCCAGCAGGGCGGGCGCGCTCATGGCGCCACCCGCGGCGATTGGGCGGGGCCGCTACCATCGGCCGGGACGCTGCCAGCGTCATTCCCAACCGATGGAGCAAACCCCATGAGTGAATCCTTGCCCTCGTTGCAAGACTGGATCGACGAATCCATGACGCTGTTGCAGTTCATGTGGCCGGCCGATGCCGGGATGGCGCTGTTCGGTGAGGGCCTGACGGACGCCGAGCGCGCACGCATCGCCGACAGCGAGCGTGCCGTGGTCGACGCCGCGCTGTGCGCGATGGCGGTCGCGCCCACGCCGGCCGTCGCGCGCGAGCGCATCTGCGAATGCTTGTCGGCGGATGCGCTCATCGCCCTTTTCTCCCGTTGGGCGCACTACCACGCGCTTTGGCAACAGGCGTTGGCCGACCCATCACTTGGCGAGCAATGGGTTCCGCCGAACCAGGTGTGGCGGGGCGTGCTGCTGGCGATGTGCGATGACCGTCAACGCGCAATAGATCTCGCATTGCAGATATGGGCGGAAGCTGCCGCAGCGTTTCCGGTTCTACGGTGAGCCAGGCGCGCGTCCCCTCAAGTACGGCGCCGGAGTCGCGATCGACGACGACGCCCTCGATCCGGGACTGCATCAGCGCGCCATCGCGCGTCGTGTAATACGTGCTCATGCCTCACCCTCCGTCAGCCGCGCCGCCTCGCAGGCGTCGCACGCGGCGTTGAGTTCCGCCGCCAGGTCGCGCGCGGCCGCCACGCTCAGTTCGCGCGTCATGGCGTGGTCGCCGGCGTACCAGCCCACGCGCACCGCAGGGCCGCAGGCGACGTGGCCGTAGCGCACGGCGCGCACGTGGGTCACTCCGCACGGGCCGGAATGCTCCGACTCGCGCAGTACCGGGTGCTCCGGATCCGGGAACACGGTGTAGGCGCTCATGCCGCCACCTTCACGCCGGCGGCGCGCAGCACCCACACACCGTCGCGATGCACGTAGTGCGGCTTGGCCAGCGCGCCCAGCACGCGCTGGATGATCGAGATCGGCACCAAGTCGCGCAGCAGGTCGATCACTACGGTGCGCGTCGCCGCGCGTCGTGCTGCGCCACGGATGTGGGCGGTTGCACCATCGGCTGCGCCCTGGAGGGCCATTTCGCTGATCCGGGCTTGCTGCGCAGGCGTGGCGCGGCGGAAGTCGCGCAGGAATTTGGCGTCCGCCCGGGTCAAGGGCGCGCTCATGCTTCCGCCTCGCACTTCGCGCGGCGCATGGCATCGAGCGAGTAACGGGTCTCGCGCAGCTCGCGGCGCAGTGCGCGCACCTCGGCTTCGGTGGAGAGCGTATGCGCCAACGATTCCAGCTCGTCATGCATGCCCTCCAGCGCGCCCATGAAGGCGATCGGGCCGAGGGCGCGGCGTTCGCGCAGGGCGTCGATCAGGCCTTCCAGTTCGGCCAGGGCCACCTGGGCCGCGCGGATGATCTCGGTGTTGCTGCGGGTGTCGCGGGTGGGTTGGTTCATGCTGTTTTCTCCTTGTGGTCTGGATCGGGCTTGAGGCCCAGTGCAATGGCGGCGCGGTGCGCCGCGCCGTAGTAGCCGTGCTGCTTGCCGCGCAGGAGGTCGTTGACGGTGTGGCGGCTCACGCTGTTGTCGCGACACCACTCACTGAGGCTGATGCCGTGCTCGCTCAGCCATGCGCGTACGCGCCGCACTTGCGTCGGGCGGTCATGCACCCATCGCCCGTCGCGATAGATGTAGTGCGGCTTCATGCCGCGTCCCTCAGCACGCCGGGCACCACCTCTCGACCGAGGTCACGCGAGAGGCTGCGCAAGATGGCGTAGCTCAAGCGGCCGCGCGGCAGCACGTTGCGCCCGGCGTAGCGGCTCACCACCTGGGTGACGGTGCGCGGCTCGTAGTGATGCGCCAGCGCCCACTGGCGGAAGTTGGTGCCCTGCTCGATCAGGCGGGCGTGGATCTGGCGTTTCTTCATGCCGCCCTCCGGGCCTCGCGCTGTGCCAACGCTCGCGCCGTGCCGCTGCACATCAAGGTCGGATTGGCCAGCCAGATCGCATCCAGCTGTTGGCGGATCGCGTCCACCTGGGCGCCCCTCAGTTTCGCCAGCGAGAGCTGGGCGGCACGGATGACCTGATAGTTGGTCCGGGTGTCGACGTGGTGCTGCATGTCCTGTTCTCCACGCGGTAGGATGTTCGCGTTATGCGCAAATGTACTTGCGCAAAATGCGCACGTCAAGAGGAGATTGCGTCAAATGCGAAAAATATCTGCCGCTGCGGTTCTGGACAGACTGCTCCCAGCGCTGGGCTTGAAGAACGATTCTGAGCTTGCTCGCGTACTTGGCACTGGTGCGTCGACAGTGAGTAGCTGGCGCAAGCGTGACTCCGTACCTTTCGCAATTTGCGCAGAGTTCGCGACCAAGCATGATTGGAGCTTGGACTGGCTCATGTTCGGAGAGGGCGACATGAGCGGTGGTGTTGGGCCGGGCGGCCTGGCGGCCGAAACCCCGCGCGAGGAGGGCCTGCTCACCCTGTTCCGCGAACTGCCGGAGGCCGAGCAGCAGGAAATACAGCAGGCTGCTGAAGAGAAGAAACGCCTGCGCGAGGTCGAGCGGAAGCTAGAGGAGGTGTCCGCCCAGCTTGCCGGGCGCAAAGCCGCGTCCTAGAGTGTTCCAACCGCGAACACAACAGGGGAAACCACCATGCTCGACTACGACCTCATCGGCGCGCACCAGGGCGTGCGCCTGCTCGGCCACCTCAGCGACTTCGATGCGCTGCGCAAGGTGGTGCACGACGTCGGCGAGCGCTCGCCGCTGCTCAAGCTCAAGGACAATTCGCCGTTTTTCGCGCTGGCCTATGCGCTGCGCAAGGCCTTTGAGGCCGATCCGGACGCAGCCGAAGAAGGCCAGCCCGTGGCCGCCAACGTGATCTGGCCGGAGCTGTTGGTGACCTCGCGCGTGCTGCGCGATTCGCTGGCCTACATCGACCACGGCAAGCGCCATCAGGCAATGGCCTATGCGCTGGAAGCGGTGATCGAGGATGCCGTGCGCGAGGACTTCGGCGCTGGCGCCGACGAGGTGTTGGCCTTGTGGGCATGCATCGATGGCCACGACGAAGGTCTGGTCGAGCGGCTCGATGACATCGCGGAGCCTTACCTGGCGATGACGGCCGCGCAGCGGGCGGCGCGTCTGCACAAGCTGCTTGCGCCGAGCTGGATCATCGAGGCCGAAGCGCCGGCGTGAGCCGTGCAAGAAAAAGCCCGCGCGGGGCGGGCTGATCATCACCAACGGGGGAAAGCAGGATGAACCTGTCTATCGAAGAGCGCGTCCGCGTGTTGGCGGGCGCCGTTGCGACGCAGGGCGAGCAGATGCAGCGGATGATGGCTTCGGAGCACGCTTTCGGGATGGCGGTGTTGGCGCTGGTGCGCTCGCATCCCGATCCGGCGCGCTTTGCTGCGGAGTTCCGAAGAGTGTGGCTAGACGCCGGTTCTCAGCATTCAGATGAGTCACACGGCGCCATAGCGCTTGAGTCCATCGCTGAAGCGCTGTCGATGCTGGAAGAATCATGTTCGGTACCTCTCAATGTGCGCCCGCGCAAGGCGGGCTGATCGTCACCAGCAGGGGAATCGTCATGCTTCCAGAGATCAATGGCGCCATCGGCAGCGCAAAACTGGCGCTCGACGGGGTGTACTCGATCGTCATGTGCGTGCGGCAGGTGACGCCCGCCGCGCCAGCTCACGCTCGACCGCCGCAGCCACAATCCGCAACCGCTCCAGTTCCTGCTCCCGCAACAACCTTTCCGCCTGCAGCACCGCGCGGCGCAGGCGCCAGTTGAGATAGCCGTTCCAGCCGGCGAAGCCGCACACCAGGCCCAGCAACACTACCCACATCGTCTCCATTGCGCGCCCTCCGACCAGATGGCCCGCACCCTCCCACGCGCGCGCGAAGAAGTAATCGGCCCCGGTTCCGATGACCTGACGCGGCCCGCCTTGCCACCCTTGCCGTGCCGCATCCCGCGGCGCCACGGGTGTCGCCATGTTCCACTTCCACCGGCCGCGGCATGGCTGATCCGCTCGCCCAACCTTCCGGCGGGTCGCTGGTGGGCGGCTCGCTCATCGTCGCCATGCTGCTGGCGGCCTTTCTCATCAAGCCTTGGGAAGGGCGTTCGCTGACCGCGTATCTGGATATCGTGGACGTGCTCACCGTGTGCGATGGCCACACCGGCAACGTGGAGCGGCGCCGCTACAGCCCGGCCGAGTGCGACGCGCTGTTCGCATCCGACCTTGGCGAAGCCTGGCGCACGGTGGAACGCTGCTATACCGGCCCCATGCAGCCCTGGCAGGCCGCCGCGCTGATGAGCCTGGCCTACCGCACCGGCCCCGGCGCGGCAGGGCAGAAGGACGGCGTGTGCTGGCTCAAGTCCGGCCGCCAGCCCACCATCCGCCGCCTGGCCAACACCGGCGATTGGGCCGGCGCCTGCGCGCAGTTCGATTACTGGGTGTACGCCGGCGGCCAGCGCAGCCGTGGCCTGGCCAACCGCGCCGTGGCCGAGCGCAAGCTGTGCGAGGGGCGCCTGCCGTGATCCGCATCCTTGCCGCCGCCGCCCTCGCGCTCATCGCCTGCAACGGCCTGTGGTATGCCGCCTGGCAGCTGGCGCGCACGCAGCGCGCGACGGCGCTGGCCCAGGCGACCACCTTGCGCGCCGACCTTGCCCGCCAGCGCGCCGAAGGGCTCGCCGCCGCGCGCGCCAGCGAGGCCGCGCAAGCGGCCCGCATCGACACCATCCGCACCATCGTGGAACAGGAGCTCACCGATGCCGCCACGCGCCATCACCAGGTTGTGGCCGCTCTGCGCGCTGACAATCTCCGCCTGCGCCAGCACTGGCAAGGTTGCGCCGCCGCCGCCGTGCCCGCGCCCGGCCCCGCCGCCGGCGCTGCTGATGCAGCCGCCCACCTTCGAAGCGCAGGTGCGGGCGATCTTGTTCGAATCGGCGCCGAATGCGACGCCCGCATCCGCGCCCTCCAGCGCATCGCCCACGCCTACGCCGGAGCCACGCCATGATCTTCACGATTGAACCCATCGTGGTGGTGTGGCTGCTGGGCCTCGCGCTGGCGGTGCTGGGCGGCTTCGCCGGCATCGGCCGCTGGTTGCTGACGCAATTCCAGCGCCGCATCGACGACCGCTTCCACCTGCTGGCCGAAGATGCCCGCGCCTGGCGCCAGGCCGAACGCAACCTGATGGACCTGCGCGCGCACGTCACCGAGAACTACGTGATGCGCGATGACTACACCCGCAACCAGTCGGTGGTGGAAGCCAAGCTGGATGCGCTCGCCGCCAAGCTGGAACTGCTGCAGGCCCAGGCCTCGCCCATGAGGAACGCCAATGGACATTGACCCGATCAAGCCCCGCCCCGAGCAAATCCGCTGGGTGCTGATCCTCACCCTCAACAACGCCCGCCCGCGCGGCGCCGGCGCGGCCGTGCTGCTGGGCACCGTGCAGGGCGCGCTGTACCCGGACGCCACCGTGCAGGAAATCCGCCGCGAGCTGGATTACCTGGAACGGCGCGGCCTGGTGGAGGTGGACCAGTCGCCCGCCGGCCCGTGGCTGGCGCGCCTGACCCACCACGGCGTGGACCTGGCCGAATACACCATCGACTGCGACCCGGGCATCGCCCGCCCCGCCAAGTACTGGTGACGCCATGCCGCCGCCTTCCAAGATCGATCAGCTGCCCGATGACATCCGCCGCGCGCTCGATGAGCGCATCGTCGCTGCGGGCTTTGGCGGCTATGTGGCGCTGGCCGAATGGCTGGCCGAGCAGGGCTACGAAATCAGCAAATCCACCGTCGGCGCCTACGGCAAGGATCTGTCGCGCCACATCGCCCGCGTGCGCGCCTCGACGCAAGCGGCCATCGTGCTGGAGGAGGCTACCCGCGACGATACCGACGCGCGCTCCAACGCCATCTATGCCCAGCTCCAGTCCGGCATCTTCGATGCGCTCACCGCCATCGATGAAGCCGAGGGCGAGCCCGACCCGGAAAAGAAGCTCACGCTCTACACCAAGGCCGGCAAGGATTTCGCCGCGATTGGCCGCGGCAACCTGGCGCGCCAGCGCTGGGCGGCCGAAGTGCGCGCCAAGCTGGAAGCCGCGCGCGTGGACGTGCGCAAGATCGCCGCCGACGCCGGCGTGCCCGACGCGGTGATGGAAGCGATCGACGCGCGCCTGATGGGCGCCGTGTGATGGGCGCGGCGCGCATCGTCCCGGCCGACCCCAAGGCCATCTTCCTGCCCAGCCAGTCGCGCTGGATCAAGGACAGGAGCCGCCTGAAGCTGGCCGAGAAGTCGCGCCAGATCGGCTGGACGTGGGCCACGGCGTATGCCTGCGTGCGCCGTACCGCGGCCAAGGGCGCCAAGAGCGACCAGTGGATTTCCAGCCGCGACGAAATGCAGGCGCGCCTGTTCATCGAAGACTGCAAGCTCTGGGCCGACGTGCTGCACCAGGCGGCCGACTACTTCGGCGAGCAGGTGATCGACCCGGACACCAAGCAGACCGCCTACGTGCTGCGCTTCGCCAACGGCCGGCGCATCCACTCCATGAGTTCCAACCCGGATGCCCAGGCCGGCAAGCGCGGCGGCCGCGTGCTGGACGAGTTCGCCCTGCATCCGGATCCGCGCAAGCTGTGGGCCATCGCCTATCCCGGCATCACCTGGGGCGGCAGTCTGGAGGTGTTCTCCACTCATCGCGGCAGCCACAACTTCTTCAACCAACTCATCCGCGAGGTGCGCGAAGGCGGCAACCCCAAGGGCATCAGCCTGCATCGCGTGACGCTGGAAGATGCGCTGAACGAGGGGCTGCTGCACAAGCTGCAGGCCAAGCTGCCGCCCGACGACGAACGCCAGGCGATGGACGAGGCGGCCTATTACGACTTCGTCAAGGCCGGCTGCGTGGACGAGGAATCGTTCCAGCAGGAATACATGTGCCGGCCCGCCGACGACGATGTGGCGTTCCTGGAATACGACCTCATCGCCGGGGTCGAGTACGCCGCGCACGTGGACTGGCAGGCCATCGAGGGCAAGGATCTGTACCTGGGCGTGGACATCGGCCGCAAGCGCGACCTGACCGTGCTGTGGGTGCTGGAGCGCCTGGGCGATGTGCTCTACACGCGCCACGTCGAGGCGTTGCGCAACATGGCCAAGCCCGACCAGGACGCCATCATCTGGCCCTGGATCGAACGCTGCCAGCGCACCGCCATCGACGGCACCGGCCTCGGCATCGGTTGGGTGGATGATGCCCAGCGCACCTACGGTGAACATCGCGTGGAAGGCGTCACCTTCACCACGCGCAGCAAGGAAGCGCTGGCCTACCCGGTGCGCAACCGCATGCAGGACCGCACCCTGCGCATTCCCATGTTGCCGGCCATCCGCGCGGACCTGCGCAGCGTCACCAAGCAGACCACCGCCGCCGGCAACATCCGCTTCACCGCCGAGCGCACGCCCGACGGCCACGCCGACCATTTCTGGGCGCTGGCGCTGGCCATCGGCGCGGCCAGCACGCCGGCGGAAACCTTCGACTACCACCGCGTGCGCCCGGCCGACGAGCTGCCGCGCGCCATCACGCGCGGCGCCGGCTGGCGCGCGCACCGAGGGCTGTAGCCATGTTCGACACCCTGCGCCACACCATCGCCCGCGCCCTCAACCGCGCCACGCCGCCCAAGCAGGCGGTGCTGCGCGATGAGCTGGCGGCGCCTTCGCTGGCCGGCATCCGCCAGGCCTGGCACAGCGCGCTGGGCGACATCACGCCGGGGCGCCTGCGCCGCATCCTGGAAAGCGCCGCGCAGGGCGACGCCTACGAGTTCCTCACGCTTGCCGAGGAAATGGAGGAGCGCGATCTTCACTACGCCTCCGTGCTCGGCACGCGCAAGCTGGCCCTGGTGGGGCTGGATGTGCGCGTGGACGCGGCCAGCGACGACGCGGACGACGTGCGCCGCGCCGACGCGGTGCGCGAGCTGGTCGACACGGCTGGCTTCGGGGAATTGGTGGCGCACCTGGTGGACGCGCTCGGCAAGGGCTACGCGGTCGCGGAGATCGTGTGGGATCGGGATGGCGCCATCTGGCAGCCGCGCTTCATCCCCCGCGATCCGCGCTTCTTCGTCTACGACCGCGAGACCGGGCAAACCCTGCGCCTGCGCGATGAGGAAGACGCCTTCGACGGACTGGAGCTGCCGCCCTACAAGTTCGTGGTGCACACGCCGCGCATCCGCAGCGGCCTGCCGATTCGCGGCGGGCTGGCGCGCCTGGCGGCGGTGGCCTGCATGTGCAAGGCCTGGACGTGGCGCGACTGGATGGCCTTCGCCGACATCTACGGCCTGCCCATGCGGGTGGGCAAGTACGGCCCGCAGGCGAGCAAGGAAGACATCGCCAAGCTGATGGCGGCGGTGGCGAACCTCGGCAGCGACGCGGCCGCGGTGATGCCCGACTCCATGCGCATCGAGTTCGAGCAGGCGGCGCAGACCACGGGCGCCGGCGAGTTCTTCAAGACGCTTTCGGAGTTCTGGGACAAGCAGATTTCCAAGGGCGTGCTCGGCCAGACCATGACCGCCGACGATGGCGCGAGCCTGTCCCAGGCGCAGGTGCACCAGACCGTGCGCCTGGACATCATGACCGCCGATGCGCGCGCGCTGTCCAATACGCTGCAGCGCCAGGTGGTGGCGCCGTTTTGCGACCTCAACTTCGCGCCCGGCGACTACCCGCGCCTGTCGGTGGTGGTGCCCAAGCCGGAGAACACGGCCGCGCTGGTGGAGGCGGTGGCCAAGCTGGTGCCGCTGGGCATGGAGGTGGAACAGAGCGTGCTGCGCGACAAGCTGGGGCTGCCCGATCCCGACCCCGGCGCAATGTTGTTGCGTGCGCCGCAACCGGTGCCGGGCATGCCGGCGGTCAACCGGGCGATGAATGTGGCCGAGCGCGCCACACCCATCGCCACCCAGACTGACACGCTGGCGCGCGAGGCCGAGCCCGCCTGGGAAGCGATCCTCGAACACATTCAGCGTTTGGTGGAAACGGCGTCCGACATGGCCAGCCTGCGCGATGCCCTCCAAAATGCTTACGCCGACCTGCCGATTGCGCGCCTGGGCGAGGTGATGGCGATGGCAGGCACTGCCGCAGAGCTGGCCGGACGCTACGACCTGCTGGAGCAGTCGCCCGATGCCTGAGCCCGTCGCCGGCGTCCTCAAGCGCCCCTTCGCCGAGCAGGTCGCGTTCTTCCGCGGCAAGCTCGGCCGCCTGGTGCCGACCGAACGCTGGGCGGACATGCGCCGTGCCCAACACGATCATGGTTTCATGGTGGCCGGCGCGCAGTCGGCCGACCTGCTGGCCGCGTTGGCTGCGGCTGTCGATCGCGGCGCCACCGAGGGCCGCGGCATCGAAGCCTTCCGCAAGGATTTCCGCCAGATCGTGCAGCAGGCCGGCTGGGCCTACAACGGCGAAGAAAACTGGCGCACGCGCACCATCTACCGCACCAACCTCGCCACCAGCTACGCCGCCGGACGTCTCGCGCAGCTGCGCGCAGGCGGCTTCGCGTATTACCTGTACAAGCACGGCGACAGCGCCGAGCCGCGCAGCGAACACCTGGCCTGGGATGGCCTGGTGTTGCCCGCCGACCACGCCTTCTGGCAGACCCACTACCCGCCCAATGGGTTCGGTTGTAGTTGCCGGGTGGTGGGCCTGCGCGATCCAGAGGATGCCATTGCCCTCGGTGGCGATCCGGGCAAGGCACTGCCCGAAGACTGGCAGGCCATCGACCCCAAGACTGGCGCACCGGTCGGCATCGGCGAGAACTGGGACTACGCCCCCGGCGACACCGTCAGCGATACCGTTGCGCAGGTGGCCGTCAAGGCTGCGCGCTGGAACCAGAACCTGGCGCGCGCCTACATGCAAAACGTGCCCGAAGGAGTGCGCGACGCCCTGGCGCGCGCCTATCGTGAGCTGCCTTCGGTGGCCGACGACGCGCGCCTTTACGCGCAGCGCCTGCTGGAAAAGCGTCCGCATCTGGACACCCCCGAGTTCCGCACGCTTGGCTTGATCGAGTCAAGCCAGGTGGCGAAGCTCGCCGCGCAGCCCTGGCCCGGCGGACAAACGCCCGTGTTGGCCGGTTTCGACTGGGTGGTGGAGCGCTCCAGCATCGGGCACGTGCAAGCGCGGCACGGCGTCGGCAACGAAGCGCGCGCCGACCAGCGCGGCGTGGTCGCCGCCGATTACGCCCGCATTCCGGAAATGATCAATGCGCCCGATACGCTGGATGTGAGTCCGCAGCTTTCCGACCTTGGCTTGCCTGTCGTGACCATCCGGAAGGACTTCGACGGCGAACTGTACGTGGCCGAGTTCGAGGTGCGCGGGCGGCAACGGCAGATGCTGGCGCTCAAGACTCTGTACATCAAGAAGTGAGCTGCCCGGCTGCCGCCAACGTCCAGGACGCATTCCTGGCTCCAGGCCAGGCGCGATGCAGTGCGGGCCGCTCGGGAGGAACCTTACCATGATCCACATCCAGGTGATGGATGCCGAGGTGCAGGCGCTGTTCGTGCGCCTGAAGGCGACGGCAAACAACCTGAAGCCGCTGATGCAGGACATCGGCGAGCACCTGACCGAAACCACCAAGCAGCGCTTCGCCACTTCGACCGACCCGAGCGGCAATCCCTGGGCGCCCAATACCGAGACCACTTACGTGCAGTTCGCCGGCAAGTTCACGGGCAGCCTGCACAAGAAAAAGCCGGACAAGGGCCGCGTGAAGGCGTCCGGCACGGGGCGCCTCATCGGCAAGAAACCCCTGATCGGCGAGACGCGCGCGTTGTCCACGCGCATCAACTACCGCGCCGGCACGGACTTCGTGGAGATTGGCAGTCCGGAAATCTACGCCGGTGTGCAGCAGTTCGGCGCCAAGAAGCACAGCTTCACCGGCGGCAAGACGCCCTGGGCGGACATCCCGGCGCGGCCGTTCCTGGGCCTGTCCGCCGCCGACAAGCAGGCGATCGAGAAAAAGGTGTTGCGTGAACTGCAGGACGCCGCCAAGGGCTGACGCGCGCAAACCGCCTGTAACGCCCTACAAGCGCCGCCCGCCCACGCGCGCCCGATGATGCCTCTCGCCCCCTGTGGCGCGCGTGCGCATGCCTTTTGAACGATTTTGAACGGGGTCTGGCGCCGTCCGCTGCCGCGACGCGGCATCGCCGCCTGAAATGCAGCCGCTCGAGCGACTCGAACGCGCCTTCGCGCGCCCGACGGCGTGCGGACAGAATGCCCGCTCGCGTTCCCGGCGAACGCGCCCCCTCGCGCGCACGTGAAGAGGTTTCGGCCCCGGTTCCGATTACACGGTGTTCGGCGCTTGGCACGCTGGCCCCGTGCCTACCCGCCACACCCTCTCCTTGTGCGTCGATCTGGCCGCCGCTGGCGCGCGCAACGCGCCAGCGACTGCGCCCTATCGCGTCCAGCTGATTCCGGCCGGGCCGCGCATCGTCGGGCGCGATGGCCGCGAGTGGCTGTTCGATGACCAGGCCGCCACCGACGTGCTGGCCGCCTTCGATGCCGGTCAGGTGAAGCTGCCCATCGACCGCAACCACGCGCAGGAGCTGCGCGCGCCCAAGGGCGAGGAATCGCCCGCCGCGGGCTGGATCGAATCCCTGTCCGTCGAGGCCGGGTCGCTGTGGGGCCAGGTCATCTGGACCGACCGCGGCCGCAATGAAGTTGCGGCGCGTGAATACCGCTACCTGTCGCCCGCCTTCGACTACGACCCGGAAACCGGGCGCGTGTCGCGGCTGGCCTCGGCCGGCCTCACCAATTCCCCAAACCTGCACCTGCAGGCGCTCAACCACCGCGAGGAATCGCCCATGAACCGATCCACCCTCCTGGTGGCAGCCATCACGACCGCGCTCGGCCTCCCCGCCGACGCGACCGACGATGCCGTGGCCACCGCTGTCAACAGCCTCAAGACCGCCGCCGACGACGCCAGCGCCCGCGCGCTGAACGCCGAGAAGGCCCAGCCCTCGCTGGATCGCTACGTGCCGCGCGCCGATTACGACGCGCTGGTCACGCGCGCCACCAATGCCGAGAACGCCGTCAAGGCGCGCGATGCGGCCGAGCACCAGGCGGCCGTGGATGGCGCCCTGGCCGAGGCCCTCAAGGCCGGCAAGATCACCCCGGCCACCGAGGACTACCACCGCGCGAGCTGCGCCGATGCCGCCGGCCTGGCGCGCTTTCGCGCGTTCTGCGCCGCAGCGCCGGAGATCGGCGGCGCATCCAGCCTCGCCGGCAAGCGCGTCGACAAGTCCGGTGCCGGCGCCCTCAACGCCGATGAGCGGGCCGTGTGCCGCGCCACCGGCATTCCCGAAGCGGACTTCATCAAGGCCCGCGATGCCCAGGAGGCCACGGCATGACCGCCAGCACCGTCGAACGCAACACCCGTCGCCGCCCCGCGGACGATTTCAGTTTCCCGGTCGGTGCCAACAAGGCGATCCTCGCCGGCACCATCGTAGTGCTGGCCAGCGACGGCTTCGCCGAGGCCGCCACCACCGCCACCGGCAAGGTGTGCGTGGGCGTGGCCGAGCACAGCGCGACCGGCGGCGTCAGCGCGGGCGATGTGAATGTCGCCGTCAAGCGCGGCTGCTTCCAGTTCGCCAACAGCGCATCCACCGACGAGATCAAGCGCGCCGACATCGGTGCCGACTGCTACATCGTCGATAACCAGACCGTAGCCAAGACCGCCGCAACGAACACGCGCTCGGTGGCCGGCGTCATCCGCGACGTGGACGCCAACGGCGTCTGGGTCCAGTTCTGAGCGAGGGCACACCATGCTGATCAATGCAGGCAATCTTTCCACGCTGTTCGTGGCCTTCAAGGCCGCGTTCCAGGGCGGCCTTGGCCAGGCCACCACGCAGTACGGCACCATCGCCACCACCGTGCCCTCCAGCACCGGCAGCGAGGAGTACGGCTGGCTGGGCGCGTTCCCCAACGTGCGCGAGTGGCTGGGCGATCGCCAGATCAACGGCGTCAAGAGCCACGGCTACACCATCCGGAACCGCGACTTCGAGCTGACCGTGGCCGTGCCGCGCCCTGCCATCGAGGACGACCAGTACGGCGTGTACACGCCGATGATGACCGAGATGGGCCGCGCAGTGACCGCGCACCCGGACCAGCTGGTGTTCAACCTGCTGAAGGATGGCCCCAGCACCCTGTGCTACGACGGCCAGTGCTTCTTCGACACCGACCACCCGGTGCTGAAGGCCGATGGCAGCACGGTCGAGAGCCAGTCCAACTGGGACAACAACTCCGGTTCGGGCACGCCCTGGTACCTGCTGGACTGCAGCCGCAGCCTGAAGCCGCTGATCTTCCAGCAGCGCAAGGCGCCCAAGTTCGTCGCCAAGACGGCGGACACGGACGAGAACGTGTTCAACCGCAACGAGTTCGTCTACGGCACCGACAGCCGCTGCAACGTGGGCTTCGGTTTCTGGCAGCTCGCCTACGGCAGCCGCAAGGAGCTGGACGAAACCAACCTGACGGCCGCGTTCACCGCGATGGCCGAGCGCAAGGGCGACCACGGCCGGCTGCTGGGCATCACCCCGACGCACCTGGTCGTGCCGCCCAGCCTGCAGTTCAAGGCGGCCAAGCTGGTCAATGCCACCACGCTCGCCAATGGCGCGGACAACGTGCTGAAGGGCCTGGTGCAGGTCGTGTCCGTGCCCTGGTTGGCCTGATCCCTGACGCCGGCCGGGTTCGCCCGGCCGGCCTTGCCTAGAGCAGACATGAGCAACCCATTCCTTATTCATGTGCGGTCGCGCGGCGCGCGCTTTCGGCGCGCCGGCATCGAGTTCACGCGCGAAGGCGTGACGCTCGATGAGACCACCCTGGCGGCAAGCCAGATCGACGCCATCCGCACCGAGCCGCAGCTGATCGTGACCGAACCGGAACCCGCGCAGGAACCCGCGCCCAAGCCCAAGGGCAAGAAGTGAACCTGCCGCCCGTCACAGGCTATCGCGAGCTGACTGCGGCGGAAGTCGACCTGGTCAACGCCGTCAAGGAACAGGGCAATACCCTCGGCCTGGCGCTGGAAGCGGTTGAATCCATGCCAGACACCGATCGGCGCGCCCTGGCAGTTGCCCGCACTCATCTGCAGACCGGCCTCATGTGGTTGGTGCGCAGCATTACCCGTCCGGAAGGTTTCTGACGATGTACGCCACCCCCGCCCAACTGGCCGATGGCAACGATGCCGCCAAGGAGCTCGCCGAGCTCTACGGCACCGACGCCGCGCTGCTGGCAGTTGTCATCGCCGGCGGTGACACCAGCGGCTGGCCGCCGGAGGATGTGGATGCCGCCGAGGCAGCGCAGGCCAGCATCGAGCGCTTCTGCGCGCTGGCCGACAGCGAAGTGGATGCACGGCTGGCGGTGCGCGGCTACCCGCTGCCGCAAAGCGCCGCGCAGTTCCCTGTGCTGGCCGTGTGGGCGCGGGCGATCGCTCGCTACCACCTCAATCGCAACCGGGATCGCACGGACGAGGAGCGCGGCCGCATCGAGCGCGACTACCGCGATGCGATCCGCGCGCTCGATGCCGTGGCCGCCGGCAAGCTCAGCCTGGGCGCCGGCGATCCACTGGCCGCCGCCGCGCTGGAAGGCGGCGCGGTGCAGGTAGCCAGCGACCCGCGCATGTTCAGTCGCGGCAGCCTGCGAGGCTTGTGACATGAGCCTCGCCGGCCCTTTCCCCGTATCCGCCGTCATCCAGCGCCTCTCCGTGCTGTCCGAGCTGCGCCTGGTCTCCGGTGCCGCCGGGCTCGAGGCCGCCCTGGCCAGCCCGCCCAACGCGGTGCCGGCCGCCTATGTGCTGAGCGAGGAAGCCGGCGAGCCATCCGGCGACTACGGTGGCGGGTTTGCCCAGCCCATGACGGCCACCCTCAAGGTGGTGCTGTGGCTGCGCCACGCTGGCGACGCCACTGGCGCCAAGGCGGTGGCGGCGATGGAAACCGTGGAGCGCGCCGTGCGCACGCAGCTGCGCGATTGGTCGCCCGGCGCGCCGTTCGAGCCGCTCTACATCCTCGCTTCCGGCAACGACCAGTTCTTCGGCAACCAGCTCATCCGCCAGGTGCTGTTTCGCACCCGCTACCGCGACCAGGAGATGCATCCATGAAACCCGCACCCATGCCATTCCCCACCAGCGGCGGCAGCTACCGCTTCGACGGCAAAACCCTCACCCGCGAGGACGCCAGCCGCCCGCCGCCGGAAGAAATCCCCGCGCCGCCTGACAGCGGCTTCACCAAGGATCCGGGCAACAGTTTGACGCCCGACCCCGGCGCCACGCCCAGCCCGCCGCCGCGCGGCAAGAAGTAACCCCGATTCCACGAGGACACCCCCCATGACCCAGCCCGCACTGGACTTCTTCAAGAAGCGCAACCTGCTCATCAAGGCGGAAGTCACCGAAGGCACCGATTCCAGCCCGGTCGGCGCGACGGACGGCTTCCGCCTGTTCGACGGCTCCAGCTCCACCGAGTTCGACAAGGTCGAGCGCCCGCTCGACAAGGCCTTCTTCGGCGGCGACCCGTTCCTGGTCGCCAACCGCCGCGCCAAGATCGAGGGCGAGTTCGAGCTCTACCCGCCTGCCACGCCTGGTGCCGCCAGCACGTCCGACGCGGACTGCGCCAAGGTGCTGCTGCCCGCCGGCTTCGCGGTGACGAAAGACAACGTCGGCAAGACCACCCGCTACAACCCCATCAGCACCGGCATCCCGTCCGCCACCGCGTACTGGTATCACACCGGCACGCTGATCAAGGCGCTCGGCGCGCGCGCCGACCTGTCGGCCATCGCCATCGAGATCGGCCAGCGGTTCAAGGCCAAGGCGTCCATCCAGGGCGACTACACCGAAGTGACCGCCGCCGCGGCGCCCACGGTCACCCTGCCCAGCAAGGTGCCGGTGGTGGCCAGCGCGCGCAACATGCGCACGACCCTGGCCACGCTCGTCCGCGGCGCCACCGCGAGCACCGCCATCACGCCGCTGGCCGCCCTCACCGTGTGGGCCAAGTCGCTCTCCATCGACATGGGCAACGACCTGGCGCACAAGGAGTACAGCTCGCTGTCGGTCAACCAGATTTCCGACCGCAAGCCGACCTTCAGCTTGAAGATCGCGCGCACCGACATCACCGGCGACTTCAACCCCTGGTTCGTGCGCGATGAGGGCATCGTGCTGGTCGCCACCGTCAAGCTGTACGAGACCAGCGGCACGCCGTCCGCCGCGCTCGCCGGGCTGTACTCCCAGCTCACCGTGCGCTGCCAGATCGAGAACATCGCCTCCGAGGACATCGACGGCGACCACGGCTGGACGCTGTCCGGCCCGTGTATTCCGAGCGATACCGGCGGCGACGAGTTTCATATCACGTTCGGCGACGACGCGTAACCGCCACCAGTGGCCGACGCGAACGCCGGCGGACAGGCGTGACAAGCCGGGAGAGACCGGCGCCATTCGGCCAATCAAGGACAACCGCACCATGAGCGTTTCCACCATCAACATCACCGAGGCCAAGACCCACCCGATCCGGGTGGACGTGCAGACTTCGGTCGCCAAGGGCTACTTCACCGGCCACGCCAAGGTGCAGACCAAGGCGGCCTTCTCCGAGCTGGTCGAGGAAGTGAAGGACGGCGGCTACGAGGGCCGCGACGAGGAACTGCTGCGCCTCATGTACGAGCGCTTCGACGGCTTCGGCGATTCGGACGGCTTCGCCGAACTCCTCACCGGCCACGCCAGCGCCTACCTGTACCCGGCGGCCATCGCCGCGTACTTCGAGCAGTTCGGGGAAGCCCGCAAGGGAAACTCGCAGCGGCGGCGCTCGCGCTGACCGGGCTCGGGGCCGGCAGCGATGACGCCGAAGACGACGCCAGCGCGGACGACGGCCCCGTCACGGAATCGCTCGACGACTCGGGCGATTCCGGCCCTGCAAGCGTGGTCGACGTCGAAATCTGGCCCTGTCACCTGCCCGCGATCGATGCCTTCCGCCTGTGCGAAATCGGTGGCGTGGGCGCCGGCATGGGCGGCATCGTCTGGCTTGGCATCAGCGCCCGCGAAGCCCGCGCCGCGCTTGTCCTGTGCCGCACGCCCGCAGCCGAGCGCTA
>CAZORA010000032.1:0-29153 GCA_964582225.1 uncultured Dokdonella sp. | reverse complement strand
TGCCCAGCGGGGGTTTCCGGGCACACGAATCAGGCGTGAAGTGCGGAAGTTGGGTGGAACAGCGCGAACGCTCGCTCGATGCCGCGCTGGACGAACGCCGCCGCATCGTGGAAAGCCTGTCGACGACGCCGTTCGCCATCGAGCCCAACCACCTCGCCCTTACCGCCGCCGACGGGCGGGTGTTTCGCATCGATTCCGGTGTTCTCAAGGACAGCTCGCGCGGCGACGTCACGTTCCAGCAACCGTTTGCTGCCGCACCGATCGTGCTCATCAGCCCGGTTGGCGAACCCTCACGGGTCATCGCCGCGGTCGATCACGTCAGCCCGACCGGCTTCCGCACGAGCGCCACCGCGTATTACCGCACTATCCACTGGATTGCGATCGGGCAGTGAGCGCAACTCATCGCCAACAGGGAGTCGGCAGGAAGAAAAGCCGTCGGACGGCTGAATGCGAAGCCCGGCGCAAGGCCGGGCTTCGGAGGGAGCGTGCTAAAAACTGGACTTGACGCCGCGCTCGCGCTTTACCGCCGGTCGAATTATACCGGAACAATAGCAACAGTGAATCGAACAGGTAGTCGCAACTCGTTAATAGAACGAATACATTTCTCATTCAAATCGAATTCACAAGCGCCCCCTCCCGTATCATCAGCATCCGCTGCTATGAAAATATCAAGATATGCTTCATCAGCGCCAGAAATAGGCATCATCGATGCCTTTCCAATTTTTAGCATCAATGCTAACTCATGGATTATATCCGACAATTCTCTAGAGCCTGCATCGACTGATAGACTCCAAAGCCCGGTCTTTTCCACGACCTCCCTGTTAGTCGATGTCAGCCACTTATCTCCCTTGCGGTGAGATTGCGATGGTTCGATATTCAATTTCGCTGTCAATTCAGATGGGTCTAAATCATCTCCTTTGACGTAGACAGCGACTTTATATAAATACCTAGAGACGCTCATTTGGATTTCACTTCTCCTAGGTTTCCAACAACCTCGCCCGCAGGGTTAACAACATCTCCGGTACTCGGGTTGACGCCATAACTTTCGGTGCCACGCCCACCGCCCTGTCCTTTTTCTTTTTGTTTTATGCCGTGCATTCTACCTCTACCTTCCTTAGCTCCGACCCCGTTGCGTCGCCCCCACTCATCTGCACCTGCATCACCAGGCCAATATCCTGAAGGAAACGCTTTAGATCCCATCCCACAGGGACCTGCTCCAGGCATTTCACACGCAGCCGCTCCCATGGGTTTCGAGTAGAGCATCAAAGCGGCAGGGCCTCCCACTCGAAAACCATTCACCACGACCGTACCCAACTCAACGATGGACGCTGGATTTGTCGCTAACGCCCTTGATGCCGTCACGGTAACCGCCCCTAGCGTTACTGCAGCAGAGGCCTGCTGTGAAGGCGCTGACGATGCCCGAGCCGACACATTGACTGTCGGCAGTGTCGGTGGTGGCTCCAACTTGATGTCTATGGCCTGCCGCCCATCCGGATCGATATTTCCATACGGGTTGTTATTGGCGTAGGCGTACCGATTGAAGTTACTCCCATCGGTCGTATTCACGGTGACTGGATCGACGCTCAGGAACCTTCCACCCTCCGGATCATAAAACCGCTGCTGCATGTAGCTCAGCCGGGTCAGCGCGTCGGTCACGTGACCGGTGTAGCCCGGGCCCTGCTCATATTCGTCGTTCGTCGGCGCGCCCCAAGGATAGTACGCCCGGTCCTTGAGCACCGCGCCCGTCGCGTCCGTCTCCGCTACCGGGCTGCCCAGCAGATCGGTGTGGATGTAGGTCGTCGTGGCGCTCGCTTGCAGCAGGGGCCCGGAGATGATCTTCACCGCTACCCCGGGATTGGTGTTGCCTCCGCAGGTGTTCCCTGCGCAGGCGCGCACCACATAGGCGTGCTGGAACCAGCCCCCGGGTTCCCCTGCTGGGTTGCCACCGTCCTCGAGGAAAGCCGCGTTGATCGTTTTCCAGCCTTCGGTCTGTTCGTTCTGGCCGTTGCTCACCTTGCGCTGGTATTGATAGCTGGTCGCGTTCGCTACCGGCTCCCAGCTCACCCGATAGCCGACCGTTCCCCGGCCAAGCAACTCCAGGGTCGAGCCTGCCCCTGCGCAGGGTTGCTGGCCCGCGCCGGTACGACACACCTGCAGTGCAGCGGGCACCGCCAGGCTCACCGGCAGCGTCACGGTCACCGTTGCGCCCACGATGTAGCCGCTGCAGCTCGCCGTGCCGCAGGCCCGAACGCGGTATGAGTAGGTGCCCGACCGGTCCTTGGGCGGACTCGGCGACCAGCGGCGCTGGGTGTTCTGCTCCCCGCTCAGCGCCAGCGGCTGCCACTGCGTTTGGTTGAACCGCTCCTCCAGCTGGTAGCTCGGCACGCAGCTTGCCGTCGATGCGCCCCAGCTCACCGTGAACGCACCGTCGGTGCTGCTGGTCGGGCTCACGCTGATCGACGGCGGCGCCGACGGGCTGCATGCATCGACGATCGTTACGATCACCTCCGCGCTCGGCGCGCTGCAGGTGGTCCCCCGACACGCCGACACCCGGTAGGGATAGCTGCCTTCCCCACGCGCGCCCTGGGCCGCCTGCGCGGCCGTCCCGCTGTAGACGACGCTCCAGGTCGCGCCGCTTCGCGCTTCCAGCTTGTAGGAGGTCGCGCTCGACACCGCGTTCCACTTCACCGTGTAGGGCGTGTTGACCGGCAGCGGCTGCGGCGTCCACGTCAAACCCGTCGGCGCGCGCACCACGTACGTCGTGCTGGCCGGTCCCGCTTTGCTACACCCGCCCGCTCCGCATGCGCGCAGCGAATATCGATAAACACCGCTCACCCGCGCGCTCGCCGTCCACTGCGTCGCCCCTGCCGGCGGCTGCGGGGTCACCGGCGTGGCCGGCGCCCCGTCCTTCGACTCCAGCAGAACCATGTGGGTCACTCCGCTCGGGAGCGACCAGCTCACGGCATAGGTGCCGCTCGTGTTCACCGCCGGGCTGGTCGGCGCCGCCGGTGGGTTGGGCACGCCGGGGAGTTCCGGCTCCCCCGCCGTGCGCGCGATCAGGGAGCCGTTCAGATACAGGAAGTTGGTGAACTTGCCGTCCGGCGCCTGCTCTGCCAGCAGCTGCCCGGCCTGGCTGTATACCTGCCAGGTCTGCGCGCCGCCCGCGCGCGTGATGCGAACCCGCCGCCCGAGCCCGTCGTACAGATAGCTCTCGCTTCCGTCCTGCCCGCTCGTGGAGGTCACCCGGTTCGCGCGGTCAACCGTGAAGCTGCGCGTGACGCCGCGGTCCACACGCTGCGTCGCGTTGCCGCGCAGATCATAGCCGTAGCTGATCGACTGCGCGCCGCTCAGGCTGATCAGCCGATTCGCCTGGTAGCTGTAGTTGGTCTGCGCGCCCCCGACGTTCGACTGACGCAGGTTGTCCACCGCATCGTACTGGAAGGTGGCCAAGCCCCAGCGCTGCTGGTTCGAGCTCACGCTCGCCAGGCGATCGAACGCATCGTAGGTCATCGAGCGGGTGTCCAGGCCCGCCTGCGCGGAATCCACGATGTCCGTCACGTTGCCGCTGCCGTCGTAGGAGTAGCTCAGGCTCACTACGCCGCCGTCCTTGCTGCTGGCCGGCAGCTGGCGAGCGTTGCGCGTCATGGTGTGCTTGATGCCGTTGCCGTAGTAAAACTCGGACACGGCGCCGTTCGGGTGATGCTTGATGCCGGTGGCGTAACTCCCCACCTGCGTTGGCTGGCCGAGCGCATTCGGCGCGAATGCCACCACCGTCAGATCGGGATAGATCATGCCGCTTACCGACCCATTGACGTCGTGCGCCCAGTCCACGACGAAGCTCTTGCCGGCAGCCGCAAGTTTCTCGCGGGTCAGCTGGCGCCGCCCGTTGTAATCGTAAGTCCAGGTCGTGCCGCCCGAGCTGATCGTCTTCAGCGCGCCATCTCGATACCAAGTGCGCGCGATGGCCCCGGTGCCGTCGGCAAAATTCGTGCTCAGCAGTCGATTCAGCGCGTCATAGCTGTAGCTGATCTTGTTGGTCGCTTGCGCCCGATTGCAGACGCTGGCGGTGCCCTGGCCTTCCCAGATCAGGTTCCCGGACAGGTCGTAGTCGTACAGCGTCGTGCCCGCTTCCGGTTCGGTTCGCGCGCACAGCCGCTCGTTGGCGTCATACACGTAGCTGCGCGTCACGTTCACCGAGGGATTGAGCCCCGTGCGCCGCATCGACGTGGCGCGGCCCAGGCCATTGCGAACGAACGTCGTGGTTTGCGCACTCGCGGCGGCACCGTCCGCGCCAGTGCGAACGATCGTCAGAGGCGTCTCGTAGCTTGGCTCCTCGAACACCTGGAAGGTCGTCCGCGTGATGTTGCCGCGGGGATCAGTGACTTTGCGCGTGAACGGCGCAATGTATTCCGTCAGGGTGTCCAAGGACCCGAGCTCGGAGTCCTGACGGAGCCGGGTCACTCGCCCGAGCGCGTCATACTGCGTGCTGATTCCGCTCGCCGCCGCGGCGTTCGCCGCCGGATAGGACACGAAGGTCGGCCGCCCCTCGTGGTCGAATGTCTTGCGCACGTGGGTCACGGTGCTGCCTGTCGCCGTGTCTTCGCGCTTTTCCAGAACCGGGCGCCACAGGCCGTCCAGCCAGGTTGTTCGACCGCAATGGTCGTTACCGGCATGCGGCCACCCACCATGCCGGACACGCTGCAGGTGTACTCGAGTACACCGTTCCATCGGCGCTGGCGATATCACGCGACGCAACCATGATCGTCAGCACGCGCCGCTTCGACACCGTCAGCAGCGACTACGACGCGCGCGTGATGCGCCTGTTGCCCAACGACAGCATCTTCGCCGACCTGTTCGGCGGCGAAAGCAGCGACTGACGCGGCGCGCCCTGCCGCCACGCGAGCCGCCTGCGCGGCTCGATCCGGCCGCTCGGGATTGCGGCGCCGGCCAGGGATGGCCGCCTTTCCCCCGGCGGACAGATCATTGCCGCCTGCGCGTCGATGCAGGCATGATCCGCGCATGGAGCAATCAGGCGCCAATCTGCCTCGCGACCCGACCTCGACCGATCCGATGGTGGTCAACTGCGTGGCCTATGCTGCCGACGGCAGCCGCTCGCGCGAGATCAGCGTCGAAAAAATCAGCGACGTGCTGGCCACACCCGACGAGTGGGTGTGGGTCGGCCTGCGCGAGCCGGGCGAGGCGCTGCTGGAGGTGATGCAGGAGGAATTCGGCCTGCATGAATTGGCCATCGAGGATGCCCACACCGCCCACCAGCGCGCCAAGATCGAGGTCTACGGCGACTCGCTGTTCATCGTCATGCACACGGCGCAGATGGTGAACGGCCGGATCGAGTTCGGTGAAACCCACATCTTCCTCGGTCGCCGCTACATGGTCACGGTGCGCCATGGCGCCACGCTTTCCTACGCCGGGGTCAGACGCGCCTGCGAGCAGGACGCCGAACTGCTCGCCTTCGGACCGAGCTATGCCCTGCACGCGGTGCTCGACTTCATCGTCGACAACTACTTCCCCATCGTCGGCGAGCTCCGCGAGGAGCTGCAGCAGCTCGAGGACGAGGTGTTCGAGGAAACCTTCAAGCGCGAAACCATCCGCAGCCTGTACGACCTCAAGAAGGAACTGGTCACCCTGCGCCTGGCCGTGGCGCCCGTGCAGGACATCTGCAACCAGCTGGTGCGGCTCTACCCCAACCTGATCCGCGACCAGGTGCGGCCCTACTTCCGCGATGTCTACGACCACGCGGCGCGCATCAGCGAATCCACCGACACCCTGCGCGAAATGCTCACCGCCGCGATCAGCGTCAACCTGGCCCTGGTCGGCGTGGCACAGAACGAAGTGGTCAAGCGCCTCGCCGGCTGGGCCGCGCTGCTCGCCGCGCCCACGCTCATCGCCAGCTGGTACGGCATGAACTTTCGCGACATGCCGGAGCTCGACCGCAGCGGCGCCTATCCAACCCTGATCGGCCTCACCCTGGCGATCTGCGGCGTGCTGTACCTGATCCTGAAGCGCGCCAAATGGCTGTGAGCAGGCTTTCCGGCGGCCTCCCGCACGTCGCGGCGGCTGCGCCGGACGCGGTGCGCCGCCGATGGACGCCCTGAGGCGCGGCGAGCCCATGTCCGCCGGCCAGGAAAACACCGCCGCCCTGCTGCGCCGCTGCGCTGGCGGCGATCAGGACGCTTATGGCGAGCTGTTCGAGCTCATCTACGCCGATCTGCGCCGGCGGGCCCATCGCTTGAACCGCGCCGAAGCGACGGCCACGCTGTCGACCACCGCGCTGGTGCATGAGGCCTTCCTCAGCCTGGCCGGGGCGCGCCTCGCGCTGAGCGACAAGACGCACTTCTTTCGCCTGGCCGCGCGCGCGATGCGGCGGGTGCTGATCGACGCCAGCCGGCGACGGGATTCGCGCAAGCGCGGCGGCGGGCTGGAGCAGGTGACGATGGGCGCGACGCTCGCCGCGCCCGGCCGGGACCTCGACCTGGTCGCCCTGGATCAGGCGCTGGAGCGCCTCGCCGCGAGCGAACCGCGCATGGCCCAGGTGGTGGAGCTGCACTTCTACGCCGGGCTCGAATTCGCCGAGATCGCCGGCCTGCTCGAGCTTTCCGAACGAACCGTGGCGCGCGACTGGCGGGCGGCGCGCGCGCTGCTGCACCTGGCGCTGAAGGGCGCACCGGAGGCCGCCGATGAGCGCAGCTGATCCGCGCGAGGCGCGCCTGCTGCGCGAGGCGCTCGATCTACCCACCGCGCAGCGCGAGGCCTTCATCGAGGGCGCCTGCGGTGCCGACCGCGCGCTGCTGGCGAGGCTGCGCCAGCTGCTCGCCTTCGACGCCGAGCCCGGCCTGCCGCTCGACCGTCCAGCTGAAAGCTGGGCCGCCCGGCTGGTTGCCGATGAAGAAGAGACCGCGCGCCGCCTGCGCGAGGGTGGCCGCGTCGGCCCCTACCGCCTGGTGCGGGAAATCGGCCGCGGCGGCATGGGCTCGGTGTGGCTCGCCGAGCGCGCCGACGGCCAATTCAGCCAGCAGGTCGCGCTGAAGCTGATCCGCCTGGGCATGGACAGCGAGCACGTGTTGATCCAGTTCCGGCGCGAGCGCGCCCTGCTGGCGCGGCTGCAGCATCCCAACATCGCGCAGCTGATCGACGGCGGCATCGACGCGCGCGGGCGCCCCTGGTTTGCCATGGAGCACATCGAGGGCGTGCACCTGGGTGCCTGGATGGAGCGGCAACCATCCCTGCGCGAGCGCCTGGACCTGTTCGCCAAGCTCTGCCGGGCAGTGGCCCATGCCCACCGGCAGCTCATCGTGCATCGCGACCTCAAGCCCTCCAACATCCTCGTGCAGGCCGACGGCGAACCGCGCCTGCTCGATTTCGGCATCGCCAAGCTGCTCGATCCGGACAATACCGAGCGCACGGCCACGGTACAGCGCTTCCTGACCCGCGATTTCGCCGCCCCCGAGCTCCTGCGCGGCGAGCCTGCCGGCACCTCGGCCGACGTCTACGCTCTCGGCCTGATCCTCTTTGAACTGCTCACCGGCAGGCGCTACCGCAGCGTGCACGGTGCGCATGAGACCACCCTGCGCCCGAGCGTCGCGCTCGAGCGCGCGCAGGGCTCGCACACCGCATCGCTCACGCGCGCACGCCTGCGCGGCGACCTCGACGCGATTACCTTGCGCGCACTGGCCGACGACCCGGCGCGCCGCTACCCCGACGCCGAACGGCTTGCCGACGACGTGCAGCGCCATCTCGACGGTCAACCGGTGAGCGCCCGGCCCGATCGCTTCGGCTACCGGGTCACCAAGTTCCTGCGCCGCAACCGCGCTGCCGTCGCCGTGGGCGCTCTGGGCCTGACTGCCCTACTGGTCGCCAGCGGCCTGGCATTCTGGCAGGCGGTGCAGAAAGACGCCGAGGCCGAGCGCGCGCAGCGTGCCCTGCGCCAGGCTGAGGCCAGCCGCGACTTCATGAGCTCGGTCTTCGCGGCCGCCGATCCGACCTCGGCCAAAGGCGCCGACACCACCGTGGGCGAACTGCTGGCAGCCGCCCATGGGCGCATCGGCCTCGAGCTGCGCGACGAGCCGGCCGTTGCCGCCGAGATGCTGAATCTGATCGGCAGCATCCACGTCTCCCTCGACCAGCCCGAACAGGCACGGCAGTTGCTGCGCGAAGCCATGGCCACCAACGCGGCGGCGCCCGAGCCTTCACCGACCATCGCCCTCGCGGCAGGTGCCCGCCTGGCTTATTACGACTTCATCGGCGGCGACGGGATCGGCGCCCTGGCCCAGCTCGATGCCCTGATGGCAGGCGCGGCCACCGCCGCCACCGATGACGCCGAGTTGTCCGAATCCCTGGCCAAGCTGCACGAACTGCGCAGCAGCGTGCTGTACGGTCTGGGCCGCATGGATGAGGCCGTACAGGCAAAGTTGACCTCGGTGGCCGCCTGGCGCATGGACCGGGCAGCCCACCCCTTCGACTACCTCTGGGCCGTGATCGGCCTGGCCGACCTGGAAGCCGCGCTCGGACAAGGCCACTCGGCGCTGCAGCGCGCCGACGAGCTGCTGGCCGATCCGCTGCTGCAAGGCGCGGAGACCCCTCCCGCGTTGCACGTGGCCGCGCGCGGTGCGCGCGTACGTGCCCTGCAGGTGCTGGGGCGCCACGCCGAGGCCGAACCACTGCTGCGCACGATCATCGCGGACACTGCCAAGCTGTCCGGTGCGGGGGATCCGCGCACCCGCTACTGGCGCTTCCGTCTGGCCGAAACGCTCCATGCGCTGGGCCACCTGGAGGAAGCCGGGGCGATCACCACCGCGATCCTCGCGGTACCGCCCGGCGACGAAGCGAGCTATCGGCGGGTGCGGACCGAACTGCTGGCGGCGCGCATCGCCCTGGCCCGCGGCGCCAGCGACAGCGCCAAGCGCATCGCCACGGTAACGGACGCTGCCTGCAGCGGGCAAGGCAATGCGCAGCTGTGCGCGCAGGCGCGCGAACTGACGACCGAGGGGGTAGCGGCCAGTACGGCGACTGTCCGTGAAGGACGCGATTGAGGGACGCGGTGTAAGCGGTCGGACAAGGCGCCTGCGCCCGCGATTGACCAGCTGCGAATGCCAACACCCGGCTGGCTGAGACCACCGCAGCAGCCTGCGACGAGAGCGGCAGTGACGAGCTCTGCGATCACGCGCAATCACTCAGCCCCCGCTTGTCGGAATTTTGATCGCGTGCCTTGACTTGGATGGAGCTTGCGCCAGACTCTGAGCTTCGATCAGATCAAAGGCAGCATCATGCGCACCGCCCTGATCCTCAGCTTGGCATTGTCGTTCACCGGCCCGGTGATGGCCAACGAAGTAACCCTGCAGAACGATTCGCTGACCGATTTTGGCGACGCCGCGATCGTCTGGGGTTTCGTTGCCGACGAAAAGGCTGCGTCCTGGCTGACCAGCCCCTGTGACGGCAATCTGGTCGCGGTGCAGATTTTCTGGCGCTCGCCTACCGGTACCGGCGCGGCGGTGATCGGCAACCGCATCGAGGTTTTTCGCAGCGGCAGCTTCCCGCAGCCAGGTGCACTCGCCGAGACCATCACCGGCCCGGTACTGACCGACAACGCCTTGAACGAGTGGCGCTATCTGGACGAAAACAGCACGCTGCCGCTCAGCGTGCCGGTCGCCGCAAACGAAACCCTGGTCGTGTCCTTCGAGTTCGCCGAGCCACCTCAGGCCGGGGTCGATCCCAGCGTGGTGCGCGACGATGACGGCATCCTGCCCAACCGCAACGCCATCTATGCGGATCTCGGCACCACGTTCGCGTGGCTGTCGGCGGCCAACCTCGGGGTCAGCGGCGACTGGGTGATCCGGGCGGTGGTCGACTGCCAGACCGCACCCACGGATGCCGACGTGGCGGTTCTGATGAGCGCGGACGCTTCCGCCTACGTCGCCGGCGCGCCGCTGCGCTACACCATCAAGGTCGACAACACAGGGCCGGGCAGCGCCGGCAGCGTGACGCTCGTCGACACCTTCCCGGCGGCCTACCTTTCGCCAAGCTGGATCTGCACGCCGAGCGGCGGGGCCACTTGCCCTGCTGGCGGCAGCGGCCACATCATCGGCAGCGTCAGCCTGCCGGTGGGTTCACGGCTCGAATTCACGGTCGACGGCAGCGTCGCGCCAGGCACCAGCGGCATCCTCAGCAACTCGATGACTGCCGTGGTCAACGCGCCGGCGGTCGATCCCGAGCCCGCCAACAACACGGCAACCCTGGAGCTGGAAGCCGCGGTCGACGACTCGATCTTCGCGGACGGGTTCGAGCCGTGAACCCCGCTCGCCCGCGCACCGGTCAAGCGGTTCCGCGGCGGCGGAACCCACCCCTCGGCGCGCGAGCAGGCCAGCGAGACGCGCTGATGAATCGCGCGAGCATCGCCAGACCGCCACCTCGCATCCACTCTTGGGCGGATGTCTGCATTGCCCTGCGCGCGATCTCGCCGCAGATTGTCACGATTGCGCCGCGGCGGCGCTCCGTGAATGCGGCACAATTCCTGCATCCAATCGACGGCAGCCGATCGCTCAGGGAAAAGGATCGTGGAGACCCTTGCGGTACGAGGACGCCCCTTGCTGGGTTCAGGGAGCGTGCGCCAATCATGAATTTCACGCGCCCCCGCTCGTTGGCGCGCTCGGCGCGAGAACGCTCCTCATGGGCAGCGACGGCGCAGTGCGGCCGTTTGGATGCAACCCGCAGCGGATGGGCGCCGTGAGCGCGCAGCGCCGCCTGTTCGTCGCCGGCATGACGCCCGCCGAGGCTGCGCGCTTCGTTCGCTGCGTGGCGGCGCTCAACGGCAGGCTTGCGCACGAGTGGCAGCTCATCGCGGACAACGATGCGCCGGATCTCGTAGTCGCCGATCTGCGCGATTTTGGCGGGCGCTGTGCGCGCATCCGCGCGCTGGATGAAGGGCGCCATCTCGCGGTGGTCGCGGACGACGGGGAGAACGTCCTCGGCGCTGCACACACGCTGCCGCGCAGTGCCAGTGCCGAGGCGGTGCTCGATCTGCTCAACCGCGTCGCTGACGCGCCGCGGCCGGCGCCGCGACGCTTCATCCAGACCTCCAGCGACGAAACACCCGTCCTGCACGTTGCGACACCTCGGCCGCCACCAAAGCAGAACTTCGACTTCGAGCTCGCGCCAGACTTCTTGCTGCCCCGCCCGGAGCGCCAGCACACGCGCCTCGAGCCGCTGCTGCAGCACGGCCCGGTCCTGATCCAGCGCGCCGAGCTCCAGCCGCTGATGATCGATCCAGGCCGCGACGCCTATCACACGCACGCCCTGCTGCACGAGCTGGAACCCTATTTTCTGGACCCCATGCAAGGTGGAGACTGGCGCCGCGCAACCACGCGCCAATTGCGCAGGCTGCGCGAAGAAATCGCGCCCAAACCACTGGTTCGACTGCGCTGGCTGGATGCGTTCCTGCACTCGAACGGCTGGCTCGCGAGGGAAATCGACCCGACCGCCCACCTCCGTCTGCAGCGCTGGTTGCACCTCGGCAGAGGCTATGTAAAGCAGCATCGCATCGGCCTCAGCCTGATGCACGGCGGCCAGGTGCAGGAAATCGCACGCCGCGCCGAAGCCGACATGGGCGACGTATTCGACGTGGTGAACGCCTACGCCAAACTGGATTTGCTGGTGATGACCCGCGTCTATCCAAACGCGATGGATGAAGCGAGCCAGTCGAGCCAGGGCAGCTTCGCCCAACGCTTCGGGCGGCAGCTCGCAAACGCGCTGCTGGGCCGCGATGCCTGGTCCTGAACGAAGAGGCTGCATAGCCGGATGCCCTTGCGGACGTGGTCTCACGACCTCTCGCCGCCGCTGCGGGTCCAAGGCATGAATCGATGCCGCAGGGCGCGTAGTTCGCAGACGGCCCGCACATGAGCGATCCACAGCGACCTTCGCTCCCTGCGGATGCGGCAACGGTTCACCTGTATCTGAGCTACGCACGGATCGCCGCTTGGACGACGATCTCCACCGGCGCCC
This sequence comes from uncultured Dokdonella sp., assembly GCA_964582225.1. Taxonomy (GTDB): domain Bacteria; phylum Pseudomonadota; class Gammaproteobacteria; order Xanthomonadales; family Rhodanobacteraceae; genus Dokdonella_A. The sequence continues at coordinate 17,141 of CAZORA010000032.1, read as the reverse complement.
TCGGCTTGGGCCTGTGGCTGCTGCAAGCTCCGCTGCTCCTGCGCGGAAGCGGCCTGCTGCAGCCGATGCACGCGCTGACGACGCTGGGTTTCATGCTTGCAGGCGGCATCCTGCTTGCGGCGCAGAGCGCGTCCCGCCGCGCACAGTTCACCTGCCTGGCGCTGGCCAGCGCCTTGCTGATTTTGGCACTCGCGAACCTTGCCGATCTGTTCGGCGCGCTCGAGCTGCGGCTCGACCGATGGAGCCTGGCGACCGGCGAGCTCCGGCTGGATTCCCGGATGCCGGCAATGACTGCGGTGGCGCTGCTGATGGTGAGCCTGCGCGGTTTCGCCTGCTGCCGCGGCTGCCGAGACTCTTTCGGCGATCTGCTCTCGGCCGCGGTGCTCGGCATCGGCATGCTGGCATTGGGGGCGATCGGCATCGAATCCGCGCGCGGAACCAGCAGCATCTTCAGCCCCGCCACTCCGATTGCCGCCGCGCTGATCTTCGCCAACGGCCTCGCCTGGGCCGCCTCGCGCCCGCAGTCCCCGCTCTGCTCGGTGGCTACCGCACGCGGTCTCGGCGGGCGTTTCGCGCGCCGCCTGCTGCTGCCTTCGCTGCTGCTGCCCCTGGTCTACGCCTGGGTTCTGCAGTGGGCCCACTATCACCTGGGCGAGGATGACGCCGCCATCATCGCCGTGCTCGCCTTCGCCACAGGTGCCGGAGCGGCGCTGGCGGTCTGGCGCGTGGCACTTTTGACCGAGCGACTGGAGCACCAGCAGCTGGCGCTGCGGGATTTGAACGCGATGGCCACGACCGACGCCCTCACCGGCCTCCCGAACCGCCGCGCCTTCGACCAGGTTCTCGTCCGCCTGCTGCAGGGTCGGCGAGAGCAGGATCGCCGGTTCAGTCTGCTGATGCTCGATCTCGATCACTTCAAACGCTACAACGACGACTTTGGCCATCTGGCCGGCGACGAGGTGTTGCGACGCGTAGGTGAGCTCCTGCGGCGCGGGCTGCGGCCGGACGATTTCGCGGCGCGCTATGGTGGCGAGGAGTTCGCAGTGCTGCTTGGCGAAAGCGCCGGCGACGGCGCCCCGCACACAGCCGAGCGTCTGCGCCAGTCGTTCTGCGAGGCCGAGTGGCCACAGCGGCCGGTGACGGTGAGCATCGGCATCGCCCGCGCCGAGCGTCTGGACAGCGCGGCCAGCCTCATTGCCCGCGCCGACGCGGCGCTCTACGCGGCAAAGCGCGCCGGACGCAATCGTGTCGCCATGGGCGCGGACGAATCACTCGCGCAGGCGGGAACGCACCAGGGTGAGCTGCTGCAGAGCAGCTGAGCGCCTCGCAAGCTTCATCGCGGACGCCCGCGGTCGCGCACGGCACGCGTGGCAGAATGGGCGGTCCGACCCTTGCTCGCCCGGTTCGCCTACGCATGAATCCCGATACCAACTACGAACGCATCCCCCTCAAGGACTACGTCGAGCGCGCCTACCTCGACTATTCCATGTACGTGGTGCTGGACCGCGCCTTGCCGTTCGTCGGCGACGGCCTCAAGCCGGTGCAGCGACGGATTGTCTATTCGATGAGCGAACTGGGTCTCGACGCTGCGGCCAAACCGAAGAAGTCGGCGCGTACGGTGGGCGATGTGATCGGCAAGTTCCACCCGCACGGTGACTCGGCCTGCTACGAGGCAATGGTGCTGATGGCCCAGCCCTTCTCGTACCGCTATCCGCTGATCGACGGCCAGGGCAACTTCGGCTCACAGGACGACCCCAAGTCCTTCGCCGCCATGCGCTACACCGAATCGCGGCTGACGCCGATGGCCGAGCTGCTCCTCGCCGAGCTCGGCCAGGGCACCACGGAATGGACGCCGAACTTCGACGGCACGCTGCAGGAGCCCTCCTGGTTGCCGGCGCGGGTGCCGCATGTGCTGCTCAACGGCTCGACCGGCATCGCCGTGGGCATGGCTACCGACATCCCACCGCACAACCTGCGCGAGGTGGCGAGCGCCTGCATCCGCCTGCTGGAAGAGCCCGCCGCTGGCATCACCGCACTTTGCGAGCACGTGCGTGGTCCGGACTTCCCGACTGCGGCGGAAATCATTACCCCAGCCGCCGAGCTTGCGGCCATGTACGCCAGCGGCACCGGCTCCGTGCGCTGCCGCGCGGTGTGGACTCGCGAGGAAGGCAACGTGGTGATCACCGCCCTGCCATGGCAGGTGTCGCCCTCGAAGATCCTCGAGCAGATTGCCGCGCAGATGCGCGTCAAGAAGCTGCCAATGCTGGAGGACATCCGCGACGAGTCCGACCACGAGAACCCGATTCGAATCGTGCTGATGCCGCGCTCGAACCGGGTCGACGTGGCCGAGATGATGCAGCACCTGAACGCGACTACGGACCTCGAAAAGAGCTACCGGGTCAACCTGAACATGATCGGCCTGGACGGCAAGCCGCAGGTCAAGAACCTGAAGCAGATCCTCGGCGAGTGGCTGCGCTTCCGGCAGGACACGGTGACCCGCCGCCTGCAGCACCGCCTGGCGAAGGTCGAGCGGCGTCTGCACCTGCTCGAAGGTCTGCACACGGCTTTTCTGAACCTCGATGAGGTGATCCGCATCGTGCGCAGCGAGGAGCAGCCGAAACCGGTCCTGATCGCGCGCTTCCGGCTCTCCGAGGAGCAGGCCGACTACATCCTGGAGACCCGCCTGCGCCAGCTCGCGCGGCTCGAGGAAATGAAGCTAGACGCGGAGCGCGATCAACTCGAGGAGGAGCGCGCGCGGCTCAACGTCATCCTGAACTCGAAGGCAAGGCTAAAGACCCTGATCCGCGACGAGCTGCACGCCGACGCCGAGAAATACGGTGACCCGCGGCGCTCCCCGCTGGTCGAGGGCGAAGCCGCGCAGGCGCTCGACGAAACCGCCCTGGTGATCAGCGAGGCGGTCACCGTGGTGCTCTCGGAAAAGGGCTGGGTGCGCGCCGCCAAGGGCCACGAGGTCGATGCGTCCGCACTGTCCTACCGCGAAGGCGACGGCTTTCTCGCCGCAGCCGCTGGCCGCACCAACCAGCAGGCTGCCTTTCTCGACTCTAACGGGCGCAGCTACTCGTTGCCGGTGCACACCCTGCCCTCGGCTCGCGGCAACGGGGAGCCCTTGACCGGCCGCTTCAGCCTGCCTCCGGGCGCGCAGTTCGAAGCGCTGGCGGTCGGCGAGGCGAACGCACGCCTGGTGCTGGCCTCGGACTTCGGCTACGGCTTCGTCACCCGCTTCGACACCCTGCTCGCCAACAAGAAGGGCGGCAAGCAGGTGATTCACGTGGATGCCCAGGCGCACGTGCTGGCGCCGGCCTGGGTCGCCGACACCGCACGCGACCGCATCGTCGCGGTCAGCAGCAGCGGCCATCTGCTGATGTTCTCGGTCGCCGAACTGCCCGAGCTCGACAAGGGCGGCAAGGGCAACAAGCTGCTCGAGATTCCGCGGGCCAGGCTGGCTGGTGGCGAGCGCCTGGTCGGCATTGCCGTGATCGCGGAGAGCAAGGGGGAGGTGATCCTCCACGCGGGCCAGCGCAAGATGACGTTGCGCTGGAGCGAGCTGGTCGAATATCAGGGCGCGCGCGCCGCTCGCGGCCGCCTGCTGCCGCGCGGCCTGCAGCGCGTGGAGCGGATCGTGAGCGGAGGTTGAAGCCGGTCACGTCTCGCGAGCACTGCCTGTGTCTTCCACACGAGTCCCGCGGCTTGCGTGCGCCAGCGCCGGCGCCACAATGAGCGATCATCCGAGGATCTGCCATGAGCACTGCACACCCCGATTTCCGCCCGCTGTACGCCGCGCACCTGGCCACGCTAGAAGCCGCAGCGGCAGCCGCGCTCGAGCGCGGCGGCTTCGATCATCTGGTGATCGCCGCCGGGCAGCCAGTGGGCCGGTTTCTGGATGACCAGGACTATCCCTTCACGGTCAATCCGCACTTCAAGCACTGGCTGCCGGTGACCGACGCGCCCGGCTCCTGGCTGGTGATCACGCCAGGGCGGAGGCCAAAACTCGTGTATCTGCAGCCGCGCGACTACTGGCACGTGGTACCGCGGGCACCGGCGGGCTACTGGGTGGAGCATTTCGATCTCGCGCTGATCCACGAGGCCCCCGCGGCGCGCGCGGAGCTGCCGCGGGAGGCCGCGCGCTGCGCGGTCATCGGCGACGTCCACGCCGCGCTCGACGGCTTCACGCCAAACAATCCGCAGGCCGTGTTGCAGCGCCTCGACTGGCGCCGCGGCGGCAAGACGCCCTATGAGCTCGCCCTGATGCGGGTCGCCAACGTGATCGGCGCGAAAGCCCATCGCGCGGCGGAGGCTGCCTTCCGCGCCGGAAAATCCGAGTTCGACATTCACCTCGCCTACCTGACAGCAGCGCGACAGGTCGAAAGCGAACTGCCCTACGGCAACATCGTCGCGTTGAATCGTCACGCAGCAGTGCTGCACTACATGAGCTTCGACCACGCGCCACCGGCGCGCGTGCACTCCTTCCTGATCGACGCCGGCGCGAGCTTCCACGGCTATGCGAGCGATATCACGCGAACCTACGCCGGGGCGGACGAGGACGGCTTCGGCGCGCTGATCGATGCGGTCGACGCCGCCCAGCAGGGCTTTTGCGCCCGAGTGCGCGCTGGGCAGAGCTATGCGGAGCTGCATCTGCACGCGCACCGGGTCCTCGCCGGCGTGTTGAAGGAGCACGGCATCATTCGCTCGAGCGCCGAGAGCGCGGTCGAATCGGGCCTTTCCGCAGCGTTCTTCCCACACGGCCTCGGTCACGGCATCGGCGCGCAGGTGCACGAAGTCGGCGGCTTCCAGGCCGGCCCCGACGGCGGCCGGATCGAGCGACCCGCGGGGCACCCCTATCTGCGCCTGACGCGCCCGCTCGAACCAGGCATGGTGGTCACGATCGAGCCCGGACTCTATTTCATCGACCTCTTGCTCGCCCAGTGGAAGGAACGGCCCGCGGGACGGGAAATCGACTGGACGCGGGTGGAGGCGCTGCGCAAATACGGCGGCATCCGCATCGAGGACGACGTGGTCTGCACGGCGGACGAACCCGAGAATCTGACCCGCGACGCCTTCGCGGCACTGGCCGCCTGAGCGTAATCAGCCCGGGCCGGTCGCTGCACGCCGGGAGATCTCGCGCAGCAGCACCAACTCGCAGGCGCCATCGCCGGTGTCGTCGCGAGTCAGCGAGCTGGTCCAGCGCCAGCCGTCGCCGCGCTTCGCCTGCACCAGCTGGCCACGCAGGCGGATGAGGTCGCCGGCGCGCACGCCCGCAAGCTCACGCGCCACCGCGTCGTCGGCGGGGATCATGTGCATGTTGGCGCTCGAACGGATGATCTCGCGGGGCGGGATCGGCGGCTCATCCAGCCAGCGATAGCGGAAAGCGCGTCGCCCCTGACGAACGTCGAGGCGGGCGAGGACGCGGCTGTCCGACATGCGCCCCCAGCCGAGCGCGAGGTCGGTCGGCGACAGCGCGCTCTCGGCGTCGAAGCGATAATCCGCACGCGACAGCACCCGCGCCTCGAGACTGAAATCGGCCAGTGGAGTGAGGGTGAAGTCGCCACGCTCGAGCGGCTCGGAATGTCGCGGCGCGCTCTGCTGCGGCGCGCTCGCCACCAGCACGCCTTCGGCGCGCGTGATGAACCCCTGCCGTGTCCAGTTCAGCGCACCGAACAGCGACAGCGCGAGGACGGCGAGGAGCCAGCTGCGTCCACTCATGCAGCCGATTCTGCGAAGCCCCGGCGGCGACTGCAAGTCGCGCCGCACTGCGGCATCTACGTTCTGCTCGCCGACCTCCGACGGCAGGCCGCATGGCGCAATCGGCCGGCACGGCAAGCGCCAGAAGGCCGCGCTACTCCGCGTCGAGGCGAAGCCGAACGGCGCCCCTCGGCGGCGCTCGAATCCGCTCACCGTGGGCTATGATGGCGGGCCCCATTGGATCACGGAGGCGTCGATCATGAACCTTCAAGGCAGGCTGATCGCAGTCACCGGCGCATTCGGCGCGCTCGGCTCGGCGGTGACGCTGGCGGCGCAAGTTGCGGGCGCACGGGTGGCGGCCATCGACCGCTCGGCAGCGCCGGCGACGGCGCTCGCCGCGGCGGAACTCGTAGGCGGCGTGGACATCGCCGACCCCAAGGCGGCCGCCCAGGCGATCGATCGCGCGGCGCTGCTTCTCGGCGGCCTCGACGGACTGGTCAACGTCGCCGGCACCTTCCGCTGGGAAACGCTCGCCGAGGGTTCGCTGGACACCTGGGACCTGCTCTACCACGTCAATCTGCGCACCGCGCTCGCCGCCAGCAAGGCGGCGATCCCGCACCTGCGCCGGCGCGGCGCCGGGCGCATCGTCAACATCGGCGCGGGCGCGGCGCGGCACGCGGCGGCCGGCATGGGCGCCTACGCGGCCTCCAAGTCGGGCGTCGCGCGCCTGACCGAGGCGCTCGCCGCCGAGCTCAAGGACGAGCGGATCACGGTCAACGCGGTGCTGCCCAGCACGCTCGACACGCCGGCCAATCGGGCCAGCATGCCGGAGGCCGATTTCGAGCGCTGGGTGAAGCCGAACGAGCTGGCTGACGTCATCGTGTTCCTGCTCTCCGAGCGCGGGGTGGCCGTCACCGGCGCCCTGATCCCAGTCAACGGGCGCGTCTGAGCACTCCCGGCTCTGCTGTCGCCCTCGGCGCGTGTCCCCGCTCCTGCAGCTCGCCTGCTATGTGATCGCCGCACTGCTGATCGTGGGCGGTCTGCTCGGCACCGTGCTGCCGGCAATCCCCGGCGTGCCGCTGATCTTCGGCGGCATGCTGCTGGCGGCCTGGGCTGACGGCTTCGCCCACGTCGGTGGCCTCACCCTGATCATCCTCGGCGCGCTCACCTTGATCGCGCTTGCGGTCGACTTCATCGCCGGAGTAGCCGGCGCCAGGCGCGTCGGCGCCAGTCGCCAGGCGGTGGTGGGCGCCGCACTCGGCACCCTGGTTGGATTCTTCTTCGGCATTCCGGGCCTCGTGCTCGGGCCCTTCGTCGGCGCACTGCTCGGCGAGATCGGCGCCGGCAGCGGCCTGCACCGCGCCACCGGCGTGGGCGTAGGCGCCTGGCTCGGCTTCATGATCGGCAGCCTGTTGAAGCTCGGCATCGGCTTCGTGATGCTGGGGCTCTTCGCCTTCGCCTTCGCAATGGGTTGAACTTCAGGCGTTCGATGGACGCAGCACGTAGAGCCACACAGCGAAGAACTGCAGCACGCTGCCGAGCAGCACGAAGGCGTGCCACAGGGCATGATTGAAGGGCAGCCGCTTCCACAGATAGAACGGCACGCCCAAGGTGTACGCAGCGCCGCCCAGAAACAACAGCCACAGTCCGCCCGCCGGCAGCCGCTCGACCAGAGGCACGATCGCGACGATCCCGATCCAGCCAAGCGCCAGGTACAGGGCGGACATCAGCGCGCGGTTGCGCACGCGCTTGAACTCGAGTGCGATACCGGCCAGGGCCAGGCTCCAAACCAGGGCGAACAGCGCCCAGCCCCACGCGCCACGCAGGGTGATCAGAGTGAAAGGCGTATAGGTGCCGGCGATCAGCAGGAAGATCGCGGCGTGATCAAGCCGGCGCAGCAGCGGTTTCAGACGCTGCAGGCCGACACCGTGGTACAGGGTCGAGGCAGTGTAAAGAAGCATCAGGGTGATGCCGTACACGCACACGCTCGCCACATGCGAAGCGCCGCCGCCGCGCGCTGCGGTTGGCACCAAGAGGATGAGACCACACGCGCTCAGCAGCACGCCGAAAGCGTGGATCAGGCTCGAGGCGCGTTCCTCGGCCCTGCTGTATAGCGCGACTGGCTCCTCGCTAGCGATCATCCAGCGAACCCGCAGGGAACGTTTGTTGCAACGCAATAGAATGCAAGCTAGCGGATCATCGCCGACCGCGCCAGTGCCGCACAACCGCAAAGCCGGCATTCGGACAGGAAGGCAGAGCGCGGGCGAAACGAACACCCGCAGCGCGCTAAGCTATAAGGGGGAGAATGTCGCGCGGAGGGCGAGCGCATACCGATGGCAGCCTCATCCATGGAACTGTTGATCCACCTGCGCCGCAACGATGCGGCCTGCCCCGCCGCCAGCATCGGCCTATTGCTCGCGCAGCGGCTGCACGCCTGGACCCTGGGCCTCCACGTGGTGCCGATCGCGGCAGCCTCGTTCGCCGCGCCGGAAGCCGTGGCGCTCTACACCAGCGAAACCGAGACGCTCTATCGTGAGGCGCTCGCCTGGGAACCGGAATGGCGCGCGACACTGGGGCGTCACGGACTCCAGGGGGAATGGCAAGTAGCCCAAGGCGACGTGGTCGAGTCGCTCTGCCACGCCTCGCGCTGGTGCGATCTGCTGGTACTCGAGCGGTCGCAGGTGGTGCCCGATGCACCGACCGGCTGGGGTACGGTGTCGCGCACGATATTCAACACTTCGGCGCCGGTGCTGGTCATCACCGAAACGGCTCGGCCGCGCAGCGTCGGCAGCCGCATCGTGATCGCCTGGAACGAGAGCCGCGGCGCGATGCTCGCAATCCGTGGCGCGTTGCCGCTCCTCGCGCGTGCCGATCAGGTCATCGTGCTCGAAGGCGAACCCGAGGAAAACCCCTTCGGCCTGCGCTATCTGCCGCGTCCGGACCTGCGCGCCTGGCTCGCTCGCCACGGCATCCGCGCCGAGTTCCAGCGCTTCACCGCGACGCGCGAGCACGGTGCGGCGATCCTCGATACGGCCCATGCGCTCAGTGCCGACCTGATCGTGATGGGCGCCTGGGGCCACTCGCGGCTCGCCGAGATGGTTCTCGGCGGAACCACCCGCCACCTGTTCCAGTCGAGCGACCTGCCGCTGCTGGTCGCCCATTGACAACCGGCCCGCGCTGCGCGCAGGCCGGTGATCCGGTTCCTTGCTGATCCGCTCCGCGCTCAGCGGGCGTTGGCGAAGGCCAGCACCATGTCGAGCATGCGGTTGGAGAAGCCCCACTCGTTGTCGTACCAGGACAGCACCTTGACCAGGGTTCCCTCCATGACGCGGGTCTGCGTCGCGTCATAGACCGAAGACAGCGGGTTGTGGTTGAAGTCGACCGACACCAGCGGCTGGGTGTTGACGCCCAGCACGCCCTTGAGCCTGCCATTGGCCGCCTCGGTAATGGCCGCGTCGATCTCTTGCTTGCTGGTAGGCCTCGCGGCAACGAAACTCAGGTCGACCACCGAGACGTTGATGGTCGGCACGCGCATGGAAAAGCCGTCCAGCTTGCCGTTCAGCTCCGGCAGCACCAGACCGACCGCGGCGGCCGCGCCGGTGCTGGTCGGAATCTGGCTCATGGTGGCCGAGCGCGCGCGACGCAGGTCCTTGTGGTAGACGTCGGTCAGCACCTGATCGTTGGTGTAGGCGTGAATGGTGGTCATCAGCCCGTGCACGATGCCGATTTTCTCGTGCAGCACCTTGGCCAACGGCGCCAGGCAGTTGGTGGTGCAGGAGGCGTTGGAGATGATCCGATACTCACCCTTGAGCTGCTCGTGGTTGACGCCGTAGACGAAGGTGCCGTCGACGTTCTTACCGGGCGCTGAAATGATCACCTTCTTCGCGCCAGCGTCGAGATGCGCCTTCGCCTTGTCTCCCGAAGTGAACAGCCCGGTGCTCTCGATCACGATGTCGACGCCGAGCTCGCCCCAGGGAAGCTTCGCCGGGTCGCGTTCGGCGCAGACCTTGATGCGATCCCCGTTGACGATCAAGTCGCCGCCTTCGACGCGCACCTCGCCAGGAAACCTGCCCTGCGCGGTGTCGTACTGGGTCAAGTGCGCGTTGGTCTCGGCATCGCCAAGATCGTTGATCGCGACGACCCGGATTTCGCCGGTGCGCCCGGCTTCGTACAGCGCGCGCAGGATGTTGCGGCCGATGCGACCGTAGCCGTTGATCGCGACCTTGACTGCCATGGAGCGACTCCTTTGGGAATGGACGAATGCAAACCCCGCATTCTAGCCGAGCCGCCGCCCGCTTGGGCCGCGTGGTGGGCGGCGAGCGTCGGCATCCGTCGAACCCGCAGGAGCGCCTTCTCGATCAGCTGGCCGGCTTGCCGCTCACGCGGATCGTATCGAGTGCCCCGGGGCCGACCGGCTCCTCCTCAGCTTGCGGACCACCCGGAAGCTCGAATTGGATCGGGACCACGACCCAGGCTTCGACTGCCTGACCGTTGCTTCGCGCCGGGTTGAAGGTCCAGTCGCGCACCGCACGGATGGCGGAGTCGACCAGAGCAGCGTCGAGTAGCGCGGGCCGCGTGCTTTCCAGTTCGGCCTTCTGCACCACGCCGTCGACGCCGACCAGCACGCGCAACACGACGGTTCCCTGAGTCCGATCCGCGATCATCTCTGCCGGATAGACCGGCGGCCGCAGAGCTCGATAGGACGGTTGGCTGGCGTCAGCCACGGCGCCTTGTGCAGTGGGTGCCGAGCCGGTCTGGGCAAGCGCGAGTGACGAGCGCGGCGCCTGGCTGGCCCAGGCGACCGCGGACGCTGCGAACATCAGCAGGGTAATCAGGGCGAAACCACCGGCGCGCCTGCGGGCGTCGGGCAGGGGATGTTTCAACATGAGAATCCTCTCCTTCAGGGTTCGGCCGGATGGCCAGCGACAGCCGACCGGCAACCGCGGCTCCTGCCGCGGCCGACCGGCCAGCTGTACCTTCAACATCGCGTCGGCATAGGGCCGCCGCGCTTCCGGAAAACGTTCGAGCACCGCGGCGTCGCAGGCCAGCTCCTGATCGAGGCGGAATCGCGCCACGCCGTAGTGCAGCAAAGGGTTGAACCAGTTGAGCGACTGCAGCAGCGCCAATCCCGCGTTGACCCAGGCGTCACCGCGACGACGGTGGCTTTCCTCATGGGCCAGAATCAGCTCGCGCTCGCGCGGGTCATAGCGTTGCTCGAAATCCAGCGGCAGCACGACGCGAGCGCGCCATGCGCCGAGCAGCGCGGGACCGGCAAAGATCGAATCCGACTGCAGAACGTGGCCTCCCTCGCGCGGCATCAGGCGACCGAGACCGCGCCGATAGCGGCGCTGCTGCAGCCCGAAGGTGAAGGCAGTCGCGGCGACGCCCGTGAGCCAGACGAACAGCAGCCACGGAGCGAGATCGCGACCCGTTGCGGCCTGTCCCAGCGCGGGCACCACGGCGGCGACGATCGACGCCTCGGCAAACTCCACGATCGGCTGAGCCGGCGCCGGCAGCAGGTTGGCAACCAGCGCAAGCGGCACGCAGAGCCAAGCCAGATAGGCTATCTGTGCGCCAAAGGCGCCCCGCAGCAGGCGACGCAGCAGCAACAGCGTGAGGATCGCCAGCGAACCGACCAGGTTGAGTCGTCCGAGCGCGAGCAAGATGTCAGCGCTCATGCTGAATCTCCTCGATCAAGGCACGCAGTTCGTCGATTTCCTCGCGGCTCAGGGATTCGCTGCGCGAGAAATGCGCGACGAGCGCCGAGACTTGACCTCCGAACAGGCGATCCAGCAGGCTACGGCTTTGTTCCGCAACCCAAGTCTCGCGCTCGAGCAAGGGCCGATACAGATAGCGCCGGCCGTCACGACTCGCCGCGATCACCCTCTTCCGCAGCAGGCGATTGAGCAGGGTCTTTACGGTCGGCTCCTGCCAATTTTGCTCGCTCGCGACCGCCGCGACGACTTCTTCCGCGCTGGAAGGCGCCGTCGCCCGCCACAAGGCCTCCATGATCACGCTTTCCGCTTCGCTGATGCGCATATCGTTTACACCTGTAACCGACGAGAGAAATTACATCCGTAAACAATGGCCCTGTCAAGCGGCAGGAAATCGGGCTGCCTCAGGTGGGTTCCGGAGCAGACTCCCGCACCGCGAAAGCGGAAGCCCTCAAGGTCCGCAGTAGATGTCGTGCAGGGTGCCGATCAGGGCGCCGGCGGGGCCGTTCGCAAGGCGATAGTGGATGGTCTGCGACTCCCGGCGCGTCTGCACCAGCCCTTCCTCGCGCAGGCGCGCCAGATGCTGCGAGAGCGCCGACTGGCTGAGATCCAGGTGCTCGTTCAGCTCACCGACCGACTTCTCGCCGTCGACCAGCAGGCAGAGGATGCGCAGACGCTGGCCGTTCCCGAGTGCCTTGAGCAGTTCAGCGGCCTGGTCGGCATGCTGACGCATGCTTTCCAGGTCCAGCCGGCGCAGCGCGCGCGGGGCGGTACGGGAACCCGGGGAACTCACTCTCGCCACGCCTCAGGCCGCGCGCGACACGGCGCGGCCCGCGGCCTGCCAGGCCTCGAAGCCGCCGGCGAGCGAGGCGACCGCGCTGAAGCCCATGCGCTGCAGGCTCTCTGCCGCCAGCGCGGCACGCCCGCCGGTGCGGCAGTAGAGCACCAGCGGCCGCTCGCGCAGGGCCAGCTCGGGCGCGGTGCGGCAGGCGAGCGCCGGATGCGCCTCGACCTGAAACTCGAGCACCCCGCGCGGAATGTTGGCCGCACCGGCGATGTGAGCTTCGGCGAACTCGCCAGGCTCACGCACGTCGACCAGCGCGGCACCAGCGGCTACCCGACGCTCGAGCTCGGCAGCGGCGATTTCCTCGATGTTGGCTTGCGCGGCAGCGACCAGCTGCGGTGCGCTCAATGCAGCGTGTGACATGGACCATCTCCTGAAATGGCATCGAACCCATCAAGTATGCGCCTCTGCTAATACAGTTGCCACTGATGTTGTGCAAGCAGAAGGAGAATCGCGCGAGCTTGACGTGTAGATCGATTTCATATAAGCTACTCCTAATGTAGATACTTCGCATGTTTAGTTGGCCGGTGGCGCCGCGCTGCGGGCCGACGCATGCAGCGTCGCCATGGAACCGCAAACCACACGCCCCGAAACCCGTCGTCCGCAACCTTCGAGGAGAATTGCCATGAATCTCGACCGTGCCGTGATGGCCTTCGCTGGTCTCATGATCCTGCTGAGCCTCGCTCTCGCCCAGCTGGCCTCTTCTTGGTGGCTGCTGCTCACGGTCTTCGTTGGCCTCAACCTGTTGCAGACCGCCTTCACCGGCTTCTGCCCGGCCGCGATGCTGTTGCGCCGGCTCGGCTTCAAGCCGGGCTGCGCGTTCCCCTCCGACGCCGCGCGCCGCTGACGCCCGACCGCAGCGCAGCCGGCGCCACCCGTGATCTCCAGCGACCGAACCGGAAATCCAGCATGATGCGAAGCCTTCTCCTTCTCGCCCTGAGCGCCCTGCTCACCGCCTGCGGCAGCGACGTGCAGCCGCCGCCGCAGGCCGGCGCAAAACCCGATCTCGCGGTGTTGACGGTCAACGCCGAGCCGGCACGCGCGGAGCACATCTGGGACGGTGTCGTCGAAGCCGTCAACCAGGCAACCCTCTCCGCGCAAACCGCCGGACGGGTGACCGAGCTGCCCTTCGACGTCGACGATTACGTCGAGGCAGGCCAAGTCGTGGCGCGCTTCACCGACGTCGAGCAGCGCTCGGCACGACGCCGCGGCGAAGCCGAGGTGGCCAGCGCCGAAGCCGCCTGGCGCAACGCCGAGGTCGACTATCAGCGCATCGCCGAAATCCATGCCCGCCAGCTGGTCGCGCGCAGCCAGCTGGACCAGGCGCTGGCGCGACGCGACTCGGCCCGGGCGACGCTGGATGCCGCCCGCGCGGCCCTGCGCGCGGCCGGCGAGCAAGTGGATTACACCGTGGTGCGAGCCCCCTACTCCGGCATCGTCACCCGTCGTTTCGTCGAGATCGGTGAAGCGGTGCAGCCGGGCCAGCCGCTGATTGCCGGCATTTCGCTGAACCGCCTGCGCGTCAACGTCGAAGTGCCGCAGAGCGAGATCGCGACGATCCGCGCCCAGCGCCAGGCCGCGCTGCTGCTGGAAGACGGCCGGCGCATCGAAGCCCGTGCGGTAACGCTGTTTCCCTATGCCGACCCGACGACCCACAGCTTCAAGGTGCGCGTGGAGCTGCCTGAAGAAGACACCGGGCTCAACCCCGGCATGACGGTGAAGGTTGCCTTCGTCACCGGCGTCGACACGCGCCTGCTGGTGCCAGCGACGGCGCTGGTGCAGCGCAGCGAAGTCAGTGGCGTCTATGTGGTCGACGCCAGCCGGGTTAGTTTGCGCCAGCTGCGCCTCGGCCAGCGCTATGGAGAGCGCATCGAGGTGCTGGCGGGTCTGGCTGCCGGCGAGACGATCGCGATCGACCCGCTGGCGGCGGGCCTGTGGATCGCGGAACAGCGCCATGACTGAACCCCGCCTCGGGCTTTCCGGCTGGCTCGCCAAGACCTTCCTCGGCTCGCCGCTGACGCCGATCATTGCCGTCGCCGCGCTGCTGCTCGGCGTCGCCGCAGTGCTGATCACTCCGCGGGAGGAAGAGCCGCAGATCGACGTGACCATGGCCAACGTGATGCTGCCCTTCCCCGGCGCGAGCGTGGAGGACGTGGAAAACCTGGTGGCCTATCCACTCGAGCAGAGCCTGGCCGAGATCGAAGGCATCAAGCATGTCTATTCGGTGAGCCGGGCCGGCGGTGCGGTGGTCACCGCGGAGTTTCAGGTGGGCGTGCCGCGCCGCGATGCGCTCGTGCGGCTCTACAACCAGATCGAGTCGCACCGCGACCGCTTGCCTGCCGCGCTCGGCGCCGGCCCGGTGTTGGTGCGACCGATGGGGATCGACGACGTGCCGGTGATGAGCCTCACCCTGTGGACCGACGATCCCGAGCGCGGTGCTCTCGAGCTGGCGGAAGTCGCGCATAGCCTGGAGGCGGAGCTCAAGCGCGTGCCGGGCACCCGCGACGTCTATACCGTGGGTGCGCCCGATCGCGCGGTGCTGGTCGAGCTCGACCCGGCGCGGCTCGCCGCCTACGGCCTGGATCCGGCCGATCTGGCGCAAGCCCTGGCCGCGGCCAACCTGGTGCGCCAGGTCGGCGCGCGAGTCGCCGACGACGCCGAACGCCCGGTGACCGCGGGTCGCTTCCTCGCCGACGCCGAGGAAATCGCCGGACTGGTGATCGGCCTCAAGAACGGCGCACCGGTGCACCTCGCCGATGTCGCCGCGATCCACTCCGGCGCCGATCTGCCGAAAAGCTACGCCTGGCACGGCGCGCCGCCCGGCAGGGCGGGTCCGCTACAGGGCGTGGCACCCGCAGTGACGCTGGCGATCGCCAAGAAACCCGGCAGCAACGCCGCAGACATCACCCGCGCGATCAGCCGCCGGGTGGAACTGCTGAAGGGCCTCAGCATCCCCGAAGGCGTGCAGGTCGAAATCACCCGCGACTACGGCCAGACCGCCAACGACAAGGCGCAGAAGCTCATCCAGAAATTGATCTTCGCCACCTTTTCGGTGGTGCTGCTGGTATTGGTCGCGCTCGGCTGGCGCGAGGCGATCGTGGTCGGCAGCGCGGTCGTCATCACCCTCGCATTGACCTTGTTCGCGTCCTGGGCAATGGGCTTCAGCATCAACCGCGTGTCGCTGTTCGCGCTGATCTTTTCGATCGGCATCCTGGTCGACGACGCGATCGTGGTGGTGGAAAACATCCATCGCCACATGGCGCTCGGTCACCGCAAGCTGCGCGAGGCGATTCCGCTGGCGGTGGCGGAAGTCGGCGGACCGACCATCCTCGCCACCTTCACGGTGATCGCTGCGCTGTTGCCGATGGCCTTCGTGTCGGGGCTGATGGGCCCCTACATGCGACCGATCCCGATCAATGCGAGCGCCGGCATGCTGCTGTCGCTCACGGTGGCGCTGATCGTCACCCCCTGGATGTCGCTGAAGCTGTTGCGGCGCCATTCGCCGACTGCAGCGGCGCCCGAGGCGCAGGGACCAGACCGCAGTCACCGCCTGTTCGCCAGCCTGCTGCATCCCTTCCTGGCCGACCGGCGCGCGCGGCGGCGTCGACACTGGCTCTTTGCCGCAATGAGCGTCCTGGTGCTCGCCGCGGTCGGCTTGGTGGTGGCACGCGTGGTGGTCATGAAGATGCTGCCCTTCGACAACAAGAGCGAGCTGCAGATCGTCCTCGACATGCCCGAAGGCAGCACGCTGGAAACCACCAACCGCGTGCTCGGCGAACTCGCTGCGGCGCTAGATTCGGTGCCGGAAGTCCTGAACTATCAGGGCTACGCCGGCACCTCGGCGCCGATCAACTTCAACGGTCTGGTACGCCAGTACTACCTGCGCGGCGGCGCCAACGTCGGCGATCTGCAGGTGAACCTGGTCGACAAGCACGCGCGCAAGCGGCAAAGCCACGCGATTGCACTTTCGGTGCGCCCGGCGCTGGCGGCGATCGGTGCGCGCCACGGCGCCTCGGTCAAGGTGGTCGAGGTGCCGCCGGGTCCGCCGGTGATGGCGCCGATCGTGGCGGAGATCTACGGCCCAGACTATCCCCGCGCGCGCTCCCTCGGTCTCGCGCTCGAGGCACGCATGCGGCAAAACCCGGAGCTGGTCGACCTCGACAGCAGCGTGGAGGCCGATGCGCCGCGCGAGATCGTGGTGGTCGACCGTGAGCGCGCCGCGCGCCTGGGCCTGTCGCAGGCGCAGATCGCCGCAGCGCTCGGCACCGCGCTCGGCGGCAGCGACGCGAGCTTCCTGCAGGACGGGCGCGCCAAATATGCGGTGCCGATCCGGCTGCGCCTGGCGGCCGGCGAGCAGGCTTCACTCGACCGGGTGTTCGCGCTGCGGGTGAAGAGCGCGAGCGGCGCCCTGGTGCCACTCTCCGAGGTCGTTCGCGTGCACGAAGCGAACTGGGAGAAGGCGATCCTGCACAAGGACCTGTTGCCGGTCGTCTATGTCACCGGCGACGTCGCCGGACACAGCGACAGCCCGCTCTACGGCATGTTCGCCGAAGTCACCGGCCTCGCCAAGCAGCCGCTCGACGGTCGCGCCCTCACCCAGCACTTCCTCGCGCAGCCGGAGGATACCGCCGACTTCTCGATCAAATGGGATGGAGAATGGCAGATCACCTGGGAGACCTTCCGCGACATGGGCCTGGCCTACGCGGTCGGCCTGCTGCTGATCTACCTGCTGGTAGTCGGCCAGTTCCGCAGCTACGTCGTGCCGCTGATCATCATGGCGCCGATTCCGCTTACCGTGATCGGCGTGATGCCCGGCCATGCCCTGCTCGGCGCACAGTTCACCGCCACCTCGATGATCGGCATGATCGCGCTGGCCGGCATCA
>CAZORA010000031.1:24419-29915 GCA_964582225.1 uncultured Dokdonella sp. | reverse complement strand
CCCAGCGGGGGTTTCCGGGCACACGAATCAGGCGTGAAGTGCGGAAGTTGGGGGGCATGACGGGCTTGTTCAGACATTCCCTAAGGCGACAGATATAGCACCAGCGGGCTTTGTGCGCAGCTGCTACGAAAAAGGCCCCGACGGAGAGCGCCGGGGCCTTGCAGTCACGCCCGCTCGCGCGGGCGGTTTCGATCGCTCAGGAGCGCGCGGCCCTGCGCCCGGCGAGCAGCACCAGGCCGAGGCCAAGCAGCAGCAGTGCGAGGCGGCCGTCGACCGGCACCGGAACCACGGGTCCGGCTGCCGGGATCACCGGAACCGTCGCCGAAGCGTCGCAGGGCCCAGGAGTCGCGCCCGGCATGCACAGGGCCAGCGACGAGGGCTCCACCTGTACCCGGTTGAGCAGGCTGCCACTGGCGTTGTCCGCCACCGTGGCGACGATGCTGTAGACCAGGCTGCCGCCAACCGGGAACAGCGGGATCGTCTCGAAGATGGCGCCGCTGCCGCTGGCGTTGGCGCAGCTTGCGCCTCCTGCCGCGATACAGCTCCAGGCAAAGTCGACGATGCCGGCAGGCAGCGGGTCGGACACGGTCATGTTGGCGACGTCGACCGTACCGACGTTGCGCACGGTAATGCTGAAGCTCACCGTGCCACCCGGCGCCACCGAACTCTCGGCGACGGTCTTGGTGACCTGCAGCCGCGGCGATTCCTCCACCGGCAGCAAGACGCAGGCATCCGGGGTCGGCAGCAGGTTGCAGTCGACCGGCGGCGTGCCGGTTTCATGGGCGAGATTGACGATCTGCGTGACGCCCGCAGCAAGCGGGTCGTCGACCGTGACGGTCACCTGCAGGCTCAGGCTGCCGCCGGTCGGGATCGTCAGTCCGGTCCAGGTCACCGTGCCCGCCGCGTAGACGCCACCGTGATCGGCGCCGACAAAGTTCACGTTCGGATCGAGCGGGTCGCTCACGCCGTAGCCGCTGACCGGACTGCCGCCGGCGTTGTTCAAATGGATGCCGTAGACCAGCGTCTCGCCCGGCTCCGCGACGCCCGGCTGGCTGCCGCTTTCGCTGAGCAGGACCTTGGCGATCGCCACCTCGCCCGCGGTCGGCAGCACCACGCACTCGGGCGGCAGCGGAGCGCTGCTGCAGTCGGGCGGAGTGCCACCCTCGAGTACGGCGAGGTTGACGATGCGGTCGACGCCGGCGGCCAGCGGGTCGTCGACGCGGACCACCACGTTGAGGTCGAGATAGCCGCCGGCCGGGATCGTCAGTCCGGCCCAGGACACGCTGCCACTGCCGAAGCTGCCGCCGTGATCGGCGCTGACGAAGCTCACGTTGGGGTCGAGCGGATCGACCACCGCGACGTTAAAAGCGTCCACGCCGCCGATGTTTCGCACCCGGATGATGTAGCTCAAGGTTTCGCCAGGTTCGGCAATTCCGGACTGGACGCCGCTCTCCGCGAGCAGGGTCTTGCTCAGTTCGATCTCGGCCGCCGCCGGCACCACCACCGCCGAGGCGGCCGCCCCGTAGATCGGTCCGCCGAAACTCGGCTGGGCACTGATCTCGGCCAGGTTGTCGGCGGAGCCGACGCTCGCGTCGGAGGTGCGGATGGTGTAGTCGGCGCTGCAGAGCAGCGCATCGCCCGGCTGCAGGCTACCGCTGCCCAGACCGGCGAAAGGTTGGCCGTCGAGGGTGGTCGCGGCGCAGCTGATCGGGGTGTCGATGCGGCTCGGATCGGGCTCGAGCAGATCGACCGCGCTCAGCGGATCGCCGCCGCTGTTGCCGAGCACGAAGGTGTAGCGGACCAGATCGCCGACGCTGGCGTAGCCGCTGGCGTCGACGTCGTCGGCCAGCAGCGGGCTCTTGAACGCGCGCACGTCGGCGTCGCCGCCGAGGTTCACCCGCAGCACCATGTCGTTGGCCTCGACCGGCTCGGCGAGGTCGTCGAGGCCGCTGACTTCGGCCTCGTTCATGACGAAGCCGTCGCTCGCCTCACTCGCGCTGATCAGGTGCTGAGAGGTGCAAGACATCCAGGTGCCGGTCGCGAGCGTCGTGTACGGGCAGCCGACGGCGCCGTCGATGTCGACCAGCGCGAGATTCGACAGCGTTCCGGTACCGAGGTTGAGAACCCGGTAGAAGTAGTCGATGGTCTCGCCCGCATCGAGCAGACCGTCCGCGTTGGCGTCGTCGTGCACGCCGCCGGCGAGCAGGACGACGATGCCCTGATCGGGCGTCGCGACCGGCGCAAAGGCAAAGCGCAGGGCCTGCACGCGCGGCAGACCGTCAGCGCCGCGCGCGCTCAGGACGACGCTGGCGTCGCGCGCGGAGGAAGCCCCGGCGGGCCGCAGGCGACACTCGAGGCTCGCGCCCGCCGCCAGCAGGCCGAGATCTGCGGCGCCCGACTCGCCGCTGGCCGTCTCGCCGCAGCCCAGCAGGTGATCGCGATCGGCGCGCAGGCGCAGTTCGTGCAGCGCGCCGGCGCCCTGGTTGCGGATGGTGAAGACGAAATCGCCGCTCGGCGTGTCGCGCGCCGCCTCGCTGACCTGCAGGCTGCCCGCCGCGGCGGGCGCCGCGGCGATTCCGAGACCGACGACAAGGGCGAGGCCGAAGATGGAGCTCGTATGGTACTGGTTCATGTCCTTGCTCCTCAGCGGAACGCGGTGAAGATGGCGGTCGCAACCGACGACACCGTCTGGCCCGCGGGGCCGGTACCGGTCGCGGTCGCCGAGTTCACGACGCGGCGATTGGCTACGTCGGTCGCGGTCAGCACGTAGCCCGCGAAGCACTGCACCGAGTCGCCCGGCTGCAGGCTGCCGCCGCCGGCGCGGAACTCGAAGCCGCTGTCGAACAGCTCGTCGCCGCCCAGCACCTTGAACGGCAGGCCGCCGTCGGTAAAGGGCGCGCAGGACAGGCCCTGCACACGCGGATCGAACAGCTGCACCGTGCTCAGCGGCACCGTGCCGACGTTGCTGATCGCGAAGCTGTAGGCAAGCACGTCGCCCACGTCGCCATACTGGTTGCCGTTGAAATCCTGGTCCAGGGTCACGGACTTCACCAGCTTGATCAGCGCGACATCACCGTCCACCGGCGCGCAGGCGGCGCTGTCGAGGACGTAGCTGCCGCTCAGCGCAGCCGCGTTGTACAGACCGTGGCCCGGTGTGCCGTCGCAGACCGCGTCGCCGAGCGAGCCCGGCTGTACTCCGATCGGCACGCTCACCGTGTAGTGGTGGGTCGCGCCCGCGGCAATGCTGAGGTTGGCCGCCGAGATCTGCACCGTGCTGCCGTTGGCCGGCAGGAACTGGCCGCCCGGCAGCGCCGGGTTCACCGTTCCGCCGACGCTGCTCACCTGCGCGTTGCCGGTGAACACCACGCCGGGCGCGAAGTTCGGCGTGTCGGTCGCGGTATAGCTGGCCGCACCGCCGCCGAGGTTGACGATCTCGATGTCGTAGTCGACGCGGAACGTCGAGGGACCGGTGGTGGTGACCGCGGCGACCGTCTTGGTGAAGCGCAGGTTGACCGCGGGCATCACCGCGCAGGCCGGCAGGGTCGGCGTCGAGGCGCAGTCCGGCGGCGGCCCGTCGTTGACCGCTACGCCGTTGGCAATCTCGCTCACTCCCGCAGCGAGCGGATCGTCGACCCGCACGATGAAGGTCAGACTCACCAGGCCCGGCTGGCTGCCGTCGTGCGCCGGTACGTCGACCAGGTTGTCGCAGGCCGTACCGGCCGGCGACCCTGGCGCACAGCTCCAGGTCGGCACCCCGCCGACGAAGCGGGTGTGGTTGGGCACCCATTCGTTGACGATGGTGTTGAGCGCGGGCGTGCCGCCCTCGTTGCGCAGGGTGATGGTGTAGGTGATTTCCTCACCCGGCTGGGCGACGCCGTCGGCGTCGATGCTTTCCGCCGACACCGCCTTGGTCACCGTCACGTCCGGCGCGGTCGGCGTCACCACGCACTGCGGGCCGCTCGGCGGGCAGGCGGGTGGCGTCATGCCGGTCTCATAAACGAGGTTGGCAATGCGGGTCACGCCCGGCGCAATCGGATCATCCACCTGCACCTCGACCACCAGCACCAGGCTGCCGCCGGCCGGCACCGTGAGGCCGGTCCAGGTCACGACGCCCAGGCTGTGCGTGCCGCCGTGATCGGCGCTGACGAAGCTGGTGTTCGGATCGAGCTGGTCGGTGATCGCGACTCCCGTCTCCGCAACGCCGCCGCTGTTGCTCAGGGTGATCTGATAAGTCAACGTCTCCCCCGGCTCGGCAACGCCGGCAACCATTCCGTCTTCCGCCGCCAGCACCTTGACGATGCCGAGGTTGCCGCTCAGCGGATGCGTGGTCTCGCAGCCGCCCGGCGTCGCGCAGCCCGGCGGGTTGCCGCCCGGCGGCGTGCCGCCGGTGCCGGTCACCGCGTTGCCCACGCTGCCGGTGGCGTCGCTGTTCACCGTCGCCGTGTAGGTCACCGGGTAGCTGCCCGGGGCCGTACCCGCCGGCAGCGTGAACTGCAGGGTCGGCGCCCCGCTGGTATCCGCCGTGAAGCTGCCCGGGTTGATCACCGCCGCGAAGGCCTGGTCGCCCGACAGCACGTCGGTCAGCACCAGGTCGCTCAGCAGCGCCGAGTTGGCCACCGTCGCCGTCAGCGTGTAGCTGATCGTGTCGCCCGCGCTGACCGCGGTGCCCGACGCCGGGTCCGAACTCTTGGCGTACGTCACCGTCGGATCGGTCAGCGGATGCGTGGTCTCGCAGCCGCCCGGCGTCGCGCAGCCCGGCGGGTTGCCGCCCGGCGGCGTGCCGCCGGTGCCGGTCACCGCGTTGCCCACGCTGCCGGTGGCGTCGCTGTTCACCGTCGCCGTGTAGGTCACCGGGTAGCTGCCCGGGGCCGTACCCGCCGGCAGCGTGAACTGCAGGGTCGGCGCCCCGCTGGTATCCGCCGTGAAGCTGCCCGGGTTGATCACCGCCGCGAAGGCCTGGTCGCCCGACAGCACGTCGGTCAGCACCAGGTCGCTCAGCAGCGCCGAGTTGGCCACCGTCGCCGTCAGCGTGTAGCTGATCGTGTCGCCCGCGCTGACCGCGGTGCCCGACGCCGGGTCCGAACTCTTGGCGTACGTCACCGTCGGATCGACCAGCGGATGCGTGGTCGAGCAGGTGTTGCAGCTCGGCGGCGTCGGGCCACCGCCCGTCGCCACCACGATGTTGCCGACACTACCCGAGGCGTTGTTGTCGACCGTCGCGGTGTAGCTCACCGAGTAGCTGCCCGGCACCGTGCCCGCAGGCAAGGTGAACACCAGGGTCGGTGCGCCGCCCACGTTCGCCGTGTAGGCGCCCGGAACGGTCACGCTGCCGAAGGTCTGGCCCGCACTCAAGGTGTCGGTCAACACCAGCGGCTGCGTCAGCGCAGCCTGGCTCACTACCGCGGTCAGCGTGTAGGTGATCGTCTGGCCCGCCGTCACGCTCGTGCCGCTGGCCGGGTTGGACGCCTTGCTCACGGCAATGCCCGGATCGACCAG